>NZ_JBFTPA010000007.1:0-338367 GCF_056398245.1 Paenibacillus sp. 01T47
CCCAGCGTTCGTCCTGAGCCAGGATCAAACTCTCCAAATTGGTGTTTGAAATGCTCATTACTTTTTTATCGCTTTTTTCGCTTATCCCGAAGGATTTGCGAGGCAGTTATTACTCGTTGTTCAGTTTTCAAAGAGCAATCTTTTCTCTCTTGTCGACCGTGTATCTCGTTGGCGACCTAGATAATATATCATAGGCGCCTATGGCATTGCAAGTGTTTTTTTCATTATTTGCGAAAAACTTTTTGCATTAGCATTTCATACCTTCTTTTCACCTTTGCAGCTTGCCATAATGGCTTGTTTAAACAATATAACTTGCTACAACATATTATATAATTTCCTAACTTTCATTAATTATTCTTCTAATACAATAAAAAAAGTAAGTACAATGTTACGGTGAGAAGACTTCGTTTAGTCTCCTTATCGTTACACTGTACTTACTTAAAGTTTTGACGAATTCGCTTATCTGAGCACTTCTTTAATATGAAGATGCCTGTCTACGATTAAGTTTACAATGACACCTTCAATGGATACCCAAGGCCTAGTCGGATAATTACGATCCGAGAATACAATCTCTCCAATACGTTCATCGCTAAGCTTAACGACCGTCCCATTATGGAACTGAGTAGCCTTCTCTACAAATGTACGGACATAAGTAGGATCCAGCTTCCCGAAGGAATCGCTTTGGATTTGTTCCAATACGAGATACGGAGATGCAGCTTTCCTATATGCCTTGTTCAAAGTCATTGCATGAAATATATCAGCAATCGCTACGATCTTGGCGTACGGGTTTATCTTCGTCGCATCAATGCCGAGCGGATAACCTGTTCCGTCAACCTTCTCATGATGCTGAAGCGCCGCCATCTTTACACCCTCATTAAGAGCAGATACATTCTTGAGCAATTGGTACCCAAGAACCGTATGACGCATCATTTCTTCTTTTTCTTCTGTTGATAATGTATTAGGCTTCGTCAAGATTGCTTTGTCAATTCGGACGTTGCCGATATCATGCAATAAACCGGCAAATGCAATTTGCATCCAATCCTTTTGAGGAAAGCCAGTCCACTGTGCAATTTGATAGGAGGTTAATGCAGACGTAATGCTGTTATGAAGCAAATAGTCTTTCTCCAAAAATTGACGCGGTACAAAGGTCAGCAAGTTGTAGCTCTTTATGTGCTCCAGCATTTTCTCAAGTTGCTTGCGTACATCCATGATCGGCATGGCTTGACCCGCTGCAACAGTGTTAAATACTTGGCGTAAAACAATAATCATTTTGTCGTACTCTTCATGAAGGGGAGATGCGACTAATGCTGAACTCGGTTCTTGGCTTGCATCCTCATCGGTATCCTCTTTTGTCTTGCTCAAATCAATATTCGATTCAATCTCGACACTTGTGACGAGAAATGCTTGCAATATTTCTATTTCTTTTGGGGTAACGATCTTTCCCTTTTGAAATAAAACACTGCCAAGTGGGGTGAGGACATCTTCAATGATTTTGTCGCCTAATTTGAGATGTAATAATGTTACTGCTGCCACGAGAGTCCTCTCCCCTTGTGCCTGAATAGTAATTATGTACTCCCATAAATAAAGCAAACCTAGGCTGACCCGTCATGCGACGGAGTCAGCTGCGTCTGCTTTCATTTATTCTTGCGTCGTTTCGCCGCCATCTTGCTCTTCATTTTCATCTATAGCTTCATTCTCTTCACTGCGAGCAACACGTGTAACAGTCGCTACCGTATCATCTTCGCGTGTATTAATCAGCCTTACGCCTTGCGTATTCCGTCCCATCGTAGATATGCCTTCCATGCTGGTACGAATCATCGTGCCAGATGAAGTCATAATCATAAGATCCTCATCATTCTCAACCACTTTGAGTGAGACGATCGGTCCATTCTTATCGGTTACGTTAAGCGTCTTAATCCCTTTACCGCCACGGTTCTGAATACGATAATCGGCCACTGGTGTCCTCTTGCCGTAACCTTTGGAGGTAACGATCAGGATATCGTTATCCGGTACAATAACATCCATATCAATAACGGTATCTTCATCATCAAGCTGGATACCTTTCACGCCTGTAGCGGAACGTCCCATAGAACGGACATCCTGCTCAGAGTAACGTATGGACATGCCCTGCGCAGTTCCCATAATAATTTCCTGGTTACCGTCAGTCAGCTTAACGCCAATTAGATCATCGTCCTCACGAAGTGAGATTGCGATCAATCCGACTTTCCGAATGTTGACGTAGTCATCAAGCGGAGTCTTCTTCACAACCCCTTGCCTTGTAGCAAAGAACAAGTAATGTTCCGAATCAAATTCTTGTACAGGTATGACCGCATTGATTGTCTCACCCTGTTCAATTTGAATGAGGTTGATAATAGGCGTACCGCGTGCAGTACGGTTAAGATCAGGAATCTCATAGGCTTTCAGCTTATACACCTTACCTTTGTTCGTAAAGAACAGCAGGTAGTGATGCGTATTGGATACAAATAGATGCTCAACAAAGTCATCATCCTTAGTACCCATGCCGACAACGCCTTTGCCGCCGCGCTTCTGGCTGCGGTAAGTGCCAACCGGCAAACGCTTGATATAGCCCGTGTGAGTAATGGAGATGATAACATCCTCACGAGGAATAAGATCCTCATCGAGAATTTCCTCATCACTTGCCATTATCTCCGTACGACGCTCATCACCGAAACGATCCTTCAATTCAGCAAGCTCTGTGCTAATAATATCGAGCACAAGCTGCTCATCAGCTAGAATCGCTTTATATTCAGCAATTTTACGCATAAGTTCTGCATACTCTGCTTCTATTTTATCTCTTTCCAGACCAGTCAGGCGCTGCAAACGCATATCCAAAATCGCTTGCGCCTGCTCATGGCTGAGCGAGAATCTTGTAATTAAGCCTTCACGAGCTTGATCAGCTGTTTGGGAAGCGCGAATGAGTGCAATGACCTCATCCAAATGGTCAAGCGCTATTCGCAAGCCCTCCAAGATATGTGCGCGAGCTTCAGCCTTTTTGAGATCAAACTCCGTACGACGACGAATAACCTCGATCTGATGCTGTAAATAATGATAAAGCATATCGCGTATGTTAAGCGTCTTAGGCTCACCATTTACGAGTGCCAGCATGTTAATCCCAAAGTTGGATTGCAGCTGTGTATGCTTGTACAAATTATTAAGTACGATGCTCGGGTTAACATCACGACGAAGCTCAATGACTACGCGCATGCCGTTACGATCCGATTCATCTCGCAAATCAGTAATACCTTCAATTTTCTTCTCGCGAACGAGCTCGGCAATTTTCTCAACTAAACGAGCTTTAATGACTTGATAAGGCAGTTCATGCACAATGATGCGCGCTTTGCCGTTATTTTCTTCAATCGTCGCCCTTGCTCGCATTGTTACCGAACCGCGGCCTGTCAAATAAGCTTGACGAATCCCCATACGGCCCATTACAAAACCGGCTGTTGGAAAATCCGGACCTTTTATGTGTTCGATGAGTTCGAGTGGTGTAATGTCAGGATTAACAATAAGCGCCTGTACTCCATCGATAACCTCATTCAAGTTATGAGGTGGAATATTCGTAGCCATACCAACCGCTATCCCAGTAACCCCGTTTACGAGAAGGTTTGGATAACGTGCTGGCAATACAACTGGTTCCGACTCTTCACCGTCATAGTTAGGAATGAAATCAATCGTTTCCTTGTTGATATCGCGCAGCAACTCCATTGCCATCTTCGAAAGACGAGCTTCCGTATAACGCATGGCAGCTGCAGAGTCACCATCAACTGAACCAAAGTTACCATGTCCATCTACGAGCATATAACGCATGGAGAAATCTTGTGCCATCCGTACCATCGACTCATAAACTGCGGAATCACCATGCGGGTGATACTTACCGATTACTTCTCCTACAATTCTCGCTGACTTCTTATGTGGCTTGTCCGGTGACATGCCTAGCTCAGACATCGCATACAATATGCGTCGATGCACTGGTTTAAGTCCATCCCTAACATCGGGAAGAGCGCGACTTACGATGATACTCATTGCGTAATCCATAAAGGAATCCCGCATCTCCGTACCAATATCTCGATCTCTTACAGACATACGTTGTTCTTCCGCCATGATTTACCTCCCTGACGCCATCTATAGCTACTCTTAAATCAACATAACTCTTATATTACTTTCTCAAAAAGCGAGCATATAAACCTTTTGCGCTCATGCTTTTGGAATTCCTGCGAAACTTTCGTCTTTACTTGCTAAAAATAGGTGAATTACCGCTCTCCATACATGAAATCCTGCCATAAAATAAACAGACCCAACTTTCATTATACCACTCAATCGAAAGTCTGTCTCCTGCATCATTTCAAATCGATGACCTGTAAAAGCAGCATTTTGAAAGGAGAAAAATCGTTGAGTATACAACGCGTTACGAGCAAATGGGCCAAAACAAAAGTCATGTTGAAATCTGACTATTTGCGCTCTTATATGCCCCCAACAAAACTATTCGGACGCGGCAGCCTTCAGTCAATGCTTAGTGAATATGGTATGGTCTACGTCAAGCCGATAAACGGTACGTTCGGCAATGGCGTCATCCGCGTGGAGAGAACTACTGTACCTGCTCTCGGATATCGCTATCAGCTAGGGACAAAAATCTTGTTTTTCTCAACACTCGACCAGTTATACCATAAGCTAGCTCAACAAACGAAGAAGCGAAGCTATCTTGTTCAAAAAGGTATCCATTTGCTAAAACATCAAAAGCGGCGCTTCGATATTCGCGTTATGGTTCAGAAAAACCCTCATAACGAATGGGAGGCCACTGGCATTATCGGTAGACTCGCCCATCCTGCGAAAATAGTAACCAATTATCACAGCGGCGGGACTCCGATGGCTCTTGAGCGGCTCATGGGCGATCATGCTAATGCTTCAGAACTTGCTGCCTTCAAAAACAAATTAAGAAAAGTCAGCATTACGATTGCCCACCAGTTACAAGGTGCCTACCCCAATATAAAAGAGCTAGGCGTGGACATCGCAATTGATGCAAAACTGCATCCATGGATTTTGGAAGTCAATACACTACCCGACCCATTTATCTTTCGAAAGCTGCCTGACCAAAATGTTTTTCATAAAGTATATCGTTATGCAGTCGCCTATGGCCGATTTAAAAAAAGAAGCAGTCGTCCATAATGGGCGGCTGCTTCTTTACGAGATCCTTTATTTTAAACATCTAGATTCGTTACGTATCTAGCGTATTTTTGAATAAATTCGCGGCGCGGTTCAACGTTATCGCCCATAAGCGTGTCGAACACGATATCCGCTTCAATTGCATCCTCAATCGTTACCTGGAGCATCGTACGGCTTTCAGGATCCATCGTTGTCTCCCAAAGCTGAGTAGCGTTCATCTCTCCAAGACCTTTATAGCGCTGAACGTTTACTTTTACGCCTTCTCCAAATTCAGCCAAAATCTTCTCGCGTTCCTTCTCGGTTTGCGCGTAGCGAATGACCTTATTACGCTCGATCTTGAATAGAGGAGGCTGTGCAATATAAATATAGCCAGCGTCTATAATTTCACGCATATAGCGATAGAAGAACGTTAAGATGAGCGTACGAATATGAGCGCCATCGACATCCGCATCGGTCATAATGATGATTTTGTGATAACGTGCTTTAGTTAAATCGAAATCATCGCTTATACCGGTGCCCATCGCTGTAATCATTGCCCGAATCTCAGCATTGCCAAGAATACGATCGAGACGCGCTTTTTCTACGTTCAAAATCTTACCGCGAAGCGGCAAAATGGCTTGGAAATGACGATCGCGGCCCTGCTTGGCAGATCCACCGGCAGAGTCACCTTCTACGATGTACAGTTCGCTGATCGATGCATCCTTGGATGAGCAGTCAGCAAGCTTACCAGGTAGAGAGCCAACTTCCAGAGCGCTCTTACGGCGAGTCAGCTCACGCGCTTTGCGCGCTGCTTCACGAGCACGAGCAGCAGATAGACCTTTTTCTACGATTTTACGCGAAACAGAAGGATTCTCTTCTAGAAATTCCTGCAGCTTCTCGGCAAAAAATGATTCTACAATTCCGCGGACTTCGCTGTTGCCAAGCTTAGTCTTTGTTTGTCCCTCAAATTGCGGTTCCGGGATTTTGACAGAAATAATAGCCGTCAAGCCCTCACGCACATCATCTCCGGAGAAATTCGAATCATTATCCCTGATGAGATTTGATTTGCGGGCATAATCGTTAATAATACGCGTAAGTGCGCTCTTAAAGCCCGACTCATGCGTACCGCCCTCATGTGTATTAATATTATTTGCGAAAGAGTATATATTCTCGGTGTAGCTGTCATTATACTGTAGAGCGACTTCTACTTGGATATGATCCTTCGAGCCTTCCACATAAATTGGCAGCTCATGCAAAGGTTCGCGATTGCGGTTCAAGTATTTTACAAACTCGATAATACCGCCCTCATATTTAAACGTATTGGATACGCCAGTACGCTCATCACTAAGCACAATTTCAATGCCTTTATTCAAAAACGCAAGCTCGCGAATACGCGATTGCAGCGTCTCATAGTCGTATACGGTCGTTTCCGTAAAAATTTCTGTATCAGGCTTAAATGTTACTTGAGTACCTGTTTCCGTTGTCTCGCCGACAATTTTAATATCATACTGCGGAGCACCCTTGCGGTACTCTTGCTGATAGATATTGCCTTCGCGTTTTACTTGAACAATGACAAGCTCGGACAGTGCGTTTACGACAGATACGCCGACCCCGTGCAAGCCGCCGGATACTTTATAGCCCTCTCCGCCGAACTTACCTCCCGCATGCAAAACAGTCATAACGACTTCTAGCGTCGATTTTTTCAGTTTCGCATTCTCTCCTACAGGGATACCGCGTCCATTATCGATAACCGTTACGCTGTTATTCTCATGCACGATAATTTCGATTTTTGAGCAATAACCGGCCAAAGCCTCGTCAATACTGTTATCAACAACCTCCCATACGAGATGGTGAAGACCTTTGCCACTAGTGGAGCCAATATACATCCCCGGACGTTTGCGTACCGCCTCTAAACCTTCCAAGACCTGTATCTGACTCTCGTCATACGTATGCTGTTCCAAAGACATGCAACTTCACTGCTCCTCTCAACTGCTGTTCCTGATCGCCTTCGCTCTAGCCGTTAGCCACAAACTGATGGGCTCTTTTCTTAAGCGTAGAGGATGAAATAGGCGAATAATATATTTTTTGCTTCGTTACAACGATCGATTTTGGCTCTTCCTCGCCTATCGTTTCAACGTCCTTACGCTTGCGTGCTCCCGCAACGAATTGCTTGGATAGTTTAGAGGATTGCTCGATAGAAATATCAAAGATGGCCACGAGCTCCGCAGCCCGAATTATTTTCTCGCCGCCCAAATGGATGTACATGTCCTCTTCCTCACCTCTCCTATTCGCAATTTAACGTGTCACTCGGCCGTCATGCACATGATAGATGCCGGCATCCTGAAGCCTGCTCACATTCACGCTTTCAAGGCCGGTCGTTGTAATAAAGGTTTGTACTTTGCTCTGAAATGTCTCAATAAGCTGTGTCTGACGGTTCTGATCAAGCTCTGACAGCACATCGTCAAGCAGCAAAATCGGATACTCACCGATTTCCTCGTTAATGAGTTCTATTTCTGCCAATTTTAAAGACAGGGCCGTTGTTCGCTGCTGCCCCTGTGAGCCGTAGACTTGCGCTTCTTTGCCGTTGATAAAAAACGCCAAATCATCGCGATGCGGACCCACGAGCGTAACACCTCTGCGAATCTCCTGTTCTTTCACCTGTGTTAACTTTATCATAAATTGATCAAATAAAACAGATTCATCTTGCTGGGCATCTGTATCAAAAGAAGGACGGTAGTCAATCGTGAGCTGCTCAGTCCCGTTCGTTATGCCTGCATGTATTCGTTCTGCAAACGTTTGTAATTTATGTATAAAGTGTTTCCTTTTTTTCATGATTTTAACACCATGCTCTGCGAGCTGCTGATTCCACACCTCAAGCATCGTTTGATTTGCCCCCCCAGGATAGGAGGCTTTCAAAAAATTGTTGCGCTGCTGCAGCACTTTTCCATATTGCTGGAGTGTATACAAATAGCCGGGCTGTACTTGTCCGATTTCCATATCGAGAAACCGTCTTCGCACTCCCGGCGTTCCTTTTACAATTTCAAGATCCTCTGGCGCAAACATGACGACATTTACCGAACCGATGAAATCACTGAGCTTACGCTGCTCAAGTCCGTTTATTTTCGCTTTTTTTCCTTGCGCTGAGAAAAGGAGATCCAGCTTAATCGCTCCGTACTTCTTATCGACCTCACCAGTAATGCGAGCGGAGCTTTCTTGCCAGCCAATAAGCTCCTTATCCTTAGAGGTACGATGAGACTTCGTTAAAGCAAGTACGAATATAGCCTCTAGCAAATTAGTTTTGCCTTGAGCATTTTGCCCAAGAAATATATTGACCTTATTCGGCGTTTGCAAGTCAATCTCGCTGTAGTTCCGATAATTTTGCAGCTGTATGCTCGTTAAAAACACGTTTTGACCTCCCGGTCCGTTGGTGCGTTACTCTCTACCTACCGTAAAGACGCCGCAGCCTTCAACTTCTACTTTATCGCCAGCATACAATTTTCTTCCTCTGCGGTTATCCGCTTCTCCGTTAATAACGACAGTGTTTTCTTGAAGGAAAAACTTCGCATGACCGCCGGTTTGAATGCAATCAGAAAGCTTCAAAAATTGGCCAAGCGTTATATATTCCGTCTTGATGGCGATTTCTTTCATGAAAATAGGTCAGCCCTTTCTTGCTTATATTTGAGATTTAGCCCGTTGTTCTATAAGGCAAGATGACATACATGCTATATGCATGATCCATAGGACGAATAATAATAGGGCTCATTGCGCCTGTAAAGCCAATAAACAATTGCTCGCTATCAATGACTTTAAGGACGTCTAGCATATATTTAGAGTTAAATGCGATTCGAAGAGGCTCACCATTAAATTCTTTTGCTTCAAGCTGCTCCGTTACTCGTCCAAGCTCAGTCGAGCTGGATGAAATTTCAATCGTTCCATCTTCAAGCGTCATAAGGCGTACGATATTCGTTTTTTCCTCACGAGACATGAGGTAGGCACGATCAATCGCGTCCATCACATTTTTTGTATCAAGTACAAGTTCTGTTTTGAACGTTTGCGGAATAATTTTAGAAGTATCGGGATAAGTTCCATCAAGGATACGTGTATAAAATAATACATTTCCGAGTTTAAACAACACTTGGTTGTCTGTTACAACGATATCGACAAGAGCATTTTGCTCTGGAACGAGCTTGGATAGCTCAATTAGTGTTTTCGCTGAAATGACGACATTGCTGAATTTGAGCTGTGCTTCTGTTTCAACTTGTGCCGTACGGCTTGCTAGACGGTGGCGGTCCGTTGCTACAAATTTCAATTCCCCTTCAAGCAAGTTCCAAAGTACACCTGTCAAAATAGGCGTTTGTTCACTTGCTGAGGCTGCAAGCACAGTTTGACGAATCATTGCTTTTAATAGATCGCCAGGCATTTGCAATATATCGTTTTGTTCGATGGAAGGAAGTACTGGAAATTCTTCCGGATCAAGTCCGACCATTTGTATTTCAGTAGAGCCCGAACGGATCATCGTCTGGTAAGTATTGCTCACATCGATAACGACTTGCTCGGATGGGAGTTTTTTTACAATCTCCACGAAAAACTTTGCGGGCAAAACGACGCTTCCCGGTTTATCCACATGTGCAATAACGAATTGATCTCTTTCCACAGGGATGAAGCTTTGAATAGAGATATCGGTATCGCTTGCTGTAAGTGTTACCCCAAGATGAGTAACCTCAATCTTGATACCGCCGAGAATAGGTATAGCAGGACGTGAGGAAGCAGCCTTTGCTACTTGCTGGATCGCATCGTTTAATTCATTTTTTGAGATTGTTAATTTCATGATTTCACTCCTAGCGTTCTTATAAATTCATCCAAGTATGAGCTCTCACAAACGATTTTTTTGAAAACGGCGTAAATGGGTTATGTTTTGATGATTTCGTGTTTATTTTAAACGTTATACAAACCTTATACTTGACTGCGAAGCGAGCATTTGCCTGTAAAGGCTGGCATCAGCCGTTTTGCCGTATTTGATGATGTTTTTTTAAAGATTTTTAGTAGTCGTAGTAGTAGGGGCACTGAATATGTGGATAACCCCTTGGAAGACCGATAAAGCAAGCCTATCCACATGTGCATAGCTTGTGCATAGGCTTGCTTAGTTGTTCACATATGATTTTTGATCTTTTCGGTCAGGTTTTGAATGATTTTGTACAGGTCCTGATCTATTTTAAGCTGCTGTGTAATTTTCTCATGTGCGTGGATAACGGTTGTATGGTCACGCCCGCCAAAAGCTTCGCCAATCTTCGGAAGCGAGAAATCGGTGAGCTCCCTGGATAGATACATTGCGATTTGCCTAGGATAGGCTACCGCCTTCGTTCGTTTCCGCGCTTTGAATTCCTCTAGCCGCAGCCCGTAGAACTCCCCAACCTTCGTCTGAATATCATGCATCGTAATCATTCTAGGTCTGCTGGAAGGAATGATATCCTTAAGCGCTTCTGCTGCCAAATGCGACGTAATGTCTGCATTTATCAAGGATGAATAGGCGACTACCCGAATAAGGGCACCCTCCAGTTCACGAATATTTGTATCGATTTGATTAGCGATATAGATCATCGCTTCGTTAGGAATATCTAGATTCTCAGCGCGTGCTTTCTTGCGCAGTATTGCAATCCGCGTCTCCAGATCCGGCGGCTGAATGTCGGTAATAAGTCCCCATTCAAAGCGAGAGCGAAGCCTTTCTTCCAGCGTAGGAATTTCCTTTGGAGGCCGGTCACTTGAAATGACAATTTGTTTCCGCTCCTCATGCAGCGCATTAAAGGTGTGGAAAAACTCTTCCTGCGTCTGTTCTTTTCCGGCTAGAAATTGAATATCGTCAATGAGCAGAACGTCGATATTGCGATACTTTGTACGGAAGCTTTCACCACGATTATCGCGGATAGCGTTAATGAATTCGTTGGTGAATTTCTCAGACGAGATGTAAAGAACTTTCGTATTCGGGTTGTGATCCATGATGTAGTGGCCAATGGCATGCATTAAGTGGGTTTTGCCTAGCCCAACTCCACCGTATAAAAACAATGGATTGTAAGCTTTGGCCGGCGCTTCCGCTACGGCAAGCGATGCTGCATGCGCAAAACGGTTGTTAGCACCGATAACGAATGTATCAAACGTATACTTCGGGTTAAGCATATGAGTAGGTGTCGCTTCCTCATTCATGACAGGGGAATGCACCGCTTTCGGTGGGAACATATATGCGGGCTCCGCACCCTTCGGTTCCTCAATAGAGAAGCGAACATCGACTTGTCTGCCCAAAAACTCAAACAGTGTCGTTCTTATTAGCTTCGTATAACGGCCCTCCAGCCATTCGGCCGCAAATGTTGTCGGCGCTGTTACTTCAAGCATGGAATCATCAACAAAATTAGCTTTCGTTGCTTTGAACCAAGTGTCAAAGCTCGGTTTGCTCAATTTCGTCTGTATGATCGACAACACTTGCTGCCATAAATCATAGGTATGGCTGTCCACAGACTGTCACTCCTTATCCAAATCGCCACAAGTGGCGCAGTTGCAAGAAAAAATGTCGAAAACAAGGGTATTATAACGAAAGCATCCACATTATGAAGAGAAATAAGTGAATGAGTTATAAATAGGGGATGAGTTTGTTCACAATGTTATCCACAGGCTGTTGATAAAACTGAGGCAATATTGATCTAATCCACAGTGAAAACATAATTATCATAGCAAAAGATGCCTTATATTTCAACGAAATCGCATATTTTATCCACATTCTCAACTGCTTGTGCATAAAAGTTATCTACACCACTACATATTGTTTATATCTTGTTAAGATTTCGACAAAGTTCGTTTAACCCGCCTGTGGATTGTGCACATGTTATTAGTTTTTGAAAAATGAAGTCAATTCATGCGTTTATCCACAGCTGACTTGAAATTATTTTTATCAACAAGAGGGTGCTGGAGCTGATCATTGACTTTTGGGGCTGGGCATGGTTTAATAAAAAAAGCGTTTTTTTAAATATAAGACGTTATAGGTGCATGCTTATAATGCTGCTTATATACACCGCGAAACGATGCTGCTCCGTCAAACTATGACGGCGAGAGCCGTTTACGCTTGATTGGAAACACGCAGTATAGGAGGTGCAGAACGATGAGACCTACATTTAGACCTAATGTAAGCAAACGCGCGAAAGTGCATGGATTCCGCAAACGGATGAGCACGAAGAACGGACGTAAAGTTTTGGCAGCGCGTCGTCAAAGAGGAAGAAAAGTACTGAGCGCATAAGCAGAAGACCACGTCCGGTGGTCTTTTTTTTTTGCTTGTGAGGATGAGGAGTGAGTGAGCAGCAGCTTAGGCTGCTCGCTTGCTGACTATACTTAGAAGATGAACAAGAGAACGGTGGCCAACAGTCGTGCATAGAAAATTGCGTCTTCGCAATCGTGAAGACTTCAGCCGGATTTATCGAGGCGGCAAATCGTTTGCGAATGGGCAATTCGTCGTCTATTGGTCGAAACAACCATCGGCGGAACCATTTCGCCTCGGTGTATCGGCAAGCAAAAAAATAGGCAATGCGGTAGTACGTAATCGCATGCGCAGAATGATTAAAGAAATTGTTCGTCACCAAGCCAATCGAATCGTTCCCAGAACCGACTTCATACTAATAGTAAGAAAGCCTGCTACATTGATGAAGATGAAGGATATGGAGAAGAGCGTTCTTCATGTATTGAAGAAGGCCGGTTTGCTGAAAAGCACGAGTATTTCAAAAGAGAAGCAGGCAGATTAACGATATTTTGCCGGCTTGCTTCGCATGCCTAAAAAACGTGATACAGCATGCGCCAAGAAAGCGGATGCATGGATAGTCTCGTTGTTTCTTTGTCCCATAAATTATGGTATAGTCTAGATTGAAAATATAAGATTGTATTAGTCATACAATGCCTGTATTTTTCCACGAAACATATGCTGCGCCGCAAGAGCACGGCTATTGCCGCTGACGCTTGATGTAATGGCTTTCAGAGAGGAGTTTTAAAGTTGTTGTTTTGGACAAAAAACAAGAAAATGATTTTAGTGTTCGGTCTTGTTCTGCTTATGGGTGTGCTGGCAGGATGCGGCGCTCCATCAACAGAGACAACCGAGACTGCTGATCTATTGAAGGGGAACTTCTGGGAGAAGAACGTCGTTTATTACTTTGCCTTAACGCTTGATACGTTCGCAGGCTGGTTTGGCGACTCCTACGGACTTGCGATATTGCTCCTGACGATCATTGTAAGAACATTGATTTTGCCGTTAACGCTAAAACAGTACCGCAGCTCCAAAGCTATGCAGGCGCTACAGCCGCAAATGGCTGAAATTAAGAAAAAGCACAAAGACAATCCGCAAAAGCAGCAAGAAGAGACAATGAAGCTTTTCCAAACGCATAAGGTAAATCCGATGGCGGGCTGTTTGCCTCTAATTGTACAAATGCCGATTTTTATCGCTTTGTACAATTCAATCTACAAAAACCCTGATATTCGTGAGCATACATTCCTGTGGCTTCAGCTTGGAGAGAAAGATCCGTATTACATTCTTCCTATTCTCGCTGCCGCTACAACGTTCATTCAGTCAAAGATGATGCAGAAGCAGCAAACACAAACAATGCCAGGTATGGGCATGATGCTGGCGATTTTCCCTGTGCTCATTTTTGTAATGGCACTTTCTTTCCCAGCGGCTCTTCCTTTGTACTGGGTTTACAGCAACATTTACACAATCATTCAAAACTACTTCCTATACGTTCGTTCATCTGACAAAGGTAAGGAGGCCCCTGCGAAATGAAGAAAATCATTGCATCGGGGAAAACGGTAGAAGATGCTGTACGTAACGGATTATTACAATTGCAAGTAACTGAAGACCGCGTTAAACAAGTTGTGCTTGAGCAGCCAACCAAAGGTTTCTTTGGACTGTTCGGCGCAAAGGAAGCGAAAGTTGAGCTTGAGCTTATTCCCGATCCCATGCTTGAAGCGGAGAATTTCCTCCGTGAAGTGGCTGGCACGATGGGATTGCAAGTAAACATCGATCGAAAGCAAACAAGAGACGGTATACATATTGCTGTAACAGGCAGTGGAGATCTTGGCATGCTGATTGGACGTCGCGGACAAACGTTGGATGCATTACAGTACTTGGTTAATATTGTGGCTAATCGTTATTCAGACAGTCATTTGCGTATCGTACTTGATGCAGAAGATTTTCGGGAGCGCCGCCGCAAAACGTTAGCGGATTTATCCGACCGTTTGGCGGGACGAGTTATCCGCACAAGGAAAGAAGTTGTCTTGGAGCCGATGTCGCCGCATGAGCGCAAAGTTATTCATTCGCAGTTGCAGAACCACCCTAAGGTGAAAACGTTTAGTAAAGGCGATGAGCCGAACCGGCGAGTCGTTATTGCATTAAGACAATAAGCTGTACATTATAAATGTATACGAATCAATACGCTATCCACAGCAATGGCTCATAATGGTCATTGCTGTTTTTCCATTTGAGAGGTGCTGACAGCAATGGTACATGATACGATAGCTGCCATTTCCACAGCAGTCGGAGAAGGCGGAATCGCAATAATAAGAGTAAGCGGACCTGAGGCAATTGCAGGTATCGCGAGTGTTTTTCGTTCGAAAATAAATCTAAATGATGCGGATACACATACGCTGCATTATGGTCATATTCTCGATCCGAGGTCTGGAGAAGAGGTTGAAGAAGTACTTGTTACGCTGATGAGAGGCCCCCGTTCGTTTACCGCGGAGGATGTTGTCGAAATTAACGCACATGGCGGCGTTATTGCTGTTAAAAAGGTGCTTGATGTCGTATTGCAGCTGGACGGCTATCGCACAGCGGAGCCAGGCGAGTTTACGAAGCGTGCCTTCCTGAATGGTCGAATCGATCTTATGCAGGCAGAGGCTGTTATCGATTTGATTCGTTCCAAATCTGATCGAGCTTTTTCCGTTGCCCGCAAACAAGCGGAGGGCGTTCTGTCGAAGCGGATTAAAGCTTTGCGGCAGACGGTCATTGAGCTGCTTGCCCATATAGAAGTAAACATCGATTATCCGGAGCATGACGTAGAGGAAATGACGAGCTCGTTTATTCGTGACCAATGCGATTCTGCTATTAATGAAATAGATCGTCTGTTAAAAACCGCAAACGAAGGCAAGATACTAAGAGAAGGTATTGTAACAGCAATCGTTGGGCGTCCCAATGTCGGTAAATCGTCTCTTATGAATGTACTGACGCAGGAGAATAAGGCTATCGTTACCGATATCCCAGGTACGACTCGTGATGTCATTGAACAATTTGTAGCGCTAAACGGAATTCCACTTCGACTGCTCGATACGGCTGGTATTCGTGAAACAACGGATGTTGTTGAGCGAATTGGGGTGGAGCGCTCTCGCAATGCGCTTGAAGAAGCGGATCTCATTTTGCTAGTGCTGAACTATAATGAGCCGTTGCAAGCTGATGATCGGGAACTTTTGTTGCAAATGAAGGGTCGCCCAGTCATTGCGATCATAAATAAGACTGACTTGCCGCGTCAATTAGAAATTGAGGTGGTGGAGGAGTCGATTCCGGTCGATTCCATCGTTAAAATGTCGGTTCTTGAGGAAGATGGGTTAGACCGTTTAGAGAAGACGATTAGCGAGATGTTTTTTGAAGGCCAGCTTGAATCAGGTGATCTGACATATGTGAGCAATGTTCGACATATTGCTTTATTGAAGCGGGCAAGGCAATCGCTAGTCGATGCAATAGAAGCATCTGATACAGGAATACCGATTGACCTTATTCAGATCGATGCCAGATCCGCGTGGGAGTCGCTTGGTGAAATTTTGGGTGATGAGGCTGGAGATTCATTAATCGATCAAATTTTCTCGCAGTTCTGCTTAGGGAAATAGATGGAAGTAGGCTTTTGCAGCCGATATGAATTAAACTTACAACATGTGGTTTTAATGAAGAAGTAAAGTTAGTTCGCTGCTAAAAAGTGATTTTGCTAATGAGGCAGAGTTTCCAGCTGTCTCTGTGATTTAAGATTAGCGCAGCTCTAAGTGTTAATTAAGGAAATAGAATATCGAGCTAATCGTTATTCTATTCAGCATATAGGTTTCACTGAAATGATGGGGCATAAGAAAGTTTTCAATGAAAGCCTTCGGTTATGCTTACGAAGTGGTTTTCTATGAAAACCTTTAGGAGGGTAAAGGACAATGAGATATATAGCTGGTGAATATGATGTGATCGTCATTGGAGCGGGGCATGCAGGATGTGAAGCTGCACTTGCGGCTGCACGTATGGGCTGCGAAACGCTGCTGCTTACAATAAATCTAGACATGGTTGCTTTTATGCCATGTAATCCATCTATCGGCGGACCGGCAAAAGGCCATGTGGTGCGTGAAATTGATGCGCTCGGCGGTGAGATGGGACGTAATATCGATAAAACGTTCATTCAAATGCGGATGCTTAATACAGGTAAAGGTCCAGCGGTGCATGCACTGCGTGCGCAAGCTGACAAGTTTGATTATCAGCATTTAATGAAAAAGACAATTGAAGAAACACCTCATTTGACTCTGAGACAAGGTATGGCTGAAGAGCTTATTGTTGAGGATGGTAAATGCTTAGGAATCGTTACAAAAACAGGCGCTGAGTATCGTGCAAAGACAACGGTTGTTACAACGGGCACCTATTTGCGCGGCAAAATTATTATGGGCGAGCTGATGTATGAGAGCGGACCAAATAATCAACAGCCGTCAGTCAGACTTTCGGCAAGCTTGAAGGAGCATGGTTTGGAGCTTGTACGTTTCAAGACAGGTACGCCTCCGCGTGTTCACAAAGATACGATTGATTTTTCGAAAACAGAAATTCAACCTGGCGACGACAAACCGAAGTTTTTCTCGCATGAGACGGAATCTTCCACAAACGAGCAATTGCCTTGCTGGTTAACATATACATCTGAAGCGACGCACAAAATTATCAATGACAATCTTCATCGTGCGCCAATGTTCTCAGGTGCAATTGAGGGAACGGGCCCAAGATATTGTCCTTCTATTGAAGATAAAATCGTCCGTTTTGCTGATAAGCCAAAACACCAAATCTTCTTAGAGCCAGAAGGTAAAAATACCTCTGAGTATTATGTACAAGGTCTCTCCACAAGTATGCCGGAAGATGTACAGCTTGGAATTTTACGTTCTATACCAGGTTTGGAAAAAGTTGAGATGATGCGTAACGGATATGCGATCGAATATGATGCGGTAGTTCCTACACAGCTGTGGCCATCTTTGGAGACAAAGGTGATTGACGGTTTATTCACAGCTGGACAAATAAACGGAACTTCTGGTTATGAGGAAGCAGCGGGACAAGGCGTTATGGCTGGCATTAATGCTGCACGCAAAGTACAAGGGAAAGAACCGATTATTATCGGTCGTGCAGATGGCTATATCGGTGTAATGATCGACGATCTTGTTACGAAGGGGACGAACGATCCTTATCGTTTGCTCACTTCAAGAGCGGAATATCGATTGCTGCTTCGCCACGACAATGCAGATTATCGTCTAACGCCAACTGGCTACGAAATCGGTCTTATTTCGGAAGAACGTTACAATAAATTTTTGCGTAAAAAAGAATTGGTTGAAATGGATATTGAACGTCTACGCGGAACTAAAGTAAAACCTGATCAAGCAAATGAAATGCTGATAGCAGCGGGTACAGCGCCAATGGAGCATGGCACTGATGCGTTATCGTTGCTTCGTCGACCGGAAGTTACTTATGCGATGCTGGAAACGGTTGTACCTTCCGTTCCAGAAATGACAGAGGAAATGAAGGAACAGGTTGAAATTCAAATTAAATATGCAGGTTATATTGAGAAGCAGCTTGTGCAAGTAGCACGTTTGAACAAAATGGAGAAAAAACGTATTCCTGATGACATTGATTATAGTGATGTTCGCAGCTTAGCATCTGAAGCGAAGCAAAAGCTTTCTGTTATCAGACCGCTATCTATTGGTCAAGCGTCAAGGATTGCCGGTGTTACACCAGCTGATATTTCTATACTGCTTGTTTACTTGGAACATTACAACCGTGTTACTGCAGCGAGAGGATCATAATATGGACGAAACTTTAAAATGGTTTACAAAACGAATGGAGGAGAGCGGCATTCCGCTTTCTCCCTTTCAGCTTGAACAGTTCGAAACTTATTATCGCCTGCTCGTTGAGTGGAATGAGAAAATGAATTTGACCGGCATTACCGAACGAGATGCTGTATACGAGAAACATTTTTATGATTCCGTATCGCTTTCTTTTTATACGAAGATGGACAGTGTTCGTAAGCTTGCTGATATAGGCTCAGGAGCGGGTTTTCCTAGTATTCCTTTGAAAATTTGTTTTCCTCATTTGCAAATCATGATTGTTGATTCTTTGAATAAAAGAATACAATTCCTAACGCATCTGAAAGAGCAGCTTGGTTTAGATCAGGTTTTATGCTTGCATGGCCGGGCTGAAGATATTGCACAATTGCCAGACCACCGTGACAAGTATGATTTAGTAACGGCAAGGGCAGTTGCGAGATTAAATGTATTAAATGAATTTTGTTTGCCCTTCGTAAAAAAAGGTGGATTGTTTGCTGCTATGAAAGGCTCGCAATCGGATGAAGAAGTTCGGGAGGCAGCTTTAAGCCTAAGAGAGCTCAAAGGAAAAATTAAATCACAGCATCAGTTATCACTTCCAAACGAGCAATCAGAGCGACATATTGTTTTAATAGAGAAGCTAGATGCTACTCCGCGTAAATACCCTAGAAAAGCAGGCACTCCACTAAAACAGCCACTTATGTAGCTGGCATCTAATGTTCCACGTGAAACATTTTGCAAATGGTTACTTGGGGAAAAGAACTTCCATTTTCTTATAACAATTATTTGTTCTAAAATGATGTCAAGCAGGAGATCGTCCAGTGATAGTCGAATTATTATAGTAGATGAAGAGACTGGACGATACCGTTACATAGACGAACCAATAAACGTCTTCATAAGACACATTGAAGTTCGTATCACGGGCAAATATAAGCATCGTATCAAGCTTTACAGCCATACCTGATTATATTTTAACTGAAGCCTCTCCTATCATTTCCGAATGAATTTTGTTATGGATGTTCGCCGTGCAGTTGACGATTATTACCTGAGAGAGGTTCTAGTAACCGAAATAATCCAATTGGCAATGAACCAATCTTACTGCTGAAGCGTATTTATTGCAAAAACCTTGTAATTGCTTTTTAATAGAATGGAGACATTTTCCTAGTTTACTAGTGTTAATGCTGACATTTTGTGTGAAACGCATGCTTCCCATTACTATGATGGGGGTTATGATTTCTTTTGAAGTGATTAAAAACAAGGTTTATCTCATGATCGGGTGGTAATTATCGATATGAAAGAACAATTTTCTCGATTGTTCGGCCTGTCCGAGCAGCGCATACCGCAAGAAGAAGTTCGGCAAATACCGATTCAAGAAATCGACGCAAGCCCATTTCAGCCGCGGACGATTTTTGATGATGACCGAATTGAAGAATTATGTCAAACGATAAAAACGCATGGTGTTATTCAGCCTATCGTTGTTCGTATGCGTAATGGAAGATATGAAATCATAGCAGGGGAACGTCGCTGGCGTGCTGTTACTAAGCTAGGTTACGATACGATCCCTGGTATTGTTCGTGAATTCAACGATTCACAAACAGCTTCCATTGCATTAATTGAGAATCTTCAAAGAGAAGGTTTATCAGCAATTGAGGAAGCGATAGCTTATCAAAAATTAATCGAGCTTCATCAATTAACACAGGAAAGCTTGGCTCAGCGTCTAGGGAAAAGTCAATCGACGATTGCCAATAAATTAAGATTGTTAATGTTGAATGATACGATTAAGATGGCTTTAATGGAACGGAAAATTACGGAACGACATGCAAGGGCTTTGTTGTCGCTCGATAATGAAGAGTTGCAGCTTAAAGTATTAGATGAAATCATAACTAAAGATTTGAATGTTAAGCAGACTGAGGTTAGAATCGCTTTCCTAAAAGAGTCAACCAAACTCAAGAAAGCGAAACGTATTTCTTTTACTAAGGACGTACGTCTGGCCCTTAATACAATCAGACAATCCATTGAAATGGTTTCTGGATCTGGATTGCAAATTAAGACGAATGAAAAGGATCATGAAGATCATTATGAAATTACGATCCAGATCCCTAAAAGATAGAGTTATATCTTAAAATAGTATAATTTAATGCTTATTTGTGCCGTCCTCACTGAGGGCGGCGATGCCATTTGTAGCTAGTTTTTTATTAAATGTGCTGTACATGTATGATTCATGATAATTAACTAGTTTTATGTTATTAGCATTTTTACGTTAATGGATCTTAAGAAAATAGCACATAAAAGTTGTACACATAGAGGTGAGCCGGTTTTGTCGAAGATAATTGCAATAGCCAACCAGAAGGGCGGTGTCGGAAAAACGACAACGTCTGTCAATTTAGCTGCCTGTCTTGCATCACTTGGTAAAAAAGTGCTGCTAGTTGATATTGATCCACAAGGGAATACAACAAGTGGTCTCGGTATTAACAAAGGGGACGTAACCAATTGTATTTACGATGTGCTTATTAATGAAGTCCATCCAAAAGATGCAATGTTTGAGACGGCTGTTCCAGGTCTGAAAATCATTCCAGCAACGATTCAATTGGCTGGTGCCGAAATCGAATTAGTGCCGACGATATCAAGAGAGCTGCGTTTGAAAAAGTCTTTGCATATGGTTAAGGATGATTTCGATTATGTGCTTATTGATTGTCCTCCGTCACTTGGGATATTAACGATAAATTCGTTAACCGCAGCTGATTCTGTTCTTATTCCTATTCAGTGCGAATATTATGCTCTTGAAGGTTTGAGTCAACTGCTTAATACGGTTCGACTCGTTCAAAAGCATTTAAATACATCGCTTCAAATTGAGGGTGTTCTTCTGACCATGCTTGATGCGAGAACGAATTTGGGAATTCAAGTTATTGAAGAAGTGAAAAAGTATTTCCAACAAAAAGTGTATCAAACGATTATTCCACGTAATGTACGTTTAAGTGAAGCGCCATCACATGGACAAGCTATTATCACATACGACCCGCGTTCTAAAGGTGCAGAAGTTTATCTTGAACTCGCAAAGGAAGTGATTATGTATGAGCAAGCGGCTAGGTAGAGGGCTGGATGCGCTTATCCCATCGCTTTCTGTGAATGACGATGATAAAGTGATTGAAATTACCTTATCCCAACTAAGGCCTAATCCGTATCAACCTAGGAAAACATTTGATGAGGATTCGATTAAAGAATTAGCAGAATCCATTAAGCAGCATGGCATCATTCAACCTATTATTGTTCGTACTGTATTGAAAGGTTACGAAATCATAGCAGGTGAAAGACGTTTCCGTGCTTCACAATATTGTGGAAATGCGACTATACCTGCTGTAGTAAGATCGTTTACTGATCAACAGGTTATGGAGATTGCTTTAATTGAGAACCTACAGCGCGAGGATTTGAATGCAATTGAAGTTGCAATTGCTTATCAGGCGCTTATCGATAAGTTCAAGCTTACGCAAGAAGAGTTGTCCATGAAGGTCGGAAAGTCCCGTTCTCATATTGCCAACTTCGTTCGGTTGCTTTCGTTGCCAACTGAAATAAAAGATAATGTTTCACGTGGAACAATTTCTATGGGTCACGCAAGAGCGTTGGTCGGCATTAAAGATGATAAGGTGCAAAAGGAATTAGCAGATCTTACCGTTTCTCAAGAGTGGAGTGTCCGCGAGCTTGAAGAGGCGATTCAGAAGCTTGATTCTAAGCAGCCGGAAGATACAGCGAAGCCGAATCAGAAAAAACGCGATCCGTATATTGACCATTTAGAGGAGTCGCTTCGTGAACGATTTAAAACGACAGTGAAAATTAAACAGCAAAAAGATAAAGGCAAAATTGAGCTACAATACTATAGTAAACAGGATTTGGAACGTTTGCTAGAATTGCTTCAATACATGGCATAGACTATACCAAACAATGGCATACCTTAGTTGTAATCTTGCTTTTGAAAGATTAAACTAAGGTATGCCATTGTTGTGAGCAGGTAGCTAGGAAAGGTGTGAAATTCGTGAGCAATCATAACCAATCACTCATTTATTTGGATCATGCGGCAACCTCTTGGCCTAAGCCGCCTGCAGTAACAGAAGCAGTTGTTAATGCTATGTTAAATGACGCTGCTAATCCGGGAAGAGGCAGTCATGCTATGGCTGTGCGAGCAAGTCGAATATTATTTGAAACGCGTAAACAATTGGCTAAACTATTTAACATAAAAAACCCGAATGACATAGCATTCACCTCTAATACGACGATGTCATTAAACATGGCGATAAAAGGTTGGTTGAAGCCTGGTGATCATGTTATCGCAACCTCAGTTGAACATAATTCAGTAAGAAGACCATTATATTATCTGGAACAGACAATCGGTATTGAAGTGACATATGTAGAATCAGATGAACGTGGAAAGATTAACATAGATGATGTTGCCTCAGCTATTCGTTCTAACACAACACTTGCTATTGTTAATCATAGTTCCAACCTGTTAGGAACAATTATGCCTGTTGCAGATATAGCTGAACTAACAAGGAAGCATGGAATAAAATTGTTAGTTGATGCCGCGCAAAGTGCAGGTATTTTACCTATAGATGTAAGAACAATGGGCATTCACATGCTGGCTTTCCCGGGACACAAAGGGTTGCTCGGCCCACAAGGCACAGGAGGGCTGTACATCGATCCTGAGCTTGACTTGGTGCCTTTATTGCATGGTGGGACAGGAAGCCAATCTGAGGCAGTAGAGCAGCCTCAAGTGAGGCCAGATCGTTATGAGGCGGGAACACAAAATACACCGGGCTTGGCAGGGCTCAAAACCGGTGTACAGTATGTTCTGAATGAGACGGTGCACAATATCCATACTAAGGAATGGATGCTTACTCAGAGATTAATGCAAGGCCTTGAACCAGTAAAGGGAGTCAAAATACTGGGACCAGAGCTTGGGGAACAAAGAACAGGTATTGTAGCTTTTAACCTAGAGGGCGTTGATCCTTCTGAATTATCATTCATATTGGATCAGCATTACCGAATTGCTGTGCGAGCTGGATTTCATTGCACTCCACTCGCACATGCTTGTGCAGGAACATTGGAAACAGGAGCTATACGAGCAAGTGTCGGTGTATTTACAACGAATGAAGAAATTGATGCGTTAACAGGTGCAATCAGAGAGATTGCACAGCAATATGGCGTTTAGCATTGAACTGGGGGCGGAGTAGCTAAGATGGAAGATTGGACATCAAATCCGATGAATGCAGTTACGGTGGGCATTGCGTTATTTGCCATCGTATTATTCATTTGGATAGCGGTTTTAGGCGGGCGGCTGAAAAAGCTAAGAAAGCAATATACAGCGGTTATGGGGAATACAGGTGTGACGAATATGGAAGATGTCATTGTTGAATTGAAGCAAGGCCTTGCCGAGCAGCAGCAAGCGAATACGGAGCTGAAGGCTCAGCTAATTGATATGCAATCTACTGTAACAAAGCAAAAAGGAAAAGTAGGCGTCATTCGTTATAATGCTTTTGCTGAACAGGGCAGTGATCTCAGCTTTTCAATCGCAATTATCAATGATGAGAAAGATGGAGCCGTATTTTCAGGTATTCATAGCAGGGAGAATACTTATGTCTATGCAAAACCTCTTGAAAAAGGCCAATCAGTATACCCTTTAACCCCTGAAGAGCATAAAGCTATTTTGGAAGCAAAATAGGAAATTTATTTGTTATTAAATATTATCCGAAGCTGCGGTTTGTTCAAGAACGCTGGTCGTGATATGCGCATTGTTCGCAATAGCAGTAAATAAACTGAGCGAAATAATGTCGGCCATTTTCATAACGAGATGCAGACGAGTGTTTTGCAGCACAAAATACTCCATAAATCCGCCTACATTAACGATACCAGTAATATGAATGTCGCCAACAGGAGGAAGGTCCTTGTTGACGCCAGCACCAGGACGCACAGGGCCTACACCAACTTGAATGCTGCCTACGCTGGATACTTGACCAAGGCAGGCATCAATGCCAATCACAAATGGTTTGTGGAACCGCCGATTGATCTCGATAAGGGTATCATCTAAATTCATAGCATGAACCGGATTTTCAAGCGTGCCAAATAGTGAAAAATGAGGGCTGCGGTATTTCGATAGTGAGGTTCCAATCAGCGGTCCTAAAGAGTCTCCTGTTGAACGGTCCGTGCCTACGCAGACAACTACGATGGGGCGTGCAGCAGCCATTTCTTCGAGCATGGCTGTAAGTCGATTTACTAGCATGCCAATTACGTTTGCGGTGGTGTAGGGTACCTTCAAAGGCGTCTCTTTAATAAATGAAAGCTTCATAGAATCCCTCCGATTATACCGATATGCTACTAGTATATGGATAGGACAACCATTTTATACGTCAGATAGTTTTGATATTTTGTTTGCCAAGAAAGTTTGTCATGCTAATTTAATGGAGGTCTTGCTTGTGTTAATTGCCTTCGATTCAACTCAGCAAGCATTGCGTGCAGAAATGCTGCTCGAATACGCAGATATTGAAATTGACATATGTCCCACGCCGAAGGAAATTACAGCCGGCTGCGCATTATCTATTCATTTTCCTGAGGAAGATTTGATAACGGTTAAGGAAGTTATTGTGCAGGAAAACGTGGAAGTTAGAGGTATATTTAAGCCGATTGAAGCCGGTTATGAGCAAATCGACATGTAAATATATTCAAAGTTAATGAGGAGGAATTGTGATGTCAATCAGAGAACGATATGATGAATTTGTTGATTGGTTGACAAACAATGAATTATGGCAAGCATTTGGTAGTTCTGCGCTGCGAATCGTCATGTTCTTATTCATTGGCCGTGTAGTTGTATGGGTAATCCATAAAACCATTGATCGAATTATTTTAGAGCGTGAGAACAAGATGTTGATCAATCACACAAGGCGAATGACAACCGTAGGCAAGCTGATGAAAAATGTAACTTCTTACGTCGTCTATTTTATAACCATTATGCTCATATTGTCTGAATTCGGAATTAATTTAGGGCCATTGCTCGCAGGAGCAGGTGTACTTGGACTTGCTGTCGGGTTTGGTGCGCAAAGCCTGGTGAAGGATATTATTACGGGGTTTTTTATTGTACTCGAAGATCAATTCGCTGTAGGTGATGTGATTCAGACAGGGCAATTCAAAGGGACCGTAGAAGTCATTGGACTTAGGACAACCCGTATTCAGAGCTGGACCGGGGAGGTTCATATTGTTCCCAATGGCATGATCAATGAGGTTACAAACTTCTCGATTAATAATAGCATCGCGGTTGTTGATATTTCGATTGCTTTTGAGGAAGAAGTCAATCGTGCGCTAGAGGTCATTCGACATACGATGATCACGATGAAGGATGAAAATTTAATTAATGCACCGGAAGTGCTTGGTATTCAGGCTATTGCTCCAACAGGGGTAACGCTTCGAGTGATTGCTGAGTGTCGACCGAATACGCATCCGATCGTATCACGTAAGTTAAATATGGAGCTGAAAAAGGCATTAGATGCGAGTGGTATTGAAATTCCGTATCCTCGAATGGTCACTTATCATCGCAATGGAAAGGGAGGCGAAAAAGATGGAGCGTAAGCAATTTGAGCTAGGTGATGTTGTTCAAATGAAAAAACAGCATCCATGCGGCTCTAATGAAATGGAAGTCATTCGAATGGGGATGGACATCCGCATTAAATGCGTCGGTTGTAAGCACAGCGTTCTAATCCCTAGAGCTAAATTTGAAAAAAACATGAAAAAGGTGCTGCGCTCCAAAGCCTCTGAAGAAGGCTTAACGTAAGCAGAAGTATGAACGGCTGATGGGTTTTAAGGAAATACTTGCGCGTTGACAAGCACTGTGATACAATAATTTTTACATGCGGAGAGGTACCCAAGAGGCCCAAGGGGGCTGACTCGAAATCAGCTAGGCGGGTCAAACCGTGCGTGGGTTCGAATCCCACCTTCTCCGCCATTACTCGCAAACACGCGGTGTGACTACGATTTCAGTACGATATGTGGTACGTAAGCATCCCGAAATACATACGTTAGAACGCTAGCTGATTCATTAGCGCCTAACTGATTCGATCCTCCTACGTTAATAATGCGTAGGGGGATTTTTTGTTATGGATAAGCGTACAGGACGTAAAACGGTAAATGGGCGTACACCTATCGCGGAGGTAGGGTTGCCGTCATTCACGTTAGAAGAAGCGGTAGAGTTCGTTATGAAGGTGAAGCGCGCAAAGAACCTAAAGGAACGTACGCTCGACGGATACGTTCAGAACATGCGTTACTTCATCGATTGGGTAACGGAGAGGTACAGCGCGGATTTACCGGTCCAGGACGTTACAGCGGCTATTCTACGCGATTATGTGTTGTGGTGCGCGGATGAGAAGGAGTATTACGGCGGCCATCCGTTTAAAGCGGATTATAATAAGGATCGGCGCGGTTTATCTCCGGCATCCGTTAACGTTCGTATACGTGTTCTAAGGACTTTCTTCATGGTTCTCTATGCGGAAGAGGTGATCGAGCGTAATCCGGCGTTAAATGTGTCTTTGATGCGTCAGGACGTCGATACAGTCCAACCGTTAACGGAGGAGGAGCTCCGGCGGTTTATGAAGGCGCCCGATCAGCGTCAATGGGCGCAATGGAGAGATTACGTAATCATGATAATGATCCTAGACGGCGGATATCGACTCGGCGAAATATGTGCGTTAGAAAAGCACGAGATAGACTTCGCGCGCAAACAGATTACGTTGCCGGCATCGAAGAATAAGAACCGTAAGAGCCGCGTTCTGCCAATGTCTACGGAGACGATGCGCCTTCTAAAGCAGCTAATAACGGAATCAGCGCAGCATTTTGAGTCGTCATACGTATTCACAACGAACTATGGCGAGCAATTGAGTGAGAAGACGATACAGAAATCGTTTGATAACTACGCGGAACGGGCGAAGCTTGGCCGGAACGTTTCACCGCATGTACTGCGCCACAATTTCGCGACAATGGCAGCAGAGAACGGTATGAGCGTATTCCATCTGCAGAAGCTTATGGGGCACGCGGAAATCGCCACAACACGTAAGTACGTGCAGCTTAGTTCGGAGTCGATCGCGGATCAACATAAGCGTTATAGCCCGCTTGGGCGCATTCTAAAACGATAAGGTAATTCACCTGTACATACCAAAAATTATGATATAATAATAAGTGGGTAAGCAATACGGAGGATGATTGTTTATTACTGTTTATGAATCATTAGATATTTTATGTGGGTTTGGTGGATTATTGATTTCTGTATTAGGTTTTGTAGTTGTACTTATCAAAATGAATGTTGAACAAAAGAAAAAGTAGCCGTTATCCCGCGAAGGTTCAGCTACTCTTAAAAAGAAAAAATCATGCTTACCCAAAGGAAAAGCTGCAGACGTTCCAGCGTCTGTAGTTTTTTCTCCTATCTTTATTTTACTTGACCTCTGTATTGATAGCAATAATTTATTATCACGTATCATATAGATACGCTACATGAATATACTGCGGGCAAGTGCGTCATACATGGCGGCGAATGATAACGCTAGTCGAGCGGAGTATAAGCGGCTGGCGGATGAGCTACGGAGAGTTAGTGGACAGAGGATGTAAAAAGGCGCGGTTATTAGCGGAGATGGTTCCGTTGGTGGCCGTGCCTTTTTTCGTTTAGTTACAATGTGGAAAGTCCTAATCGAACTAAGGGAGAATATAACGTATGCTGTTCACGTGCATGTTCGTCATTCACCCTGACATAGCCCCGTGTTGTCTCTATGTCGGCATGAGCCACTATACGCTGAAGTGTGAACAACGATCCACCGTTAAGTAAGTATGTTGTACAAAAATAGCTCCGGAACTGGTGCGGATACGCTAGTTTAGGATCAACACCGACCTTTAATGCATATTCTTTTAATAATTTGCGAAATCGATCAGTTTTCAAGGGCTCTCCGTTTTGTGATAAAAAAATAAAGTCTGAGTCATAGTATGTCCTATTCCTTTTAATTAGCGCTAATAGCTCGCGTATAGTTCCTTGTGATAAAGGTATGACGCGCGGTTTACGATTCTTATTCATCCAACCAGGTAATTGGATACAACGAGCTTTTACATCAAGGAGATCTAAGGTTAAGCGGATCGCCTCTTGTATGCGGAAGCCGCCGTCAGCTAGTAGTAGCATCAACGTACGATCACGGAGCCCCGTGGGTGTGTTTGTGTCTGGTGCACTAAGCAGTTTTCGTACATCATCGTCTGTAAACGTGATTCTATCTTCGCGGTCATAGCGTGGTAATTTAAGTTTAGCAACAGGATTTGTAGTTAAGTAGTTTTCATCAGCTAAAAAATTGAAAATCGTACGTATAGTGCTTAATCTAGAGATGATGGTTTGCCTAGATAAGTTACCCGACTTCCGTCTACCGTCGGTCGCATTGCTGAACTTTGTTTTGTCCAACATGAAGTTAACATATTCTCTAATCCTTGCCGCCGTTATGGTGCTAATTAAGCAGTCTTCCGATAGCCAATCGATAAAATATCCCCAATTAATAATGTAGACTTGGGCTGTTCTAGTGCGAACCCCTTCCGATATCTTTGCATTGTAGAATATTGTGAAAGCATCAGCTAAAAAGTAATTTGACAAGAACACGCCTCCTTAGATTATGTATTATTAATATATCGGTATATATTTGCATAAACTTTAACGCTTTACAGTGATAAACGAATTTCCGACGCATATCTAACGAAGCCTCAACGCATTTCAACGCAAACGAAAAACGCCCGCCGATCTAGTCGGTGGACGTAATATATTCGTATTATTTATTCTTCGCGTATGGGTACAGCGCCTAGTATGTCCGCCATAGGGAACCATTCACCGTCGACCATTACGCGTTGTTTGAGCGTATCAATACGGTCAACAACGCCGATTACGTTTAAGTCCTCGAAGCGGTCGTATATCCGCAATGTAAGCAGAGTCCGATCCGATAACGAGGCCGATATCACGCGTTCGATATCCTCAACGGCATCTGCGTCAAGTATTGGTTTTTCTTTCGCTTTTAACTCGCGGTTATATTCGTTTATGCGTACTTTATGTTCTGGTAACATCATGCGCGATGCTTCCCACATTCCGTTGCCGGTTAATTTGTTAGCCAATCCACTCACCTCACGCTTATTATATGCGAACAAGCGTTCGTTGGTCAATGCGAATAGTCAGTGATCTAGAGTGGGGAAGATGCTATTAATCAACGAAAGGCTTTTATTCTAAGTGATTCTATGAGTTCTTTTTCAGTTTTTTGGACATGTTCGTATACGTTATCGTTGCTTTTGGTTTTCCATAAAGAGTTTGATAATCCAACTAAACTCGCTTTTGCATCTTTAATTTTACTTAGGCTCGGAACCAGTCCTAGAAAGGAAAACATTCGATAGCCAGGTATAACCTGAACAGCGCCTAACAACTCACCAGCCATTGATCTTATTTCTGAACTTGTTCTTTGTCTTTCAGAAGCAAGCAGGTCATTATTTAGATTTTCTTCTGTTAGTTCGACAGGGTTATGATATTGGTTTGCGTAGAGTAGTAGCGTACGTGCTACCTTGCCAATAATCTTTTTCAACTCGACTATAGGCTCGATTATAACTTTAAGGCACAACTGACTAACAATGAATAGAATCAAACCTCCGAATATTGTTGTTACGAATGTAATCCAGTTAAACCCTGACATTTTAAACACCTCCAGTATGTTTAGCGTATACAAACGTACAATTAGCGATCATAAATCGTTCCTCGCGTATTTTCACCGTTTCATCCGTAATTTCGACAATACACCCGCTACCAATTAGTTCGTTATCCTGGAACGCAAGGATCGTGGATTGATCGAGCGCGGCCGTATAGAAGTGGACTGGTGCGGTCATCTGGCGGAATCCTTTATATTTCATTTTTCATTTCCTCGGGTATTGTTATTAAACTTGTTCATGTAACGTAAGATTTCGCCGATACCGATGATGATAATTCCCAAAGAGACATTCGTAATTAACGCATTCCAGCTCGATAACAAACCTACGATTAGACCAGCTATAACTACGATTGTACCCGCAATATTGAAGAAGTTAATCGTAGATTTCGCGTTAGCTTCCGCAATTTCCTCATAGCTTCGCTTGTTTCTGAGTGCGGTCTTATCACCGTCTTTTACTTTAGGAATATTGTCCATTTATTCAACCCCCGTATGTATTGTTTTTATCCGTCAATTTGCCGTTCAGAGATGTTTTATCTATAGAATAGTATAATGCTTTATACCACATATTGGGAAGTGAAAAACCCGCCATAATCAGCGGGCATCAAACGTCATAAATCCGCAATTGTAAGCACCTTCGCGTCCATCCCGTCCAACAACGCCGTCAACCGCTTCTGCCGGTACTTGCTCACTGTAACGTACATAATCTGCGGGAACGGACCGTTCTTCGCCTGCCATCGTCCGGTAGCGCAGAGCTCGCGGTATAAGCCGATTTTACGTTCATTCTGCGTTATAGCCGCCGTGTCCGCCGACTTTCACGATGCTCTTATTCATTGTGCTTATTTCCATTATCTGCGAAAATAAACATAGCGCGTTGTAAACATAATAGGGGGACTTTTCAATGAAAAAGATAATATTTGCGCTATTTGTACTTACGTTGTTGACTGCTTGTGGAAATAACTATGAGGGCGCGTTAGTGCAAACGACATACGTATTTGGTGAACCAGGTATGGATTCGTATGTAAATGTAAGCGACGTTGCAGACAAAACACCAGAGGAAGTTGCTACTGTTCTGGGTGAACCGTTATTCAGTGAAACTTTTGACTTCGCAATGGGTCCGGACAAGACGGAATTACCTGTCACGAAGAATTATTACTCCGCGATGTTGGATGACGAAGAGGGCGCCGAAGTTGGTCGCGTAGAAATAATATTCGCTGACAACGGAGCTCGCTGGATTCGCGTTAATCTCATAAAAGGCGAGTATAGTAAGTACGATCGTTCCGCGATGCTCACACTTGTAGGTATTGAGCGGATTGATATAAGCGAAGCTAAACCGTTGTCCACAACGTTTATGGGAGTAGGAGGATTTCATCGCGTAGAAATTCACGAGGACGGCCCTAGCGGTTATGGGACGATATTAGTAGTAACTCAAGGCGAATACGAATAAAAAACGGTCACTCTACGTCATTGCGGCGTAAGGTGACCGTTTTTTCTTATGAGTTAACGAGTATTTTCTGTCAATCCTCCGTGTCTACTAACGTAAGAATCTCACGAATATCTGTAATTTCAAGTGCTTCCGCGATTTTAGCAATGTGGGAAAAGTTTATATTTTCTCGTTTTCCGTTAGTTAACTCTGAAATAGCAGCGCGCCTTACATCTGTCATATTTGAAAGTTCAAAGAGCGAAATTCCCCTTTCTTTAAGCGTATTACCAAGGGTTACGGTTACTGTTTTGCCCATTCGTTTAGCCTCCATTAAAAAAAGTATTGACTGTACGTATAAGCGTACAATATAATCAAAACAAATGACGTACGCATAAGCGTACAGTGGAGGTTTTATTAATGCCCAAATTAACCGATATCCGCTTCGTAATCACACCAGATCGTCTCGCACATATCACGTTACTTGATTCCGGCCGCAGCCTAGTCGTACAAGCCCCGTTTCTTCGCAGCCTGCTCGAACTCCATCCACGTACTGTTCTCGGTAGCACCACTATCGACCATGTTCAACTCCGTATGCTTGGCGTTATACCTTCCCTCGAGGAGGTGACCGTACATGATTCTCGCGTTACAATCAGCGCCTAATCCACAAATCCGTCGTCGTTCTGTTAAAGGTCGTCTAATTGCTCGTGTCATTGGCGCGCTGTGTGCCGAGCTTTTATCCGGATTCGTAGGAGGATTGATGTCTCGATGAAACGTCGCTTTAAGATTCTTCCGGTTTATAACGGTCCTCAGCCATGGTTAAACGGCCGAACGCGTCACAGGAACGTTTATGGTGAGTACGTCAAGATCGAACGCACACGCATTTACTTGGAGGTGTTTCCGCGATGAAAACGACTGTCCACCGTATGGCGTTTTATCTCCGTAAAGTCAACGATTACAACGGAGCGCGCTTCGATATACTCCGCGGCCGTCCCGCTAGGAAGCCGCCCGCAACGCGCCCATCACGTTTGTTACTGTATAAGATTGCGTTGTACAAGCGTATCCGATCGGAGGCCGGCGTATGTTGACTCCGATTAAGATTCGCATTAATGCTTCGGACTATGACGGATTCCTTCTGCCGGATTCCGCACACGCCCTGTACGTTTCGGAAGGATTTGCCTTTCTTATCGCGGTAACCTCAGCGAATAATCAGTACACACAATTACGAGAAGCGTTCGTCGTCTCGATTGAGGCCGAAGAGGACGCAGAGTTCATTGCGGACCTGTACCGTCGTCTGACGGAGACTAGCGCCTACGAGCTGCTTACATGCTACTATGTCGAAGAGTACGATGCATTTAACGTTCCGCTTGAATAAGTGCCGGCTGGTTACCGGTCGAAACGAATAGCCTGTATTTAACGCAGGTAATTCGTCGCGGATAACCTATGCTCCCACATGCGTTATTCCGTTATTTTAGTTTGTCCGCTGTCTTGCGCTAACATTTCAGCGGAGCGTACCCGACCTGGCTCAGCGTCATTGTTTTACGTTCGTACCATTTCGCGGAAACGATATGGAGCGCCATGCGAACGGCTTTAAACGGTTGTGGCGGCAAACGCAATCGTGCTTTACTCCGCCGTCGATTCGCTGCAACGTCTCGGCGGCATCGGTTGTACTCGGCTGTGGCGGCCGGTTCATATATGTACGGTACTTGCGTGGCGGCTCGGTCGCTGACGGTGCGGCAACACTGGATAGGCACACGCGATATACCGGAAGTGTGGGGCGCTCGATGCGGTGTCAAACGTTGTCGGGCGCTTCCTTTTGACTAATAATACGAACACATGTGCGCATGGTTTCAAAAGTTTTAAATTATTTTTTGTCACGATGTCCCAATTTCATGATACTAGGTACTTTCTATTATAGGGAGGTTAAAATTAATCAGCGCAAAAGTGTGCGAGATGCAATCGGTCGTCGTCAATAAAGTAACAGCGGGAAAATGTGCGAGAGCAAAAGTGCCTCCGAATAATACAGTATCAGCGAAAAAAGTTTACGTAAAAGTGTGCGAGATTGAATTTGCAGTTCGTATAAACAGTATAAGACGAAATTAATTCGCGCCAATGTGTGCGAAACGTGATCGGCCAGCGACTATATAAGTATAGGCTGCGCAACGGCTCCATCAAAAACTGGCGGGGCTGAACGCAAAAAGCCCCCTAGTGAAGGGAGCTGATTACCCACGCGACGAATCCGAGGATTATCGCAATGGCTCGTGGGCTTATTTCGAAAGTAGTTTTGGTAACCTTCATCAGGTCACCTCCTTTACAATCGAACAATCCAGCTTGGATTAAGCGATGCGTCTCCGCCATGGAACACTATTATATTAACATAATTTTACTAGTTTCGATAGGAGAGTTGTGCACTATGAAAACGTATTTCTTTTGCTACGACGCGGGGTTGAGCCGTAAGCTTCGCGCTAAAGGTATCCGTCATATTACGGTCGCTGTCCATCCGAATACTTGCCGCATGTTTTGGCTGTACGAACAGACGCCGGAACTGTCCGCGGCACTAGGGCCGATTAAATAGCGGAGAGGACGCGATTAAACAATGCTGCGGATAGTAGACAGGATTTTCGATTTGTACCTCATCCAGCATTACCATTACCTTATTCAAATGAAGGACGGCAGCTATATAACGCGAAATGATCGCCGTAAGCCGCTACGTCAGCATCATCTACAGAGCCACCTTAACGGAAAGCTGCCGGTCGGCACGTTCGCCGGCGCCTATCTGACGAAGTTTATCTGCTTCGATATAGATTATCGCGATCCGGATACGGCACAATGGGTGACATATAAGATAGCGCAGACGCTGGATGCTCACGGTCTACATAATTACGCGGTATCATTTAGTGGTACTAAGGGTTACCACGTTGAATTATTCTACGATAAAGCGATATCGGTCGATGCGTCGCGTCAGTTTTTCGAGTATATCGTGCATAAAGCGGATTTGACCGCGGCAACCGGAGGAGAAATAGAGTATCGGCCATCCGCGACACAAGGAGTTAAGCTTCCGCTCGGCATCAATCAGAAGTCCGGCAACTATTGCGGATTCTGTACGGTCGAAGACGGTCTGCGTGTTATGGACCGAGAAGAGTCGGCCGCATATTTTCTCGCGCTAAAGAAGACGGCTCACGCCGCTATCCTCGCCATTATTGCGGGAAATCAAGCATATGACAATCGCGCTGCAGGCGACATGGAGAACGCGATCAGCCGCCATAAACCGCTAGTAATATACGATCAGTCGGAGAGCTACACGCTATCATACGCAGCCGATCGTTACTATACGGGATTGACCGGTCCAGGCCAGCGTCATAAATCGTTCTTGCTGCTTGCGCGACTGATGAATCATAACGGAGTTGAGCGAGCCGACGCGGTAGATTCAATAACGGAATGGTTCGGATGGCAGGACGAACGGTTTTATTCGACGGAGTGGAGTCTTTGTGTACGTGATTTACGAGAATGTGTCGATTACGTATACGATCATGATAAGACGCTCATCGTCGAGCAACGCGATTTGACAGTAACGTTTGCGGAGGTCGACGCTATTATACGGAACTGTCCGCGGAAGAATCAAAAGGCGCTAACGTTTGCGATGCTGATACATTCGAAAAGGCTGGCGAACGAGAGTGGCGTTTTTTACATGACGTATAAGCAGATGGAGGAAACGGTAGGCGTAGACGAAAAAACGGCGCGGCGGCAAATTAATCAGCTTCAAAAGTTAGGCGTTGTAGAAATCGTAAGCCGGAATCAGAAGCAACAAGGCACGTTTAAGAAGAAACCGAATTTCTATCGGATGACGCTTAAGAGTGACATAATCGAGGACGCGCGAGTATTTACAATAACGGGCGATACCGATGTAGGTGAGAGTATAAGGTACTTTTATACGGAGAAGGAGATACGTGCGTTATTACCACGGAGACAGAGTGAGGCGGTATTAGCGGAGGCATAGACATCCTAAAAGAATAAATATACCTCTTATAGGGCAAAACGTACATTTTTATCCCATTATCTTTATTTGTCAAATATAGCACATAACAATCAAATAGACAAGTGGAGGGCGATTAAACAATGAAACACGCTAATCCAGGCACAGGAGCAACTGAGTATGCGCGCAACCTAACCGTCGGCCTCACACGCGAGAAGGCTGCGGTAGTTATTCAAACGCACACACCGGAGGATAGGCGCGTTAAACACTGTGACTATTGCGGGTGTCTATGGCGTGACGGAAGCCTGCGTAATACGTCTCGGACGTGCTGCGATGAATGCAAAACCTCGCTTAAGACGGAGCAACGAGCACGGCAGCGGGCAGAAAAAGCTTTACTGAGCGGAAAGGTAAAAAAGAAAACAAAGCGCGACTTAAACTACGTGTGGTGGCTGGAATATCCGTTCTGGCTCGATGAATACGAGATGTTAAAACTGTCGTGGAAGTACGAGGTCCCTACGGATTTCGAAAAACTAGACATCATTAGCGCGCAACAACAAATCCACGGACCAGGAAATCGAAAGAAGGGCAACGGTAGCCCGAACGATGATTAACTTTAAGTGGCGACAAAAAAGTATAAGTAGGAAGGACTGTTAACGACAGTCCAAGCGGGATTATTATAGGTGACATTCTAATACAGAAAGGGGCAGAAGTGTATGGATTCGACAGCGGTAAGGGCGATACGTATTAAACTTGGCTTCACGCAAGAACAATTCGCCGCACAGTTAGGGGTCAGCCGGTCGTTAATCGCGAGCGTTGAGGCCGGATTGCGTGTAGTCAGTCTGAAGCTACAGATCAAGATTGCGCAATTGGTCGGTATAGGTGACGAGATTATTGAAGCGATTGAACGCGCCCGATACTCGGCGGATCTAGCGCGATAGCATGATGAGTCTTACGAGCTGACGTTAAACGGTCGGGCTTCACGCGGGCTCCAATACGAAGACGTACGCAAACCGCAGCGGACGCGACGAGGATGATACGGAATGATAACCGTAGCACAAGACAATGGAATCACTTTAATAACGTACCGCGAGGATAAAAGGCCGCTTAAACTCGCCGTATACGTAATCGACAGCCATGAACGCGGCGTCCAGTTATCGCGCATAAACGGGTTTGTTGAAAAGGAGTCCAACGCACCGGAACATTTAGCGCGCATGGAGCCGGCGAACTTTTGGGCGATGATCGAACGGCTATCGACGCTATGCTGCCGTGAGTATTCGCCGACGACGAACTGGGGCGTGACTAAGCCGGAGATTCGCGGCGCCGTCTACTTCTTCATTAGCGCGGCAATCAGCGCCGGCAACTGGCCGAATGAGTATTCGATCAACGAAAAAACGTTCGTTCAACATGGCGTAGATTAAGCGTCATTTTAGACGTTGCAGGCGCGGAGGGTGTTATCCTACTCGGCGCTTATTTGTGCGTCTTAAACACGGCGAAAACACGGTAAAACGTACGGAGGTGAACGACATCAACGATAGGGCCGATCAAGCGACGCGATATTGCGGATATATTCATCCGGATCGAACGTGTACGCTCATGCAACTGCTTAATACGGAGACGGACCCGCGTTGCCGATACTGGCGTGACGATAGCGGAGAGACGTGCCGATACTTCGAACTCTGCGTCATTAAAAACCGGAGGTGACTGCGCTGTTATTCATATCGTCGATTGAAACGGTCAGTGCGTACAAACGCCGTGTAGTGATTTGCGATACGGAGTCCGACTTCATTACGGAATTAATTTACGGGGACAGCGTTACGGAACATCAAATAAAAATGCGAGCGCTGAGTGTCGTAAAGCAACCGCGACGAAAACGTAAGTAACCAAACGGAGGGGACAATGAATGATGAACGTATGGAATGGACAACCGCTGGAAGAAATGACCGAAGTATACGCGAGGATCGGCCCGTCTCTCGGATTCAGTGAGCGCAAGCCGGAGGTCACACGTCAAGGTCCGGACTATCAACCGGTAAGCTCATCAAAGCACGTAGATAAAGTCCGTTACTATAACGCTGAAAAGAAATTCGGAAAGATCGGCGAGCAAGGCGTATTCTTTCATATCAGCGCGGTCGTAGACGGTAACGCGTCGTTCGTCCGCGAAGGTGTGACACTGGCGTACGAAGAAGGTACGGACAGGCACGGTAGGTTGTGCGCGGTCGACGTACAGCTCGTAAAGGAGCGTACTTAATGAGGCCGCTTATTGAATTAGTGCTGACGGACACGAACGGAATTCGTTTTATGGTCGCGCACCTATACGATAACCGCGGCCAACGCATAGACCAGTTGATCCTTCCAGCTATGGACGATCATATCGTCAAATACGCCGTTATTGATCTGCTGGCCACACACAAAATCGATACGGTCGACATGCTAACGGACTGTGACGACGTGTTTAAGACGTTTCTCCCGTTAGTGGGAATTAACGTTTCATTTACACCGGCTTCGGAGCTAGGATCGTTGTACCGCGTGTTTGAAAAGGATTCGGACGAGTATCCGAGCCTTAGCGATCTATGGTTTCCGGAAGTGACGGCTGCGGAACCGGAAATAACACGTCCGACTTTCTGGCGACGAATCCTAAATGTAATTATAAAACTAATCAAACGGGGGCAATAAACGATGAGAAAATGGGACTTATACGAGAAATACACAGAGCAGGATGCGCGATTCCATAAGGTGATCGAGGGTTACCGGCTTAAAGTGGTTGACGCGTACGAACTTGTTGCAGAAGCTAAATTCGCACAGTCCGCGTTGCTTAAACGTGAGTTTGCGGAAGGCGTCGATCTGAGCGCGGAGAAGGCAGCTAATCGCGATAAACTAGCGGAAGCCGAGCGTAATCATGTAACCGCGCAAGAGGAATGGCGGCAGGCGAGCGATTACGGACGTCAGGCAGGCGCGGTCGACCGTATTAGCGTACGCGACCTTGTGCTCGACTGGAACGGTCCGCATATACGCGTGATACAGGAGACGGAGTTGCAGCCGATTCTCGACCGTATGGCAGAGGCAAAAACGGCCTACTATAACGCAGTTCTCGACTATTATGAGCTGATGGCGGACTACTCTCCAATGTATAAACTCATAGCTGACCTTGGATATGAGGACGATAAGACCCGCCCAGGCGATCACCGCTCTGTACACATGATCGACAGCGGGGTGCAACTTCCGAACATTCTACGCGAAGACCTTATTAATATCGAGGAGTACCGTAAATTACCGGACGGCATTAAGCGTATTAAAACCGGAGGTGCAAAGTAATGGATCAGCGCGACATTGTTTCCACGCTTAGCGGCATTCAGCGTAAACTAGCGGACGGCTCCGAAATTAGCGAAGCGGACGTCGAGCAAATGGCAAAGGCAGCCGCAACGACCGGACGTCTTGAACATCGCGCCCTGTTTGCGGAAGCCAAACGTATTCATCGCGATGGTCCGGACAAGCCCGCGGAGCCGCCAGCGCCGGCAGAATCGGTAACCGTGGAAGAAGTAGAGGCAGCGCGAGTACAGGCGAAAAAGACAGGGCTTATTACCGACCGAGTAGCTTATGTAGCACTGAAAACAAAAATCGAGGATCAACGGACTGGCGCGTAACTGCGTCGGTCTTTTTAATTTAAACGGAGGAGGTGACGGATGGACACGAAGCAACTTTACGAAAAGGTCAGCGAAATTCTCGGGCCAGTCTCGGACCATAGTGGCGGATATTTTTCGAAAAACGCATGGGCGCTGCATTTCAAGCAAATTACGGTCCGTCAGTTTGTTGACGCGATGCTCATTGCGGATGATGTTTTTTCGGATGGAATCGCGGAGCTACGCCTTATACGCTTTCCGAAAGAATCCCAACGCAACGAGCTCGCTAAATTAATCGAAGGGCTAGGCGAGTTCCGGCACGGTTTAACTGCGGTCATTAAGACTGCGGAGAGCGGCGAGCAGCGTTGGGAAGTAAGCGATAAATACTTCGACAAGTCTTATAAGGCGACCGTCGATTATTGGGATAACGAAGAAAAATAACGGAGGTGATCGGATGACAGAGCAATACGTGAAAGTGAGCGTCATTTGCGCCAGCATTTTACCGTACAGCGGGACTTATCAAGAGATCCGCGTCAAAGCGTTGGGCACCGGCGAGATTACGCTAGAAAGGTTCACGCAAGATATGCGCATCGCTGACGATAAATTCGCGCAGGCGATCGCGGACCTTAAGGCGATCCGGTTCTCACGAATGGCACAGCGCGCAGCACTAGCGAAGCTTATTAGCGGCTTCCAATCGTTTCGTCACGGTATCGCGGCGTCGATCAAAGGCGCAGCTGGTAGCGATGCAAAAGCGTGGCAAACGGCAGAGCAATTCTATACGCGAGCAACGAAATCGAGTGCAGAGTATTTTGATCATGCGTACAAAGACCGAATGAAAGGAGTTGGAGTGTAATGGCATTTGATTTAATGGCACGTTTGCGGTTAGTAGACGATATGTCACGTCCGCTACGTAGAGCAACGTCAAATATAGTCGGTTTCGGTGCGAAGTTGACGGGGATTTCCGCAGGACTCGGAGCGTTAACGGCCGGAGTATCGGCAGTGGCCGTCGCGTCGGACTCGATTAAAAAAGCGATGAACTTCGAATCGCAATTCTCGTCAATCCAAGCGCTGACCGGCGCAAGTAACGATGAGATGGCGAAGATGCAGGCGCTTGCGCTTAAGATGGGCGCGGCTACGAAATATAACGCGTTAGAAGCAGCGCAAGGTATCGAAGAGTTGTTAAAGGCGGGCTTAACGCCAGCGACCGTACAAGCGGGCGGACTAGAAGCGGCGCTCAACTTGGCGACGGCAGGCGGACTCGGACTTGCGGATGCTGCCGAGATCATGTCGACCGCGCTTAACTCGTATAAGAAAGACGGATTAAACGCCGCTAAAGCTGCGGACATACTCGCGGGTACAGCGAACGCATCCGCTACGGGCGTCGACGAGTTGCGATACTCATTGGCGGCAGTATCAGCGGTTGCAGCAGGCGTAGGATTTACGTTTGAAGATACGAACGTGGCGCTCGGTCTATTCGCAAACAACGGTATCAAAGGCTCCGATGCTGGTACGTCGCTGAAAACGATGCTATCGAATTTACAGCCGACGACGAAGGATCAGATCGCGCTATTTAAGAAACTCGGATTGATGACGGCTAAGGGCGCTAATGCGTTCTACGATGCGGACGGTAATATTAAATCGCTCGACGACATATCCGGAACGTTGCAGAAATCGTTGAAGAAACTTACGAATCAACAACGGTCGCTAACGTTAGAAATGATCTTCGGCTCAGATGCGGTGCGTGCCGGTAATATCCTGTACAACGAAGGCGCTGACGGAGTTAAGAAATTCCGGAAGGAAATGTCGCAAGTAACCGCGCTCGACGTTGCGAAGAAGAAAATGGATAACGCAGCCGGTGCGGTCGAACAGTTTAAGGGCGCTATTGAGACGTTGCAGATTGCGGCACTGTTACCGACGATGCCGATTATTAAAGACTTCGCGACGATGGCGGCTGATGCGGTCGAAAAGTACACTCCGCAGATTACCGCAGCCATGTCGAGCGCGATGGAGAAGCTACGTACATTCATTAATACGAACTACTTCGAAAATGACGATTTCATGGCGTTAAACTTCGCGGATAAAGTTAAGGTCGTAGCTGCGGATGTCAAAAGCGTATTTGATACGTGGTGGGCGAGCTCCGGTCAGGCGACGTTTACGGCGGTATCCGAGAACATTACGGCGACGTTGTTAGCTTCGTTAGGAAATTCCGTAGGAACTATTGCGGAGATAGGACTTAAACTCGGTCAATCGGTAGGTACCGGAATCTTGTCGGGTCTTAATAGCATGTTAAAGGATCACCCATTCCTTAGCGGTATGATAGTAGGCGCAGCTACGCCAGGACCGATTCCCGTAAAACTCGGAGCTGCTGCCGTTACCGCAACCGAAGGAGCTACTCGTTCAATCGGGCAGGAACTAAACGGATATATGCAGAAGGCTTGGAATTCGATTCCTTCTATTCCGTTTGTCAGCGGCGATAATGCGCAGTTTCCGGATGGAAAAACGGGTCTGCAGGGATTATTCGCGAAACATAAGGAATCCGGCGGTCTATCACGGGTCCCCTATAACGGATTTCCGTCCATACTCCACAAGGACGAAGCCGTATTAAACCGCGGACAAGCTCGCGAGTATAGAAACGGCGAGGGATCAGGCGGAGGCGTGAATATCATCGTTAACGGCGGTTTAAACGTACGCAAGGAATCGGACGTAAACGAAATCGCAACGCAGTTATATCGCATGATTAATAGCGCAGATCAAGCAATGGGGGGGGGGCGTGAGATCGCGTTGAAGCTGCGATAATGTAACGGGAGGTTTTTTAAAATGATTGATGAAGGCGGAGCCGCGTCCAAACTCCACGGCTTAATAAGAAGGATCGGCGCGAACCCATTTGATAAATACGAATTTGCTACGGTTATCTCTGTTTCGCCGCTACTTATCCGCATTGATGGCATGAAGATCGATATCGATGCGAATGATTTCGTAGTTGCGGAGCGATTGACGAACTATACCGTGACGTTGAAGCGCGCGGATGGTATCAGCGAAGAGGTTACGATCGAGAGCGGATTGCGCGTTGATGACCGCGTTATCGTCGTACAAGCAAGCGAGGGGCAGAGGTATTTCGTAATAGATCGGATTTAACGTGTGAGTACGTGCAAAAATAGAAAGGAACGTGATTATATGCTAAACGCAGGGCAATGGGTCGCAATCGAATGGCTCGCGCAAGTAAAGAACGGAGGCAAGACGCAGGACGAAATCGCGGAATTGTGCGGTGTGACGCGTAAAACGTTGTGGCAATGGCGCCGCGATGACGAGTTTCAACAGGAATTGAAGCGCGAAATGGTTCGTCATACCGGCGATCGTCTACCGGATATACTTAACGCGATGGCAGACAGTGCAATTACGCATAAATCAGCGGCCGCAGCGAAGTTAATACTGCAGGCGAACGATATTCTCGTCGATCAAGTCCGGATTGAAGCGAAAGTTAAAGAAGCCGTGGACGTTGAGACGCTTAGAGCTCGTATTGCAGCGCTTCAACTTCGCGCAGAATAACGAAAAGGACCGTTCTTCCTACGTGGAGGAGCGGTCCTTTTTTGCGTTAATGTAACCTTACGGGGGAATTTTACGTAATCACGTATTATCGTACGTATACGCATTCTTACGCAGTTTTACGCGGTTTCACGTGATGAAACTAAAGTAACGTAAGGTTACGTTTTGAACAATACGAGGGGTACGTATGTAGCCAAACGTTAAATAATCGTGTCTGAGCGTATGAGAGTCCGTAAATGCATGCGTGACGCGGTATTTCAGCGTTAATTGCCGGACAAATCCGTACATATGAAGGCTACGTGGGGCTACATACGACTCCGATGACGTGAAATGACCGTAATACCACGCGGCATATGGGATGATAGCGATTTTTATACCGGAGTATACCGGAGTTATAGTGCATTTTACCTGCTGACGTCTCTTGGCGCGAGGGGTCTTAAAATTTCGGGGGGTCAGCGTGCATAATTATACGTTAAATATGCATAAATTGCGCATGATTACGCTGTATAAAAGACGCCACGCCCGCCCTCGTATGGATATCCGCGTAAACTCTACGATCGCGACCGTTTTCGACACCGTGATGATTATCAATCAGCTAGGTATGTACGTGAATATTTATGCATAAGTAGCCGTCACGAGTAACGTTGACCCCAAGGGCCCTTGTCGTATTGTCTTCTACAACCGCGTGCAGTATCCACGTTGTCATTAGAACTCGGGAGGCTCGGAGTACGAAAACGAATGATAAAGACGCTCCTAACATCAAAACTAACGTTGTGATATTATGAAGGCATTCAAATATTTTACAAAAGAAACTAAAAGGAAGTGACAGATTGGGAAAAAGCATTGAAGAAATTAATAATAATTTGAGAATAACCATGGCCGCAGAATCCTATCCAGTACTTAAGAATCTAAAATACTTCAGAGATTACAACAATTATATTAATAGCACTATAACTAGCGATAAAACTTTGTTAGATGACAATCATAAATATGTTGAAAACGAGCCTAAAAATTTGACAATGGAACTTTTGAGTTATCATAGCGAAATACTAAAATACAATGCATTTGGAAACATAATGAGAATATCCTTGTTGACCTCACTATGTGCATTTATTGAGATGGTTATAACAACCTCTTGTCTTGCTTATGATACTGACAAGAGTTACACAAATTACAAAAGAAAACATAAAAAAATGAGTATTATTCAAAATGCTAAGAGTTTTTTACTTAGTAAAGGTCACTCAGAATTGAACGGTATTTCTAACTGGGAATACATATCAGATATGATGAAAATCAGAAATCGCTTTGTACATGAGGATGGAAAAAGTAATAAAAGCGTAGTACAAATATTAAGTTTGTATGATTTTACTGTCGCTGATGGGAAAATCGTTTTAGGTGATGATTTTATTGCTGATTTTATTGACGTTTTAGAAGAATTCTCAATTAGTTTTGCTAAGTTACTTTATAAAGATGAAAGCTTTTCAAAGAAGTTAATGGATAAATTAGGGATCGATGGGAAACAGTTTGCTACGGCACTAAACGTGTTATATAATAGTAGAAACTAATTTAATAAACGTAGAGGTAACCGAATCAGTCCGTAATGTGGACGCAAGCAAACGTATATATTACGGGGCTTTAGCGCGCATAACGTATCGACAACGTGACTCGAAATCAGCTAGGCGGGTCAAACCGTGCGTGGGTTCGAATCCCACCTTCTCCGCCATTATATTAAACATTTACGGTTCCTTCAGAGGAACCGTTTTTTTATGTCTTTTTAATAGATTAGGAAATACAAAGGAATAAATAATATAGAAAAGAGAGCTCTTGCGAGCTCTCTTCCTGACGGTGAATAATGGCTGAGTCGATCAATTCTCACTGCAAGCTGTTGAAACATCATTCGTCAATCGGAACAAATCAGCTAAAGCTTCATTAAATCCTTTTGAGCACAATCATACACGGCCGATTGAACGGTAACGTGTATCAATGCTCGAATGCGCGTGTGTTACAGACAAGTGTCTTTGGCACAACCCTCCGCTTCTCTCCTGAGTGGACGAAATCCTCACGCGATGAGAGCTAATCCGTTTTTAGACGGGTATAGTGTCTCCGCGTTTGCCGAAATGGTTCAATGGAACCACACCTCTCTTGCACCGTCAAAAATTAGAATGGCCAAACTGATGTTTTATTATTCAAAACCATGTGGAAAAATTAATGGCCCATTCGTTTCCATTTACGCTCGTGGTTAGAGGTGTCAGGAAAACGCTGCCCTTTGCTGAGTTTGACCTTCTTCGGATTATTGATTCCCATATGAAATGAGTTCACACCGTCCTCGATGTATGTGCCATCATTCGGAGCTTTGTCGCCCGGCGAAAACATTGTACCTTCACCCATTATGATCAGCCTCCAGCTTATATTTAGAGCGGATAGATAAATGCACATGATCTATCCCTTCATGTTGTAGTATTAGCGGGCAATGGAATTTGCATGAGTAGCAGATAACGGCTATAAATGGATGAATCATCGCCAGAAGTTGCCTGAGCAGCACCATCATCTATTTTCGCTTGTCATAGGCGTTCAGATTTGATATAGTATAGAGATGCGAGCAGAAGCTCGTTCCTTGCTCCATTTATGGGGCCGTTAGTCCAAGAGGAGGTGAAACAATATGCGCAAATATGAAGTAATGTACATCGTTCGTCCAGACGTTGAGCAAGAAGCCTTGCAAGCGATCGTTGACAAATTCCATGGCATTATCTCCAATGGCGGAGAAGTCACAAAGCAAGATGTGAGCGGAAAACGTCGTCTTGCGTATGAAATCAACAAGCTTCGTGATGGTTATTTTGTACTCGTTCATTTCAATGCAACTACTGAAGTTGTAAATGAACTTGACCGTATCATGAAGATTACGGATGAAGTTATCCGTTCGTTGATCGTCAGAGACGCCGCTTAATCCAAGCTGGATTGTTCGATTGGGAGGTCAGAAACGATGTTGAATCGTGTTATACTAATTGGTAGATTGACGAGAGACCCAGAGCTTCGCTATACACCTGCAGGTGTCGCAGTTACACAATTTACGTTAGCAGTAGATCGTCCGTTTACAAGCGGTGGTCAAGGTGAGCGTGAAGCGGATTTTATTCCGGTTGTAACATGGCGTCAACTGGCCGAGACTTGCGCCAACTATTTGCGCAAAGGCCGCTTAACAGCGGTTGAAGGTCGCATTCAAGTTCGGAATTACGAGAACAACGAAGGCAAACGCGTCTACGTGACGGAAGTTATCGCTGATAACGTTCGGTTCTTGGAATCCAACAAAGATGGCGGTGGATCGCGTGAAGAGGGTGGAAGCAGCTACAGCGGCGGTACAAGCACCGGCGGAAGCAATTTCGGCGGCAATGCGTCCCAAAGCAGCGGTAACCGTCCATCTGGTAATAACTCACGTAACGACAGCCGTGATCCGTTTCAGGATGACGGACGCCCGATTGATATATCAGAGGATGATTTGCCATTTTGATAATGGTGTAGCTCAGGCTGCACATGTCAATGGAGCAGTTGCACAGCCTTTAGCTGTTGTGTAATTGTAATATTTTCAACGATAAGGAGGATACCTATCATGGCTTTCAAGCAAAGAGATAACGGTGGCGACGAGCGTCCAGAACGTAAGTTCAGCGGACGTAAAGGCGGACGCAACAAACGCCGTAAAGTTTGTTTCTTCACTGTAAACAAAATTTCTAAAATTGACTATAAAGATGTTGATTTGTTGAAAAAGTTTATTAGCGAGCGCGGCAAAATCTTGCCACGTCGTGTGACTGGTACAAGCGCGAAATACCAACGCTTGCTTACAATCGCAATTAAACGTTCACGTCAAATCGCATTGCTTCCTTACACGACTGAATAGGTTGATGTCTGGAATCAAAAAGCCTACTGAGGTTTCTCAGTAGGCTTTTTTTGTATTTCTAATCGAATGATACGCATATATTCACGAGGTAAATAAGGGGAATATGGCTCTAAATGATGGATAGAATCATGCGCAGAATATATTTTGTATTGCAGTAAGGATGCAGGCTGCAGCACCTGTTTGCTTCGCTGCTGATCCATTTGCTGATCCAAATGCCATGCGCCAGTTAAAATCAGAATGAAAATGAATGAGCTGATCGCTATTTTTGTACGCCGCATGATGATCACTCCTTTAGTAAGAGTAATCCCCATTTTAACTATTTTCATTCTCCCCGCTTTGTCATCTCAATTCTTTTGACAATTTTAGACTTGAACGATATACTAAAGTGTAGTCAAAAAACAACTAAATTAACTTTTTTATCGGAGGAGCCTGCCAACAGCGGGCTCTTTTTGCGTTTTTTTAAGGCTCCGGCAGAAATGGAAGTACTTTTATAGAAATAGGGAAAAGCTATGGAAGTCATATGTAGAGGAAGGGGAGAGTGTTTTTGCTATCTGTCATCATCATTTTACCATTTATTATGGCTGCTATTAGTCCTTTGCTGCGAAAGCTGCTGCATGGACTTCATACGGGTTGGATTATTCTGCCTTTGCCAATTTTGCTGTTTAGTTATTTTCTATGGAAAATACCAGCGATTCAAAGCGGTGAAACCATAACGGCAACCATCCCATGGATACCTTCATTAGGAGTCAATTTCACCGTTTATTTGGATGGTTTAGGTTTATTATTTGCCTTATTAATTACGGGAATTGGCGCGTTAGTCGTCCTTTATTCGATTTATTATTTGGATAAAAATAAGGAAGCGATAACATCCTTTTATGTTTATTTGCTTCTATTTATGGGGGCTATGCTCGGGGTTGTCCTATCAGATAATCTTATTGTGCTGTATGGTTTCTGGGAGCTGACGAGTATTTCCTCGTTCTTGCTGATCGCTTTCTGGAACCATAGAGAGAAATCGAGATATGGCGCATTAAAATCTATGCTTATTACAGTATTCGGCGGCCTCTCTATGCTGGCTGGTTTTGTACTGCTATATGTGATGTCAGGCACCTTTAGCATTCGTGAGATCATCGGCAGCGTTGATACGCTAAGCGGCCATGTATTGTTTTTGCCCGCAATGCTGCTTATTCTAGTCGGAGCGTTTACGAAATCGGCGCAGTTTCCATTCCATATTTGGCTGCCCGATGCGATGGAGGCTCCAACCCCTGTAAGTGCGTATCTGCACTCAGCGACGATGGTTAAGGCAGGTTTATATTTAGTCGCAAGGTTCAGTCCAATCTTCTCTGGAGAGTCGGCTTGGTTCTGGCTCGTTTCGTTCTTTGGTCTTGTGACGATGATTTATGGCTCTTTCCGAGCGATGAAGCAGACGGATTTAAAATCATTACTCGCGTTCTCAACGATTAGCCAACTCGGCTTGCTGATGAGTTTATTTGGACTTGGATCGGCGGCGGCTTTCTATACAGGAGGTACAGATTCACTCTTTTATGCAAAAGCTACGATGGCAGCCATCTTTCATTTGATCAACCATGCTGTGTTTAAAGGTGCTTTGTTCATGGTTGTCGGGATCGTTGACCATGAAACAGGGACGAGAGACATTCGCAAGCTAGGCGGTCTTATGGCTCTAATGCCAATAACCTTCCCCATTGCGCTTATTGGAGCCTTCTCGATGGCGGGCCTGCCACCGTTTAATGGCTTTTTGAGCAAGGAAATGTTTTTTACAGCGGCTCTTAATATTAGGCAGCTGGACTTTTTCAACGTTTCATTTATGCTGGCTATCATTCCCGTTATCGCATGGGTTGCAAGTATATTTACATTTGTATACAGCATGATTTTGCTATTTAGAACGTTTATGGGACCAGCACAGTTTGAGAAGTTGGCGAAGAAGCCGCATGAAGCGCCGCTCGGCATGCTTATTTCCCCGGTCATTCTTGCTTCTTTAGCTGTCGTTATCGGTTTGTTCCCAAATCTGCTTGCGTACTCTTTAATTGAACCTGCCATGGCTGCGATTCATCCGAATGTGCTGCTGCCCGGCGAGCGTTTCCTCGTGCATATTCAATTCTGGCATGGCTGGACAACTGAAATATTTATGACGATGGGCGTTGTTATTGCAGGGACACTTTTGTTCAAGTTTCATCAACGTATCCAGTGGATCAATCAACCGCTCTTCCAGCACATCTCATTGAACCAAATGTATGATGGAGGACTTCGAGTATTGGATAGAGGCTCCAATCGGTTGACCAACCGTTATATGACGGGTTCCATTCGCCACTACTTGATGTACATTTTTGTATTTCTAATTGTGTCGCTTGGGTTAACGATGATTCAAGAGAAAGTGAATGTGTTTCAGTTCTCGGATTATGCTCCAATATCCGTATATGAGGCGGTTATTATTATCGTCTTAGTCATATCGGTTATTGCTATACCGTTTACGAAGTCGAGAATGATGGCTATCATTTTAACGGGTGCGGCAGGTTATATGGTCACCTTGTTTTTTGTCATCCTACAGGCGCCTGATCTAGCTTTGACTCAGATGATCGTCGAGACAGTATCGGTGACGCTGTTCCTCTTATGTTTCTATCATTTGCCGAAGCTGAGCAAGGAAATAGCCGCCTTGCGTTTTCGACTATCTAATTTCGTTATTGCGCTTAGTGTGGGGATTATAATGACTTTAATTGCACTTGGTGCAAGCGGAAATCGCGCGTTTGATTCTATATCAGACTTTTTCTTAAAAGAGAGCTACGAATTAGCGGGCGGCAAAAATGTGGTTAACGTCATCCTCGTTGATTTCCGCGGCTTTGATACGATGCTTGAAATTGTTGTCCTTGCCATCGCATCGTTAGGTATTTATTCCATGATTAAGCTGAAGCTGGATACAGAGGATGAAAGAGTGTTTCTGCCTAAGCAAAGCAATAGAGGAAAGCTGGCGTTTCCAGTAGTAAGAAGCAACGATGTTATTCTGAAAACGATAGCGAAAGTCGTTATCTTCATTATATTAACGTTCTCAGTGTATTTGATGTTCGCAGGGCATAACCACCCAGGCGGAGGATTTATCGGGGCATTAATGGCGTCGGCTGCATTTATTTTGCTTACGATGGCCTTTGGATTGCAGACGATGCGAGAGGTCATTCCTATCGATTTCCGAGTATTAACAGCGATTGGGCTGTCGATTGCTATTTTGACGGGAGTAGGATCTTTTATATTTGATGCACCATTCCTCAGTCATGCCTTTGGTCACTTCGAGCTGCCGCTATTGGGTGATACGGAGCTTGCTACGGCAATGCTGTTTGATTTAGGGGTATATTTGACCGTTATTGGCGTGACGATGACCATCATTTTAACGATAGGGAGGGATAAGTAGCTATGGAATTGTATATGTCACTCGCAATCGGTGTTATTTTTACAGTCGGGGTGTATCTGATCTTGTCCAAAAGCCTGCTGCGTATCATTTTGGGAACCTCTATCCTTACCCATGGTGTTCATTTGCTGCTGCTTACGATGTCCAAGCTGAAAACAGGAGCTGCGCCGCTGCTTGGCGAAAAGGCGGAAACGTATGTTGATCCACTGCCGCAGGCTCTGATTCTAACTTCTATCGTCATTAGCTTTGGCGTAACCTCTTTTTTCTTTGTACTCGCGTATAAGGCTTATCAGAAGCTGGGTACTGACGATATGGAGCAGTTAAGGGGGAATGACGATGAATAATCTGCTTGTATTCCCGCTTCTCATTCCTTTGTGTACGGCAGTTATTCTTTTGTTTTTTAAAAATAGTGTGATCGGGCAGCGCTGGATAAGTGTGATTGGTATGCTTTTTAATCTGGCTGCAGCTATTGTCCTTATCTATCAAGTAAAAACGGAGGGCATTCAAACGCTGCATATGGGAGGCTGGCTGCCGCCATATGGTATTGTGTTCGTTGGGGATATGCTTGCCGCATTGCTTGTTTTGGCTACTTCGATTGTCGGCACCTTCTGTTTGTTCTTTGCATTCGGAACGATCGGCAAGGAGAGAGAAAAATATTATTTTTATCCGTTTTATCAGTTTCTGCTCGTCGGTGTGAGCGGATCGTTTCTTACGGGAGATTTGTTTAATTTATTTGTGTGCTTCGAGGTTATGCTCATTTCCTCCTATGCGCTTATCGTGCTTGGAGGGACGAAGAAGCAGCTCCGCGAAACGTTGAAATATATATTAATTAATATTTTATCCTCAACACTATTTGTAGCAGCAGTCGCCTATTTGTACGGAGTTGTAGGCACTTTGAATATGGCGGATCTATCACAGCGCATAGCTGAAGTAGGTCAGAGCGGCGTCTTGAACGTCATAGCGATACTGTTCATGATCGTATTTTCTTTAAAGGCGGGACTGTTCCTATTTTTCTGGCTGCCCGGCTCTTATAGTGCGCCTCCGGCAGCGGTATCCGCATTGTTTGGTGCGCTGCTCACGAAAGTAGGCTTATATGCTCTCATACGGACATTTACGCTTATCTTTTATCATGAACCTGCGATTACGCATCATTGGATGGCTTGGATGGCCGCTGCAACGATGGTTTTAGGCGCTTTCGGGGCAGCCGCTTATTCCGATATTGGCCGTATTTTGAACTACAATGTCATCATCAGCGTTGGTTTTCTAGCTTTTGGGTTAGCAGTGAGCTCAAAGGAAGCGCTAGATGGAGTCGTGTTCTATTTGCTGCACGATATGGTTGCCAAGGCACTCCTTTTTATCATTGGAGGAATGCTTATGTATATTGCTGGTACGGGGCGTTTAAAGGAAATGGGAGGCTTGATCAAGCGTTATCCGTTTATGGGCTGGATGTTTTTTATCACAGCGTTAGCCATTGCAGGCATTCCTCCACTTAGTGGATTCACAGGAAAACTGCTGATCATTATGGGCGGCTTTCAGGAAAAATATTTCTGGCTTACAGCTGTGTCGCTAGCATCAAGCTTCATCGTGCTCTATTCCTTGATCAAAATATTTATGGCGGCTTTCTGGGGTGCAGAAATGAAAAACGCCGAATCGCTGCCTGCCGTTAATAAAGGATTTATTGTTTCCACAGCAGGGTTATGCTTGATCGTCGTTGCGATGGGCATAGGATCGGAATGGGTGTACCAATACGTTTCTGAAGCAGGGCATACGCTTATCAATCCGGCGCAGTATATCGATGCCGTATTAAAGGAGTAGATGAGATGGCGTTGCAAATCTTATTAAACTTAATCATTTCGTTCGTATGGATGTTTCTTCACAATGACTGGTCGGCTCCGCGGTTTATCGTAGGTTATATCATTGGTATTTTATTTATAGGGCTGCTCAGCCGCTTTTGGACGCATGACTTTTATATGAAGAGAGTATGGGCAATCTTTAAGCTGCTTGTCCTGTTCATAAAAGAATTGTTTGTATCCAGCTTCGTTGTGATTGGACTAATCGTTCGTCCTAGGCTCGCCATACGTCCAGGGATTTTTGCTCTGCAAACCGAGCTCAAAACAGACTGGGAAATCACAGTGCTGTCCTGCCTAATCTGTTTGACACCAGGGACGCTGACGCTCGACGTGTCCAAGGATGGACGAACATTATATATTCATGCGATGGATATGGATGATGCGGAGCTGCTCTCACAGCAGATCAAGGATTCTTTTGAAAAAGCGATTATGGAGGTGACTCGGTAATGCTGTCCACTTTGCTTATTGCATCATTAGTTATACTGTCACTAGCTATTTTGGGCTGTATGTACAGGCTGCTCAAAGGTCCATCCATAACGGATCGGATTGCTGCTTTGGATACGATTGGCGTCATTTTATTATCGATGATTGCAGTCATTTGCATGCTGTTAAAAACACAAAATTATTTCGATATCATATTATTGATCGGCATATTGACCTTTATCGGGACAACCGCTTTTGCAAGATATATTGAAAGGGGTGTCGTCTTTGAACATGGAGATGATAAGTAAAGCAGGAGAGCTGATTATTGGTCTGATGGTTCTGTTTGGTGCATTAATTGGTGCTCTAAGTGCTTTTGGCTTAATTCGGCTTCCTGACGTTTATTTACGATCACATGCGGCAACCAAAAGCGCGACGCTTGGGGTGTTGTTCATTTTGGTAGCCGCTTTCCTATACTTTATGATTTATTTGGAGCATACGAGCGCCAAGCTGCTGTTAGGTATTGTGTTCGTATTCATCACGGGACCGGTAGCCGGACATTTGAATGGAAGAGCGGCCTATCGTTCAGGCGTACCGCTATGGAATAAAAGCGTACAGGATGATTTGAAGGACGCCTCTAAAGAGGAACAGGGATAATTGCCAACAAAGGACAGCATACCTTTCTAATCGATCCGCTTCAAAAAGGAATGAAACATGATCTTTAATAAAATAAGATGATAGGCGAGCCCGATGCCAAATACCCCTAAAGCTGCTGAAGGCTCGCCTGCTATGCCTAATAAATAGCATTTGGCAGGCCAGTAGCTTGGAATCCATGCGCCTAAATATTGCCATGGCAAGGGGGTGAAGGCTGCAATAATAGGCCCTGCAAAAAGTAAACCGCTTATTTTGGACAAGGCTAAGCCTTCGACCTTATTAGAAGCAAAAGTCGCTAGAAACAAAGCCAAACATGGGGCCTCTAGGGTTAGCAATACAATGGTATACAAACTTTCGATTTGAATCTTTGCCATGCCCGATAATAGGATGAATAAACTGGATAAGCTTAATGCAAGTGCGCATGGCAGCAGTAATCGATACAAAAAATAGCCTTTACGTGTGAAAGGGGTAATCGCATAATAAGCAATCATGTTTTCATCCCGTTCATCGAGCATAAGAAGCCCAGCCATTGTCCCTGGAAGCAGCGGTATGACAAGCATAAGGAACGTTACCGCGAAATTGGAATAATCCATCAATAAAAAGCCATACTGCTCCTGTATCCAATCGGATAATGGAGGGAAGGCATAACGTGCAACCACGATAATGGCTAGGGGACCAAATAAACTGGCCATAAGCATAGGATCCATCCTAATTTGCCTCGCATCATTTTTCATAAAAGCTTTAATTTTAAGTATCATCATGAATCCCCCTTTCCTATTTTCATAAGAATGACCTGCTGAAATGACCGTTTAGCCCATAAAAAAACGAGTGTGTTGCCCAATAATAAAATGAAAATAGCATACAACGTTTCTGCGACAGTGGGCTGTTTGATCATCGATTTTAACAACAAGAGGGTTCCTTCCGTAGGGATGATCATGTATAAATATTGATTGCCAATGTGAAAGAAGTCGAGTAGAGGAAGCGCAAACGGCAGAGCATAGAGCTGTGAGCGTAGAATAAAACCGTTTACCGATTGCGAGCGTACAACTACGCCAATGGATAACAAGGTGAAAAAGCTGGATGTAAGCAGGATGCCAATCGTGAAATGAAAGGGTGAAGCGGGTACACCAATGGAAAATAGATGTATAGCCCAGGCAGATGAAATCGAGAGCAAGGCAAGAGAACAGGTTTTGGCAAGCAAATATTCGGTTACACGAAGTGGTGTTACGAACAGATTGTCATGAATGCCTTGGTCTTTCTCAAGCAAGACAATGCCGCCGGCTAGAATTAACCCTAACGCACTTGGATCAGAGAAGGTAAGCAATAGAGCAACGGTTGTTTTGTATTCTGTGGGAATAGAGTGGAGCAATAGGAGATATATTGTGCAGACGAGCATGTAGATCAAGTAAAATTTATGGCGCCACTGGAAACGAAGATCATGACATACGGTCATCCACATTCTCATACTAAAGCCCTGCCTGTCACATCAATAAATATTTGTTCAAGAGTTGCTTCTAAGGAATGAATCGTTTCGATTTTTTCATGACGTATAAGGTTCATAAATTGCTGATTCCCCGCAAGCCCAGCCATAGAAAAATGTTCGGTTATCAGCTCATGCTGCTTTAAATATTCAATTCGAACACTGTTTTGGCCATGTCGCAGTCTTAGCTCTCTAGGAGAATCAATAAGCTTAATCTGACCATCGACAATAAAAGCAACACGGTCGCAAAGCTCCTCGGCAGCTTGCATGTTATGCGTTGTGATGACGATGGTAGTACCTGCAGCTTTCCTCTCCAAAATCAACTCTTTCATCCGCTTTGCATTTACGGGATCAAGGCCGGAGGTCGGTTCGTCGAGAAACAAAATATTTGGTTGATGCAGCAATGCACGACAAAAATTCAACCTCATCTTCATGCCTTTGGATAGCTGTGAAACCTTCATATTCGCCGCATCCTGCAGTCCGACCTGGGAGAGGAGATGCATAGGGTCCAAGGTAACGCCTGCATAAAGAGAACGAAACAATTTTAAGTTTTCAAGGACTGTAAACTTGCTGTAGAAGTTGGGGAATTCAAAAGCAACGCCGATTTGTTCATAATAGTCGGGACCAGTGCTCTTGATTTCATGATCCAAAACGCGCACACTGCCTGCGTAACCTTTGAGTGCACCGATTAATATTTTTTGCGTAGTGCTCTTTCCAGCACCTGATGGACCGAGAAAACCAAATACTTCTCCCGGTGCGATTGAAAAGGTAAGGCCGTGCAGAATCGTATTTGTTGTACCGGGATACCTGTACTCAAGCTGATTCACTTCGATCATCTGATAATTTCGCCTCCTAAATCACGCTTTGCATACATACCTTCCGCAACAATATCAAGCATAAATGAAATGGTATCGGAATAAATGCCGGGCCCGATTTCCTGCTTATGCAAGGTAAGAAGGACAAGCGCTCTAATCATACTGACGATAAGCTCAGGCTTTGTATGAGCGAGAATGCCAGCTGCTTGCCAATGATGAATAATTGGCATTAAGGCATCTGCATCATCCGAGAAATTATGTTCCAAGAGCTCTGGAGGCAGCTTGCGTACAAGCTGAGCAAATTCACCTTCCAAATACATTTGACGAACCATAGGGCTTTCGCCTAATAGACGGAAGGATTCAATAAGAAATTGATGAATACTCTCTTTGGTTACGAGTTCACTCCGATTTAACGAAGCAAGCAGACGGTTGCGAATTAAAGCCTCCTCTTCAAGCAGAATGTGATAAAAGAGCTCCTCCTTCGAATTGAAGAACATATAGAAGGAGCCTTGTGCAATGCCGCAAGCTTTCGTTAAATCCTCAATGCTTGTTTTGCGAAGACCAGCAGCTTCGAAGCAGCGTTTGCCCTCTTCGAACAGCTTTTTGCTAATCCATTGTTTCTCTTGCTCACTGAATTTTTTGGGCATAGGGATTCTCTTTTCTTTTTTTATGATTTTATGAATAATTTTATTTTATATTCACAATAAGCGATAAAGGAGATTTCAGTCAAGCATAATAAAAGAGCAGTACCCAAGTAGAGGATACTGCCCTTATTTTGAAATTTTAGAAAGCAGATCATTTGCTGCTGTTATCTTATATTTCTCTGTCAAAGCGGCCACTATTAGCTTCAGCGTCGCCGTGAAATTCTGCTTTTGCCAACTTTAATGGAAGGTTTAGACGTTCGCGGCTTGGTGAATACTTTGCTTGAGCTGCTCTTTTGCTTATTGTCTTTCACAATCTTGCCCTTGGTCGCTGGCTTTGTGGTGATTGTGTTCGTGCTTGCTTTGGAGGAGGAGGAAACACCCGCCTCTTTGGAGCGTCTCATGACCGAGCCGGTACGATTAACGGTAACTGGTGGTGCAAGCTTCTTATCATCAACGGTAGGTATGCGGTACGTTGTCTTCGGCTTGTATGTATCCTTTGACGAATAACCTCGGTATTTGCCGCTGCCGTATTTGCCCTTATCAAACAGATCATCAAGAACACTCGCGATTAAATAGGCTTGGAGAAAGCTTGAGCTATAATTCTGACGTACATATTCCGTTGAGTTAATTTCGATCAGTGTATCTTCCGGTGCATCAGGAGCCTGCTGCAAATCGATGACTTCATCGGAATAGACGAGAAACATCCGCTCTGTACTTGTATCGCTCTGCTGCTTCGGTTTACGCTGCTCGTTAAAATCCGAAGCGACATCAGGAACGGAACGATTTGCGGCACGATAGACGTAAGAGGTTTGATTGCCAGAGCCATTGACTGATTCTAACGGGTACTGCTCCTTAACCGTATCTGAAATGGTGCATGCGGTGAGAAGCGGGATGATAAAGCTAAGCAGAAGCAGGTATTTCAAAGATTGATGCCACCATTTGTTCATCGTTATCCTCCTAGCCGCCGCGCAGCACGCGAACATCTGCAGGCAGCACGCTTTCTCCTTCATAGAGCATGAAGCGCCCGTTTTGCCATTCGATACGAAGCAGCTTCATATCATCCGATTGATATTGCCAGACAGACTGTTCGCCTCCCTGCATGTATGGCGTTTTGCCGGTCGCCGTAATTAAACCGGAGAATTGCTCCTCCATATGATAAGTACGTTCATCCAGCTCCAAAATGGTAGGCACCTCGTCAATTGATTCCAAGCGCCCGTCTATAGGGTCATACAGTGTGAATACGGTTCTTTCTCGCTCCTCTATCGTTAAATAACGAATGGTTATGCCATCCTGAAGAGTGAGGACAATCGCGTTGCGTGCACGATTATGAGTTCTGCCTGTGACGTTATAAGTCGTTAAGGAAACCTCGCAAGCATCGCCAGGTGACAATGTCATTATGCTCTTCTCAGCAATGGGCGGCGGAGAAGTAGCAATCAGGTTTTTGATCCGTTTGAACAAGCTCATCGTATATACTCCTTCTGAATAATTAGATAGACCCGATAATTAGTGCACCTGCAACATGAAGAGAGCCTGCGAATAACGCGTAGTTGACTTTACCCTCATGAATACCTTGCTCCAGCTTCATACCGCTGACAGCGATGACGATTTTCTCTACGATCCACTCCAGTATGAGCAGCAGCACAAAGGAGATGAGCGAAATGAGTAGAGCTTCCCACATTTCACTTGATTTACTGATGGATTGGGACAATATGTACGCTTGAGCAAATAATTTGAGAACAAAGCGAGTCGTTACCGCGGTATTTCCTTTTTTAATTTCCTGCAAATCGTTGTACTTCGTAAAACGCGAGTCTAAAAACATGATGATGATTAATAAAATTGCTCCAGCACCTGTCCAAATCGGAATTCGAATAAGGTCAATCCAAGACATCGTCAGTTCCTCCAATGGTTCAATTTATAAAAAAGACCGCTTCCGTTAAAACCGGTCCTCCGATTCGTAACATAAGCGGCCACACTAGATAATATTTATGAAGTGACTAAGCTATTACTGTTTCTCGTATTGCTTCATCAAGGCGGCAAGCTCATCATCGACCGCTTTATCCTTGCCGAGCTTCTCAAACTCAGCATCAAGCGACTTTCCTTTGGCGCTCAATTCGTTACTTGCTTCAGCTTGCGCTTCCATTTGCAGCATCTTCTCTTCCATACGCTTCATGCCTGAAGCAGCTGAATCGGTACCGAAGCCAGACATTGCTTTATTAATTTCCGTTTGTGCCTTGGCTGCATTGTAACGAGCGACGAGTGTCTCACGTTTGTTTTTAAGCTCAGTGAGCTGCTGGCGCATCTCATCCAGCTTGCCGCGCAGATTGTCTGCGAGCAATTTATTCTGATCGAAGCTCGTTTTGTACTCCGTTGATTTTTGTTCGGCTGTTTTCTTCTCTTCCAAGGCACGACGAGCGAGCTCAATGTTTTGCGCTTGTGCTGCCAGATGGGCTTGCTCACTGCGCTTCTCTACCAGCTGTGCTTGCTCTTCATAAAGCTGCTTGAATTTTTTCTCAATGGCAATTTGTGCTGCGACTGCTTTCTCGGCATCGGCTAGATCCTCTTGCATGTCGCGAATATATTGATCGGTCAACTTAACAGGGTCTTCCGCTTTCTCAATTAGAGCATATACATTCGATAAAGTTAGATCACGCAGTCGTTTAAATATGGACAATGAAATCCCTCCTAGAATCGTAGTACGCATAAGTCATAATACGCGAAGAGCAAGCGAGTCGTTGCAAGTAAATGCAGAATCGCTGCCATTCGCGTTTATATTTAAAGAAATGCTACAATAAACCAAAATGATCACCTGTATGAGAAGAAAAGAGGGAGCATAACCATGGAAAATAGCAAAACTGGAACGGAGCGGTTTAAGCGATTTATTTTGAACAATAAATTCGTATTATTTCTGCTTGTTTTGTTGCTTGTTGGACTGAATATTATGGTGCTGACGAAAATTTCATACATTTTCACGCCTTTAACCGTGCTGCTCAAGACCTTGCTGCTGCCGGTCATATTGGCGGGAATAGCTTATTACTTATTTAATCCAGTCGTCGACTTCTTAGAACGAAAGGGAGTCAAACGGATATATTCTATTATTATGCTGTTTCTGGTTGGCGCAGGACTGATTACAATTTTGCTGGTCATCGTCATTCCATTATTAAATGGGCAAGCCGTGAGCTTCGTGAACAGCTTCCCTAAATATGGCGAGCAATTGCGGGTTAAATTTGAGCAGTTTATGGATAGCGCTGGATTTATTCAGGTACAAGAGTGGTTTAATTTAAATCCGGAGAAGCTGACGTCGAATATTACAGAGCAAGCCACATCCATTCTGAATGGAACGTTAACAAGCGTGGGTTCCTTTGTGGGAGCACTTAAAGAGGTTATTCTTGCGATATTGACGCTTCCGTTTATATTGTTCTATTTGCTAAAAGACGGGAAAAGGCTGCCGGAAACGATCGTTAGTGTCCTGCCTAATAAGCTTCAGCCGCACACGAAACGAATTATGGCAGAGATGAACGGACAAGTCAGCAGCTATATCCGAGGTCAAATTATAGTAAGCTTCTGTATTGGGCTGCTATTATATATCGGTTACTTAATTATTGGCCTTGAGTACTCACTTGTGCTTGCGCTGGTAGCTGCGTGCACAAGCGTTATTCCGTATCTAGGGCCTGCCATTGCGATTACACCAGCTTTAATTGTCGCTATGGTGACTTCGCCTGTCATGCTCCTGAAGATGGTGGTTATATGGACGATTGTTCAATTAATCGAAGGCAAATTCATCTCGCCGCAAATCATGGGCAAAACGCTGCATATCCATCCGATTACCATTATTTTTGTTATTTTGACTGCAGGCAACTTGTTTGGCCTTGGAGGGATTGTACTCGCGGTACCGGGTTATGCAGTCATCAAGGTCGTTGTGATTCATCTGTTCGAATGGTTTAGAAGCCGCTCGATTCTTTATGAAGCAGATAAGAAAGGCGAAAACATGCTATAATAACCGATTTCGCTTAAGCAGCTTGAAATATATAAATACAATACCGAAAGCCAGCAGGTAGGATAAAAAGGTATACCCTATATTCCAGCCGTTGCCGTAGGATACTTTGCCATAGATTAGAGCCATAAACTCAAGCAGTGTAGTGCCCAGTATGAACAAGAACAAGATTAGCACGGTTAATACGGGGCGTGAATTGATCAGCCAGATCATAAAGCATGCTAGTAGCGGGTAAAGACCGATATCAAGCGGCAAGGCGGAAACGGACTCGTCATTGGGGATAAGAGGCGTGAAGTCCCAAAACTTTAATTGAAAACCAATTGAGTTGATGACTAAAGAGGAGACCGCTCCGATAGGGAAAATAAGAAGCAAGGTTTTGGGGCTTTTTATGCCCAAATATATACCGGCAATCCAAGGAACAAAGAACCCAAATATAATATTGATAAGCATTATAAGTTCCTTTCTTGAACATTTTTTATTAGAATGTCCTGAATCCAGATCAGCATGCGTGAAAAAGAAAAAAGGAAGGCGCCAAGTGCGCCTTCCTTTTTGTTTTAACCTACCTCAGGTTTGAGCAGTCGAATAGGTGGACCGATCGTCAGCTCAACTTTATTGATGCGATGTTTGCTTACTTCACGAACGGTAAAGGTCAAATTATGAAAGCCAAATTGTTTGCCTGGCTTAGCTTCTTCCATTTCACTGTACAGCCAGCCGCCGACCGTGTCGACCTCTTCATGCTCAAGCTCGGCTCCTATGAGGTCGCCTAGCTCAGTGAGCGATACCTTGCCATCCAGCATATAAGATGTATCCGACAGCATCTCGATATCTTTGCGTTCATCGGCATCAAATTCATCTCTGATATCGCCGACAATTTCCTCCAAAATATCCTCAATCGTTACAAGGCCGGAAGTGCCGCCATACTCATCTACGACGATCGCAAAGTGTACGCGCTCCTGCTGCATCCGTTTTAGCAATGTCTTGACAGGCATCACCTCGGATACGGACATGACAGGCTGTATAAGTGTTTGCAAATCAATTTCTTTGTTTACTTGATATTGAAGAAACAATTGCTTTGTGTTGATCATCCCGACGATATGGTCTTTGCTGTCGCCGGCAACAGGGAAGCGGGTATACTGTTCCTTGCGAATAATATCCATGTTTTCTTGCAGCGTATTGTTCTTATATAAGACGGTCATGTCTGTACGCGGAACCATAATTTCTTTAGCTAAAATTTCATCAAAAGCAAAGATTCGATTTACGTAACCATATTCCGTATTGTTGATTTTACCGCTCTCTAAGCTGTCTGTTAAGATAATTTGAATTTCTTCTTCGGAATGGGCGTTCTCATGCTCCTTCGCTGGCTTTAAGCCAAACAAACGAACCAACGCATTGGCAGATCCATTCAAGACCCAGATGAAGGGGTACATGACTTTGTAGAAAAGAATAATCGGTTTTACGACAGTGAAGCTGACAAGCTCTGCCTTCTGGATGGCAATGCTCTTAGGAGCAAGCTCACCAACGACCACATGGATAAATGTGATGAATAAAAAGGCGATTAGAAATGACAAAATGTGACTCAAATTACTGTTTAGATTCCATTGCTCGAATAGAGGGAGAAGCAGTTTTTCAACGGTAGGTTCTCCTAACCAACCAAGTCCGAGCGCTGTAATTGTAATACCAAGCTGACAGGCAGATAGGTAACCATCCAAATTGCTTACAACACGTTGAACGGCAATTGCGTTTTTCTTGCCTTCAACGACTAACTGGTCGACACGGCTGGAACGAAGCTTAATGATTGCAAATTCAGTAGCTACGAAAAAAGCGGTTAACACAATTAGTAAAGCAACTAAGAGCAGATTAAGTCCTATACCCATAATAAATGTTCACAATCCTTCTTATTCGTATTTAATTGATGTTATTTAATAGTACGAACTTTCTGCCAATTCATCAAACCGCTGAAAGAGGGTTATACGGCTGCAAAAGCTCAATTTTACCGATTTAGAGAAGCCAGTAGAACAATATTAGCCGATACCTAGCGATTACGAGATTATTTGTCTGGTTTAATGAATAGTTCTTATGAACTCGAAATGAATAAAAAAAAGAACGGCAGCAGGCCGTCCATTTTTTTTGAAATATAAGAAAGGATATGATTTACTGTTACTTACCTTATATTTCGTAGTCTAGTCGTTATTAAAACTTATTTGCCTGCTGCTCTGACCACTCACCGATGACAGGCAGCTTATTCAGCTTCCCTTGCAGCGTGAGCAGCATGAGGCCAATCCATGCAATAAAAGCGGCTAGACCGAGCAATATCCCTAGCAGCCAACCAATTATCGGGATAAAGCCTAACAAAATATTAGCGGCGATGAAAGCGACCGATAAGACGATAGACTGTACAGCATGCAATCTAACGAAGCGGCTCTTCTTCTCTAGCACAAGGAATATAATGCCGGTTATAAAACCTGCCAGGTAGCAAAGCAAGCCTGCTACTTTCGGATCAAGTCCCGTTGATGAGCTGTCTGGATGTAAGGATGGAGGTTGATTCAAGAGATTCACCCTTTCTATTTTACCTATACTTGCAATGATTGTATTCGTCATACATTTTCAGTAGACCTCTTTATTTTATAAAATATTATCCAAAATTGGTATCAAAACTTTGTAAAAGGTTTGTAACCTGTTTCGACAAATTATCGTCTAAACTAAAGAATGCGTATTTATAAAAGAATTGATAAGATAGGAGAAGTCATCATATTATGAATAAAATGAATAAACGCAGATGGTTAATTGCTGCATCAGCTGCAGTAGTGCTTCTTGGTGTTGTTGGTTTTTTCAACAGAGGAACATTGGCTATGCTAGGGTTTGATTGGTTTCTGGAAGGTCAGGTAAAGAAGCAGCTCGAGCAATCTTATAAACCTATCGATGGACGGGAACCCGTTCCAGTGAGTACAATTAATAAGAAACAAGATCCATTCTCCATCCTGCTGCTCGGCATTGACCAACGCGGCAAGGAGACTGGACGGTCGGATACGATGATCTATACGGTCGTTCGTCCAAATGACGGCGAGATGCTCATGGTTTCCATACCCCGTGATACGTATGTAGATATCGTCGGTAAAAACAAAGAGGACAAGATTACGCATGCATACGCTTTTGGCGGTGCGGGAATGGCAATGAACACGGTTGAGAAGTTTCTAGACACACCTATTCAATATTACGCTTCAATTAACTTCGAAGGATTCCGTAACGTGATCGACACGCTTGGCGGAATTTCGCTTCCTATCGAAGAGGATATTGTGAACAAAGATGCTGATCATGAGAAATTTGTCATTAAAGCAGGCCAGGACACTTACAACGGTAAGGATACACTGAACTATGTTCGTTATCGTGAGGATGCTGGCGGCGATATCAATCGTACAGAGCGTCATCAGATTTTCTTGAATCTTCTTATGGATAAAGCGAAACAAATGAATCAATGGTCCAAAATTCCTGAGCTTATGGATATTATGGGCGATAATTTCAGTACAGATATGCGTCCGCAGCAGCTAGTCGATTTAGGTCAAATCATGCTCATGGCGAAGGATCGCAAAATCTACAGCCATTCGCTGCTTGGTGATGGACATCGCTTGAAGAGCGGCGGAGCTTGGTATTATTTTGCCGATGAAGAAGATTTGTCGAAAGTACAGACCATGATCAAAAACTGGTTAGATGCAGATACACCTGCTTCCAGCTTAATATTGCCTGATAAGTACAATGAAGATAAGGTCAAAGATGTAGGTGCATTATCAAGCAGCGAAACGACGACTAAGCAGCCTTAATGCTGCTTGCTCCGCTCCGTCTTGCTGCTTTAGGACCAATGGGAATGGAAAGAGCAAACGGATCGGAGTGGTTTAAGAAAAATGAATATCGCGTTTTTTTTGTTGCCGAAGCAAGAGGTTGTGTGTGTTACTCAGGATGTAACGTTAAGACAAACGCTAGAGCGTATGGAGTATCATCGCTATACGGCGGTTCCTATCATTAATGATGATGGCGGTTATGCAGGTACGGTTACGGAAGGCGATTTGTTATGGTATTTTAAAAATCATGCTGACTTATCACTGGAACAAACCAACAAGGTGAAGCTAATTGATGTACCGCTTCGAATGAACAACAAGACGGTACGAATTGATGCCAATATGGATGATCTGATCTCGCTGGCGAAGGTGCAAAACTTTGTACCGGTTGTCGATGATATGAATCGTTTTATCGGCATTGTACGCAGAAGCGAAATTATTGATTACTGCCAAAAAATTATTATGGAGCAGCATAATGTGCTTCAGGATAAATAAGAAACGGCAGCGATTGGGATCGTCTTCAGGTACTATTTTCAAACTAGGCAGGGCAATATAATAAGCAATAAGACGGAATAAGCTTGCTGTTCCGTCTTTTTCTTTTATAGGAAGCGCCTAAGCGGACAGTTCGACTAAAGAGTGAGCCTGCTGGAATGTGAGTGATATGTTTAGCTTTTATGCTATAATGAGTTGTAAAAGTTTCGTAAGAAACCAGATTATATAAGCAAGAGGTGAACGGTTTGAGAACCGGCTTGAAACCAGTGCTGTGGAGCTTTGCGGCACTCCTTTTATTATTGTCCCTTCTAGTACCGCTATTTAACGTAATTACCATGCTGCTGCTTATGGTGCCGTATGTCGTACTGTATACGATACTGTCGCCAAAATCTTTTGTGCTGCATCTGCTTCCGGTATGGGCGCTGGCATTTATTATCGGCGGGCCAGCTACACTTATTATCGGATTATTTTTCCTCATACCGTCTATTGTGATGGGCCACTTGTATATGAAACAAGCGCCTGCCTCAAAGGTTCTTCGGACGGTCAGCGTCGTCGTTCTTGCTCAGTTAATGCTTGAGTTGATCATATTCGAGGCGTTCTTGAATATTTCGCTCATTAAAGAGCTCAGAACATTTATAAGGTCAACAGTCGATGAACTGATGACAAAGCAGCTGCTTCCTACAGAATGGAATTCGGATCTAACTGAGGTTGTTGCTCGTACGATGGTCAATTCTATTCCTGTAACCTTTATTATTATCGCTTTCGTACTCACTGCTATATCGCAATTTATAGCTCGCAGAGCTGTAAAGTGGAGCGGCGGCCCGGAAGTGCCTAGGTTTACGCGTGCCAAAGATTGGCGTTTGCCTCGTATACTCGTTGTGCTTTATTTAATTACTTATGTAATCGAGCTGTTCTCGTCGACGACGAGCGATTCTTTTTTTGCAGTGGCTTTGATGAACTTGGTACCTCTGCTTAGTTATGTTTTTGCGTTTCAGGCTGTCGGATTTTTCTTTTTCCTTGCTCATCAGCGAGGATGGAACAAAGCGGTACCGATTCTTATTGCGATTCCGGTGCTATTGATCCCGCCGCTTAGCTTGATCGGCGTGCTGGATACTGCTTTTCCAATCCGCAAGTCGTTTACGAAACCATAGCACAGGAGCGGATAGGAAATGCCGAAGTTTTTGGTTACACGATGGCACGGAATGCATCAAATGTGGGCCTTTGCATTGATGGTGCTCATGTCAGTGGGACTTGCATGGTTCGAGTGGCTGCTTGGGCTGCTCGGATTACTGCTCACGGCCTTGGTATTGTTTTATACCATAATGGCAGAACGTGCTTTCCGCAAAGATTTGAAATCGTATCTAGGCACGTTGTCCTACCGGGTTAAAAAGGCAGGAAACGATGTCGTCAGCGAGCTTCCTTTCGGAATTATTTTATATAACGAAGATCGTATGGTGGAATGGCATAATCCTTATATTGCTAATATGGTGGAGCGGGAAACCGTCATTGGCGTTCCGCTTGCGGAGCTTTTCCCGTCATTGCAGCAAGTGAAGGAACGCGAAGGAACGATTGAAGCTACAGTAGGCTCGCAAGTTTACCAGCTGATCTTCAAACAGAAGGAACGTATTCTTTATGTGAAGAACATTACGGATCTGTGGCAGCTTGGCCGCAAATACGATGATGAGAAGCTCGTTATCGGCATTGTAATGATCGATAATCTTGAAGAAGTTACGCAAGGTCTCGACGATCACCAGCGCAGCTCTATGCTCTCGAAGGTGACGACGGAAATTACCGAGTGGGCTCAAAAGTATCATATTTATTTGAAGAGGCTCACGTCGGATCGTTTTCTGCTCGTGACGGATCAAAAAACGTTAAAGCAGCTTGAACAGTCTCGTTTTGTCGTGCTGGACGAGGTTAGAGATATTACCGGCGATCACAAAATTCCGGTTACGCTGAGCATCGGTTTTGCGGCAGGGGCTGAGCATATAATCGAGCTCGGTCAATGGGCGCATATGAGTCTTGATATCGCGCTCGGACGAGGCGGCGACCAAGCAGCGGTGAAGGTTGGCAGTCGGCAATCCTTCTATGGCGGCAAGTCGAATGCGGTGGAGAAACGGACACGCGTGCGCGCACGGGTGGTCGCACATGCATTACGTGATCTGATACGCGAGAGCCATAACGTAGTCATTATGGGGCACAAAATGCCCGATATGGATGCGATTGGAGCAGCGATCGGTGTTATGAAGGCGGCGCAGCTGTTCGGCAAAGAAGCTTATATTGTGTTAGAAGGCGTAAATCCAGCCATTCAGAAAATGATGGAGCTCATCCGCGAAGACGAGAAGCTGTCCAAACGCTTTGTCTCACCAGAGCAGGCCTCGGCATTGATCACACCTCAGACGCTCGCAGTCGTTGTTGATACGCACAAAGTATCGATGGTTAAGGAGCCTAAGCTGCTTACACAGACCGACCGTATTGTTGTTGTCGATCATCACCGCCGCAGTGAGGAATTTATCGCGAATGCGATATTAATTTATATGGAGCCTTACGCTTCATCAACATGTGAGCTCGTAACGGAGCTGCTGCAATACATTCATGATCGAGTTGTACTCGATGTACGGGAATCAACAGCTTTGCTTGCCGGTATTACGGTAGATACAAAGAGCTTCTCGCTTCGCACTGGTGCGAGAACGTTTGAAGCGGCATCGTTCCTGCGCCGTAATGGGGCAGATTCGATGATGATTCAGCGGATGCTGAAAGAGGATCTTGAGGAATACGTACGCAAGGCCGAAATTATTAAGCATGCTGAGGTGCTTTATGAGCATGTCGCCATTGCAGTAACCGAAAGCGGTCGTAAATATTCGCAGCTGCTCATCGCGCAATCAGCGGATACGCTGCTGAATATGACGGATATACTTGCTTCCTTCGTTATCGGAGAGCGCCAAGATGGACTTATTGGCATTAGTGCGCGTTCACTAGGCCATATGAATGTACAGGTCGTCATGGAGAGAATGGGCGGAGGTGGACATTTGACGAATGCTGCCGCTCAGCTGGAAGGCTCTGTGGTGGAAGTAGCGGAACGTTTGAAACAAGTGTTAGAAGAAATTGAAAAGGAAGAGGGGTTATTTGAATGAAAGTAATCTTTTTGCAGGATGTTAAAGGACAAGGGAAAAAAGGGCAAGTAAAGGATCTGTCCGAAGGGTATGTACGTAATTTTCTATTGCCGCAAGGGCTTGCGAAGCTGGCATCCGACGGCAACCTGAAGACGCTTGAAGTACAGCATGCTTCTGAACAGAAGCGCAAGGATAAAGAAAAGCAGGACGCGCAAGAACTTGGCAAGAAGCTTGAAGAGATGACCATCGTAATTAAGACAAAAGCAGGCGAGGGCGGCAGACTATTTGGTGCCATTACGAGCAAACAAATTGGCGAAGCATTAGCGGCGAAAGGCATTAAAGTAGATAAACGCAAAATCGAGCTTGATGATCCAATCCGTACGCTAGGTGTTACACAAGTCGTTGTGAAGCTTCACCCTGAAGTGAAAGCAAAGCTGAACGTGCAGGCGTCTGAAGAATAGAGCAGTCTAAAGTATAAGCCAAGGTTTGTTACAGAACCTTGGCTTATGCTTACGAAGTAGGCTTTTATGTAAGACTTAGCTATATGCTTACGATGTAGGTTTTCTTCGAAAACCTTAGCGTATGCTTACGAAGTAGGTTTGCTATGCAAACCTTTTAGGAGGGGCCCATGAGCACTGAATTGATGTTTGATCGTGTTCCACCGCAAAACTTAGAAGCGGAACAAGCTGTTATCGGAGCGATATTGCTGCAATCAGAAGCCTTGATTACAGCGATGGAGCGCGTGCGCAGTGAAGACTTCTACAGCGGTCCTCACAGACAAATATATGAGGCGATGGTTGAAATCGCAGAGAACAACCAGCCGGTTGATCTCGTGACCTTGACAGCGCATTTGCAGGATCAGCATTTGCTTGAGGAAATTGGTGGAGTCAGCTATTTGGCGAAGCTTGCCAACTCGGTGCCAACCGCAGCAAACGTTGACTACTATGCACAAATTGTAGAAGAGAAGTCGATGCTGAGGCGCCTTATTCGCACAGCAACAAACATCGTATCCGATGGTTATGCGAATTCAGAGGATGTTGGTGTACTTCTCGGAGATGCAGAGAAACAAATTCTCGAAATATCGAACCGCCGCTCTGGTAGCGGGTTCATCTCCATTAGAGACGTATTGATGGAGGTATTCGAGAAGGTAGAGCAGCTGTACCAGGATAAAGGCGGCACAACAGGCATTCCATCCGGATTTACCGATCTGGATCGGATGACGGCCGGCTTCCAGCGAAGCGACCTGATCATCGTTGCTGCCCGTCCTTCTGTAGGTAAAACGGCATTCGCGCTTAACGTTGCACAAAATGTTGGCGTTCGCGCACGCGAGACCGTCGCGATCTTTAGTCTGGAGATGTCAGCGGCACAGCTTGTACAGCGTATGATTTGCGCAGAAGCAAATGTAGACGCCCAGCGGATGCGGACAGGGCACCTCGAAGGCGATGACTGGGAAAAGCTGACGATGGCGATTGGATCGCTTTCGGAGGCACAAATCTTTATTGATGATACACCGGGCATTACGGTCGCAGAAATTCGCGCCAAATGCCGTCGCTTGAAGAAGGAAAAAGGGCTAGGCATGATCATGATAGACTATTTGCAGCTGATCTCCGGCCGCGGTAAAGCGGGCGAGAATAGGCAGCAAGAGGTATCCGAAATTTCACGTACACTGAAGCAAATTGCGCGTGAGCTTGAAGTTCCCGTTATTGCACTTTCTCAGCTGAGCCGGGGCGTTGAGCAGCGGCAAGACAAACGTCCGATGATGTCCGACCTTCGGGAATCGGGATCTATCGAGCAAGATGCTGATATCGTATCGTTCCTTTACCGGGATGATTATTATGACAAAGAGTCTGAGAAAAAAGATATTATCGAGATCATTATCGCTAAACAGCGGAATGGACCGGTAGGTACGGTTGAGCTCGTGTTTCTCAAAAAGTACAATAAATTCGTAAGTATCGATCGCGCGCATCAAGATCCGATGCAAGCGTCGTGAATATCCGAACAATTGTATGTGTAGTTATGCAATTGTTCGTTTTTCGTTTGACTTCTCGATGTTGGACTGCTACACTATTAATGCTGTCTTTTGACTTGTGACACGGGCCCTTTTATAAAAGGTTTGCTGGTGTATAAAGCATTGGGACGGTAATTTTCGGTGCTTATAAACACCGGACGGGGGTATAATTATGTCTACGGTTGTTGTAGTTGGTACACAGTGGGGAGACGAAGGTAAAGGCAAAATCACTGATTACTTGGCAGAGGGAGCCGACGTCGTCGCTCGTTACCAAGGAGGAAACAATGCCGGACACACCATCCTTATTGATAACAAAAAATATAAATTGACGATGATTCCATCGGGTATTTTCAATCATGATAAAACTTGCGTCATCGGTAACGGAATGGTTATTAATCCGGAAGCTCTGATTGACGAAATTAACTATATTCACGAAAATGGCTTCTCTACTGATAATTTGAAAATTAGCGATCGCGCTCATGTCATTATGCCTTATCACCTTGTACTTGACGGTCTTGAAGAGGATCGTAAAGGCGATAATAAAATCGGCACAACTCGCAAAGGGATCGGCCCTTGCTACATGGATAAAGCGGCACGCAATGGCATTCGTATTGCTGATTTGATGGATGCTGAGGAATTTGAATCCAGAGTTCGCAGCATTATCATCGAGAAAAACCAATTGATTGAGCAAGTATATGGCGGAGCGCATCTTAATGCGGATTCCATCGTTGCCGACTATCTTGGTTATGCAGAAGTGCTTCGCAAATATGTAACAGATACTTCAGTTATTCTAAACGATGCTATCGATGCTGGTCAGAAAGTTTTGTTCGAAGGCGCTCAAGGCGTTATGCTCGATATTGACCAAGGAACTTATCCGTACGTAACATCATCCAACCCATCAGCTGGCGGAGTTTGTATCGGTTCTGGCGTTGGTCCGTCAAAAATTCAGCAAGTTATTGGTGTTGCAAAAGCATACACAACTCGTGTAGGCGATGGTCCTTTCCCAACAGAGCAAGACAACGAAATCGGTCAAATGATTCGTGACAAAGGCCATGAATACGGTACAGTAACAGGTCGTCCACGCCGCGTTGGCTGGTTCGATACGGTAGTTGTTCGTCATGCACGCCGCGTTAGCGGTATTACAGGTCTTTCTCTGAACTCGCTAGACGTTCTTACAGGCCTTGAAACAGTTAAAATTTGCACAGGCTACAAATTGCGCGGCGAAGTGATTGATACTTACCCAGCAAGCCTCAAAATGGTATCAGAGTGCGAAGCGATTTACGAGGAGCACCCAGGCTGGTCAGAGGATATCTCTGGCGCGAAAACACTTGAGGATCTTCCAGTGAATACTCGCAATTACTTGAACCGTGTATCCGAGCTTACAGGTATTCCAATTGCGATCTTCTCCGTTGGCCGTAACCGCGAGCAAACAAATCCGGTTCGTCCGATTTACGAATAAAATGTTTTTTACAAAGGGTGGCCTGCGGGCCATCCTTTTTTTTGTATATAAAAATGATGAAAACCTGCTTTAAAACACGTAAATTATAGGAAATTAATAGAGTGTAGAAGAATGGTTGTCCCTAATGTTGACCATAATGGTATATAACAGATTATGGAAAGTGCAGCTGCTAAATAACAATTTGTCAGCTGCTGGACGAAGGGATTGGTGCGGCAATGTTGAAAAAAGTAGAATGGCTGGCGAAAATTGTAGCAGCAGGATTAATCGTAAGTTTCTTATCCATTTGGACGACGGGATATATTGTAACCAGCTATGTGGAAACGATATTAAAACAATTCAATTTACCGCTTGAAGTGCCGCCGATGGCAATGTCAGGCGTATGGGGCAAACTATGGGGAGCAGATCCGCTAGTAACGACGGATATTGCAGATAAAGAAGAGAAGAAGACTATAGCTGATGGTGAGGATACTCCAGCAACAGATGCAGGTGAAAATGAGCAGACTGATCCACCGGCAGCCATCGACGCCTTTGGGCAAGCAACGGATGCTCCGCTTACCGATATGGGCATTGGCGGGGGCACCGAAGCAGGAAGTGGCGCAAAACCTGAAGATGGCAGTGTTGAAGAGGGAACAGCTGGTGTTGATGATACCGAAACAGCGATGACAACGGATGATTTGACTGAAGTAAAGGATCAAATGAGCGATGAGGATAAGGAAAAACTATTCAGTCTGCTTATGACAAAATTACCGCAAGAATCGTGGCAAACAATCTCTCAATATATCGAAAACGGGCTGACAGAACAAGAGTTGACAGAGATTCAACAAATAATGGCACAACACCTCGACAAGACCGAATATGGGCAAATGATGGAGATTCTGAAAAAATATTAATATTGTGAATAGGGTGTAAAGGTTGCTCCAATTGTTGGGCATATGTTACAGTATTAGGCGAACGATCCGACAGGATAATTCGTCTTTTTTTATGTCGGAAATCGGAAAAAAAGTTGCATTAGCGCGAAAAGGAGACAATCATGACCGTTTTCAGGGACAAGGGTCGGATTCAGAAAGTATGGAATCAAGCGATTCAGTACTTTCGGCATGACCGATCGCAACAACTGGATGGCAAGACACAGCAACAATCCGCAAGTGATCAGGCAAACAAGCCGTTTTGGCGAAAAAAGCCGGTTCAGTTAGCGGGCGGGGCGCTCGTACTCCTCACAGTAGCCGGATTTAGCGGAATCCAATATGTTCAAGCAAACACAGTCGAATTTTATAACGTATATATGAATGGAACAGCCGTTGGAACCGTAAGTGATCCACAAGAAGTAGAGCAGCTAGTTTTGCTGGAAACCGAAGAGGTTCAGCAAGCTAACCCGGGCATTAACATGGTGCTTGATACAGGAACAATTACCTATGAGCCTGATCATGCATTCAAAGGAACTCCAGAAACTGCTGGTACGCTGGACAAGCTTGAAGGGTTGTTTACCTCTCATGCGGTTGGTGTCGAAGTGAAGGTTGATGGAAAAGTCATCGGCATAGTGAAAGACCAACAGACAGCAGATGAAGTTTTATTGCGCGTGCAAAGCAAGTTTGCACCGAAGCTTGCCGCAGCGAAGAAGGAAGCAAAGGAAGTGAAGTCGCTTTCGTTCAATGCAAAAGATGCAAAGCCGCCAGCGCTTGATTCGAAGGCAGCCTCTAAGCAGCCTGGGCGTGAAGTGACAGAAGTTGAATTCATCGAAGCGGTAATGATGGAATCAATCGATACCGATCCAGAACAGATCATGGAAGCAGAAGCCATTTATAAGATGCTCGTTCAAGGCAGTATTCAACCAACTAAATATACGGTACAAGCAGGCGATTGCGTTGGCTGTATCGCACAGAAATTTGATATTTCCCCAGAGGTTATTTATAAGAATAACGCATGGATTAAAGATGATAAGATAACGATTGGCGATGTTCTTGATCTAACGGTGCTCCAACCGGAGCTGACAGTAAAGACAACCGAGAATTTAGTTGAAGTAGAAACGATTGAACCACCTGTTGAAATTAAGAAAAATGCGAGCATGCGTGTTGGCGAGTCGAAGACGATAGCAAATGGTACGGCTGGCTCTAAACGAATGACTTATCGTATCGTGAAGCAAAACGGTTACGTCGTATCCGAAGAGCTTCTCACGAAAGAAGTAATTAAAGAAGCGACTCCAAAGATTGTTGAACGAGGAACGAAGGTTGTTTTGGGAGAAGGATCAGGACGTTTTGCAATGCCTGTCTCCGGATCTAGAATGACAAGTAAGTTCGGGAAACGTTGGGGACGCATGCATAACGGTATTGACCTTACTGGCAACAAGAACATTCTTGCATCCGATACAGGAAAAGTTGAGTTTGTTGGTACGAAGCCAGGACTAGGCAAGACGGTTATTATCAATCATAAGAACGGCTACAAAACCGTATACGGTCACCTTAGTTCTTACAATACCAAAGTAGGGGATATTGTTGAGAAGGGTGAAAAGATTGCTATCATGGGCAGTACAGGAAACTCTACTGGCGTTCATTTGCATTTTGAAGTACACAAGGACGGCGTCTTGCAAAATCCATTAAAGTACTTATAACATATACCCATAATTTACTAGAGAGAAACACTTTTGCTATAAGCGAAGTGTTTCTCTTTTTTGCGTATATAAATGATGTGTATGGACATGGAGTATTTAACTGATTCATGCAGTGATGGCGGACTGAGGAAAAACCTTTCAACATGAGGGAAGTTTCATTGTGAAGCAAGGGATAACAGTGTTAAAATAGAAGGTAATAAAAAGGACAAGCGACGGGCGGGTGTAGCGATGCACGGAAAAATATTAGTGGTCGATGACGAACAGCCGATTGCAGATATTATAAAGTTTAATTTGGAGAAGGAAGGGCATCAAGTTATTTGCGCTTTCGATGGCGGTGAGGCGGTACGGCTTGCGTTCGAGGAGCTTCCTGATCTTATTTTGCTGGACCTGATGCTGCCTGTAAAGGACGGTATGGATGTATGCCGTGAGGTTCGTGCCAAGCTGCAAATGCCAATCATTATGCTGACGGCTAAGGATACGGAAATTGATAAGGTGCTTGGGCTTGAGCTGGGCGCTGATGATTATGTGACAAAACCATTTAGCACAAGGGAATTGCTTGCGCGAGTGAAGGCGCATCTGCGCAGGCAGCAAAAGACAGAAGAAGCTGCAAGCGGTGATCATGCTGGCACTGCCGATCATTCCGCCGAGCAGGAGCAGCAGGGCTTTAAGCTGTTCAACCTATTTGTGGATACAGATATGTATGTCGTTTATAAGGACGGCGTGCCGCTTGATCTGACACATCGTGAGTATGAGCTCGTTTATTATATGGCCCGCAACAGCGGCAAGGTGATGACGCGGGAGCATTTGCTTCAAGCAGTATGGGGATTTGAGTATTTCGGAGACGTGCGAACGGTTGATGTTACGATTAGAAGATTGCGCGAGAAGATTGAGGATGATCCAAGTCGCCCTGAGTACATTATGACACGGCGCGGCCTTGGCTATATGATGCGCAACTCCAAGTCCGGAGGCTTCGGCCCAGGATGAAGGGCAAAAGTTTTTTTCGCACAATCCAAGTAAAGCTGGTCATCATCTATTTGCTGCTTATATTGGTGGCTATGCAGTTGATCGGTGTTTATTTTATAAGTACGGTCAAAAACTCCTTAATTGACAGCTTCACGAAAAATTTGAAGGAGCAAGCGGATATTTTATCTAAGTTTGCAGCTCCGAGCTTAGCGGCTAAACCAGATACTGAGGGTGATTCTGCGGAAAGCACGACAGAGGATCTTAGTTTGGTCGTTCGCAATCTGTTCAGCATTAGCGGCGCCGAGGTGCAGGTGCTTGATTCGAACGGGAAGATGGTAGCGACGTCCGTTCAAAGCAACGAGACCTATATTGGCCAGAAGAACAAATCGCTTGCTGTAAGCCGGGCACTTCAGAACATTACAGACAATGAGCAAGAAATTATAGATGATGATAATACACGCAAAAAGATGATTGCCCAACCAGTGACGATTAATGACAACAAGGTGGTTGGGGTTGTATATGTCGTTGCGTCGATGAACGAGCTGTATGAGACCGTCAACAGGGTCAATCAGATCTTTTTCTCAGGGACACTTATTGCGCTTGGGCTCACGGGAGTGCTTGGCATATTGCTTGCTCATACCATTACGAGCCCGATTCAAGGTCTGACGAGGCAAGCAGAGGCGATTTCACAAGGGAAATTCGATCTTCAGGTGCCCGTGCTTGGTGATGATGAAATTGGCAGCTTGAGCGTTGCCTTCAACGATATGACGATTCGGCTTAAAGAAGCTCTATCGGTAAATGAAGAGGAAAATGAGAAGCTGAATTCCGTTCTCTCCAACATGAGCGATGGCGTTGTTGCAGCGGATGAGAATGGCAAGGTCATCGTATGGAACAGGAGAGCGCTAGAACTGCTCGACGTACGCTCCTGTGAAGGACTTGAGTTGTCCGAGCTGTTCGATCTATCCGAGGAACGGCTCGAAGAGCTGCAGCAAGGACGCGGTCAGACACTGCTTATTGAACGTGATGAGGATGGGCAGGAGATGAACGATAATGATGAAGGGCTGCTTAAAGTAACATTTACGCCTATTCATCGTCGGGATAAGGGCATTACCGGAACGATAGCTGTCTTGCAGGATGTGACAGAACAAGAGAAACTTGAGCAATCGCGGCGTCAGTTTGTCGCGAATGTATCGCATGAGCTGCGTACACCGCTTACTACAATTAAGAGTTATGCAGAAGCACTTAATGACGGTGCACTGGATGAACGGGAGTTATCCGAGCGGTTTGTTGGCGTTATTCGCAATGAAACGGAGCGGATGATTCGGCTCGTCACAGATCTGCTGCATTTGTCGCGGCTCGATTCAAACCAAGCGCCGCTGCGCCGCAGACAGACAAATGTTCATGACATGCTTGATGAAGTGGCAGATCGTTTCTCATTTCAGCTTAGGCAGAAGTCGATTAAAGCCGCAGTGAGCGTTGATCAAGGGCTGGAGTCCGCTTGGCTGGATCGCGATCAGATTGATCAGGTGCTTGATAATTTATTCTCCAATGCAATCAAATATACGCTGGACGGTGGAACGATTGAATTAACGGCGAAGAAGCCGGCCGATTCGGCATCACTTTCAATTAGTGTGAAGGATACTGGCATTGGAATTCCGAAAAAGGATTTGAATCGTATTTTTGACCGCTTCTATCGTGTAGATAAAGCTCGCTCACGCAATATGGGCGGAACAGGCCTTGGGCTTTCGATTGCCCGGGAAATTGTGAAGGCACATAGCGGTACGATTTCACTTGATTCCGAGCTAAATGAAGGAACTACGGTTACATTTACTCTTCCACTTCTACAGGAAGGGGGCGAGCTGGCATGAAAGAAAAAATAAAGACAACAACGCTTATCCTGCTAGTCGTGCTTAGTCTCCTTCAAAGCTATTTGCTTGCATACAGCATGCCTGGTCTTGGCGCTACGGTAAGAAGCGATCAGGATTATGTTAATTCGGAGCCAATAGGAAAACCGACAAGCGTAGAGAGTGTTATTTTTCCAGAAGCGTTAGTTATCCACTTAGGCGGCAATAAGCATACCATCATCTATCCGGGGACACAGTTCTACGAGATGATTCTTAACCAGCGCATTCAGGGTAGAGAATTTAAAGGGTTCCAGCGAAGCCCTTCGGATGTGCTCAACTGGGAAGAAATTCGCAAAAATGATATCGGTATCGAGCTTCGCTTTGATAACGGCATTCCAGTAGAGCTGCTGCAGAAGCTGCTTAAGCTGGAAGGTGATTTGCTGTTCTTGAACGAAACAATTGACCGCATCTGGATTTTCAAGACGTCGGGCACCGAGGAAATTCGAACGTTCTTTTTTAGCGCTGATGGCGAGATGGTTTATGAGTCCGTTCGTGCGGATCTGACGGTACGCGATGTGCAGGACTATGTGGGGTTTGGGCAGTTCCAGCCTAAGTACACCATGACAGCAGACGGCCTTTATATTCCGGTTGCGCCGATTCAGTCAACGGAAATCGTATTTCCTTACGAGACGTATTCGCCGGATTTGATGAAACGAAGCTTATTTTTCGATCAAAGCACAACAAGAGCAATTGAAGACCGAGGCGGTTCGCAAATTTATACAGACGGCAAGCGGGGATTGCAGGTAGAACAGAACGGCAAGTGGATCAGCTATACAGATCCAAGCGCTCCGCAAATTACGGAAAACTTGCTTAGCGACAATGTGTATGCCTCAGTAGATTTTGTCAATCAGCATGGCGGATGGGACGGCACACATCGTTTTGTGAATGCTATGCCAGGCAGCGAAGGCAAGGATATTAGATTTAAGCAATATGTCGAGCAGTATCCTGTTATGGATACGAAGCCGTTCCGCTATGGGTACATGAGATTAAGGCTTCAGCAAGGTGTCGTAACCGAATATTCGAGGACACTTATTACACTTGGAGCGCAGTCGGAATCGAGGAATGTTCGCTGGTTGTCAGGCGGGGAAGAGCTGGAGAAAACGCTCAGTAATTACGATAGACGCAGCGAAGTGACAGCTTTGTTCCCAGCGCTGCAAGCTGCTCCAATCGATGAGAACAGACTTCGGTTCATACCGGTATGGGCTGTTCGCTTGAAAGACGGTACGGAAGAAATATTGGTAGAGGCTTATCGAAGCGGATTTACACCGCCTGAGCAGAAGGATGAGGACGCTGTGCAAGGCGAGGCTGATGGCAATTCAGAGAAGCCAAATGATACGACAGCAACAGCAGCTAAAGCTGCAGGAGCGGTAAGCTTATCAGCAGGTGCGAGCCAAATTCGTTCGCTTAATGGACCATAGAAATGGGATGCAAAAGCAGGAGGTGAAGGCGATTGGATTGGGGACGAGCGAAAAACGTGCTTATTATTTCGTTTTTGCTGCTCAATGTATTACTTGGTTATCAGCTATGGCTGGATATCAGGGAACAGTTGAACATTAATGTAAATACGGCGGAGCTGCCGCAGGATAAGTTACTGCTCATGCAGCAGAAGCGAATTTCGTTAGAAGCCAATCTATCGCTGGAAACACCTGAGCTCAAAGACTTAACTTATTTGCTCCACTCTGACAGCCGCAAAAATGCGGAACCAGTCATATTGAAAGAACCGGTGGATAGTACGATCATCTATTCCAAAAAAGAATTAATAAAGACACTGGGAGATCGTATTCCTGAGCTTGATCAATATGCATTTGATTTGCTGAACAGCAGCGTAGGCGAGTCTGTTTTTTATCGGGTAGTAGAGGGACGTCCGATGTTTGATGTGAAGCTGAAGCTTTATATTAAGGATCAGAAGATTACTTCTTTTTTGCAGGATCGCGTAGAGCTGCTCGGATCTGGTGAAGCCAAGCAGGTGCTGCCAGCTGCCAAGGTGGTAGCGAGCTTAATTGAAACTTATTTACCCGATGGTGCGGTCATTACCGATATCCAGCTTGGCTATAAAGGACAAATCTTTGATTCGGAGCGTCAAGTGTCGGTGCCGTCATGGCGTGTTATGCTGGAGGACGGCCATCAGTTTTACGTGCATGCCATCAGCGGCGAGGTTGCAACGGATGATGAGCAAGGGGAAGCGGCAGCGAACGGTTTACGTTAACGGGAGCAGGAGAAGGGACAGGAAAAAGCAATTATGGGACTTCGATTCACAGTACTAGGAAGCGGATCGACCGGCAATGCAACCATCGTGCAAGGGAATGATAAGATGGTCATTGTAGATGCCGGTATGAGCGCGAAGAAGCTGGATGAACTCATGCGCGAGCGCGGAGTAATGGGTCATCAATTGGACGGGCTGTTCGTCACACATGAGCATTCCGATCATATTAAGGGATTGGGTGCTTTTGCAAGGAAATATGATTTGCCCATTTATGCCAATGAGGCAACGTGGGCTGCAATGGAGAGGCATGTTGGCACGATTGCACCAGAGAAGCGAGTGTTTATGGAGACAGGTGAAGAGGTGAACCTCGGTTCAATGGCCATTCAATCGTATCCAATCTCGCATGATGCAGCAGAACCTGTAGGTTATTGCTTTGTAGAGAATGGCGAGAAGCTAAGCCTAGCTACTGACCTAGGGTATGTAAGTGAAAAGGTCAAACGTCAAATTATTGATTCCGATGTGCTTGTGCTTGAGGCCAATCATGATACGGAAATGCTTCGTATGGGGCGATATCCGTGGAATACGAAGCGCCGGATATTGAGTGATGTTGGCCATTTATCCAATGTAGCTGCAGGCGAAGCGCTGTTAGAGCTCATGACAGATCGAACAAAACGCGTTTATTTGGCTCATTTGAGCCTTGACCATAATTTAATGGATTTGGCAATGCTGACCGTGAATACTATATTAGAGGACCATGGAATATTTTATAAGAAAGAAGAACACCCTCTACGCGCAACCTATCACGACCGACCTACGTCATGGGATGTAGTGAAGCAGAAATAAGGGATTCCAGCTGTGCATCAAGCGCATCCGCTTTAGCACTTAGCTCTTCTCTAGTAAGTATGCCCTTATCGATAAACAATTCTAGCATCGCACTTAAGGTGAGAACGGTACGGTAGTGATCATCCTTTAAATCTGCTAGCTTTGCAGCAAGCTGAACATGTTCCCAAGCGACAGGCGTTTTGGATTTCATATATCATTTCTCCTTTAGTGGAACGACTTTTGAAGCGCAACAAAAAACTTCTGATAAGCATCGCATGATTCTATTATTATTTTAGTCATTTCTTCCGAAAACATTCCTAGATTCAAAAAAATAGTCTTGATGTCCGAGGCATTGAGAGGGGCGATAGTAATGAGCTTATTCGACGACGATTTTTATTCAACCAAAGTATCCAAGCGTGCTGCTCGCGAGAGTAAGAAAGGAGACTTTGCATTTAGATATAAGAGCGGTGGACGCAAGTGGTCCAACGTTCGTATTGCATTTGTATCTTCTATTACGAGCGCGGTAGCTGCAACGTTGTTGTTCGGTGCTGTGTTTGGCGGCGGAGGCAGTGGTACGACCAGCGGCGGCGGCGGCGCACCGGTAACGGGTGGTATACAAGTGATTGATCCGCTTGAGCGTCCTATACAGGCTTCAGCGAAAGTAAGACCGGCCGTCGTAAGCGTCATTAATCAGCAAATGTTCTCTCTTGGCATTGGAAAAGACAAATCGCAGCCGGAAAAAGAAGAAGGCAAAGGTACGCTTCGCGAAGCGGGTGTGGGCTCAGGTGTCATCATTAGCAAGAAGGATGGCAAAGCGATTATTATTACGAATTATCACGTCATTGATCAGGCACAAGCGGTAAAGGTTGTACTGATGAATGGAGAAGCGCGTGAGGCACGTATTGTCGGTAAAGATCAAATTACGGATCTTGCAGTGCTGGAAATTGACGCAAAAGGAATCGAAGTCGTTGCAGAAATTGGCGATTCGTCTGCGCTTCGCCCTGCTGAATATATTATTGCGATCGGCAACCCGCTCGGACTCGGAGAGTCTGTGACAACGGGCAGCGTGAGCAAGACAAGACAAATTGTGCCGGTATCACTTAATCAAGATGGAGTATACGACTGGGAACAAGAGGTTATTCAAATTGATGCATCCATAAACCAAGGAAACAGCGGCGGACCGCTTATCGATTTGAATGGACGTGTAGTTGGCATCAACAGTATGAAAATAGCTGATCTTGGCGTAGAGGGCATTGGCTTTGCTATCCCAATCAATCTGGCTATGCCGATTGTTGAAAGCTTAATTAAGCTGGGCCATGTGCCGCGTCCATATCTTGGCGTATACACGATGGATTTGGAGCAATATTGGGAGCAGCAGGACTTTGAGGATGCGTACAGCAATCCTGGCGAAGGCGGGATTTTGCCGGAGGGCGATGTCCCTCATGACGAAGAAGAGGCTGACCCAGGCGATGATCAGATTCTTGAGGGCGGACAGAAGCTTACGCTGCCAGACGAGGTTTACGATGGTGTAATCGTGCTTGAAGCGGTTGGTCCTGCTAAGGATGCAGGTTTGCTGTTCAATGACGTGATCGTTAAGCTGGATCGTCATCCGATCAGCAGTACGATGGACCTTCGCAAATATTTGTACCAACAGAAGAAGATTGGTGACGAGATTGAGATTAGCTTTTACCGTGATGGGAAGTTGAAGGTTACGAAGTTTAAGCTGGCTGAGAAGACAGATGAGGAATAAGTTCGAGTGCATAAGCTGGATAAAGATTGGTTAGTTCAAGCTTATTGAGCTGGAATCTTAGGAATAGCTCGAAGGAGCCGCGGTATGCAAATGGTAACCCATTTGTGTGCTGCGGTTTTTTTTGTGCGTGGATGTGGGGAGCATACTGGGAAAGGGATCGTGCGGAGATAATACGAAAATTGTCGTCTTCACATGGAGAGGCGTTTTCTGATATGCTGTGTATAGACAATAAGGACGACCATCAACTAGGGATAGGAAGCGTGCAGACGATGTATTGTGTATGTAAAGAGCATATTGAGAAAGCATTGGACCGTTTTGTAGATGAGTATGAGGATGCACCAGACGTAGTAGATCTGAAGGAAACACAATTTGCAGACTGGGATCCACCGCGCAAATGTGATTTTTGTGAAGAACCAGCTACTTTTTTGGTGGTGTAGAAATGCATATACAGATAGCTGCTGTTGGTAAGCTGAAGGAAAAGTACTTAGTGCTTGGCATAGCGGAATATGCCAAGCGGTTAGGGCCTTACGTGAAGCTTACGCTCACGGAAGTGCCCGATGAGAAGGCGCCGGAGACGATGAGTGCGGCGGAGGAAGCGATTGTGCGCGAGCGAGAGGGCGAGAGGCTTCTAGCGCAGCTTAAGCCTGATACGCATGTTGTCGCGCTCGCGCTGGATGGCGAGCTCTGGTCAAGCGAGGATCTCGCGGGCCAGCTCGATAAATTAGCCACGTATGGGCGCAGCCACGTGGCTTTTGTTATTGGCGGGAGTACGGGATTGTCTCCCGCTGTGATGAAGCGCGCCCAGCAGAAGCTGAGCTTTGGGCGCATGACCTTGCCGCACCAGCTGATGCGTCTGGTGCTGATTGAGCAGATTTATCGCGGAGTGAAGATAAATCGGGGGGAACCGTACCATAAGTAAATGAGCTTTTTCTAAATTCAAATTTAAGTTATAATTTTTACAAGGGGGTTAGATTAATGAATTTAAAAGATGTTATAGAAAATAGAAGTGCGAACTTTGAAGAAGTTATAGATATATTCCAAAATACAATTCTACCAGAAGTGCAAATAAAGATTAATACGGGCAGATTTCATAAAATGTCATCCAAACTTAAAACAGAATTATTACCAACTAATCAGAGAAATTTAACAGATGCTAGAACACGTATAGGAACACTATTAGAATACCAATTTGCTTTTGAATTAAATAATCTACTTAAAGATAAATATTATCTAAGAGAATACGATGTGGGTTTTGTTTTAGCTAATCAATACCCAGACTTAGTTATACGAAACGAATTACATGAGGTAGTGTTAAGAATTGAAATGAAGTCTATTCAAGGAATTTCTGAAGAGAAATCAGCAAATTTTGATGCACTTATACGAAATATTGAAAAAAACGCAGATCTCTTATGTATAATTCTTTGGGAATGGGAGTCAATTGAATCTAAACAAACAGAATTAGATTACCCCAAAATTTCAAAGATATATCTATTTGATGCATATGAAATTGCTAAAATGAGAGATTGTGGATGGCTAAAAAATATTTCAAGTCAATTAGGTAATAAAATTATTGACGTATCGGGTGTTTATGTTCCCATTAATACAACAACATTTAAACAAGAAGAAGGAAATATAGGGAAAATATTAAGAATTAATACTAACCAAGAAAATACTGCGGCAATTTTATATGAAAAATTCAAAAAAGAGGTTCAGCTATTTGGTATTCAGCAGATTGTAAAGCAGTGTGTAAGACTTTTTTCAGGACATGAACAAGAAATAATATTCGATTCTAACGAATATGATAGTAATGAAGTTCAAAAAATATATCACGAAATTAAAGAAGATGTAAGTATATTAATTTTAGCCGGTAATAGAAGAAGTAAAACAAAAATAACAAATATTACCAGAGATGTGTTGAGAGAGAAACAAATACAATCAACATATGTTGTAATTATGAATGAAAAATTTGATTGGACTTTATTCAGAATCTCATTAACAGAGATATTAAAACTTGAAGAGGGTAATAAACCTCAGAGCTTATATATGACAGTAGCCCCTTTAAATTAATTAGGGGCTATTTCTTCATTAAATAAAAGGAAATTTAATTGTTGACTTATTAGCCATTGTTCTTTATTGAAATTTCTACCAGAATGATGATTAATAAATTTTTCTAATTCTTCATAATTGTTTAAAGAAACCATTTTTCTCGAATTAATTGAATAAATATCTATTAACCCTTCCGAATTGCTTATAAAATTAAAGAGGTAACCACCTTCTAAATCATTTGAGTCATCTTCTTTTAAAATTATACAAATCCCATCATTTATATAGTCCTTAGTACTTTCCATCAAAAATTCAGCTTCAATATTACCAGATTTTTTAATAGTTACAACGTTATTAAAAGGTAATGAAAATTGATTTGCCATAAGTTATCAAGTTTTCTCCTTTAGATTTGACGTTAATTACGCTTACCTAGTATTATAAAGTAATTGTTGATATAAGTAATCAAAACTAGAGATAAATATTTCTCAGTTACGTGTTGCTTAAATTTTCATACAAAAAGGAGTAGTAAAATGAATTATTTAAACCAAAAAGATTTAGAAGTTTTATCTGGTGAGCAAACAATAAGACTTATCAAAAATGCTAATGATGCTTTAAGAAATTCTAGAAGTAGCGGTATCATGCAAAGATTAGACGATATAGTAAAGCTGGTCATCTTGAAAATTTACGATGAAATTGAAGTCGAATCTGGAGTTAAGTGTGAGTATGAATTTCAAATTTCAAATGAAGATGATGTTGATAGTGTATACATGAGACTCCTGGATCTTTTTAAAAGGAATATAAACTCTCCTAACTTCTGCGATCTTTATCCGGAATCTCAAAAAAAACTTTCAACAGATCGTGAAGGAATTTACAATATATCCAAAATATGGGGATCATATAAATTTAAAGAATCCTTTGAAGATATTAAAGGAGCAGCTTTTCAGGAAATTTTAAAGAATACATTTGATAAAAATGAGAACCAACAGTTTTTCACTCCATCTGAATGTGCAGAATTTATGGCTAAATTGGGCTTAGAACTAATAAATAGAAAAGGGTTAATGAAAATCTCAGCGTGTGACCCAGCAATTGGAACTGGAGGATTATTACTTCAATTAAGTAAGTTATCAAATAGTTTTAATGAAAATTTTCAAATTGAATATTTTGGTTCAGATTATGATGAGAAGATGGCATGGTTATCTGCTATTAATATCTATTTATCCACTCAACAACATGGCAAAATAGCATGGGCAAATTGCATAGGAGGATCTTTAAATAAAGAAGAAAGTTTTATTGAAAGTGAATTATTTGATTTAATTCTCTCTAATCCGCCATTTGGTTCTGATATAACAAATGATGAAGTTTTAAAACAGTATAATTTAGGTGATAAAAATTCACGTAGACGAAGTATCTTGTTTATGGAACGTAATCTAGAGCTATTAAAGCCAGGTGGTATCTTAGTGATGGTAATTGATGAGAGTGTACTTAATTCAGAAAAAACCATTGATGTAAGAAAATATATTAGAAATAGTGCTAAACTGAAGGCTGTGTTTAGTCTTCCAGATGGTGCATTTTTACCATATGCTACTGTAAAAACTTCAATAGTTGTTCTTGAAAAGGTACTAAATCATGAAGTAGATAATTATGAATCTACATTGTTTTATGAAATTGTAAATACTGGACGCAAACCAAATGGAGATATTGATTATGTGAAGAATAATCTAGGCGAAAAAAATGTAAATAATGATTTTGAAGGAGCTTTTGATGTATTTAAAGATTATTTGAGTAATAAGGAATTAGATAGTACTTCAAAAAAATTCACCCTCGTGAACAAAGTAGATTTTATTTCTAGTGCTAAAGAGAATAGATTAAGTGATTGGAAAGCCTCTCGAATGGATATGTTACCTTATCATCCGATTGTAAAACTTTCTAATAAGGCCCTAAATAAGGCTGAGAATATTATTTTATTAAAAGAGGTAGTCTCTATCAGATCTGAAAGGGTTAATTCATTTAATTTTCCAAATGAAGTTTTCAAATATATTGGTTTAGCTAATATGGAAAAAGAAACTGGAGTAATAGAAGTAGAAGAAGTTTTTGGTGATGATATTAAGAGTACTTGTAATAAATTCTATTTAGGTGACATTATTTTTGCCAGAATGCGACCAGAGTTACGAAAAGTAGCAGTAATTGGTTCAGATGTAAAAGAAGGAATTTGTTCTTCTGAATGTGCCGTTATGTATATCAATGAAAAATATAGTGAAAGAATTTCAGCTGATTATTTAGCATGGATTTTCCGGAGTGACTTATTTTATGGTCAGGTGATAGGAAAAGTAACCGGTATTGGGAGACCTCGAATATCTTCAAATAGTTTGTTAAATTGCAAAATTCCTTTGCCTTCATTAGAAATGCAAAAAAATATTACCAACAAACTTGAAAGTGCTAAAGGAAGGTTAATTGATGTAAGAGCAGAAGTTCAAAAAATGTACGATCAAATTGAAAAAGAATATCGAAACAGTTTTGAAGTTATTGATGAATTACTCGTATACAATGCATTAAAGTAAAACTTAAATGTATACTATTTAAAAAGAGGCAGTAGCAATAATAAATTTGCTACTGCCTCTTTCATATATTTTGAAGGAAAGTAATGAATAAAGCTAAAAGAGTAGACATAGTCGGCATCAAGCTAGTCAAAGAATCAAGCTTTCTTTACCAACAACGACGCATTTGCAGCCCAAAGGATAGATACGAAGTCATTAGTCATTTTCTTGAGAATGCAGACCGAGAGCATGTAGTTGTACTTTGCTTAGACATCAAGAATCAACCAACCAACATTTCTGTCTGTCACATTGGAAGTCTAAATGCAAGCATTGTACATCCCCGTGAGGTTATGAAAACAGCAGTTCTAAGTAATGCTGCTACCATCATCAATGCTCATAATCATCCATCAGGTATCTGTGATCCGAGCAAAGAAGACATTGCAATTACGGAAAGATTAGTAGATGCTGGGGACATCATGGGTATTCCTTTGTTAGACCACCTTATTATCGGTGACGGCACATACATCTCATTAAAGGAAAAGGGGTACATCTAAATGAATCAGAAGAGGTTCGAGTTAAATGATCTAGTCATTTACATGAAGGAACGATTTGATGTAGAAGTTAATCCTCAACAAGTGGGAATGGAAGCCGTTCAGTTGTACCACGATGAAATTGATGAACAGCTAATTCCAAAGGATACTTTAGAACAACTACAAGATCCATCATTGTACTATACCTATACATACGAAAATGATAAAGAGTGGATGATCGCTGTTGCTGTAGAAGCAATAACGTATCGTCCACTCTTTTTAGTTTGTACACAAGATGGTGAGATTGTAGATCAAACATGGACTATAGATGTTCATTAATGGAGGTGATAATAATGTGGAAAAAAGTTGTGATTACTGCAATTGTTGCAGTCGCTTCAGCGATTATTAATGAGCAAACTAAAAATAAATAATGATTAACATTATTTATTGATATTAAAAGAGGTAGGAATATCTGCTTCTTTTTTTTCTAAATACAATACACTTTTCATAAATTTCGAAAAGTGTTGTTATAAATCAAATAGTGCTTACAATAAATAAAAAAGGTAAGATATTTATAGTTAGGAGTGAGTAGATGGAGAATTTAAACTTGTCTGATGTGGTTAAACTAAAACTTGAACTATACCTTCGAGAATATGAATATGACATCAGTACAGTAAGTAATGAACAATCGAATTTTATTAGAAATTGTAACTCAAAACTATCTGGAATTAAACTAACCCTAGACGCATTTAAATCAACAGATAAAAAATACAAATTTAGTGAGAAAACAGCACATAAGCTAATTCAACTTGAAGCGTTGAATATTAAGCAAAGTATAAAAAAAATAGATAAAGAATCGTATGATTTACTAGACTTGGATATTATGGATAAATACTATAAAAATTTAGAAGAAATTGTGGAATCACATTTCAATGGTGATGATAAGGACAGATATTTACAGGAAATAGTATCCTTACAAAAGGATGTGAAATTACATAAACATAAGCGTCAAATAGTTCTAGAATTGTTTGATGTGAAAAGAGAAATCAATAAAGAGAACGAACAACTGCAATTAAAGCAACAATATTGGGAAGCGTTGAATCAGGACCTATCGAAGATAGTAGTAGATATTTACTCTAAGAGGAAGTTTCCGAATTTACTGGAAGGTGATAGGGATGCTCTGTTACACGAATTATATAGTGAATTGACGTCAATAATGGTCCAGCATTCTTCGATGATCTCACTAGTCAATGATATTAGAGTCTCAGAAGATGAAGAAGTTAGGTTACAACCCATCGAAGATATAATGTGTGAGTTCTAGCCAGATTTAGAGTTGAACGATATTAATAATTAAAGCCTTGTATTCTAACTATTGTAGAGAAAGCTCTACTAAATAGAATACAGGGTTTATTTAATTTTTCTTAGGTTTATGGTCATTTTTTCAAGTCAAAAATTGACCGAAGCTTGGAATCTATTAATTTTGTATCCTATATCTACATAGCCGAGAGGTTACAAAATTACGCAAAGGAGAGGTTGATAATGATAAGAGGGCAAAGACGCAATAGAAACCAGTTTTCAAAGGAGGTGGAAAATGTAGAAATCAATACACTGGATCTTAGCGATAATGTCTATAAATCCGACTGCGAAGAGTACGAGCTAGAAGACGTGCTAGATGATGAAGCGGATTACGGGGAAGGCGAAGGACTGGAGGATGAATCAGAGTACGAAGAAGAGGAAGAGTTAGATGATGAATCAGAGTACGAGGATGGTGATGATCAAGACGATGAAGAAGAGTACGAGCTAGATGATGAAACAGATTACTTGGATGGTGATCTAGCTGATGATAATCCTGATTACGAAGAGGATGGTCCAGATAATGGTAAAGGGGAATTAGAGGAATTTGACCTAGATGTAGAATGGATTTCAGCCAAGCAACGGATTAAAGCACGGGTGTCCGATAGTTTGCTTAGCATCGTTAATACGGCAAAACACGGTAGAAGGGTTTCTATCTCCAATGAGATGCTTAAAGAGTTAGGTGTAGAACAGTTTGTGAAGATAGCTACAAGAGCTAATCAAATTATCATTACTACTGCTTCCTCAGCAGAAGGATCGTTTCAACTTAAGCCTGGTAAAAAACGACGGGTCGTCTACTCTAAGGAACTTGTTGAACAGCTAACGGAGATACTAGGCTTGTCGTTTGCTGAACAAACATCCATTTCGTTTTCACAGGTGAAATATAAAAAACATAAATCACAGGTATTTGCAATTATTTCTTAATATAACCATAGAGCGGAGAATGACCACGAACGGTCATTCTCCCATAAGAAAGGAGCAGAACCCAATGAAACGAATCATCCCACCGCTGGGAGCGTTTAGAATGAAGCCTTACTTCTTAACTAAAAAGTCCCTCTTTAAGACGATTCAGAAAAAGGGTGAAGAACCTATAGATATTCGAATAGTCAATGCTTGTCGCATTGTAGGAGTAAAGAGTAACTTGGACACGGATGAATATCAGTTAATTCTAGCCTTCTATAATTTCAATAGCTGGTTTGAAATAGAAATCGCCCGTAGTCAGCTGTTAAAAAGTGAAATGAAAGGGCTCCTTAATATTGGATTAGATATCAATGCAAAGAATGTAGATGATGTGCTTGAATTTCTGCTACTAAGTGAGAAAAGGGCGAGACATTATTACACGTATCAACACATTGGTTGGCACAATTACTTAGGACAGTCAGCTTACCGCTTAGATCAGATGATTTCCAGCCAAGAGTCCATTGAATCTGAGTACGTGGGCAACCTTGCATTAGAGCCACGAGGTTACTTAGAGTCATGGAAACAAGTGGTTAAACAACAAATTCTGGGGCATGCCGAACTTGAGATGATAATGGCAGCAGGTTTCTCAGCTGCAATTGTCGGATTACTCAATGTAAATGGTTCTGACAGCGTAGATACCTTGCTTATTAATATTGTCGGTAATTCCACAACAGGTAAGACTACAGCCGCTTACGTTGCTGTATCCGCATTCGGTAGCCCATTAATGAACCAAAATGGCTTAATTCAATCCTGTAATGGAACCATCAATGCCATTCAATCTACGTTAAATGGAAATTTTGGGGTTCCGATTGTGTTTGATGAAACAAGTGCTACTGACATGAATCAATCGCAACTGACTAACTTAATCTATTCCTTAGCTCAGAATAAAGAAAAGGCTAGATTAAACAAAGAATCTGAATTAAAAGATTTGAAAACGTGGGCAAGTACGATTTTCTTTACAGGGGAATCTTCCATCTTGGATCAAGCCAATAGTAACGTAGGATTGCGTGTCCGAATTTTTGATTTCCACCACGTGCAATGGACAACGGACGCCCAGCACTCGGAGTCAATCAAGCAGGGGTTCACGCAACATTTCGGGCACGCTGGCGCTGTGTTCAGCAGGGCTTTGCTTCAAGTCGGGATTGAAAAGGTGCGCGAAGTGTGGAAACAGTTCAGCCTAGAGATTCAGCAAGACCTTCCACAAACACAATATCGTACAAGAATAGCTGAAAAATTTGCCTTGATCTTAACAAGTGCCAAATTCATTAATCACTCACTCGGTCTATCCTTGAATCTTTCTGCGATCCAACAAGTACTTGTAGCTCAAGAAAAGTCAGTATTTGAAGATCGGGATATTGCTAAAAAGTTTATGAAAGAGTTAAAGGATTACATCATTGAGCATCTACGTCACTTCAAGGTGAATAATGAAAACTTTACCTCTAACCAGTTACAGTTTGGAAAAATTGAAACGGTAGATGAAAAACTTTACTGCTATATATTGCCTGCTGTTTTTAGGAACATTTGTAAGGAGCTTGGGTTTAGTAGTGCCAGAGTTGTTCTTGATGAACTAAAAAGCTGGAACTGTCTAAAATTTGATAAAGGAAAACTTCTGACCAAAAAACAAATCCTTGCTCCAAATGAGCGGGACCAACTTCCTGAGAAACAGAAAGGAGTCATGGTATACTGTGTTATTTTCGAAGAAGATTTTATCGGTGTAAAGAAGGGATATTCATCATTTAGCTTACCTAAGCACAATCGTAAGCTATCTAGCGCAACTGAAATTGAAGATGATTTTATCTCTATAGATGATATGTAAAGGGGAGTTGTACTTGAATATTAAGGATGCTATGACATGCTATCAACACGAGCAACAAAAGCAACATAAAAGTGTAGGCACAATTCGTGAATACCAAAAGGATTTGGGTCATTTTGTTACCTTTCTTAGCAATAAATCTATAGATACCGTTCAGGATGTTACTTCCCTAGACATGCAGGAGTATCTTCAGGCTGTACTCGATAAAGGAGCTAAGGCATCAACACGTAACCGTCAGATGAATAGTTTGCGATCATTCTTTAAGTATTGTCATAAAAAGGGCTGGGTGACAGAGAATTGTGCAGCTTACCTCGAACGATTACCAGAAGAGCAGGTAAAGCGAGTCATCTTAACCAAGGAAGAAGTACAGCAATTAGTTAAAACAATTGAACATCGAGTTGTTCGTACGGTAGTCATCACGTTATATCTAACAGGTATGCGAATTACTGAATGTCTCTCTGTAGAGATACAAGATATCAATGTTGAGGGTAATCAGATACTTATCCGTAAAGGGAAGGGTAATAAACAGCGAAGCATTCCTTTGCATCCTCAATTGAAGCGTATTTTGATAGCTTATCTACTAGGGATGGCTAAGCATAGTCAACATCAATTACTATTCTATACTTCACGATCCAATAAACTCTCACCCAGCTACGTCAATCGGCTTTTGAAGGAAGCAACATTAACACTAGGTTGGGACAAGAAGGTAACCTGCCACGTGCTGAGGCATTCGTTTGCCTCAGCCCTCCTAAAGGAGCAGGTGAACCTTCTTACGATCCAAGACTTTTTGGGACACGCTAACCTCAAAACAACCAGTGGCTACGTCCATTTGTTCCAAGAGGAAGGACAAGCAGCCATTCAGAAGTTGGCATTGTAGGGTGTCCCCCAATCCCCCAATTTTTTGAAGGGATAGCACCACCTTTTTCAGAAAACACCCTAATGTTTGTCTGAAAAACAGATCAAGCGTAAGGATGTTTTCCCACCTTTTTTTCGCTATCTGTTTCGTGAAAAATCGGGGGACGTGGGGGACAAGATGTAATAAAAGAAAAGTTAAATAAATATTATAATTTTGACATGGATAACTGTGTATATTATCCATAGTTGGAGGTTACAGCATGTTTGAACCTAATCAGGAAGAGTACAAGTATGAATTACTTATTGATCTTATTGCTGAAATGATCGAAGGATATTTAGTTAAAGAGTCTACCTCTGAGTAGCTTATATTATACAGAATGGAGTGAAATATAACGTTGAATACAATTAATAAAGCAGTATGTAAGGTAGCTATTTATGCTAGGGTTTCTACTATTGAGCAGGCTAGGGAAGGTTACAGTATTGATGAACAAGTAAGATTACTTCGTGAAAAGTGTAGTCGAGAAGGTTTTGAAGTATTCGATGAATATGTGGATAGAGGAATCAGTGGTAAAAATATAAAAGATCGTCCTGCCCTAAAGCAATTACTTGAAGATGCTAACCAGAGAAAATTTGACGTCGTGTATGTTTGGAAACTAAACAGACTAGCACGGAATGTAAAGGACATCTTAAATATTGTAGCTTTAATGGATGAGCGGAGAATTACGTTAGAGCCATTTGATGATACTGTTGATACAAGTACAACGGCAGGAAAAGCACAATTACATCTAACCGCTCTATTTGCTGAAATGGAGCGAGATACCATTGCTCAAAATGTAAAGATGGGGATGATTGCTCGTGCTGGTAAAGGGGAATGGAATGGAGGCATTGTCCTTGGTTATGATAGTGAAGTTATCTCCATTCAAGGTAAACGCAAGCAAACGCAGCTTGTCATTAATAAAAAGGAAGCAAGTACAGTTAGACGTATCTTTGAATTGTATATTAGTGGTCATGGGTATAGGTCCATTGCTAACCTTGTTAATGAAGAAGGGCATCGTAGTAAAAAGAACAATACATTCTCTATTAATGCCATTAAAACAATACTTACTAATCCTGTGTATATTGGTATGATTCGTTACAATGTACGTCAAGATTGGACTAAAAAACGCAGAAATAATATCAATGAGCAGCCAGTAATGGAAAAAGGACAACATGAGCCAATTCTATCTAAAGAAGTTTGGAATAAGGCACAACACCTTCTGAGTATAAGGAGCAGTAAACCGAATCGTATTCACAGTGGGGAACACCCACTTACGGGTATCCTTAAATGTCCTGAATGCGGTGCAGGGATGGTACTCGGTAGAAATTCGTACAAGCTCAAAAGTGGTGAGCGTGGATATCGCGAATACTATGTGTGTGGAGCATGGAAAAATAAAGGTAAAATGGTTTGTCACTCCAATGGCTTATTGATTAAACGTATTGATGACTACGTACTAAAAAAGATAAATGTACTAGCTGAGAGTGAGCGATTAATTAGAAACGTAGTAAAAAGGTTAAATCAACGTCACCATGTCGACAGCAAACCTATTCGAGATGAGCATGAGCGTTTGACCACTGAACTTCGTGGTCTTGAGGAGCGAAAAGAAAAACTACTTAGTTTGTATGAAATGGGAGGGGTTGACCTAGTCGCTATTCGTAAACGGATGGCAGTATTAATGGATGAAGGGGAACAAATGAAAGCCAGAATACAATCTGTTGAAGCTAAACTCACCCATGAGGGAAGTGAACATGTCACGGAAGAATTAGTTCAAGCTATTATGATGAAGTTTCAACAAGCCTTTCAGCAAGCGATGACAAGGGAGCAACGCAAGCAATTATTACATTTACTTATTGATGAAATTACGATTGATGCGAATAAAAACGTAGAGAGTTTACGGATTAAGATAAGCTCAGATGTAGCTAGGCATCTGCTAACGCAAGAGGAAGGGGAATCATCCTATTTGGATGACTTCTCTTCCTCTTTTTGTGTGTATTTGGTCATATAGTGTTATAATTTATGTGAAATAATCGAATTAATTGGAGGTAATTATGTTTACTAAAGAGATTAGTGAATTAAAGAAATCTATTATGTTTCAATTATCTTTATCGTCTAAGGAGTTATTTCACTCTAATTTTATCGCATGGTTAATTGAAAATTACAAAGAAGCTTTTGTGGAGATTTTAAAAGGTTACATTCCAATAAAGAATATAGTAGATGTTAAACGGGAGTCTAAACATAGAGATATTGTAGTGCAATTTGAAAATAATTCTGGTGAACATGCTTCTTTAGTTATTGAAAATAAGGTTAAAAGTATACCTGATTATGAACAGTTAGAAAGATATACTACTGATGACAGTAATCAATACTATTTATTATTGAGTTTAGTAAAGCCTAGTTTTGTAGATAATGAAACAAAAACAATTGAAGTTAAGGGGAAAGAATGGATTTATTTTAATTACTGTCAGTTAGCCACAGAAATAAGGGATAAAATACTAAATATTGAAACCGAGGGTTATCAAACTAATGCTGTAAATGATTATATAAATTTTATAGATAATTTACATAACATAACAGACATTGTATATGAATATGTGGTAGAAAAAGAATATAATTTTTATTCCCAAGAAAATAAGTTAATAAAGGATCTAGAACAGATTAGGCTACATGATTTTTATCTCAAACTAGTACATCATATTTTGGAATCTGAGTTAAAAATGAGTGTTAAAAGGAAATTTAATGAAATCAGTTTAGTTGAATTGAAAAATTGGAAAAAGGCAGAGGATAAACAGTGTTTTACTGGATCTGGATTTACAAATAAATCAGGCATTACTGAAATTAAGTATGTAGTTACCAAAATTGAAGATGTGCCAGTAATAGTAGGAATACAATTACAAGGTAAACAATTTAGGCTTTTTATAGAAACATCAAAAAAATATGCATTAAAGATAGCACAAGAACTGGACAGGAAAGAATTATGGTTTGATTTTGCTATGTTAAACACTGTTGAACAGTTTGACAGTGTTATATATCCAACATCTAAATCTAGTGAATTTAATACCTACTCTAATGAATTCTATTACAAATATGTAAACACTAAGAATTTGACTGGTTTAGAGTTGATTAGCTACATATTAAATTATTTCGAAAGAATTATTCAAACAAAAAGTACAATTGAAGAAGCGATCAAATCAATGTTTAAATAAATCTCCTTTAGATACACTACGGTGAACCGTATCATAAGTAAGGTGAATTATTTTGAACAAAATTCCTGTTTGATACTGAATAGCAAAATTGGGTTAGGGTGAGACTTAACATAGATAATATTCAAACAGATCAAAAAGCCGATTCTTCCTTCTGGGAGAATCGATTTTTCGTTAAGGGGGCTTGTTGGAATTACGGAAAAAGAACATCAAAAAGGGCAAGCGAAATTGTCCTTGTTTTATCCTATAACATTCAAATTAAATTGAAATAGGGTGGGAGTATGGATAAGGAATATAAATTAGCCAGCCAATTATTAACACTGCTTGATACGGAACAAAGGTGGTTTACCTTAGCCGAAGTTGAGAAAAGTTTAGGAATCTCAGATAAAACCATACGTAAGATGGTTGAAGAGATAAGCAAGCAACTGCCACCTGATATTACCATTGAGGTGACAAGAGGAAAGGGAGTATTTCTTCGACGTGATGGACGAGGGAAGACGATTAGTGAAGTGGTTTCTTTTATGCTCAGACAAACCACCTTTTATCGGCTGATGAATCTATTGTTTACCACTGACGGACGATTCTCAGTGGAGGAGCTTGCTGGTGAAATGTTTATGAGCACCTCGTCTTTGAAGAAGTTGATTGTATATTTAAATAATAATGATCTGAAACCGTATAAGCTGCACATTACTTATTCCAGCCCTAAGATCAAAGGGAATGAAATGAATATACGGTATTTTTATTGGAAGTTGTATTGTGATGCCTATGACTTTACAGGATGGCCCTTTGAGAATATTGACTTTGCTTATATTAATGAGTTAATCACAAATATAGAGAATGAGAAAAATATAGTTTATTTTATCAATTCCAAAAGGAAATTATCCTTTTTGCTGGCGATTGTAGTAGATAGAGTTACGAGAGGGAAATGTGTAAAAGTCGATGAGGTCAGATATCCCTGGGAAAAAGGGATGTTTTATTTGCCGGTGAAAGCTCTTGCGAAGAGTCTAGAAGAACAGCTTTCTATAGAATTTCCTGAAAGTGAAATATTCTTTATGCAATCACGCGTGAGACTCAGCCAATACCATTATTACGAAGGATCGGAAATGACACCGATAAAAGAATTCGAATTATACAAGGATAAAGAAGAGTATCAAATGGGTAATCTGCTTTTTACATTACTGGCAAAAGTATATCCGAATATGGATATGGAAGAACGATTTACATTGGAGGTATATGACTTCATTGACAAGCTTTTAATGGATAATGCCATTCCTGAATGGATGATGATTTCAAAAAGCAATTTATCGACATATGTTCAAAAAGAGTGCCAGCAGATATATCAACAATTGCAAGACTGCATGAAAACGTGGAATGAAGCATATCCGTCTGTCCTGTATAATGATTTCCATTTAACAAAACTAACCTTAATTGTTCGTTCAAGCTTGCGTTATAAAAGAAAAAAGGCCTTCTTAGTGATTGGTGAAGAATTTTCAATTCGTCATTACATAGCGGATTTGATTAAAAAGGAAATTGGGGATCAGTTGATCGTTAATACTTCCATTATGAAAGGACTAACCGACGAAATGGTGCAGCATCATCAAATCGATTTCGTCATTAGTAATTTCCCGGTTTTATTAAAGACAGTACCTGTTGTTACGATTTCTACGATTCCATCTAAAAGAGATCTCGACAATATTCGTAAAGAATTACTTTTATAATTTGACCAATTATTTTCCGTACCCTACGTAAGATTTTGGTCTAGTTTGCGATGATAAAAAACCTTATGCTCAAAGCAGGTTCTAAACGATTAAGGCTGACCTTCCTTAAGGAAATTCGTTTGGAAAATACTAAAGCATCTATTTTCCCGTCGGTAAATGGAAGCGATTTCGGAAAATCTGAGTGCAGTATTCAGATTATTGGAGGAAACCATATGAGCAGGCATTTAGGTGCAAAAAAAGGAGAAATAGCAGAACGTGTTTTGCTTCCAGGAGATCCTTTGCGTGCAAAATTTGTAGCAGAGAATTTTTTAGAGGAAGCCTATTGCTATAACGAAGTAAGAGGTATGTATGGATACACTGGGTTATACAAAGGTGTGCCCGTATCGGTTCAAGGGACAGGGATGGGTAACCCATCGATGAGCATATATGCAACGGAACTGATCATCGATTACGAAGTGAAGAAATTGATTCGCATTGGCACATGTGGCGCGATGCAAGAAGAAGTAAATATCCGTGATATTGTATTAGCCCAAGCAGTGTCTTCAGACAGCAATCTGACAGAGAAGATTTTCCATGGCTGTAACTATGCGCCTACGGCGGATTTCTCATTGCTAATGAAAGCATATCAACACACACAAAGTAAGCAAGCGAAAGTCTTTGTTGGCAACATTTATAATTCTGATGAATTTTATCGTGAAACGTTGGATCGACTTCACAAATTTATGGACTTTGGCGTATTAGCAGTAGAAATGGAAAGCACCTCGCTCTATACTTTGGCTGCTAAATATGGTGTAAAAGCACTGTCCATTTTGACCGTGGGCAGTCAATTATTAACGCAGGAGCACTTAACTCATCAAGAAAGTGAACAGTCCTTTTATGAAATGGTAGAAATAGCTCTTAATACAATCATTGACGACACTAGTTTATAGGTTTAAGGGTTAGGAAAAGAGAGTGAGAAAGAAATGAGAGTAATTCTGTCCGGATTGCAGTGGATGATTTTTATGATCGCAGGCGCAATTGCTGCACCAATTGCTATCGCAGATTTATATAACTTAACACCCATTGAGACTGCTGGACTCATCCAGAGTACAATTATTACTTTGGGGATAGCGGGCTTTTTACAAGGCCTGATTGGTCATAAACTTCCTATTCATGAAGGTCCGGCAGGGTTATGGTGGAGCATTTTTACCATTTACGCGAGTTTAGTGGGGGTATTATATTCTTCTAACATTGATGCTCTGCAAGCTTTAAGTGGAGGAATGATCATTAGCGGTGTGTTATTTATTCTAATTTCAGCCTTTAAGCTAATGGATAAAATAGCCCGATTATTTACACCAACCATCACTTTTATATATTTACTGTTATTGATCTTTCAATTAAGCGGTTCTTTTATGAAAGGGATGATGGGAATTACATCTAGCCATACGACGTTAGATGTTAAAGTGTTTTTGCTTAGTGTGATTGTGGTTTGCATTACCTTTTGGTTAGGGAGCTGCCGCATTGCGTTACTTCGACAATTTTCGGTGATCATTAGTATATTGTTAGGTTGGCTATTATTTATAGTTTTTGGTCATATGCCGGTTTTTTCACAAGCTGAAAACCTAGTTAATCTACCCGAAATGTTGCCATTTGGATGGCCGCGATTTGACGGTGGGACCATTACTACTGCGTTGTTATTAACACTGCTGTTAATAACCAATGCGATTGCATCCATCCGGTTGATGGAAACCGTGATAGAGCAAAAGCAATCCACGGATCATCGCCGTTATTGGCGTGCTGGAATTATTTCCGGGGTTACACATTTTATTGGCGGCTCTTTAGGAGCGATTGGCTCGGTGCCTATTTCGGGAGCAGCGGGATATGTTGAACAGACAGGTATGAGAGAGCGTAGGCCGTTCTTAATAGGGTGCAGCTTAGTGATCGTTTTATCCTTGTTTCCGCCAATTATGAATGTCATATCCGGCATTCCAGCTCCGATTGGCTATGCTGTTACATTCGTTATTTTTGTGAAGATGGTTGGAATATCGTTGAGGGAATTGCGAAAGGTCATTCATGAAGAGCGACCTTTTATTGTTAGTGGAGTTTCCCTGCTAGTGGGTGTGGGTTTAATGTTTATCCCTTCATCAGCCACAATCCATTTATCTCCGATCGTGATCGCCATTTTAAATAATGGGTTAATATGCGGAAGCCTGTTAGCGATTATTTTGGAACAGGGGTTCATGTGGAGGGGAAAACAGCGGAGTAAAGTAAAACAATAAACAAAAATTTGGAGGGGTAAAGATGCATTATCTCATCTCTGTTGCTGGTCTAATTCTTGTACTAATACTGGCATGGCTTGCAAGTAATGATAAGAAAAAGATTAAATATCGACCAATTATTGTCATGATTGTTGTTCAGATTGTTTTAGGAATACTTCTACTAAAAACGAGTATAGGGGAATTGTTAATTAAGGGCTTTGCCAATAGTTTTGATAAATTACTGGGATATGCAAATGAAGGGATTAACTTTATTTTTGGTGGAATGGCAAATGAAGGGGCACACACGTTTTTCCTCTTTGTATTGATGCCTATCGTATTTATGTCAGCGATTATCGGGATTCTGCAACATTATAAAATACTGCCGTTTATTATAAAGTATATTGGTCTGGTCTTAAGTAAAATAAATGGTATGGGGAAATTGGAATCCTATAATGCGGTTGCGGCTGCCATTGTCGGACAAAATGAAGTGTTTATTTCGGTGAAAAACCAACTCGGATTATTGTCTAAGCAGCGTCTGTACACATTATGTGCATCAGCAATGTCGACGGTATCCATGTCAATCGTTGGTTCCTATATGACGATGCTGGAGCCTAGATATGTTGTAGCTGCATTAATACTAAACCTATTTGGCGGTTTTATTATTGCATCCATCATCAACCCATATGAGGTTAAACCTGAAGAGGATATCGTTGAAGTTCAGGAACAAGAAAAACAGACGTTTTTCGAAATGCTGGGCGAGTATATCATGGATGGCTTTAAGGTAGCCGTCGTGGTTGGGGTTATGTTGGTTGGTTTCGTTGGGTTAATTGCTTTAATTAACGGCGTATTCGCTGGAATATTCGGTATCTCGTTCCAAGAAGCATTAGGTTATGTCTTTGCACCAATCGCATTTGTTATGGGTGTACCATGGTCTGAGGCTGTTAGTGCAGGCAGTATCATGGCGACCAAATTAGTGGCGAATGAATTTGTGGCTATGCTTGATTTTGTAAAAATTCAAGACGGCTTTAGTGATCGTACGACAGCCATCGTCTCTGTATTTCTAATCTCATTTGCTAACTTTGGATCCATTGGTACAATCGTGGGTGCCGTAAAAGGTTTGAATGAAAAACAAGGGAATGTGGTTGCTCGATTTGGATTAAAGTTGTTATATGGTGCGACACTTGTAAGCGTTTTATCAGCCATCGTTATCGGAATCATATTTTAGTTGAGCACAGCTAAAATAGAAGGAGCATTAACATGAAACAAACACCTCGGTTTAAGCGGATTTTCGTCATCGTTATGGATTCTGTAGGCATCGGTGAAGCTCCGGATGCTGAAAAATTTGGGGATACAGGATCACATACATTACGGCATATTGCAGAAAAAATGAATGGGCTGCATGTTCCTGTTTTATCTAGGTTAGGGTTAAGCCATATTGACCAAATACCCGGAGTACCCAAAGTAGAGCAGCCTTTAGCTTATTTCACCAAAATGCAGGAGGCGTCGAACGGGAAGGATACGATGACTGGGCACTGGGAGATTATGGGCATTAAAATCGATGTTCCTTTCAAAGTGTTCCCTGAAGGATTTCCAAATGAATTAATTAACGAATTAGAGCAAAAAACGGGTCGAAAGGTTATTGGGAATAAGCCAGCTAGCGGTACAGCTATTCTCGATGAACTAGGGCAAGAGCATATGAACACTGGTGCACTCATTGTCTATACTTCAGCAGATTCAGTGATTCAGATTGCGGCTCATGAAGAGGTTGTTCCTTTGGAAGAGCTTTATCAAAGCTGTGAGATAGCCAGAGAGATTACGCTACGTGAGGAATACATGTTAGGCAGAGTGATCGCCAGGCCATTCCTCGGAGAGTCTGGTAAATTCAAGAGAACATCGAACCGTCATGATTATGCCTTAAAGCCTTATGGAAGAACCGTGATGAATGAGCTCAAGGATGCTGGGTTCGATGTATTAGCGATTGGCAAAATCTCAGATATATATGATGGTGAAGGTGTCACCAAGTCATTGCGCACAGTATCAAACATTGATGGTATGGATAAACTCATGGAGACCATTCATACTGATTTTACAGGACTTAGTTTTCTGAATCTTGTTGACTTTGATGCACTTTATGGACATCGTAGAGACCCGATCGGGTATGGGAAAGCGCTAGAACAATTTGATGATCGATTAAATGAAGTTCTTGCCGAGCTGAGCGAAGATGATCTTCTCATGATTACAGCAGACCATGGCAATGATCCTGTTCATGTGGGTACAGATCATACCCGTGAATATGTTCCTTTACTCATCTACAGCAAGAGTTTCACTCAGCAAAGTGAGCTTCCAGTAAGTAAGACATTTTCGGATATTGGGGCAACGGTTGCAGATAACTTTAATTTGAAAATGCCGCAGTTTGGACAGAGTCTCTTACAGGTGCTTAAATAAACTTGTAGATTTGATGAGAAAACGAGGGCCAATAATAATTGTGAACCTAGAGAAAGTAACGTCATAATGAAAGAAGCCTGCCAAAATGGCAGGCTTTTGGCTTTTTAAGCGATTATATTTATAAGGAATAGCCCATCATTCTTAACAGTAACGTTAATGATAAAATTTGACTGAGTAATAAGTTCGAAATTTGGAGTTATAAGCGGCGATGAACTCCTAATATTTTCGCCTTACTTGTGATATGCTGAACCGTACCATAAGTAGGGGTAAGTATCTGTTGTACAGCACTACGTTTCAAGGGGGCAGTCAATGAACAAAACAGATCGTTTATTAGCCATCGTGCTGGAGCTGCAAGGTAGACAAGTGGTACGTGCCGAAGATTTGGCGGCCCTATTTGAAATTAGCGTGCGGACGATCTATCGTGATATTCAGGCACTCAGCGAAGCGGGCGTGCCGATTATAGGCACTACAGGCACAGGGTATTCCTTAATGGAGGGATATTTTCTACCGCCGATCAGTTTCACGATAGGGGAAGCCGTGACCTTGCTTATAGGAACGGACTTTATCGAGCAACGATTTGATGATGATTATCGTGACAGAGCTAAAGCCGCTAAGAAGAAAATCGAGGCCATTCTATCAGACGGTGTACGCAATGAGACCTCCCGTATACGCAGGGCGCTGCGATTGCTCGCTCCAGGCAAACAGGCAGCTCCGTCAAATGAAAAGGAAAACCTCGATAAGATTCGCCGAGCGATATTAGATGGGCGAAAGATCAGATTTCATTATTCGAAAGGAACTACGGATTCCACGGGGAATCGCCATAGCGATCGTACTGTCGCTCCCTATGGCCTCGTACTCGTTGAAGGGTTATGGATGCTCGTGGCGCATTGCGACTTACGCCAAGACATTCGCCATTTCCGTTTATCCCGAATAACCGAACTTGTCGATCTGGAAGATCGATTCGAACCGCCTGCCCATTTTAACTTAAGGGAGTATCGCCCTACAGATGATCGACATCTGCGAGTGCACCTCCGATTTAATCATAATGTCGTAGATAAAGTGAAGGAATCGAATAATCGATTTATTGAGGGTATGGAAGAGCATCAGGATGGATTGGATGTAGTATTACGCGTTCGTCATCTGGACGATTTGATGCAATGGGTTCTGAGCTGGGGAGGGAACGTAAGGGTAGTAGAGCCTGAATCATTCCGAAATCGGATTTACGAGGAAGCCGAAAAAATGCTGAAACGCTACTGACATTACGTTGTCAGTAGCGTTTTTGTATATTAGGTGTATGAGAATAGCGCAGTGTTTTAGAGATAGGGTGACCTTTCTCATAATCTTATTATAGAGGTGGAATTTATTCATGAGTAATATCAAATGGGAAGTGGATCCGGACCACAGCTCCGTCGAATTTTCGGTGACGCATTTAATGATTAATAAAATTAAAGGAGTATTTGAGCGTTTCCAAGCGATTATAAGTTTTGATCCCAACGAGTTAACAACCATGGGTATCCAGGCTTCCATAGAAGCAAATAGTATCACAACTCGTCAAGCACAACGAGATGAACATTTGAGGAGCGACGATTTTCTTCATGCTGACAAGTATCCAACTATTGCGTTTCAAAGCACCAACTGCGTCTATACTGGCGAAAGGCAGTATGAACTTACGGGCAATCTAACTCTGCATGGAGTAACCAAACCTGTCACTTTTCATACCGTTTTTGAAGGACTAAACAAAGACCCTCGCGGCCGGGAACGTGTAGGCTTTCATTCAACAGCCAGTATTAATCGTAATGAATTTGGTTTGAAATTCAACTCGCCTCTTGAAACGGGTGGAATTATTGTCGGAAATGAAGTGATAATCGAACTTTATATTGAGGCAATTAAAATAAATTAGAGATTCCAAAGACCATCCTTTTATCGGGATGGTCTTTGTTCAAAAGCTGGCCGTTACAGACAAAGCGGGGAACCATGCCATATGTGACGGCGAAAAACTTTGTTGTGGAAAGTTGGAGAGTATTGTAGGAAACTTTATTTCCAAAATTCAGGTGAAAAGTAGGTAGACTCAGGACATGCGATCACTATAATGGAAATAAGATACATATATAGAACCAATCTATAAGATATAAAAAAATCAGACTGAGTAAGAAAGCGATTAGAGGAGGCGATCTCGTGGGAAGATCATTTGCGAATTTGCATATTAAGTCGAAAAACCTTGAGAAGACTGTCGATGCATTAAGAGAGCTAAGTGAAGGGTATGCCACAGTATTAGGCGAGCCAAATAATGAGACTCAAGAGATCAAAGTCGTCATGTACATAAGCAAAAGCAATGAAAACTGGATCAGCGTGCTCCACGATTATTTTGTATGGGGTACGGTGAAGGAGGTTGGCAAAACATTGTCCCGGCTTATCGAAGAGCCAGTGATGACCGCCGGATATATGAATGAGGAATTATTCGAGTTGTCGTTTTTCGAGAATGGAGATATTAGGGCCGAAAAAATCTTTTGTGAACAGTGGATGAGGGATGAATATGAACAACTCAAAGAAGAGCGTATTAATGATGACTACCTGCGGATAACGTTGGATATTCGTAATGAGGATTTTGACGACTTCATTAGCATTACGAGTCCAGTACAAGCCGTAGATAAGCTGTCAGAACTCGTAAAAATGTCTTTATGGAGTGATTCCGAGTGGATACCGCACGAAGAATCTCTCAGAAAACAATTTGGGACATATGAATTTTGAAAAGAATTTTCCATGAAGTAAATCCGACTGCCAACAGCGGCAGACTTAATAGTCCAAATAGGGGGGAGTATTTATGTACATTGTATCTCGGCCAAAACCGCTGTCAGATGGTCAAAACCAAGCACTTGCGAAGGAAGACGCCGCTGTTTATCCACCGGGCTACCTCCGGTTTTTGCGGCGATTTGGCGAAGGGACTTACAGAGGGTGGTTGAATGTCCAGCTGCCGGATACGGAGGTGCTTAAACCCTTTGCTGAGTACGGGTTATGGGAGCATGACGAAGACAGCCCCATTACTGAGCAACAGATTGGTGAGTGTACCGTTATAGGCACAACAGTGGACGGTGATTTTCTGGCCGTGCATCCCCAGACGGCTTTACTTCTCTGGCTGCCTCGGCATGCGGAGCACGTTAAGGCGATTTCACTGCAGGAACGGGAGCAGGAAGACGAAGGGATGTACGCCTTGGTGCTGGACGAAATATATCGTCAGGTGTATGGAATTAGTCAAGAGGAGGCTGTCTATTATGAACCGTGGACGGGCACTCGGAGCCATCTCTTTTTACGTTTGCCACAAGGGCAGAACCGACTTTCGTTGCCCGATCTGGCCGGAATGTGCCAAGCAGATTTTCCACCGGATTTGTCCATTGAGACCCCATATGCATGCTTCCTGTTCTACCGGCAACTAGGTGGCTATGTACGATTGAATTATGCCTACCAACAAGAGGTGGCTGTTTTCTATGAACAGGATGTACAACAGGCGTTTGCCGTTATGAAGCAGTGGCTCTTGTCAAAAGGGTGCGAAGCAATTTCAGAAAATAACAGTTGAACTAGGTGTAGGAGCGATTAGTGAATGATAAATCTAAAAGATATTGGAAAGTTCGAGGATCTGCCGGAAATCGCGATGCACATTTACAAAGGAAATATTCCTGCTTTGCAAGCTGCAATTACAGCAGGCTGGGATATTGAAGCTGGCATCATACTTAGCAATTATACCACGTTAAGTCCGCTTGATCTGGCGCTTATATTGCAGCAAATGGATGTTGTAAAGCTGCTGGTAGCGCATGGCGTCAACCTGAATGTCAAACATAATCCGGCCTTTTTGCGAGCAGTTCGCTATTGCAAGGAAGACATCATTCGCTACATTGCAGCGCAAGGAGCCAAGCTGGACAAGCTCAATCAAATCGGGTCTGGCGCTTATTCACAGGCCTACTATGGCAACAAAAGCAATATCCGGCTCATTCATGAGCTGGGATTAGATATAAAGTTGCATGGTGGTGCTGTATTGCGTCAAGCTGTATCGGATCATGACTATAAGACACTCACCTATTTGCTCGATCATGGGGTGGACATCAACTATAATAAACCGGATATGGTCTATCCTTATCAAGCGACTCCGTTAACCGTTGCCGCGCGCATGAGTAATTTGGCCATGGTCAAATTTTTGATTGAACACGGTGCGGACGTGACTTTTGCAGAAAAGGACGGTGAGCGCCCGTATACGATTGCGGTCAGCAATAAGAATACAATCTTGGCTGACTATTTGAAATCGCTGGAGCCGGCAGAGCTTCATAATATGGAAAATAAAAAGTTTGAGCTAAAAAAATATAAACTGACCGATGAACTGGTCAGCTTTCTTACTGGAGACAAGCTGCGCCTTGAGCTAGCTCAAAATGAATATAAAATCGGGTATATCGATTTTTTTACATTAACTGATACGATTGAGATGAAAGTTGGCAGGCAAAAGCTGTTGCGTCTGTCAGCCGATATCGACAATTACTCTGGTCTGCAGCTAGTGTGGAATCCGAAGAAAAAAGGCTTGGTAGGCTGTTATGACGTGGAGCACCAGGAGTATGCGGATTTGTGCAGCTTTACAGAGTTCCTCGTGCAGCCTGAAATGTACCTCATTAAGTTTCTTGAGGGAGAGTTATAGCTATTTGTCACACTAGTAGAAGAGAAAGTGTACAAAGGAGATTAACTTATGAAGGATGCGTTAATGGAAAGATTAAAGAATTTCCTTCATCGGGAGGATAATAGCACACTAGTAGGCATTCCGGCGAGCCAAGAGGAAATTGCTAAGGCACAGCAACGGCTGAATGTAAGCTTTCATGAAGATTACGTACATTTTATAAGGACGTTTGGCGGAGCATATGCAGGTCTTGCGGTACATGCATTCTCTAATGGGTCTAGTCTCGGAAATGAAACGGTTACTGATTTGACGCTGGAGTTCCGAGAGCAATTCAAGGAGCTTCCCTGCGCAGGGGTTTTACGAACTAGTTATGTCATTTCTATGGATGGTTCCGGCGACCCGATTATCATCGATCGGTCAGGAAAGGTATTCATCTGTTACCACGATACCGGGGAGATCAAGTTAGTAACGGATTCATTTGAGTTGCTGGTCGAGGAAAACTTTTATGAGTGGTGATTAAGAGAAGCATAGTAATAGCGCTCGCTGTATTAAACCTATAGTCTCGAACCACCTGTTTAACTACGAGGGTGGTTCTTTTTTTTGTTTGAGGTGCATCATCATATGCTGCCGTATCCTCGCGACCATTGGACAAACGTGCTTTTTTTTCCTTGTCCACATTTATACCTTACCAAAATCTATTAATTTGCATTTAATGAACGATACCAATATCAAGGAGGTTTTGGAGATGGGAAATAGAAGACCTACGGGTTACGACCCTGTTCAGATATTTAACTCCACATCGTTTAATGCGTTTGGAAAAGTTGAATATGCATCCATCTTTTGTAGTGACGACAATTATGCGGTTCAGCGTGATGAGACTTGGACGGCTTCTAGCCGTGGAGTTTGCTTGGTGACTAGAATCACCGCAACGGTTAGAACACCGAGTGGAAATATTGAGGCGGAGCCGTATACTTCTTCCGGCACTTCTTTCAGCAAGTTTGCCATTATACAGGTAGGGGTAAATAAGTTCCAAGTGACGCGTGTTGTAAGTACAAGTAGACGCAAGTAAAATCCCAAACGGGGCATGATCAAGAATAGGTTATAAAAATGAAAAGACGACAAGCCAAGGATAAAAGGCTGGTCGTCTTTTTTTCGCTCTAATGTTTCTTATACCATGATATTCTGCGCTGCATCGAGGAATCTTTCAAGAGCCGAAAAGGGCGCAAGTCCGGTTGATAATTGCCTTCAATGATCCAAATTCGATGCTTTCTGTCGATGCCTATATCGAACCCGACTTGTCTAAGCTTGGGGTAACACTCTCCAAGTCTTTTGGCAGCCAATAGTGCGATCCGTTCCGCTTTGACAAGCAAGCTCCGATCTCCGATTCGGGCTAATTTTAGCGCTTCAAGCACTGGAATGGTGCGGCTAGTCACATTTGTGACTAGATATCCTTGCGCCGCTACTTTTGCGTATGAGCCTGTCACGTTCCAGGGTGATGAAGAGCCTTTTTTCCGCTGTGTAATTATGCGAATGTCGAATGGCTTGTGTCCTATTTGAGCAAGCTGCAGACGTCTTTGGACAATATATCCATGAGCACTGTTTTTTTTACGGAGCCATTTGAGTATTTTATCAGTGTTTCTCATGGTGACTGCATTCTGCTCGTTATGAATACGATAGACATTCGTACCGTTCCGTTTGATGAACACGATATCCCTTCCATAACTCCCGTTGCGAGGTTTCAGTACGACGCTTTGATATTGAAGCAGCATTTTCGATAAGGTGTTCTTCTTAAGTAACTGTGTTTGTGGCAACCGTCCGGCGAGAGAGGACCTGCTGCGAAAGATGCGATATTGCAACCATTTGTCTCTTTTGATTAACATTTTAGTCACAGCCTTTTTCAATCTTATACGGTAATTCTAAGTCAAATTAGTGATCAGCATAAGTGACGATTCGTCCATATTTATGAACCAAAGCAGGTAAAGAAGGCTTTTGAACCCGTACCGCCTATCATTTCTGTTTTCTCCGCTTTGCGTAGTAGAACGGTGGGGATAAGGAATGATATTATAAATAATGACAAGTTTTGTTGGAAATAATGTTATAAAAGGAGAGATGGGCATGTCTTATATCGTTGATTTTAAAAATGTATCTACAGTTGGTTTAGAGTCTTCACCTGTAGCAGAAGCGCTTGCTGGTTTGCGCGCTAATGAAGCCCGTTACTTTATGAATAAATACAAACATGAATTTACGGTTGTGCCGGCTAGCGAAAGTCAGGATACACTTGATTATGTGAACCAAGTTTTGAAAGAGCGTGATATTGCGTTTGCGGCCAAGCCTTTAGAAACGTCGCGTTTTCAAGTGGAGAATATTAAATTTGCTTACGTTTTTTATGAGGATGGTCTTGGAATCAACGTCATGTATACGGTTGATGACGCTAAGAAGCGGGCCGTTGGCTTTAAGCTTTCTGAGGGGATGGAAGTACCAATGGAGTTAGAAGGAAAGTTTAAGTTTGCGAGGCAGAAGTCTAAACTAGCTGGAACAATCCGAGGTTCGTTTTTTGTAATTAAAAAAGAATATTAAATAAGCAACAGCGAAAATTTGGACTGTATAGGGCTTGAGGCCTGTAAGCTCGAATAGTAATAAGAATGTCTAGGGGCTGTCCCATAAGCATCAAGCTCGCTGAGGAATAGCTCACTTTGAACGGGTGTATTGGTAAATATATAGCAGTACAGGAGAGCTATTCCTGTACTGCTATTTTCTATTCTGGTCTATGGTTGCTTGCTTCATAGGATTATGGGCAAGCGAAAGCCACCCGACCTCCAGACTTACCTTAGGTAAGCTGCGAAGCAGAAACGCCGGAATCCTTGGTTATTCTTTATCTGCCCTAGAACACTTTCGGGTTTAATCATTCGTCTTACCGACAGCGAATATCCTTCCTCGCAGCTCAGTTTTTCCCTTGCTTGCTGCTTGTAGCGCATAATAACTCAGACTGACCATATCCGGCATCAGCGATGATCGTCGTATGATTGTAATGTGCGCGAACCAATAGTGGAGAGTAAATAAGTGTAAAAGTGCACCTGTTTTTAACAAACAAGATTGGAATGTTGCAAATAGGTGTACAAATACCTCTAATTGAGCAGATTTGAAGAAGATTTGGTTAAATAAGTGCATTTCTGCACTTAGATGAAGCTGCTGCAGACGCTGCCGCAAAAGTCTTTGCATGACAGGGGAACATCCCCATTTTCAAATGAAAGGACTTCAAATTCCACTGTATAGTGGAGCTTGAGGTTCTTTTTCTCGATGAAAATAAGTTCTAAGTAGTGCTCAAAAAATCGCAAAATGACTTTTGAGACAGCCCCTTTTTTATATGCAGAAAACAACAACGTTTTCCATATCATGGTATAATTTTGCTAATAGTCCTTATGTATTTTAATGATAAGGAACAATCAAATTCTAGGAGTGTTGCATGGAATTATACAAGCTTTTGTCTGAGCTTCTATCACGAATAGAAGAAAATGTTTCTGGTACTAGGGAGGCAGAATATCTGGTCGATCTCCCGATTTCCATTGTTCATTTGCGTCGACTCTTCAAGTTCGCTTTCGGCGTGCCGCTACAAAGCTATATCCGCTCTCGAAAGCTTGCCGCGAGCTTGGAGCATTTGATGCTTACCGAGAAACGAATTCTCGACATTGCAATCGAATGTGGTTATGAACATGAGCAAACCTACATACGCGCGTTTAAACGCGAATATGGGCTTACGCCTGGCGAATGCAGACATTCCGGAAGAAACATTCATATAACAGCTCCTCTTCATCTATTTCCGAAAAACAATGTTTGCGGAAACTTGGTATACGGGCCGAATATGGTCATGATGCCATCGTTTCATTTAATTGGGCAAATGTATCGAATTGAAATTGCTGAAGCGCCGACAAAAGCGCCCGAGGCTGCTAAGCAGTTTTGGTGGAACAATCGGCATAAAGTGCCAAATCCAGTAGAACCCAATATTTATTATGGTCTAACAAAGACACTTGATCCATCACTTAGTTGGACGCACTATCTACCGTCTATACGCGTACAGAATCTGAACGATATTCCTGACGGCTTTTCAGGTGACACCGTCCCTGCTTCCTTATGCGTCGGCTTTCGTTATATAGGGAACCATCATTATGAGGAGATTAGTGAACTGCGCGCAGAGGCGCTATATCATGCTATCAATAGGCTTGCAAAGGAGAACGAAGGGAAATATGAGCTTCTGGATCGCGAATTTTTCGTAGAAAAAATCGACACGGATGCATACGATGGCGAGTACTGTCAGATGGAATGGTTTGCGCCCATCAGAGTAAAATGATCAAAAAAGTCCATTGAGCGTGCCGCTATTGTGGTACGTTCTTTTTATAGAGTAAGAAAAAATAAATGTTTGTGCGGAAAGGAACTTGTATGAATTATAACGAGGTTGTTTCAATCGGTGATACCTATTTGCTTACAGTAGTATCGGAGTTGTTCGGATTAGAAGGCTATGAAATTCAGCTGATTCCGGCACATGCTGGAGGAAGGAATGTCGTATATACCTGTGTGAAAGAGGGCGCCGACGCAAAAATCCTTAGAATCGCTTTTTTACCTGACAGAAGCCGGGAAGATTTTCTGGGAGAAGTTGAGTATGTTAGATATTTATTCGAGCATGGGGGAAGTGTCTCAAATGTAATCAGCTCCCGGAATGGGAATCTGCTGGAGGAGATTACACATAATAACCACACCTTTTTTGTCTGTCTGTTTGAAAAGGCTAAGGGAAAAATGCTTGTAGAAAATAATTATCAGTACCGAGAAGGAGCTCCAATTACCGAATGTTATTATAATTGCGGCAAAGTCCTGGGAAAACTGCATCAAATATCGAAAGGGTATATGCCTGTTCATCGTCGGCATAGTTTTTTTGACAAATACAATGCTGAATATATTGATAAGCGGATACCAGACTCCTTACCTCTGCTTAAAGAGAAGCTGGTAGAGCTCCTTAATACCTTAAAAGGATTGGACAGCAACGAGGATACTTTCGGAATGCTCCATTTTGATTACAACGATGGGAATTATTCCATCGATTTTGATACCGGACAAATAACCGTATATGATTTCGATAATTCATGTTTCGGTTGGTATATGTTTGACTTGGCAGGCCTTTGGACAAGCGGAGTGGGCTGGATACAATTTGAGCCAGACGCCGGTAAACGTAAAAAGTTTATGGATGATTATTTTGAAACAGTCCTCGCGGGATACAGATCCGAGACCAAGCTCGAAGATTCGGCGTTGGATAAGGTGCCTTTATTTATCAAAGTAAATCTCTTGGAAAATATTATTGACGCATTCGAGGTCATGCAGAACAACGGTGAGGAACCAAAGTGTGATGAGGAGCTGTCGTATCTTATAAAATGTTTGGAAGACGATATCCCGTACAAAGGGTTTTTTCATGAAATGTACTCTTGCGAAGAACCCTTTGAGTATGAGGAACGAAATATTTAGTTTTTACAAAGTGAAATGAGGTTCAATTACGCGATGAAAAGAGGCTGTCACTATGGCAAAATGGGATAACATGCTGTCTATGCTATGGATGCTGCGATCCGGAAGGAAGCTCACCGCCGCGCAGATTGCAGACAGTTTGGAGATCAGCGTCCGCACCGTGTACCGGTATATCGACGCACTATGCGCCAGCGGGGTGCCGGTCGTCGCGGAATCGGGCCATGACGGCGGCATTCGCATTATGGAAAGCTTCAAGGAGACACCATTGTTCTTCAATCCCTTAGAGCTGAAGGCGCTTGTAGACGCGTTTAAATTTACGCAAGGCGCTGGCTATCCGTATACAGAACAGCTGGAAAGCGCGTTGAAGAAAGTGGAGAACGGGCTGCACGAAGATCAGCTTCACGATCTAACCCGTCAGACGAGCGGCATGGATGTGATTGCTCCGTCGCGTCCACCTTCCGTCGTTCCGTTGTTGCGAGACCTGGAGCAGGCGGCGGATGACGGACAAACAATGCGCATCACTTATCGCAAACCAAATACGGAACAGGCCGACGAACGTAACATCGATCCCTACGGGCTGGCTTATGTCCGAAACGAATGGTACGCTGTCGCGTTCTGCCATCGTGCGCAAGCGGCTCGGACGTTCCGCGTGGATCGTATCGCACGGCTGGAGCCGACCGATATGCGGTTCGAAAAACCGGAGCACTTCTCTGCGTCCGCCTATTTCCATGACCAGTCCAAGCGAGAACGAGAAGCGGACGGACCGTTGACAGTCATTCGCATCGAGGGGGACCCCGTCACGTTGAACGCAGTTTGCGGACACTGGCATATGCGCCACTATTTGACGGAACGGACCGACCGAGAGGCGCAGTTCCTGCTCGATATCCCAACAATGAACAAGTACCTTCCAATGTATCTGATGACGTTCGGCACGGCCATTCGCATTCGGGAGCCGCTGGATCTGAAATATCGCATTCAGGAATTAGCGATAGGAATCGCAAAGCATTATGCAGACGATTCCGATTGTACTTCGCTGACAACAGTTGTCAGCGAACCCGGTGTATGATAGTGGAAAGGCTGCAGCAGCCGAACGACGATGAACAAAGGAAGGTGGATTCACCCATGCTTAAACAAACGCATCAATTGTACGATTATCACGTTTGGGCGAACGAGCGTTTATTCGGACATCTAGAGCAGCTTCCGAAGGATGTGTTCCATGCGGAAGTGACGAGCGTTTTCCCGTCCGTGTCACAAACGTTCGGGCATATGTACTTGTTCGAACAGCTTTATCTGTGTGTGCTCGCGGGAGTTTCGAACGAGAACATTTTTCCGAGGATGTCGGTCTGGGCGGAGCAAGCGCAAGGCAAAACAGTGGACGAGACACGGCAGCTGTTCGCCGGCGTCGCCGAACAGTACCGAGATTTGCTGCAGCGAACGCCAGACCCGGACAAGGAGATGACGATCGAGCATCCGAAGTACGGTCGTCTCAATACGCGGTTCTCTGAGATTCTGCAGCATGTGGTCAACCACGGGACGTATCATCGGGGCAATGTGACCGCGATGCTGAGGCAGCAAGGATATGCGGGGTTCCCGACCGATTATCTGTTTTATTTGCTGAACCAACAGGAAAGTCAGAAGTAAATCGAGCGGAACGAGCGGCAGCGATATTCGTCTGAAGCAGAGAGAAAATAAAAAAACACAAAAATACGCTTGGAACCCCAAGCGTATTTTTTTATTACAATTGCATAAAATAGCGCCGCGGCGGAGTTTTCGCCATTAGACAAAATAACCTGTGTTCAAAATCATCGACGCAAAAAAGATTGGGAGAGAAATACAATTCCACTTGCACCTTACGTAACGTAATGTTTTACAATAGAGCTACCGGTATATAGCTAGCGCCAAAGATCGGAGATGGTTAATGAAGCAACATTGGAAGGTCGGGGATCTCGCCAACCTGACGGGGTTGACCGTAAGAACGCTGCGCTTTTATGATCAAATCGGTTTGTTATCGCCATCTGACCAGACAGAATCGGGTCATCGGCTATATAGTGAATCGAATTTATCACGCTTGCACCAGATATTATCGCTTAAGGAGCTGGGGTTATCTCTCGAGGAGATTAAGCTGGCCTTAAGTGGCGGGCAGATCAGCCCGCTTGAGATCGTCAACCTGCAGATCAATCAAATCAAAGAACAGATCAAACGACAGCAGAAACTATTGGAGCAGCTAAGACATGTATCCAAGCTTATGCAAGGTCAAGCGGAATTAACAGTTGAAGATTTCACGAGCCTTCTGCAAGCGATGAAGATGGAGTTCGAGAAACCGGTCATTGAACGGCAAATGAGTTGGGAGCGACATTTGAGCCTGTTAGGGGACTTTCTTGCCAAAGAGAGTGGAAGTCCAAAACATAAGGAGGAAAATCAATGAACGAACGATTTGTCAAACATGGAACTTTTGTCGTCGAGCGGACTTATGCTGCTTCACCGGAGAGGGTTTATCACGCATGGGCCGATCCAATTGTCAAAGCGAAGTGGTTTTCGAAGCCAGAGATCTTCGATTTTCAGGTCGGCGGGCGTGAGTACAGCAGCGGCGGGCCGCCGGAAGGGCCAGTTTTTACCTTTGACGCCTACTATCAGGAGCTTGTTCCAGAGCAGCGCATTGTTTACACGTACACGCTGAATTCGGGAAGCACGCGCATCTCCGTCTCGATTACAACGATAGAGCTTATTAAAGTGGAGGACGGTACAAAGCTGATTTTCACGGAGCAAGGTGCGTTCTTTGACGGACACGATACGCTAGAAATACGGGAGCATGGTACAAACATCATGTTGGACGCACTTGGAAAAACAGTAGACGGGGAGTAGGAACATGACAAAAGTTGAAAATGAACTTATAACTACTCGCGAATACTATTTCCCGCGGGAGCTCGTGTTTCGAGCTTGGACAACCCCCGATTTGATAGCCCAGTGGTGGGGGCCGCAAGGCTTCACAAATACGAATCAAGTGTGTGATATCAGGCCGGGAGGCACATGGCGGTTCATCATGCATGGACCGGATGGAGTGGATTATCCTAACCATAACGTCTTTGTTGAAATCGTACCGTCAGAGCGGATTGTGCTTGATCATGTGTCCGGTCACGAATTTCGGATAACGGCTGCCTTTGAGAGCATTGAAGGCAGCACCAGAGTCACCTTCCGTCAACGTTTCAAGGATAAAGAAGAGTTTGAAAAATCTAAGCCGATCTGCATAGAAGCTAATGAGCAGTTGCTTGACCGGCTTGGCAAGGTGCTGGCGGAATTGGTCTATTAAAGGACTGCCACTTACGTGATGACTCCAAAATTGTTGCCATTCACGTTCTCTGATGGGAATCGGACGGCGATTTTTACGTAAGGAGGATGCCCGACTCTGGCATGGTAACATTGACGAGCCGAGCGTCTGCTTGATTAGCGTCGAACCCGACAAAGCACCAGCATTAACCTAGAGTTTCCCCAGCATCATTCACGGCTTCAAGAACTTAGTACTTCTGGACGAGGAAGGCCAACCGCAAAGATTTGTTGAATCCGTGCTCCTCCAATTATTAGCAGATACATCTGTCAAATTGAATGAGGAGATTATTGGAAAAATAAATTTAATCTTTGTCTCGAAATGAATGGATAAAGCTCTTGCAAAATGAAGTAAGAATTCATTAGAACACTAACAAAGGAGCATGCTGCGGCTGCTCCTTTTATAATTTTCGACGATTGATCCGTTAAGCTGAGCTGTGCTCTAAGTAGGTCGAATTTCTATGTTTCATGGTAGGTGGCCAATAGAAGTCGAGTATAGAGGAAAACAAAGATTCTCCAAGATATTTTCCACTGCGGTCGTGCGTATAAATTTCAACAGTTTATCAACTGTTTGATGGTCCTGCATTTCTCGTGCTGATGCGGAAGAGGGATGAATTTTTGTGCTTCCGGGCAAGTTAGAGAGAAAATATCGAGGGGAGTGTTGTATGATGGCAAGAAGAAGGAGAAAATATGCGGTGCCTGGGGTTGAACAGGGGATGCAAGCTTTCAAAGCAGATGTAATGAAACGCGAAGGCTATGCCGTGAATCCGAATCAACCGGACGACGTAAAATACGAAGTGGCGAAGGAGCTTGGAGTGCCTTTGCATCCAGGAAACAATGGTCAATTGACTACGGAATCAGTGGGCCATGTCGGTGGCAAAATTGGCGGTTCCATGGTTCGGGAAATGATCCGTCTCGCCCAAGAGCAGATTGCGAACAGGGAGCAGTCCTGAAGAATTATGAGTGCATGGATACACGGCTGCCGGGTTGGGATCTAGAATGATAAAAAAGGCACCCATTGGTTGCCTTTTTTCAAAAAAAAATAAGTGATACAGCGAACAGTGCTTAGATATAATTGACGTTCGTTGCATGCTTTTCCTCTAAGGGCATCCAGCCAACCGCAATCTCCAAGTGACAGATAATCCGGTTCTATAAAAGAGATTGCTCCATGTTTAGTTGCTCATTGGCCTCCAATGAGAGAGATGGCTGCAAAGTGAACAGGCGAGGGGAAGACTCACCCTCGCCTGTTAAAGAACCTATCAAATGACCTCGCGTGCTACTCCTAGCAGGCCAGTAAAGAATTGTCTAGCCAGGATTCTCCGGTTTACTCCGGTGTTCCTTGAGTTACCCCATGAATATAGGTGAGCCAAGGAGTATCCAGCGCGCCTTGTCCCGGATTATAGGTAAAGAAGTATTCGACGGTATCCCCAGATTGCAGGTTGTTTACAGGGTAAGTATAGTTGCCGTTTCCTGACGAGGTCATGGCTACGTTTTGCTGTGCACCGTTATTTATCTTATAGTGCAAATCGGCAAAGGTTGCGCCATTCACATAAAACGTCAAGTTATTGCCTGCTTTTTTCAGGCCCCGCACCGCATCGCCAATGACGATAACGGTTGATGGCGCAGGTACAACCGTGATGGTAGAGCTGGCTGTTTTGTTGCTGTCAACCGTTGTTGCCGTAACCGTTGTTGTTCCTGGAGCGAGCCCTGTCACCACACCGTTCTGATTTACGGAAGCGATGCTGGCACCCGAAACGCTCCAAGTGACCTGTTTATTTGTTGCATTAGAGGGTGCAACAGTGGCGTTTAACTGTACACTCTGTCCTACTTGCAGCTGTGCAGTGCTCTGGTTTAAAGTTACACCGGTAACAGGCACGTTCGTAGGATTTTGGCCACCGTTTTCTTTATAAACCCGCACATAATCCACCAGCATCGTCGCAGGAATATCAGATGGACTTGGTGCTAAACCGCCATCAAAATGACCGCCGATCGCGAGATTCATAATGATGTAGAAAGGTTGGTCGAATGGAGCGTTCGGATTGTTCGGTGCAGCTACGGAGTACCATTGGTCTCTGGAGACCTTAAAGTAGAATTCCCCATCCACGTACCATTTAATGTTATCCTCTTCCCAGATCATCGTATACACATGATAATCATTGGCAAAGGTTTGCCCTTCCGAGAAATGATATTCCCCAGCAATATATCGATTCACTGGCCATTGTCCGCCAAAGTGCACGGCGCCGCTAGTTGTGCCAGGCAAACGTCCTTTGGCTTCCATAATATCAATTTCACCAGATGCGGCCCATGCACCGTAAGCTGAATCTTTTGGTAGCATCCAGAGCGCGGGCCATACACCATTGCCTGTAGGCAGCTTCGCGCGAATATCCACTCTGCCGTACTGGAAGGATAGATGATCTTTCGTATTTATTTTGCCTGAGGAATATAGAGCATATCGGCTTGGATCCTGCGGGAACGATTTTGGATCGTTCAACGCCCGGATATTCAGCTTTCCGTCCTGTACAAATACATTTTGTGTACTATTGGTATAGTGCTCCAGCTCTGCATTGCCCCAGCCCCAGCTGTTGGGATCGTTACCGATATAATAGCCGGTTTCATAGTTCCATTTGTTCGTATTGAGCACTGTACCGCTAAATTCATCCTGCCAGATGAGATTCATGCCGGCAATGGCTGGGTCGCTTGGCGTTCCGATTGCCACATCGTCATGATCGGATACATCTGGACGGGGAGCATCCGGATTGCCGATAAAGGTATAGTTAACGAAGTTGCTGCCAACACTTCCGCCTGCTTGCCCATTCAATGGGTAGCCGATTCGAATTTGCATATTCACCTGGACGGGCTGGAACCAAAGGCCATAGATATAGTCGGCCCAATATCCCCACTGATTGGCATCGGACATGTTATTGTAACCATTGCCGGAATATGAGAATCCGCTCTGGCTGGAGTTCGCCATATCCACCCATTGCCCGTTGATGTTAATTTGGTAGACGAATTTTCCAAGCTCAGTGCCTATTGGCGCGCCACCATCAATTTTTGGCAGCGGTATGCCTATGACGCCTTTCGAATCTGCCGTAAAGGTTGTTCCATCGTAGGGAGTAATGACATATGAATTTCGAATGGGTTGATTAAAGGTTATCGTATAAATGACGTTAGCCGAAGAGGTTTTTGATTCAAGTTTTACGTTAATAGACTCTGTTACCGTAAACCAGAAGCCGCCGCCTCCTTCGGTGAATTGGCCGAAGTTGCTATCATAGATCCAACCGCTAGCAGCATTATTGTTGATATCAATCCAAGTGCTGCTGTTTACGGGTTTTACAAACACCTTCAAATCATCCGCTACGGCTTCATAAATAATGGCTGGATTATTGTTGAAGGTAGGATAAGTAAAGCCTGCGCCTCCTGTAAAGCCTGCTGTAATTTGTGGCCCTTGGGTAGGGGTCATAGCCGTAATCGTTGTTTTGTTTATATTTTGGAACACAAACGTGTAGTTAAGGGCCGTTCCATTAGCTTTAGAATACAGCTGAATTTCTGTTGTTGCGGAGAGAGTGAACCAGTAGCCATACGTGCCGCTGTCGTTCCAATGCCCCCAGTTTTGGTTATAGACGTAGCCGCTGGCACTGTCAATATTGACCCAGTTGCCCCCTACTTTCACATTTACGCCTACGTCATCGGAAACATCGTTCCATGTGGCGGAGCCCCCGTTAAAAATAGGCATAACAAAACCGTAGCTCGCTTGCCCAACCCCTGATTTTGAAATGACAGGCCCGTCTCCTGCTGAAAAGTAAGCCATAGAGGTAACGGTGGTGCCTGCTGCATCGACGGTTTGAATTTTCGAAAATGGCAATAGCCCGACGCTCGCCATCATCGCTACCGCCAAGAACAGGCTCAGTACCTTCTGCTTAAACCGTTTCTGTGAATGGTGAAGTACCTTCATTATTGTCCTCCTTCAATAAAATATGGTTACCCCTGCGGCTCCTTTATTTTGAGGTAATTGATTCTGTAAGTACTCGGAGGAAACCGCTTACATTGGAGTGCACCTTTATTCTATCGAATACAATTAACAGCTGGAAAGGTCCATTTGTTTTTGTTATGACCCAATTTTTTGGATTTTGATTATTTTCGAAGGCTCATAGTGCTTTGCCCTGATATTTTCCTTCTCTTTCAAGCTTCCGCCGCATCAGCTGCCGGTACTCCGTGGGCTGCATATTCATAACATCGCGAAATGCCCTTGTAAAGCTTTTGTAGCTTTCATACCCAACCATTGTGGCTACCTCGATAATTTTATGATCGGTTTCGGCTAGTAAGCGGCGGGCCTTATCTAATCGCACATCGCGCAGGTATTCTGCAAAACCTTTGCCAATGTTCTTTTTAAACAGGTTGGAAAAATAGGCGTAATTAAGCGATACGTGGTTAGATACCATCGCGAGATCCAGCGGCTTATGATAACACTCGTGTATAAAACGAATGGCTTCATTTAAGTCCTGCGTTTTGCGATAGCTGCACTTGTAATCATAATAAAACTGATTCAGCCGAAGCAGCTGCTGCTGCAGCGCCTGAATATAATCTCGAATGCCCGGATAATCGAATAGATTCCGCAAGCATTCAATATCAAGCGCCTCTTCCCCCATGTAGGGACGGATCACCCGCTCATACTCCTCCAGCATCTGCACCGTTGCGCTGCATAACTGCTGCGTGTACCGTATATGGTAACGCTGCAGCACATTTTTGTGGAATAGCGTAGAAATGCCTTGGGCAATCTTCCCGCTGTTTTTGGTGCCAATAAGCTGAAACAGGGCATATAGCTCTTCATAGGGAATTTCCCATTGCGACTCCAGCCTCTCCATATGCGCGGGTAGGATACACATCTTATCAGGGAACAAGTAGCTATGGCGATATAGTTCAAGCACCTGTGTATAGCTTCCTGGCAGCCCTTTTAAACCTTGCTGCGGTCCTGTCATAGCCGCTGTGGCATCAATCTGACTTGCCTTAAGTGCAGCAGGCAAAGCATTCGTATCTGTGGCCGCATCGACCGCAAGAATCAGGTATGGGCGGTGCTGCAGGCATATATATCCTTGACTGCCATAGACACGGTAAGCAATAGATTCGATGCTATGAGCACTGTCTGCCCCCGGTTGGTTGATCCACAGTTCTTCCCGCAGCAGGCACAGACGGTAATTATGCCAAAGTTTTGGGTTTTGCTGCTGAACCTGCCGAATCCATGCCTCATCGTTCACTGCGCCTTGCATAAACATGCAAAGCTCTTTACGGTCTGTCTCCTCAGCGCGGCGGGACATATGCTCCATATTGCGGGAAAGGGCTTGCCGTGCCTTTATTTCCTGACCAATATGCTCTACTGCGGTAAGCAGATCCTCCCGTTTTACCGGCTTGAGCAGGTAGCCTTTTGCCCCAAGCCCAATGGCTTTCTGGGCATAAGCAAAATCACTATAGCCGCTAATTATGAGGTAATCCACGTTGAGATGCTCTTCTTTGGTTTGCTCCATTAGCGCCAGTCCGTCCATATCCGGCATCATAATATCGGTAATCACCAGATGAATGTTATGCTGACGCAATAAGTGCAGCGCCTCAATTCCGTTAGCGGCACAATAAATAGCATCAAGCTGCAGTGGAAATTGGCGCAGCATGGCCTGCAGGCCATCGCGTATGTGCTTTTGATCATCTACAATTAGAATATTGATCATGCCCTACCATCCTCCAAGATTCACATTTTCCCAAGGCAAACGTAAGGTTACACAGGTATAAGCGCCCTGCACACTTTCAATTGAAAGACCGCAGCCCTTGCCATAATGAAGCTGCAGGCGCTTATGCACGTTTTCGAGGCCGAGGCCGTTTTTGCTGGTCACAATTGGCGTATCTGAATCGCCGCTCAGCACAGCTTGCAGGCTAGCCAGCATCTTCGGATCAACACCCGCACCGTCATCGCGTATCTCAATTCGTAATAGGCTGTCATTCTCGACTTGTACGGTCATTTGTATGTGTACACTGCCGCCTAAAGGTGCCGCATGATGAACCGCATTCTCAACGATGGGCTGCATGCACATTTTAGGAATAGCATAGTGAAGCACCTCCTGCGGGAGATCCGCCGTCAATACGATGCTGCCGCCCTCCATAAAGTTAATGAATTTGATATAGCTTTCAATGTTGGCGAGCTCCTCACGGAGGGCGACGGTATCGCTTCGCCACTGCATGCTGTAGCGCAGCTGTGAGCCTAACGATACGAGCGCATCGGCGATTGCAGGCTGCTGCTGAACTTCCGCCAGCATCCGAATGGATTCCAGCGCGTTATACAAGAAGTGAGAATTGATCTGCGAATGGAGCGAGTGCAGCTGTGCGTTTTTGGCAATGAGCTGCTTATCCACCACCTGCGTCATCAGACGACTAATTTCGTCCAGCATTTTGTTGTAGCTGATGGCTACTTCATCGATTTCATCACCGGTCTCGTGTTCATCTAGGCCGATATTAATCTTCGCATCCAATTGGCCTTTCCGCACCTGACGCATAGAAGATAACACGCTGTCCAATCGGCGGAAAATGCGGCGGGTCGTATGCGATACGAGCAGCATGATCAGGAGCAATACACATAAAGCAATCACTACCACAAAGGCATACCAGCTGCGCGGACCCTTCATCAGTGCTTGATGGGAAGCAATATCTACAACATAAGCGTTCAGTGGAGCAATATAACGATAAAGCGCGTAGTAGGTTTGATCTCCTACTTGGACCTTCATGGGGCTATCCTGTTGAAGTACGTCCAGCTGCCGATGAATACTGCCAAGGATACTGTTCAGCCCCTCCCCAGCGGTTTGAGAAAATAGATGCTGCGGATTGTATATATTTTTTGAAGGGTTGGTTCCGTCCATGACAACCGAGAAGAAATCTCCTCCGCTCTCCTCCAGCAGGTCGTTGAAAAATACGCTGTGCTCGGCACGAATTTCCATAATGGTAGGAAACTTATTCTGCTGGCCCTGAAGCCGTACCAATCGATAATAGGCTAGCGTATGCTCGCCATCCTTAAAAGCAAACAGGCGGTATGCTGCGCCGCCTTCATCTCGAAGGGTCTCCCAATAATCCTGCGGCCAAAACTTGTCATAATGATAGATTTCAGGCCAAATTTCGAACAGGTTAGGGTTATCGACATAAAAGCTGAGCTCACTGATCATCTCATGGCTTTCAATGATATTATGCATCTGCTCAAATTGATTTTGTTTAAATTTCACGAGGCGGAGGCCATCCCCGCGCATATTGGAGTGGATAAAATCCACGAATGCCTTTTGTGTCAGCGCGGTTGAGGAAGCGTTTTCAAACATGTCCATTTTGCTGCGCAGCTGTTCGTTCAGCCGTGCGACATGGCTGCTGCCGGTGGCCATAGCGTCTTTGTATAACTGGGCTTCCTGTATACGGATAAATAAAAAGGACACCAAAATGGCAGGGATCGCAATGACTAGGCTAAAGGCTAGAAACAGCTTTTGGGATATGCGGGCATTGCGGTAAAGCTTTCTCATTTTGGTCAGCATATACTTCATTTAACGGCCCTCCCTACCTCCGTAATATACCATATATTACAAACCGGCTGGTAGGTAACAAGGCGTTACTTACAAATGTGTAAGTAAAGTCGGAAATACCGGCCACCATTTCGGCAGCCGGCAGTAAATAGCGTATAGATGTAATTACTCCGCCATTTTTGCTTTTCGTACATCCAGCTCGGCTTGGCGATATTCCATTACCTTGTCGAAACCGTAACTCACGCGGCGGGCAAGAAAATTATCAAAGATTTTATCAAAAGCTGCTTCATCCTTAGCCGTAATCAGCTCAGGCAGCACTTCCTCCCAATTTTGAGAGATGCGTGACCAGGCTACCGCTACCTCAGAATCACCCAGTGGATCTAAGCCTTTGTAGATGCCGCTGTCAATATCGGCTTGCGCATTGGCGAAGTCCTCCATTTGCTTAATGACGGGAGCTTTCTCCGGTCTCCATTGGTTGATAATAACAGGGTTCCGCATCATCCAGTAGGTATCCATAATGCCGTATTCCTTTTCAAACTTTTCAATATCAGTTTCAAGCAATTTCACCATTTCAGCCTTCAGCTGCGGCTTGCCGCTCACCATTTCCCACGTCTCGCCTTCCTTGCCAAGGAATAAGTCTCGTTGGCCTTCTTCGCTAGCTAGATACGTCAGGAAGCGGATAGCACGTTCAGGATTTTTAGTCGATTTACTAATCATTGTAACCATCCAGCCGTCCATGTTGCCAGGGAACAGCTTTGCAGAATCACCCTTGCTGTTCTGCGGTCCATCTACTGCAATGTAGTTGGAATCCGGGTTCCCGCTAGCGGCCAGCATCGGATTGACAGCCGTCATTCCCGTCCATTCGCGAATCATCATGAAGTAGCGGGCGTTGTTCGTTTTTTCCTCTACTTGCGTATCGGAGTCCACTAGGAAATCTACATTAATCAGTCCGCGCTCGTATGCTGTGCGGAAGGTTTTCAGCCAAGTGAGGTAATCTGGATCGGTAATGCGGTCGTATACTTTGCCGTCTTTTTCATGCGGAACAGCGAGTAGATTTTGCAGGTATTCACTCATCCCATAAGGAACATTCCCCTGTGCAAAGAAGGGACTAATCGGTTGGCCTTTATACTCGGGATACTTATCCTTGAGCAGCTGCAGTGCATTTAGAAAGCCCTCCGGCGTGCTCAAATCTGGTTTGCCCATCTCCTCGTACAGATCTTTTCTCACCAAAAAGGTTTGATTGGCTGCTGTCATGCCTGTTTCATGCATGAGATTAGGGCTATAGGAGTCATTCGGAATGCCATACGTATTGCCATTTTCTTGACGATACCACTTCAGTGTGCCGTCTCCCGCCACCTTGAAGAAGTAGGGATCATACTGCTCTGCCAATTCATTTAAAGCATATACATGGTCGCCTTCCCATAGTTTCTTGACAGCGTTTTCCCAAGAGCCCATAGAAATTAAGTCTGGCAGCTTGCCAGAGGTCATCATCAAGGTAATATGCTCATTCGCTTCACCAGAAGGAACTTCGAGCTTAATATTGACGCCTGTTTTTTCGGTTACGTACTTGGAAGTCAAGCTCTCTCCCCAGCTGTGGGCATACCAGGATGCGCCTACGAACCACGAGAGTTCGACTGGGCTGGTATCCAGCTGCCAAGCAGGCTGTTCGGGGCTCGGCGTTGATTCGCCTTGTGGCTGCTCGGTACTTTCCGCAGGGGTTGAGGTCGGCTTATTTTCGTTATTCTCCGATTTGGTACATGCGGCCAAGCCTAATGTAAGTATTACGGCTAAAACAATTACCATGCTTAGCTTGATGAGGTTGTGCTTCATGATATGAACACCCTTTCTTTACTGTTTTTTTATAGGTCCCATACGCCTCGCTAACGATCGCTTAGAGAAACGCACAGCACTTACCCTTTAATCGCGCCAATCATTACGCCTTTGACCAGATAGCGCTGAATAAAGGGATAGAACACGAGAATTGGCAGCGTTGCCACCATCATCGATGCAAATTTGATGGAGTTTCCAGGCAGTCTTGCGCCGAATTGAGCCATAGCTTGCTGCTGCATGAAGGACATGGAATTCTCCGCAATGATTTTGTACAGTATGGTTTGCATAGGCAGCTGATCCTGCGAGCGAATGTAGATTACACCCTGATAATAATCATTCCAGTGATAGACGGCTGAGAAAAGCGATATGGTAGCCAGTACGGCCATGCTGTTAGGCAATACGATTCGAAACAGAACGCCATAATCAGAAGCACCGTCTACCTTTGCGGATTCCTCTAAGCTGTCGGGAATAGTGCGGAAGAAGCTCATGAATATAACCATATTAAAAAAAGTGTACATAGCCGGGATGATGAATACCCAAAAGCTGTCGTAAAGGCCTAGCTTTGTCATCAGAATAAAGGAAGGGATTAAGCCGCCTGAAAACAACATCGTAATCAAGGCGATTTTGAGATAGACTTTGCGGCCGATTAAGTTGGATTTGCTCATTCCATAAGCTACAATGGCGGTAAATAACACATGTACCGCTGTTCCTATCACCGTGCGCAGCGTAGTAATGTAGAAGCCGTGCATTAGACTTTTATCATTGAATACAACACTGTAGCTGGCTAGTGAAAATTTCTTTGGAAACCAGTTTACGGTGCCCAGCATGGCTTGCTCCGGTGCATTAAGTGAATTTATAAATACAAACCACATCGGGTACAGCGTTATGAAGCAAACTGCCAGCATCAGCAGCGCATTGCACACCTCAAATACTCCAATTCGCCGCAAACTTCTGCGTCTTTCCATGTATCTGCCCTCTCTTTCTTAAAAAATGCTGTCGCCAGTTAATTTCTTGGATGTGTAATTGGCCAAAAATAATAGCATTAACGCCACAATGGAGCGGACAAACAAAACGGCTGTTGAGAAGGAATGGCGCCCAGATACCAAGCCCATGTTATAGATGTACAAATCCAGGCTTTCGGCCATCTTCATGTTCATGTTGTTCTTCAACATAAAGATCTGTTCAAAGTTGCTGCCTAGTATCCCGCTGACAGCGAGGATGAACAAAATTGCGATGGTAGGACGTATGCTCTGAATGGTAATATGCCACATCCGCTGCCAACGGTTGGCGCCATCGAGCTCCGCTGCCTCGTATAGCCCTGGATCAATGCCAGCGATTGCTGCGATATAAATGATGGCACTCCAGCCCGTTTCCTTCAGCGTATCGGAGAAATAGGTAATCCACCAAAAATATTTAGCGTCACTATTAAACAGAATTTCGCGATCCTGCAGTCCGAGCGCCATCATCAGTTGATTGATTACACCGCCCTCGCCCAGCCAATTGAGCATAATGCCGCCAAAAATGGTCCAGGCAATAAAGTGTGGCAGGTATGAAATGGTTTGTACTGTGCGCTTAAATCGAATCGTCCGTATTTCATTAAGCATCAGGGCGAAAAAGATGGGAATGGGAAAACCTAGCAGCAGCTTGATGCTGCTCATCCCTAGAGTATTGCGGATCGAGCGCCAAAAACGGTCATCCGTAATAAAATCTTGAAAGTGTTTCAGCCCTACAAAGGGTGATTGCAGCATGGGCTTGGCGATACTGAAGTCCATAAATGCAATAATCAGCCAAAACATTGGAATATAACAAAAGATGAACATCCATATAATGCCTGGGATTACCATGCTTTGCAATTGCCATTGCCTAAAAAAAGTTTTTATTTGTCCCGTCCTGTATTGAAACATGTTCTGCGCCCCCTTCCTTTTCATCGTATGAAAATAGACCTAGGAAAAAAAGGCCATGATTTTTGACCCTATCCCATTTTTTTGGATTTGTTTGACTGGGCGTCAAAATTAAGTATGCTGTGAATAAATGAAGGGAGTGTGCATGGGATGAGCAAGCTTTTATGGGAGCAGGATTTTTTAAATAGAAACACCGATTTGAGCGCATGGAACATTCGCCTTGGCAACGATTTGCTTGATAACGATGGCAAACCAATAGACCCGGGCTGGGGCAATGGGGAACAGCAGTTTTATACCGGACATGCTAACAGTCTATATATCGATGAATTGGGGCTAAACCTATGCGCGCGACGTGAATCCATTGAAAAAGACGGTCGGCAATTTGCGTACACCTCGGCCCGCATAGATACAAAAGATCATCTCTCCTTTTGCTATGGAAAGCTTATCGTTCGCGCAAAGCTGCCAGTTGGACAGGGGTTATGGCCTGCCATATGGCTGCTCCCGCAGCATCAGGCATACGGGCCTTGGCCTGCCTCTGGCGAGATTGACATTATGGAAGCTAAAGGCCGCTTGCCGAGGCAAGTATCCGGAACGCTGCACTACGGGAAGGATTGGGACCATAAAGTTACCGATGAGTTCTCCTACCAGCTTGAACAGGGAACCATTAACGAATTCCGTGATTATTCATTGGAATGGGATGCTGGCTCCATAAGGTGGCTTGTAGATGGGCATTGCTTCGCCGAGCGCCCTATGGAGCCGGGTATTATGCCCTTTGACGAGCCTTTTTATTTGGTGCTTAACCTTGCTGTTGGGGGCTGGTATGACAATGTGACGGTGGATGAAACAGCGCTGCCAGCGGTCATGACAGTTTCAAACATAAGGTTATATCAAAGTTGAAAAAATAGCTGCTTGGGGTCGTTTTTGGGGGAAGAAGAATAGACGGAGTTACAACTGTAAAGCCAAGAATAATAGGGCATACCCGTATTGGGGATGCCCTATTTTCACTATAGTCTGGATGGAGGGAACCTTATTGGCGTATACTTTGAACGGTTTGAATTCAGCAAAGACGCATTCTCATTCGTTTAAAGTGTCAGCCCACCATCGACCAGTACGATGGAGCCCGTCATGTAGCTGGAGCGATCGGAAGCAAGGAATGTGACGACCTCCGCCAGCTCGTCCGGCTTAGCATAGCGGCCCATACGCATATTTCCGACTTCCTCTGGCACATATCCACCGGACATGAAAGCCTGTTCTACGCTCTTCGTCAGAGCCGTTTCCACACCACCCGGACAAATGCCGTTGATACGGATGCCCTTTTTCACATACTCGATTGCCGCACCTTTCGTCAGGCCGACAACCGCATGCTTGCTTGCGGAATAAGCGGATGCGCTGTGCTCACTTTTGACCCCAGCTGTCGAAGCGGTATTAATAATCGTTCCGCTTTCTTGCTCCTCCATTACCTTTAATACATATTTCATGCCGAGGAAGACGCCCCGGACATTAACGTTCATAATTCGGTCGAACTCGTTCTCATCAATATCCGCGAGCTTCGAGAACTTCTGTACAACGCCGGCATTGTTGAAGAAAATATCGATACGCCCGTAAGTATCGACGGCCGCTTTTACATAACGCTGAACATCCTCGCTTTTTGACACGTCGGCCGGTACGAATATGGCTTTCCCGCCCTGTTCCTGAATCATTCGAACCGTCTCTTGACCGGATTCCTGATTAAAATCAACAGCGACAATCGTTGCGCCGTTGCTGGCCATTTTCAAGCTGCTTGCACGGCCGATGCCGCTCCCTGCTCCAGTAACGATAGCTATTTTATTTTCCAACATATGAGTTCATCCCTTTCGAGTGTAATAGCAAAGGATCTTTGCTTTCTTCATTGTAATGCGCTTTCATTTATGAAAATTGTATTTATCAACGATTTGTAGTACTTTCTTATCATCTTCTTTTTTAACCTTAATCGTACCCTATGGAGGTTCGTATGAATAAGCTCTCTGAGCTGGTCGTTTTTGGCCAGCTTCTCTCTGATGTGATTGGAATCCCTGTATTTATCATTCATCCGGGTCGGACAATTGAAGCGGAGTTTGTAGACCGTTCGCTTCAGTCTAATCCTTACTTTACGTCCATTCGTGAACAGGTGGCGGGCTACGCTTATGCACTTTATGCTGCAGAGCAGCCGGTTCATTTTACCCGATCACGGCTCCAATATTTTTTTGTGAATGCGATGGATGAGAACCAGCTTACTGGCACGCTTGTCGTCGGTCCGTACATGAATGAGAAGCCGCAAGAGGGTGAATGGAACGAGACCATAAGCTCCCTCCCCATTGATAACCGGAGGCATTTGCTGGAGTTGTACGAAGAGATTGCGCTGCTCTCCACGGAGCGCATAGCCGCATGTAGCCGAATGATTTATTATGTGCTTCGCAGGCAACTCATTGACTCGTCGATTAGTCTTCTAGCGGATGCAATGTCGATGCAGGAATCGGTTGTGGAGAAGAAAGAGCCGGATGCGGAGCTGTCGCGAAGACGTCGAAGCGGTATGCTACACGCCAACCTGTCGCATGAGCGTGTCATGCTGCACTATGTGCGTAGCGGAGAGCGGGAGAGAATAAGAACATTCGTCATGGAATCCATCATTGCCGAGGACGAGTTTGGCGTGCTGGCCAAGCGGAGCAGGATTCGAAGCGAGAAGAACCTCATGATTACGGGAATCGCCCTGATTTGCCGAGCTGCAATTGAAGGAGGAATGCACGAGGAGGATGCGTTTACGCTGAGTGATTTCTATATTCAGCAGCTGGAGGAGAAGGATACGCTGCAAGCGATAAGCGCCATCATGACCGAGGTACTGTTCGACTTCGTTGACCGGGTCTCGGAGGTTCGCCGGGGTCACCACTCACCCGCAATACAGGATAGTCTTCACGAAATCGCTAACCATTTATACGGTGACATTACTCTTGAACGGCTAGCCGAGAGTGCGAATCTTAGCCCCAACTACTTGTCGAGCCTATTCAAGAAGGAGGTTGGACTGACTATTTCCGAGTATGTCCAGCGTGAACGGATTGAGGAAGCGAAGAGGCTGCTCACACTGACCGATTATCCGATTGCCGATATCGCAGCATGGCTGAACTTCAACGATCAAAGCTATTTCAACAAGGTATTTAAAAAGTGGAATGGAATGTCGCCGAAGGCATATCGGAAGAGCGAAAGGCGTCCGGCGCAAAAATATTCGGAATGAAGTGTAAAAAAACACTTACATCGGGGATAAATATTTTGTTATAATACCAAACAGACCAGTCGGTATGGTTTTGGGGGAGGTGTTTTAAATTGAATACAAAATCGCTAATCATTGAGAAGGCTACCGTCCTATTTCAGCAAAAGGGATACAAAAGTGTAGGTCTGAATGAACTTTTAAAAGTCTGCAACGTTACAAAAGGAGCGCTGTATCATCATTTTCCAAATGGTAAAGAAGAACTGTTAATTGCTTGTTTGCAAGCTTTAAACGAAGCCATTACGACAGATATCGAAAATATTTTTAGAAGGTATCCATCAACCATAGAAGCCACACAAGGCATGATCGAAAAACTAATTCACAACTTAGAAACAGAAGGTACGATTACCGGTTATACATTTAGCAGTATTGTCAGTGAAATGGCCACAGTGAGTGAGCCTGTCCGCAAAGCATGCAGTGTGCTGTATGAAAATATTCAATATATTTACTATGTGAAACTTATAGCTGAAGGTTATTCTGATGAATCAGCTGCTGCTATTGCCTTGATGATGACTGCTACAATCGAAGGTGCTATGCTGCTTTGTTTAACGCAAAAATCATCAGCTCCCTTAAAAACGATCGCTAAAATGTTGCCAAATGTATTGAAGACCTTTAATACAGAAAATTAGTTATGTTGACTGTATCTGATCTGTATTTATCGAATGATTAAACAAAGAAATGTCTTTTGAAAGGAAGAAAAGAATGAACTTAGAAACAAGATTGCCGAGAAACGGAAAAGAGGGAGCATTGTATGGTGCAATTATTTGTACATTGACCGTTCTGTTTATGACGTCATTAAATATAATTTTAGCTTCCCGAGAATTTAATGGAGAAGTTGTCTTCATGATTCTTAAAACGTTACCAATCATGTGGATTATTGTCATGATTTTGGAACCTGTGTTTATTGGCCGTATCGCCGAAAAATTGGTTGATAAATTTACTGAACCTACGGACAGCTTTAATTCCAAAATTATGTTCCGTATCTTATTTACTGTACTAGGAATGTCGGCTTGTATGACGCTTATTGGTCATATTGTAGGAAACGGTTTAAGTTCAGAAATTTTTAGCAACTTCTTAACCAACTGGCCAAGAAACTTCTTAATAGTACTAATTGCAGAGAGCTTAGTCATTCAACCCATTGCGCGATTAGCGATGGTAAAACTACATGCTGTCCAAGACAAAAAGGTGATGGAGTGTTGATGTGTTCGCAACCATATCGCATTTAAAGCAACAATACTGAAAACATAAATAAGCTCTCAGTCGAACGAATCAGTTCTACTGAGAGCTTATTTATGTTTTCGGAGAAGTTATTCCAGATCTACGAGCTGGTCCGTATTTTGATGCAAACGGAATAGCTGAGAAAGCTGCTTGGCGAGAAAAAGCGGCGTATAAGGCATATCATTGCGAAGCCAGCAGACAATTGTACCAATAAAGGCGGAGGAGCCGTACCAGATTGCAATATCTTTTGATACGATTACGGCCGGTTTAGATGAGTTGTTGTTTTGGTACTCTCTTCTGCTGGTGATAAGATCAACAATTAAATTCGAAAGCTTATCCGTGAAGATTGGTATGCGCTGCGAAGCGAGCAGAACCTTATAAAACTTAGAGTTCTCAGCAATATGCTCGAGCACTTTAAGCAGAATGGACCAATCCAAATCAGTAGAACGAGGCTGATTTCGAATGTCATGAAGAATAGTATGTATTTCATTAATCATGTCGTCTGATAATCTCTCAAGCATTTCCGGAATATCTCGGTAATGAAGATAGAAAGTAACACGATTGATGGTCGCGCGTTCCGCAATACGATTCACCGTTATTTTTTCTAGATCCGTCTCCTGCAGCAAATCTACAAAGGCATCTCGAATCAATTGACGCGTGCGAAGTACACGTGGATCCATTCGCGGTGATGTTGTTGACATAGGTACTCATTTCCTTTCCCTACAAATGATTTAAACGACAAGAATAGTTATTTATGTAGTTTATTCTCGGTATAGACGACAGAATCTGATGATCTGTAAACTAATAAACATTTTCAAAAAATCTGTAGTTTGTAAATTAGGCGCGATGTAATTATAATCTTTTACATTGAGTTTATTATACTACAAAGTGTTTATTAAATTCACGAACAATTTGAAGGGATTGAACATCATGAGTACAAGTTTAGCTTTTGACAGTAATTCAATTAAGAAAGGTCCCTTATTGTTTGTCATGATACTGGGTGCGTTCATCGCAGTTCTGAATCAGACGATAATGAGCGTTGCGCTGCCAGAGTTGATGATTGACTTTAGCATTGAGGCGTCAACAGCGCAGTGGCTGACAACCGGATACATGCTGGTTAACGGGGTACTTATTCCAATCACTGCATTCTTAATGCAGCGTTTTACGACCCGTGAGCTGTTTCAGTCTTCCATGATCATTTTTCTCGTTGGTACGATTGTTTCGGCAGTTGCGCCTAACTTCGACATTTTGCTAACTGGCCGCCTTATTCAAGCCGCTGGAGCGGGGATTATTATGCCGCTGTTAATGAATGTTATTCTGACCGTATTTCCTCCGGATAAGCGCGGAGCTGCTATGGGAATGGTTGGATTGTCTATTATTTTTGCTCCTGCAATTGGACCAGCAGTCGCTGGTTATATCATGGAGCATTATTCATGGCGTACGATGTTTTATGGAATGCTTCCAATTGTCGTCCTCATTATTGTAGTTGCTTATATTTTCCTGAAAAATGTAGCTGAACGAACCTATCCTAAAATTGATATTTTGAGTGTCGTTCTGTCAACAGTCGGATTTGGTACCGTTCTTTATGGCTTCAGCAGTGCTGGAAGCAAAGGCTGGTCAAGCGCAGAAGTGATTGCATCGCTTGTTACGGGTGTGGTTGCCTTGATTTTGTTTACATGGAGACAGCTGATTTCGAAGGATCCGCTTCTGGATCTAAGAGCTTTTAAATACAGCATGTTTTCCCTAACCACCATTATTAATATTGCTGTAACCATGGTCATGTATGCAGATATGATGCTGCTTCCACTCTATTTGCAAAGTGCACGTGGATACACCGCTTTGGAGTCAGGCTTGCTTATGCTCCCTGGCGCGCTTCTAATGGGACTAATGATGCCGATAACAGGAAAGCTATTCGACCGGTTTGGGGCAAAATGGCTGTCCATCATCGGTATGGCTATTACGATCATCACAACCATCGGCTTCGTTAATCTGACCGATTCGACTAGCTATACGTATTTAGTGCTGATGTCCACAGGACGACGCTTCGGTATGGCAATGTTCCTGATGCCAATCACTACGGCGGGTCTGAACCAACTGCCAGCAAGACTAAATGCGCACGGTACTGCAATATCTAACACCATCAAGCAGGTAGCTGGCGCAATAGGTACTTCTCTGCTTGTTACGGTTATGGCTAGCCGGACAAAGGCACATCTTCTAGATATGTCTGCAGCAGGCGACGCGGCTAATTTTTCGAAGGAGCATATTATGATGGAGGCTTCTATTCAAGGTATTAACGATGCGTATCTTGTCATCATTGGAATCGGAGTAGTAGGTCTGGTGCTTTCCTTCTTCATTAAGCGTGTAGGGCAAGCCGAGGAAGTAGAAGAAACTAAAATAGCTCTGAACCGAAAAACAGCTGTTGAGGCGTAGGAAGAGAAAAAAAGTATGAAATAGGAATAACGGTAGTCAAGTTTCCTAAATGTTTGCTCATTACAAATTATTAAGAAGAGCCTCGTGACTACTCACGAGGCTCTTTTTTGGCTTGAAATCATCTAACTGGATTCGCGTAAGCATGCTGTTTTTAAATAAGCAGCAAAGCTCTTAATATTCATCCGGATATGCCGATTATTGCCTTCAAGCTTGCTCATCATAATGCCGCCCTGCATGATGGAAAGGGAGAAGGTAGCCAGCGCCTCTATATCAAGGTCTTCTTTGAACTCACCGCTTTGCACACCTTCGGATATAATTTTTCTTTTGGCTTCCAGCGTACCTTGCAATGCTTGCTGGGCTTTCTCGCGTAGGCCTGGATGACTGTCGTCGCTTTCGATAGCAGTGTTGAGGAGGGGGCAGCCCCCGATGAAGGGAGGCGCTTCAACGACTTTCTCGTATATATTTAAATATGCCAGCAGCTTGCCAGAGGCCGTTTCCTGCTGACTGATTGCATGAGCAAGCTGAGCCCCAACAATACGCCCGGCATAACTAAAGGCTTCATATGCAATCTCATCTTTACTGGAAAAATGACGATAAATGCCGCCTTTCTTAATGCCTGTCAACTCTGTTATATCAGATAAGGATGAGCCCGAATATCCCTTTTGGTTAAAAAGTTCAGCGGCTTTCGTTATGATGTAATGGCGTGTCTTTTCACCTTTCTCCATCGTCATCCCCCTCGTACGTAACTGTATTTGTACACGTAGTATATCAAACGAATTTGCACTCTTGCAAAACATAACATCTATGTTATCATAAAAGATACCGAACGGTATCTTTTATGAGCGGCAGGGGTGAAACGATAATGGGCACAACATGGTTTAAGGAATCCAGCTATGCATGGATTGGATTAGGGTCTCTTTGGATTATTGGATTTATTGGTGCATTGACCAGGTTCAGCATGTCTTTTTTTCAGGTGCAAATAGCAATGGATTTACAGATTAGCAGGGGATTTATTTCGATGGCATGGTCGACTAATTTATTAATTACAGCGATATGCGCTCCTTTGGGTGGCTGGCTTGTAGATCGTTACGGTGCAAAAAGGATATTGTTTATAAGTGCAGTCTTGAGTACCTTGGGTACTGGCGTTGTCGTGTTAGGGAACCAGCCTATCTTGTTTTTCATTGGATATGGTGTAATCTCTGGTTTAGCTGGTATTGGGCTGACGACAAGTTATATATTGATGTTTGAATGGTTTAGGCATCATCGTGCTAAAGCAATGGCACTGCTTGGGAGTGCTTCCTCTGTAGGATTAGCGATTATTACGCCAATTTTCGTATCCGCGGGATGGCTGACTTGGAAGGATGCCTTTATGGCTTCTTTTGCCCTAGGAATAGTTGTGACATTACCTGTTATTTGGCTTGGAATTAAGAGCTCTCAACAGCAAAATATAAATAAAGCTCAAACGGATCATCCAGTAGAGGTCGTAGAGCATGATATACCGTTTAAAGTAACAACATCACCTAAGAAATTTGTCTATCTTCCTATCTTTGTCGTTGTCGCTATTGCGCTGTTTACCTGCGGTATTAATATGGGTTCCGTCGAAATGAACTTGGTAGCTATACATCAGTTGGCAGAAGTGTCACCAAGCATGCTCGCCTTATCCATGAGTATACTTGGCATTATGGAAATTACGGGGGCTCTCTTTTGCGGCTATTTTCTAGATCGATACAATAAATTAATGATGATGTCCATATTGTATGGCATACGTATTTTGGGTTTTATTTTCCTCTTTATGCACTTGGGAAGCTCACCCATTGTATTTGCAATTGCGTTTGGAATTACTTATTTAACCGCAGTACCCGGAGGAATCCTTGTCATTAATGAATTTGCAAAAGGGAAAGGAAAACATACGGGAGTCCTTCTTCTATTCCATCAGGGAGGCGGTATAGTGGGAGCATTAATCGGAGGCTTATCTTTCGATTATTTTGGGAGTTATCAGAACCTGATTGCCGTTGACATTCTAATCTGTATCCTCGTAACGCTGGGGTACTTCATATTATTTACGACCCATAAACGGAAGCTTCGAATCCCCAATAATAAGGTTGCAGCAAGCAAGGCGCTTTGAATTATTTTAAGGGCAGGTGCGCTTTAAAATTGGCTTTCTAGATGATATGCTGAACCGTAAAGCGGTACTGATGAAAGGATAACGAAATGAAAAGCATATTGTTTAAGTATATGACTAAATTCACGTCTCTTAGCGATGAGGAACAACAGGCTATCGTTGATGACATCCTTATCGAGGAATATAAAAAGGGAACAGTACTCCTTAGACAAGGAGATGTTCCCACAAAGTGTTATTTCGTGCTGAAGGGCATTGTCAGACAGCACTTAATAGATGAAGCGGGAAAAGAGGTTACATCGAATTTTTTCACAGAAGAGCAAGCCGTATCGATTTTTAATCGTCATCAGCAAAATAAGCCGTCCGCGTACACCTTAACTTGCCTTGAAGATTGTATATTGGTGGTTGGGGAGCTCGATGATGAAAAAGGCATGTTCAATAAACACTTACAACTCGAATCAATGGTACGCATAATGGTAGAAGAAAATCTGGGTGAGGTGCAAGATGAGTTGACATCATTCATTGCTTCTGCACCTGAAGAACGCTACAAAGCGCTATTACGAAAAAGGCCTCATCTCGTCGATCGTGTACCCCAACATCAATTGGCAAGCTATCTTGGCATAACGCCAGAGTCACTAAGCAGAATCAAGAAACGGGTCAACACCAGCGATAGTTAAGGAAGCTATTTTTCACTTTTGGGAAGTTTTCCTCCTCTGAGCAGCAGCCAAACTCCAAAGCCTAGCTCTCCTGCAATCATTGGCGCCATAAATACGACATTAAGTACATCAATTACCCCATCGTATTGTGAAAGAAACGTTTTGCTAAGGTGAACGACGATATAGCCTATTGAAGCAAGCAGCAATAAAATGCTGATCACTTTAGGAATACGGTTTGATTTTAAAGCCACATAGCCCACAATGAACAAATGCCCGCCAAAAACGATCAAACCAATAGACCAAATCGATTGGAATGCCTCAAGAAATAGCATCATAAGTGATTGCGTTTGTTCGATGTTGAATGAGACCGACTGGTCTGTATTTTTCGAGAGCAGAAATACAAGAATCAAGTTTAAAATGGCAATACCGAGTATTGTCGTATAGGTAAGACGGAGCCATGCACCTAGCAAGGAAAGGCTTTTATTCAATGGCTCTAGGAACACATAAAAAGCCCAGGTGACTAGAATGTCAGAAATCATAATGATGACCCAGCCAAAGATTTCTCCTTTGAAGAGGTTATTTGATGATACGATGTTGTTGAATGTGGTGCTGGCATCGCCCTCCACAATAAGGCTCCCATGGACAAAGCCATAGGAAAAAAATGAGGCAAGAGTCATGATGATGAGTGAAATGCCAGCCGTTAGAGCAGCAGTTCGCTGATTTGATTTTTCTTGTACGGTGATAGTCATAAGATAGCCTCCTATAGATCCTGTATTGTTTTCATTTTAACTAGGAGGAGTATGACTGGTCATTGACTTAAATCAAGGAAGAGGGATTTTTAAATTCATGAATACGCCTCAAACCTATAATCAATCGGTGGATTACTGGAAGCAATATCAGAAGTTTTTTCCTGAAGAAATGCAGATAAATGAAAACGGATTTCCAAAAGAAGAATGGATGACTTGGAACAATGTTCATATTCATCTGGATCGAATGCCTGCTCCGGATGCAAAATTAAAAATTATTTTCATCCATGGCGCTGGCGGGAATGGCAGATTGCTGGCTCCGTATGCACGAATACTGCAAACATACGGTTACGAAGTCGTATCTCCGGATCTGCCGCCTTATGGCTTAAGCTATACAAAATCGACAAAACAATTAGATTATCAACTTTGGATTGACATCCTTACGGCATTGATTGATGAGGAATTGAAGCAAGACGGTAAACCGATTATCTTGCTGGGTACTAGCATAGGAGGCATGTTAGCTTATCACACCGCTGTACAGAGTAAGAAAGTGAAAGGATTAATAGCAACAACTTTTGTTGATACGAGTGATTCCAGCGTTCGTGATCAATTAGCTCCTAACAAACTCATTAGCCGGTTGGGGAAATTTTCGATGGACAGTTTTCCTAAGCTGTTAGATTCCTTACATATCTCTGTTAATCGTGTATCTCGTATGAAATTAATTACGAACAATGTCGATTTGACCAAGCTTATTATGAATGATGCTCATGCCGCAGGAACGAAGATCCCTTTGCGCTTATTAAGAACGTTCTTAAATATGAAACCTGCAATAAAACCTGAGCATTTTGATGTTTGTCCGGTTTTGCTCGTCCATCCTCAATTGGATCCTATGACTCCGTATAGCTTCAGCAAACCATTTTTTGAAAAAATAAAAAGTAAAAAGGAATATGTAGCTTTAGAAGGGGCAGGCCATTTTCCAATTGAACAACCGGGGCTAGAGCAGATGAATGCTGCGGTGCTTTCTTTTTTGAAAACAATAGAGAACGAATAGTAAGTAGAACATCTATTCATATCGACTTAAAAAAGCCCTTTTGCGTAAAGCAAAAGGGCTGATATACGTTCATATGCTGTACGATTCTATCGCGATGGCGTTTGTCCCTATTTTTCTTGCATGGTTAATAACTTCGATGGAGTCTTCAATAATGCTCCGTATATTGGTAACATTTTTGGAATTTGCGACTAATCCACCGATATAGCAGCCCATGTTTTTGTTGCAGCCAATACTTGAAAAATCAAAGTTTATCATATCATCAATAATAGCTTGGGCAGTTTTTTGGATTTCTTCCTTTCCGGCTTTGGCAAATACAACGAATTCATCGCCATGAGCACGGCCAATGGCTGCCTGACTTAAAAAAGCTTTGATATTAGATTCAATGATTTGAAAACAAGCGACAATGACACGATCACCAACATCAAAGCCAAAATCATCATTGACCTGCTTGAAGTGGCTGATGTCAAATCGAAAAACGGCAATATCATCATTTTCTGCGCATAATTCCGTGATACTAGCAGCTGTTTCCAGAAACATTTCCATAATGGGAATGTTCTTTTTGATTTCATGGACGCTCGTTTGTTCGATTTTTAGCAAATGAACTTGTTTATCCATATTAAACCCTTCCTTCTCCAATATTAAGATGAGTCGATCAATTGCGATTTTCTTCTGTATTTGCTCATTTAAAGCAGAGGTAATCTCAATGCGCTTGCGTATCAACTGGTTAATAATTTTTGAGGTTTCGGTAGGTGCGATTAAAGCTTCCTTGATCTCATGCAGAGAGAATCCAAGATTTTTAAGTATGATGATCCAATTTAAATAATGAGCTTGCTCAGGGTCATAGCAGCGATAGCCAGTGAAAGGGTCGATTTTTGATGGTTTTAGAAGCCCTACCTCATCGTAATGTCGAAGCATTTTCGCGGTAACCTTATTTAATTGTGCGAATTCGCTGATTCTCATTTGGAACATCCTTTCATAGAGTACTCCGGCCGGAATAACTTATCATAAACATAAACCTTACCCTAGCAGGAAAGTCAATATTTACTTATAAAAGGACGTTATTCTGCCGAGGAAGGCACTAATATACAACCACACAAGTGCAAATTTACGATACCAAATTGTACCCTTGCACGATAATTATTAATTTGATAATATTTAGACATCAAATAGTTAGACGTCTAAATATAATGCAATCATATTACTTTATCGTGAGTGTCTCTAAGGAAGGGGTTTACGAATAATGGGAAGAATGAACGAGAAAGTGGCGCTTATCACTGGAGGAGCTTCAGGCATAGGCTTGTCCGCAGCTAACTTGATGGCAAAAGAGGGAGCAAAAGTAGTCATTGCCGACTTTAATGCTGAGGGGGCCAAAGAAGCTGCCGAAAATATTAAAATCCAAGGCGACGAAGCCGTAAGCGTATTTCTTGATGCCGGGGACGAAGTGTCCATTAAGGAAGCAGTTGAATTTACGGTACAACAATATGGTAAAATCACGAGCCTGTTCAACAATGTCGGCTCGACAAACCTGAAGAAGGATATAGATGTTGTTAACGTTGATCTGGATGAGTGGGATCGGCTTATGAATGTTAATTTAAAGAGTGTCTTACTCGGCTGCAGATTCGCTATCCCTCATATGATCCATGCTGGTGGAGGCTCGATTATCAATACAGCTTCTATGGCGGGTTTTCATGGAGATCAAGTTCGGGTTGCATACGGAGCTTCGAAGGCAGGCGTTATAAATCTTACCAAATATATCGCTACCCAATATGGGAAGAATAACATTCGTTGTAATGCAGTAGCACCTGGATTGATTTTGACGCCAGCTGCTAAAAATAATATGCCCTCGGAGGTATTGGATATCTTCGCTAAATATAACGCACTGCCTTATCACGGAGAACCGGATGATATTGGACATACCGTCCTGTTCCTGGCTTCAGATGAATCCAGATTTATTACGGGACAGACGATTCAGGTTGAGGGAGGGCATTATATTGCAAACCCATCCGTCCCTGATTTCGAGCAATATATGAAACTGGCACAGCATCCATGACAGCTGAAGATTGCGACTGAAGCGGCCAGCCAAAATATGCTGACATGAATTATAGAAATTCGCTATGCGGTTTTAATGATAGGAACAAATAGCAGATCAATCAAATTACGTTAGGAGAATGCGATATGGGGAAATTGGACAATAAAGTAGCAATTATTACTGGCGGGGCATCGGGTATAGGCGAACACATGGTTAATCTGTTTGCACAAGAAGGAGCTATCGTTATTGCCGCAGACATTAATGAGGCAGCTCTTGAATTGGCAAGTCAAAAACAGAATGTTTACGGTATGAAATTAAATGTTGCCTCTGATGATGATTGGCAGGCGCTGGCAAAGGATGTTCATGATCGTTTTGGTAAAATTGATATTCTCGTCAACAACGCAGGCATTTCTTCTGAAAAACCATACGAGCAAATCAATATCGAGGATTGGCAGAAAATGCTCTCCATTAATGGGTTTGGCCCATTTGCCGGGATGAAGCATGTCACTCCCTATATGGCAGCCCAAAAGAAAGGCTCCATCGTTAATATTTCTTCGTACACGGCTTTGATCGGCCAAGGTTTTAATCACTATTCAGCCTCTAAGGGTGCAGTTCGCGCGATCTCTAAAGCGGCGGCTACAGCTTTTGGGCGTCAAGGCATCCGGGTAAACGCACTATTTCCGGGGATCATTGAAACACCAATGACACAAGCTTTAAGCACTTCAAAGGACCTGTTAGACCGCTTAATCCAGGCCACACCTCTACAGCGTTTAGGCCAACCTGACGATATTGCTCAAGCAGCGTTGTTCTTAGCTTCTGATGATTCTTCGTATATTACAGGATCTGAGTTAGTAATTGATGGTGGATACTCAGCTCAATAATGTGTAATATGATGACAGCCCTTAATTTTAATTAAGGGCTGTCATTTATGTGCACCAAGGAGGTCTTTATGGAAGAGCAAACCATCTTCAATCTCATACATAACATGGATAAATTCACCAATAAAATGATTATTCAGTGGAACAAGTCATTCAATGAGGACTTAGGTGTTTCTCATGTGCTTGTGCTCGGCCATCTTAAACAAAACGGAAAGAGCAGGCCATCGGACATTGCAAAAATATTAGGGCTTACCCCGCCTACGCTTAGTTATTTATCGGAAAAACTTGTCGCCAAGAAATTAGTCGTCAGATTAATGGATGAGTCTGATCGTCGAATTATTTATTTGGGCATTACCGACAAAGGTGCAGATATTCTTAAAAGAGCACAGCTGGAGGGGCAACGGCTGCGTACAAATCTATTAGACAAATTGACTGAGCAGGAGCGGGAGCAGCTAGCCAACCTGTATAGTAAGCTGAATAAAGAGGACTAGATTTTCTGTATACGCAAGATTGTGGTTGCGGTGAATAGTACTGGTGTTTGTTAAAAAGAGGATAGGTAAAGCTTTGTAGCTACCTATTATTTAAAATATGCCTAAGACTGTCCAAAGGACGGTCTTAGGCATGTTCTTGTTTATGCTTATTTCTTTAATTGTAGCAAATTGATAATGATAGTTACTGCTTCGGCTCTTGTTGCCGTATCGTTGGGCACAAATAGGTTGCCGCTGCGTCCGCTTATGATTCCCAATTCCTTCACTGCGGCTACTGAACCTTTTGCCCATGCTGGAATTTGGCTATCATCAGCAAAATTTGTCACTGTAGCAGCTGTTGTATCTGCTTTAGCAGCTCTAGCCATCATAACCGCTAATTCTGACCGAGATATGCTCGCTGCTGGACGGAAGCTGCCGTCTTCATAGCCATTTACAATCTTCGCTTCGGATGCTTGCGCAATGGCCTTCTGAGCCCATTCTGCAATAGGATCTGTGAAGCTCAGTTTTGTATCATTGTCGGCAGGTTTTAGCGCATTCATCAGCATAACTGCAAATTCAGCGCGTGTTACTGTAGCATTTGGTTTAAACGTTCCGTCGCTATAACCTTTGACGATCCCTTTGCTTACCGCTTGTTTAATCTGAGCTTCCGCCCAATGTCCTGTAGTATCACTAAAGTTGGACGAGTCTGATACTGGCAATCCCGTTGCTTGGTCTACAACGAGTACAGCATACTTCGTAAAGTGATCAACCTCTACAGCAATATGGCTGCCGTTAATTTTGCCGCCATTAACCTTCACCCATTCCTTCTTCACTTCATCAAAGTAGAAGATTGCGACCGTTTGATTACTGTTCAGTTTGGCTGAATCGAATGCAAACGTCAAAGTAACGGGTTTATTGAAGTTTTCAGGGAAGTTTTTTAGAACCTCATAGATCGAGCTCGCGAGAATCTCATGTTTGCTAAGCAGATTTTGAGAATTTAATACTTTCTCAATTGTTAATTTTAGCTCCTTGTTACTAGCACTGGCTGGAATGGTTATAATGAGCTCATTGTCCAATCTAACCTCGCCGGCTCTTCCAATAGGAAGCGTTAGGCTCCCATTCGTGGAGATGACTGGTTCGGAGCTGTTGCTTGAACCACCGCCGTTATTTCCATTTTCTACTGTACCATTGTCTTGAGCAGCTCTTGTTATCGTTGCTGTATATTTAGTTCCAGTGCCGTCCTGAGCAATGACGAATAGTTCAATCCGATTGCTGCCTACATTAAGGGGAAGCTCACTGCTTGTTTCTCCATTTGCTAAGCTAATCGGACCTGCTACAAGTACATTGGCACTATTGTATACACTTGCTGTCACAGTGCCATACGTTGAATCACTGACCGTAGCTGATATGGTAATGTTGGACAAAGAGTTAGGCACATTGCCCGTATAGGCGTATACATTTTCGCTTACCGTTTGATCTAATGTCACATTGCTTAAGGTTAATGTTTTCAAGCTTGCACTAGAGCTCAATGTTCTAAAATCAACCTCATTACCATAGCTTACTCCAATTTCATTTATCACATATGCACGTGCATAATAGATTGTAGCGGATTGAAGTCCTGTGAGATGAACAGAAAAGGCTTCTGTCCCATCTAATTCAGCTGCGGATTTTCCATCTATTACAGTAGGATTCGGATGAGTGGAGTATACGATTCCCCGTTCGGCAACCTCGCCGCCACCATCTGAAGTTACTGTTCCTCCTGCGACAGCCGACATAGAGTTGATTTGACTTACCTCTAGGTCCGTTTCAACAGTTGCAGGCTGAATAGAGGAAGCTACAAAACGGTAAGTATTGGAGTAAGTTGTATAACCATCGTCATTCATAGCTTCAACTTTCCAATAATAGGTTGTTCCTTCTTTTAACTCTATTTCGAATTCCTTCATATCTAAGTTGTTTTCTGCGATATGTTCAATACTCCACCCAGAATTAAATTCAGGATCATTACCTAAAATGAATTCATACGAAACGGCATTGGCAGCAGTCTCCCACTGGAAAGTTGGAGATAGGGAAGCGAATGTACCATCTGCTGGACCTATGAGGTGGGTATAACCCGGAAACAGTTCATTATTCAATAAAATCGGCTCATACTGAGCATGACGAATCATTGTATAGCTGCCTTGATCATCCGGAATAAATTGAATGGCTTGCTTCTCAGTCAGGCTCTTCTCTCTCAGAGAATACGTTACATAGTCGCCAATGTCACTTTCTTGTATTCCGATTAAGGCACTTGAACCAAATGATTTATTAGCTAAACTGATTCTGATTTCTTTATCGTCTGAATTGGTGGCCATAAGATTAGGGTATTGCAGTTGAATAACATTAGTAGATTCATATAAGATGACTTGGAAGGTTCCGAAGGGGTTCATATTAGAGTTGCAACAAAAGCGCATATTCGTATATTGTAATACAAATTTCCGATTTGGTGCTTCTCCAATCGTTTTGTAGAGGACTGTACCATCCAGCTCTAGCGAAAGATCAGCCAAAAAAGCTGTAATATAATGATTGGGACTCTCCAAAGGCAGTTCTTCTAAGCTTTCAGGTGTTCCGAAATCATTGGTAGGATTGTTGAACATGAGGAGGCCGTTGGTATTAGCATAAACCTGTTCATTTTTTGTCCCGTAGAAATCAAACGAAAATCCAATTGGAATAGCTCCGGACACACCATCATCCCAATCATCAAAGTCTATCTTGGTTGCATCCTCATAAATGGACTCAATAGGTTGATTCACAGGTAATACACTAGCAGCGTAAGCTTCTGAAGAATGTAGGGTAGACCCCCAACTTACCATAACCACAAAAGCTAAACCTAGCATTAAACCTTTACGTATGTTCTTGACTATCCGCACGTTTTACTTCCCCTTTTCCCATTTCAAAATGATTGGCGGCTCTAAACTTACGCAGTTCTCCCGCATCATTTAACGCCACTATCAAATATAAATTATTATTCAAATGACAAATAGTGAGCGTTGTCATCAGTTTTGTCATATGACAAGTTTATTTATAGAAGGCAATATGACCTTTCAGGGTTAGGGTCGAGGCTTTATTTGCATGTGCTTCCTGAGTTAGGGAATATTAAAGATCGATTAAGCATGTGCAAATATGACCTATAACAAATGAAGGAGAAGTGTTATGAATTACAGGAATATCACCGTTGCCGGCAGCGGCGTATTAGGAAGCCAAATCGCGTACCAAACTGCTTTCAAAGGGTTTAATGTATCTGTATATGACATTAACGATGAGGCTCTAGAGCGTGCCAAAGAAAGAATTGTAAATTTGAAGCCGCGGTATCAAGAAGATCTTGGGGCTACGAGTGAAGCGGTAAATGCAGCTTATGACCGTATCTCGTTCAGCTCTGATTTATCACAAGCTGTTGCAGATGCTGATCTTGTCATTGAAGCCATTCCTGAGGTCGTACAAATGAAAATTGATTTTTACAAGAAGTTGGGAGAGGCAGCTCCTGCCAAAACGATTTTTGCAACAAACTCTTCAACTTTATTGCCAAGCCAATTTGCGCATGCAACAGCTCGTCCGGAAAAGTTTCTAGCGCTGCATTTTGCAAATGAGATTTGGAAAAACAATACGGCGGAAATCATGAGGCATCCGGGAACAGATATGAAGGTATTCGATGAAGTTATTGCGTTTGCGAAAGCCATCGGAATGGTTGCTTTGCCTTTACATAAAGAACAGCCAGGTTATATTTTGAATTCTTTATTAGTTCCTCTATTGGAAGCTGCGCAGCTGCTCCTAGTCAAAGAAGTTGCTGATGTAGAAACGATTGATAAAACATGGATGGTAGCCACAGGAGCGCCACTAGGCCCGTTTGCCATCTTGGACGTTGTAGGCATCAATACCGCTTACAATATCGGATTTGCAAAAGCGCAGGCTACAGGTGATCAAAATTTTGAGAAAGTGGCTGCGCTATTGAAGTCAGAGTACGTAGATAAAGGAAAGCTTGGAAGAGCCACCGGAGAAGGATTTTATAAATACCCGAATCCTAATTTCATTAAACCGGATTTTTTGAAAAGTTAGTTCTTTATCGTTGCAAAAGAAAAGGAGCTGTCCCAAGTAGATTTATCTACGCTTGGAGCAGCTCCTATTTTTTTATGAAGCTTAGGCAGAATGATGTCCTCCCCTTAGCATATTTACAGCTTACGAACCTTGCAGGTCTTATTTTAATCATTTGTAGTGGATTGGAATTGTATAGAACCCCAGAATCGTTATTTCGAGAAAAGCAGCTCATAAAACGTTACAAAGCATGCAATAACGTTAATAAGATTCGTTAAAATGGAACGGAAGCCGTTTTCTGCATAATAAGCATCATACAGTTCGTTAGAGATATGGTCTTGGGATGTTATGAGCTAAATTAAAAAGACCCCGGCAGACGCTGCCGAGGTCAACTATATAAAATAAATTGCGCACAAAGAAGCACTATGTTAATATTAATGAACCACTGAATAGTTTTTGTGAAGTTCACAGATTTATTACATCTTATCTACACTCTTATCTTATCACATGGATTTACAGTTTGTCAAATGTTCTTTTTCTTCTCCAGACCAAACTAACAAGGAGCGTGTTCAGGAGGATGATGAATGCAAAAGATTGGCAGCAAGAGCAGGAACGGTTGGATATGGTTACGAAACAGCTGCAAGCAAGTATCGCTGAGCTAGAGCCTGAAGTGGATCAGCTTCGCGATCAGGCGGCGGACATCCGCAAACGATTTTGGGAAGAGGTTACGGTCGATACGAGCACAGATGAAGATTTTGAAGAGACCTTCTTAACGATTAAGCAGCAGTCTGCGGTGTTGTCAGAACGGGAACGAAGCCACCAGCAGCTGAAGAGGCAGTGGAAGAGTATGAACCGCTTGCTGCCTTCTCCATATTTCGGGCGTATCGACTTTCATGAGGATGGTCTTGAATCCAAGGAGAAAGTTTATATCGGTGTATCGTCCTTCGTCGATGCAGATGGTATGAGCTTCCTAGTGTATGACTGGCGTACACCTATAGCGAGTGTATACTATGACTATTCGCCAGGGTTGGTTGCCTTTGAAACACCAGGAGGGCATGTCGCTGGGAAAATGGAACTGAAAAGGCAATACCAGATTCGAGGCGGGCAGATTCAGAATTTGTTCGACTCGAGCTTAACTATAGGTGACGAACTGCTTCAGCAGGTGCTTGGCAAAGGCGCAGATGCACAGATGAAAAGTATCGTTGCAACCATTCAAAAGGAGCAAAATGAGATTATTCGCAATGATAATAGCCGAATGCTCATTGTGCAAGGAGCCGCGGGCAGCGGGAAAACCTCTGCGGCACTGCAGCGTGTGGCGTACTTGCTGTACAAACACCGCGAGAGGCTGAAAGCGGACCAAATCGTGCTTTTTTCGCCCAATCCGATGTTTAACAGTTACGTTGCCACCGTTCTTCCCGAGCTTGGCGAGGAAAATATGCAGCAGACGACCTTTCAAGAATATCTGGAATATTGGCTTGGACGGACATTTCGTCTGGAGGACCCGTTCGATCAGCTCGAATATGTGCTGACAGAAGAATCCGATCCGGGATACGAGGCGAGAATGAAGGGGATTCAATATAAGTCGTCGGAAGTTTTCCTTCAAGCTCTCCGAAACTATGCCTTATGGCTCGGCCAGAAAGGCATGCGATTTCAGGCGATTCAGTTCCGAGATCGTGAATTAATTACCGCGGAGCAAATGAAATCGCAATTTTACAGCTACGACCCCTCCATCCGCTTGGTCAATCGTGTCGTTTTACTGCAGGAGTGGATAATGCGTGAGCTGGTCATGCTGGAGCGTAAGGAGCGGGACGAGAGCTGGGTGGAGGAGGAACTCAACTACCTCGATAATGATCAATATGCGGCAGCCTATCAGTTTTTGCGTAAAGACAAAGGGATCTTCGAGTTTGCAGAGCAGTATGTCGAAGCCTATAACATCATGAATAATAAGCACCAGCAAGAGGACGATGTATTTGATTTTGCACAGCAGGAGGAAGAGCTGCTGCGCCGAATGGTTGTGAAAGAAAACTTTAAACCGCTGAGGCAAAGTGTGAGACGGTTGTTATTTATAGATATGGTTGGTATTTATGATCAATTGTTTAGTGATAATAATGCCTATCAGGAAATGACGAATGAAACCGTAGTGCCTAGTGATTGGACAGAAATATGCAAGCAAACGAAAGAGAAGCTGAGCAAGCTCGAATTGTTTTATGAGGATGCGACACCATACTTGTATTTAAAAGAACTCATTGAGGGTATTCGGACCAATACGGAGGTTCGGCATGTATTTGTCGATGAAGGCCAGGATTACTCGATTTTTCAGTATGAATTTCTCAAAAAGCTGTTTCCCCGTGCTCAAATGACGGTGCTCGGTGATTTCGGCCAGGCGATCTTTACGCAGGCGACGAACTTGCACGAGATGGATTCGCCGCTTATACGGCTTTATGGCGAAACAGAAACGAAACGCTTCTTTCTCGTTCGCAGTTATCGCTCCACCCGAGAAATTGTGGAATTTACGAGGTTATTGCTGCCATACGGGGAGGCGATCGTGCCCTTCGAAAGAGGTGGCAAGAAGCCGCTTCTCTGTAAGGCGGATAGCAGTGAGAAACGAGTGGAAAGAATCGCGGCAGATCTTGCTGCCCTTCAAGCTGAAGGCTTCGAATCTATCGCCGTCATTACGAAGACAGCGACCGAGAGCTGTGATGCCTACGAAGCGTTGACAGACGCGGGCTGTCAGGCGCTTCGGCTCATTACGAAGAAGACGCCTACCTTCGAGAATGGAGTGCATGTCATTCCTGCGTATCTTGCCAAGGGAGTGGAATTCGATGCCGTACTGATCTACGATGCTTCTTCGCAGACCTATCATCGGGAAAGCGAACGCAAGCTTTTCTATACGGCATGTACACGTGCGATGCACCAGCTTATCCTCTACACGACAGGAGATTGGACACCTTATATTCAAGCCGTGGATCGTTCCTTGTATGATTTGGAGCAATAAGAAATTGATGCACGTTTATTAGATAATTATTTATGGTCCGATCGCTACTTTTGGGAAATAAGCTTGAGATATAAAAATTTTGAAATCATTAGGCTTATGTTCCATTTTTCGCGATTTAATATTTAAAATCAAAGGAATTACTTTGGTTTTGTCGAAATAGGTTGGATTATGATGACAAAAAGAAAAGCGGTCCTTGTTACAGGGTCATTCTTTATCACCTTATTGCTAATTCGAATCATCTGGGCTTTTCTTCAGGCGTCACCAGAGCACCCTCGTGCGGTTCGGGGCGAGTTGGATTTGCGCGGCTTCGACTTCACCAAGGATCGCACGGTTACAGTAGACGGAGATTGGGAGTTCTATCCCGGCAAGTTTGTGATGCAAAGCGAGTCGAACACAATCTCATCCGAAGAGGGAAGAATGTTCATTCATGTTCCCGGAACGTGGAACCTGTCTTTATCCGAGAACAACTCGCCATACGGCTATGGCTCCTATCGTCTGCGCGTCAAGGTCAACCCGGATAATGATCTAACCTATGGCATTCGCGTTTCGAACGTGCGTACTTCGTCTGAACTATATGTGAATGATCGTTTTTTGGCGAGAGAGGGGCAGCCGGCAAAGATCAAACAGCAGTATACAGCCCGAAGCATGCCTTATACCGCTACTTTCAAGGCCGATACAGGCGAAATCGATATTGTCATACAAGTTGCGAATTATGACAACAGTATACGAGGCGGTGTGGTAGGATCAATCAAGTTAGGCAGTGAACTTGCGGTGGACAAAGAAGTAGGGTTTTCCATCAACATGCAGTTAGTCGTATGTGTCGTTCTGATGATTCAGGCCTTGTATACGCTTATTCTGTATGTGATCGGCACCCGACAAAAAGCTTTGATCTACTTCTTTATGCTTGTTGTTAGTGCCGTTGTCATGACACTGCTCGACGATGATAAGCTTTTGCTAGTTTGGCTGCCGGCCATCAACTATGAGTGGTCCATTAAACTCGTTCTTCTGTCCTTTATTGGAGTAGGAGCCTTCCTACTGCAGTTTGCCAAAAGTCTCTTGCCAGAGCATGCGGAAAACAGAGTGTTCCGCTGGTTCCCCTTGCTTTGTTTGATTGCCACACTGCTGATTGTGTTTTTGCCAGCCAGGTACGCACTGAGCGCATTAGCTGTATACTACACCATAGATTTGCTCGCTTGCTTGTACTGTCTGATGTTCTCGCTGCGTACGGCCCTGAAGAGCGATAAGAACGCCATTTATTTGGTCGTTGGTCTAACCTCTGTTTTGACTAATATTATTGGAGGGTACCTCAAGAGTCTGCTAGATATGGGCTATTATCCGATCGACCTGATCGTTGCGTTCCTCGCTTTTGCGTCTTTCTGGTTCAAACGTTATTCCGATACTTTCGCCCAAACGGCGAAGCTCGCCGAGAAGCTTCAGAAAGCGGACAAGCTGAAAGACGATTTCCTGGCCAACACATCCCATGAATTGCGGAATCCGCTGCATGGCATCCTTAACATCGCCCAAACCGTTCTGGATAACGGTATTAGAGATCAGGACGACAAAAACAAAGAGAACATGAAGCTGCTTATTTCCGTAGGCAAGCGAATGTCATACATGCTTAACGATCTGCTGGACATGACGCGGCTTCAGGAGAATGGCATCCGCTTGCATATAGGGAGTGTCCACGTTCAGGGAGTCGCCTCCGGTGTAACCGATATGCTTCGTTTTATGACGGAAGGCAAGTCGATTCGCATCGTCAGCGACATTCCCGACAACTTTCCTAGTGTCATGGCCGATGAAAACCGGCTTACACAAATTTTGTTCAACCTGCTTCACAATGCGGTGAAATATACTGATCAAGGACATATTATAATAAAGGGCGAGGTCAAGGACGGTAAGGCGAGCATTGTCGTCGCCGACACCGGCATCGGGATAGATCTAGAGACACAGCAAAGGATGTTTGCTCCCTACGAGCAGGGGGACCCTGGCATAACGGCAATTGGAGGCGGGCTCGGGCTCGGGTTAAGTATATGCAAGCAGTTGGTGGAGTTGCACGGAAGCACGTTGGAGGTTAACTCCATTCCGGGCCATGGTTCGGTATTCAGCTTTACCTTGCAGTTATCCGATTCATCCATCCGACATTACGAGAAGGCTATGATTGCTCCGGTATCGGGTGTTTATGCAGAAGCGGTGGTTTCCGCTTCCTTTGGACTTCGCGGTGACATTTCCAAACTGGAATCGGCGACCGGTTCAGACCGGCCAAACATTCTGGTCATAGACGACGATGCTGTCAATTTAAGTATATTGAGCAACCTCCTTACTTCGGAAAAGTATAAAGTCGTCACGGCTGCAAACGGGCGTGACGCACTTGCCATACTGAATACGAGAGAATGGGATTTGATCATTACCGACATCATGATGCCACGCATGTCCGGATACGAATTGTCCCGTATCATTCGTGAGCGCTTTTCCGTCACGGAGCTACCCATTCTGCTCTTGACCGCCCGCAGTCGACCGGAAGATATAGATACCGGATTCCTGTCGGGAGCCAACGATTACTTGAGGAAACCGGTAGATGCGCTGGAACTGAAATCCAGGGTACGGGCATTGACTGAATTGAGGCAATCGGTGCGCGAAAGACTGCGCATGGAAGCGGCTTGGCTTCAGGCGCAAATTCAACCGCATTTTCTGTTCAATACGCTTAATTCGATAGCCGCACTCAGCGAAATCGATAATGAGAAAATGAGAGCGTTGCTTGAAGAATTCGGCCATTACTTGCGGGCAAGCTTTGACTTTCGGAATTTGGAACGACTCGTTCCGCTTGAGAATGAGCTTGGTCTTGTCCGCTCATATCTGTATATCGAAAAGGAACGTTTTGAGGACAGAATAAAGATTCGCTGGGATGTGGATGCAAGAATTCATTTGCAAGTTCCACCGCTCTGCATCCAACCTCTTGTCGAGAACGCAATACGACACGGCCTGCTAAGCCGTGTTGAAGGCGGAGAAATTCATATCCGAATTACCGCAAAAGAACATGAGGCGGAAATTTCGGTCACAGATAATGGTATAGGGATGGATGAGGAAACTGTACGGCGCGTCTTGGACAGCCGCTTGGACGTAAAGGCGGGAATCGGCTTGTACAATACGGATCGGCGATTGAAACAACTATACGGCAAGGGATTGCAAATCCGGAGTGTTCCGAATCAAGGCACTATTGTCAGTTTTGTCGTGTCAAAATGAGGGAAGAGAAGAGCATTAATTAAGATCTTAAGATTCTAGTGGATTAATTCTCTCTGCGATTCGTTCACCGAAAGATGGCAATGTGAACGTAAGACGGATTGACGGCAGGAACCGTTAATAGCGAGTATGACGCATGCCGAATTTACGGCATTAATCGTAAGATTGCTCAAAGCGGCCATTCTGATTAATAAGTAAAAAAGAACAGCTCTATGCCGATACATTGATGGACTGGATGGACAAGCAGTTGGTGGTGTATGACAACATTCTTGATTCGGAACTGTCTTTTCCTGAAAAAACTAAAGAAATCATGCTGTTGGAGGCCAAAAATTCAAACATGTTAGCGGATGAATTTCCAAAGGCCCCATCCTCTGAGTTGAGTGGATTGATGCAAATGATGGAGAGCTATAGCGAGCAGAAGGTCGTGCACTTTTTTGAGAAGTTTGTCGCGCTTGGCAAGCAAGAGGGTTATATCCATAAAGGCCAAACAGAAGAGATGTCGATGCGTTACTTCACTATGTTTAAGAATGAAATTGGTCGTCATTGGGAGTCATCGAATCAAGAACACATAACTAGGAGTATGGATCAATTGATGGAGTTGTTCTTTTATGGGTTAGTGGGACAGGTGCAGAAGCAGAAACATGCCAAGGAGCAAAATGGATCTACCTTTTAAAGAGCCCATAAAGCTGGACCTTATCACACAAATCGAGTGAAAACGATAGTTCGCATGATTCATGTTTACAAAGAGAGGGCCGTCCTGCAAAGGAAGGCCTTTTTCTCTCCTTCTCATAATGTCATATGTATTTTATTGTTTTGACCTTTACCTGTAACCTTTCCATAGATAGTAGGCACTTCTATATCATACGGAAGAAAGGAGCGGGAGCATGCTTCAGTATATTGAAGACGCAAAACAAGGGGATCGGCAAGCTTTTGAATCTATTGTCCGGCACTATACAGCAATGGCAAACGCGGTTGCGTACGAGAAGCTGCACGATTTTCAACTAGCGGAAGATGCAGTGCAAGAAGCATTCACTGAAGCCTTTCTGCATTTAAATAAACTGCGAGTAGGAGAAGCATTTCCGGGATGGTTCAAAGCTATTGTGATACGGCAATGTTATCGTATTACGCGTAGAAAGCATCATCCCATCGTGCCTTACGAGGAAGTAGCGCAATCGGCAGAGGCTCAAATTAGTGTCTCTGATATTATTGAGAAAAGAGAGCTGCAGCAGTCCGTTCATGATTCTATAGCTTTATTAACACCGAAAATGAGAATTGCGGTTCAATTGTTTTATATTCAAGGGTATTCTCTTCAAGAAATTTCGAGCTTTGTGGGCACTTCGGTTCCGATATTAAAGAAACGGCTCTTTGATGCTCGTCGTAAATTGAAGGGTGCTCTGCCAGTAGCCGATTTGATCTCCGTATATAATCATTTGTATGTAGGAGGAAAAGGTGTGCTTCATATTGTAAACGGAGATTCAGTAGCAGAGAAGCTGCGGCAAGGCATCGTGCAGGGTGAGATTTTAGTATGGCGGGAAGTGTACCCTCATGGTCCTGTATTTTTAGATTCTGCTGCAGTAGACCATCGTTCTAGACGATCACAATATTTGGAACAAACAATGGGAATCCCTCGCTCTGAGTTTGTTCAGGGTAGTGAAGCGCAGGAGAAAGTGTTGGCTGATTTTCATAAATATGAGGAGATTGTGCTTTGGTTTGAGCATGATTTGTTCGATCAGACGATGCTGTGCTATTTGCTCCATTCGTTCTCAGGGCAGCCTTTGCTGAAAACAAAGCTGAGCTTATTGTGCATCGGGGAATATCCAGGAATTGAACTGTTTCGCGGGTTGGGACAGCTTTCTCGGGAGCAAATGGAGACGTTATCGGGAACTTGGAAATTGATTGGGGCAGAGGAGCTGGACTTAGGCAGAGCGTTTTGGCAAGCCTATACGTCACAGAATCCACAACAGTTGCAGCAATTGTTAAGTCAAGATACGTCCGTGCTGCCATTTGCGCATGATGCCTTCCAATTTCATTTATCACGGTTCCCGTCTACCCACAATGGGCTTGGTATCGTAGAGCAGATAACGCTTGCGATGATCCAGGGGGGAATAAACAGTCCGTATGAATTATTTCAGCATGTTGGAAACAAACTCAACGCCTTGGGTATGGGTGATCTGCAATACTGGCATATTTTAAAGGAAATGTCTCGAGATCCGTATCCATTAATACAAATCGGCGGATTACAGACGATCCCTTCTTATCTCGATTCATCGATATCATTCCGCGATTGTATCGTTACGTTAACCGAATTCGGAAAAAAGGTGTTGGATGGAAAAGAGGACTGGATTGCGAATAAAGGAATAGATGAGTGGTATGGCGGAGTGCATTTGCAGGGATATTTTCCGCGGTGGCGCTGGAATACAATCGAACAAAAGATCATTGAGATAGGCGCAGAAACGTGACCTTATTTAAAAGATAAAGTTTATGCTTAAAGGTGGGGTGGGGAGATGGACAATCGCATCTTAGAAAGAGGCCTATCGATCATATCGCAGTGCAAGGGTCGAACGGGTGATATATGGGAGGCGCATTTTGGGGCGGCAGCAATCGCAAGCTATTTTTTCGTAAAAGAAAACCTGATGCCAGCCGAGACGTCAGCTCGAATTGCAGCAGAATCAGGCGTGATGCTTCGCAGTCGAGCATACGAGCATATCGCTCGCAGCAGAGGAGAGCTGGATGCCGAAATAGCCGAAAAACAAATTCTAGCAGCTCTACTGCCTACAATGGATGGGCTCCACTGGGTCGGACACAATGTTATCTATGCAGCTATCAGTTTGATGGCGATCAGAGAACTTGACGGTTGGGGGCATGCGGATGATATTGAAGGCATTACGAGCTTGATTGCATCTTTTAATAAAACCATTCCCGGAAGGTCATGGCTAGGGTATTCGGCATCGGACGTGAAGCGGCTTGAAGTAGCAGAGAGCGATCGGTTTCCTGCTATTCAAAATGCAGAGCAGCTATCCGAATTTATCATAAATGAACTTTCGTCTTTTCAAACCATTTACAGATCAGAGGCTCACCATGATCTAATTGGACATATGCTAACTTTTTCGCAAGCATTAACAATTTTGCATGAGCTTGGTCATGTCGAATATTTTCTGAAAGGCATTCCCTCTCTTCAAAAGCTGGTTAAAGTTCTTCGTACCAGTCATCACATAAATCCGGAGCAGCCGCCAAAATTGTTCTCTTCAGTAGACCGTTGGCCTCTTCCACTGGCATGTCGATCAGAGTGGCTGCCTATTGAAGATGAATATTGGCTGCAAGGCTTTCAACATACGGATTGGGATTTTGGTCACACATTTAAATTCCCGTACAGCTTTTATAATCATATTAACCGGCTCGACACACCTAACCTTCAAGCAGTGGAAAACTTCCGATACATTATCGGGTAATCACGAGCGCATTAGCGACCGTTGCGATTCCGATGCATTACAGTACGAAGGCGTTAGGGATTTTAGGAAGATCTGTTTTCGCCAAGGCGGATATGTTCATTAAGGCTGTAGGACAGCGAACGACAGAAGTGAATACATTAGAAGTTACAAAGGAAAACGTGTCCCAATTTGCCGGCGTCGTCACGATGCAGTATGAATAATAGAAGAGAAACTCTATGTTATTAAGGGTTAGAGTGTAAAAAAAAATGGCTCCGCGAGATGATCATGTCATCTGCGGAGCCTCTTTTAGCTTGATTTATGTGCAAAGAGTCTGGCTCTAGCCCGCTGCCCAAACGTCTAATTCAATTTTTAATTCGGGCAAACCTAATCCTTTAATATAAGCAACCGTCATGGAGGGAGGCGTTTGGCCAAACACTTTATCCCAAATGGAATAGAAATGATCCCAATCTATTTCTTCCGTAGCCCAAATGTTGATTTTAATGACATGATCAGGAGTTAATTGTTGGGAAGAGAGGATATCAACAATATTACTCATTGTATTGGTTACTTGTTGATTAAAATCGGTAGGAATATTGTTGTTCTGATCAATGCCAATTTGGCCGGAAAACACGTACATCTCCGCATTTCTGCTTATTTTCGTTACATGACTATAGCTGCCAACCGGCTTCGCTATATTTTCCGGATTATATCTATGAACAACATGATTATTTAAATTCATCGTTTGTAACGTCTCCTTATAAATGGAAAATAAATAACTATGAATAGGTTATCTATTTCACTGTATTTTAACTTTTTATGATTGTAGACAGAGCTATCCCGTCTTGATCAATTTTAGAAAAAAACAGCAGTAGAATACCCGATTCCAACAGATAATGATTTAATCGATCTCTTCTTCATCAAGTATCCCTCCTTCATTTATAAGTAAAATAACTTACTGTAGAATAATAACATTGTTGAAGTGAAAAGAATAGCAAGGTTGTTGCATGATCACCAATGAGGTAAAAACTGTTAACTTTGCTTTTTTAGAAGCTGTGCTTGTATATTGTTAGTATATCTTTTATTTTTTAAAGGATTTTATAGGGAACATGCATGGGTTCGTGAAAACTAGAAATGTAGAAAGAGAATAAATACTTTTCTATCGAACCAGCCATATGTGTGGAATAGACAACCGGGAGGAAACAAAATGAGTACACAGAGTCTGGGAGTTCCATTAGAAGGTTTTGCTGAATTTAGTCGAACCGTAGCTGCAGAAGGCGCGGTACTGTTAAAAAATGAAGGACAGGTGCTTCCGCTTCGAGATGGCGAAAACGTTGCTGTTTTTGGCAGAACCCAAGTGAATTACTACCGCAGCGGTACAGGATCAGGCGGGAGCGTCCATGTTTCTTATACAACGAATTTATTAGATGGTCTTCGCGGTAAAAAGAACCTGACAGTCAATGAAGAGCTTGCGGCTGTCTATGAAAAGTGGATTGAGCAAAATCCATTCGATAATGGCGGCGGCGGCTGGGCTGCTGAGCCGTGGCACCAGAAGGAAATGCCGTTAACTGATGAACTAGTGTCGAGCGCAAGAGCTAAATCGAGCAAGGCGATCATTGTGATCGGACGTACAGCGGGAGAAGATCAGGATAATGCCGATGCACCGGGAAGCTATCAGCTGACCTCGGACGAAAAAGCGATGCTGAAGCAGGTAACCGCCTACTTCGAGCAAACCATTGTAGTGCTGAATGTATCGAACATTATTGATATGAGCTGGATGAACGATGAAAGTTATGTCCACCCCATTTCAAGTGCGATCTACTCTTGGCAGGGCGGCATGGAAGGCGGCAACGCCATTGCCGATGTTCTGGCCGGAGAAGTGACTCCGAGCGGTAAATTGACGGATACCATTGCTTATTCCATCGATGATTATCCATCCACTCGAAACTACGGCAATGAATTTAAAAACTTTTATCAAGAAGATATCTATGTAGGCTATCGTTATTTTGAAACATTTTGCCCAGAGAAGGTTCAATATGAATTTGGATACGGGATTTCGTATACCTCATTTAAAGTCGATGCTGAGCAAGCAATATTGACCACTAAAGATGGGAAAAAATACGTTGAAATTGACGTAACGGTTGCCAATTCAGGAGCTGACTACGCGGGTAAAGAGGTCGTGCAGGTTTATTATGAAGCACCGCAAGGGAAATTGGGACAACCGGCTAAAACTTTGGCTGCATTCGGCAAAACCAAAGTGCTTCAAGCAGGTGAATCAGAGCGCCTTACAGTGAGTTTTCCTGTAGATACAATGGCATCTTATGATGACGCTGGTGTGACAGGGCATGCTTCCGCTTATGTTCTAGAAGCGGGAACGTATCGCTTTTATGTAGGAACAAGCGTTAAAAACCTTATTGCAATAAGCGTACAAGGTAAAGACGGTTACGTTGTGGAAGCTCTTGAGGTCGTAGAGCAGCTGCAAGAGGCGCTTGCACCAATAGAGGGCTTTAGCAGAATGAAGCCGGGCGCTCGGAAGGAAGACGGTTCATATGAGCTGATTACGGAAGAAGTACCCACTCGCAGCGTTTCCTTAGCAGAACGAATTGAGAAGAATCTTCCTGCAACACTTAAGCAAACTGGAAACAAAGGATTTAAATTAAGAGATGTTTATGAGCAGAAGGTTGGCATGGAAGCCTTTATCGCTCAGCTTAGCGATCAAGATTTGGCTGCCATTGTCAGAGGAGAGGGCATGAGCAGCCCGCTTGTTACGCCGGGTACAGCTTCGGCTTTTGGCGGAGTAAGCGACAGCTTATTTAATTACGGAATTCCGGTTGCTTGTACAGCAGATGGCCCGTCAGGTATTCGCATGGATAGTGGCCAGAAAGCGACCCAGGTTGCTATTGGCACTTTACTTGCGGCAACTTGGAATGCTGAGCTGGTCGAAGAGCTCTACGTTATGGAAGGGCAAGAATTGTTAAGCAACAACGTGGATGCTCTGCTTGGGCCTGGCCTCAATATTCGCCGCAGCCCGCTGAATGGCCGCAACTTTGAATATTTCTCAGAAGATCCGCTCATTTCCGGCGTATTTGCAGCAGCATGTACTCGAGGAATTATGAAAGGCGGCTCTAATGCTACGCTGAAGCATTTTGCCTGCAACAACCAAGAAAAGCATCGCAGTAAAGTAGACGCTATCGTATCAGAGCGCGCTCTTCGTGAAATTTATTTGAAAGGCTTTGAAATTGCGGTAAAAGAGGGCGGCGCGAATTCGATTATGACCTCCTATAATCCAATTAACGGACATTGGGCGGCTTCTAATTATGATATGAATACTACCGTGCTTCGCGGCGAATGGGGCTTTAAAGGTATTGTCATGACTGACTGGTGGGCCATCATGAACGATGTCGTCAATGGAGGATCAGCGGATCGTAAATATACGAACTGGATGGTTCGTGCACAAAATGATCTGTATATGGTTGTTCCTAACTATGGCGCGGAAATCAATGGCTGGGATGACAATACGATTGAATCGTTGGAGAATGGAACGTTAACAAGGGGCGAGCTTCAACGCTCTGCAATGAACATTTGTGAGTTCATTATGTATGCGCCTGTATTCTCGAGAAAACAAGTCATTGAAGAGAAGGTCGATACATTCAAAGCGAATGCATCTCTATCTCCGGAGCAAGCACAAGTACTTTCCGAGAATGCACAAGTTAAACCAGCGGCAGCAGGATCAAGCTTTATGAAAGTGGATCAAGCTGGCCAATACCGGATTATTGTCAGCATTATGTCTCCTGAGCCTGAACTGGCTCAAAGTGCTTGCAACGTGACACTGAATGATCAATTGATGACGACTATTCAGACGAATGGGACGGAAGGCAAATGGATCAAGCAGAAGCTTGTGAAAGTCGAGCTGGAAGCAGGTCTTTATGAACTGAAGCTGGAATTCATCAAACCAGGCTTGCAAATTGAATGGATCGAATTTAAAAAAGTGTAATGCAGAATAGCTGTGTGTAATACTTACCAGAAAGAACGAGGGCACCCGCAAAGGTGCCCTTTATTTTTGAATGCTTATAAAATCGGTATAGTAATGCTGTGACATCATTGCTCTACAGCTAAGCCCTTTTCTTTGAAGACAGCACTTTATGTATAAAATGCTTAGGCGGAATTTGGCTTGGTGATTGTTTATTGGAATCGTTAGAATGAATGATTAATGCTAGCAGCGCAACGTTTATGGAAGTAGCTGTAGCCTGCGAAACGAGGTAGACATTTTCCCAGTTTGGAGCGAATTTATTTTTATATTCATAAAGCCCCTTGAAGTTATACAGCTTGTTCCCATACTTATAGAGAAGCTTGATGATGTGCGAATCAGTAACGTTAGCAAGCGGAGCCATGCCTAAGCTGCAAACATCATAGGCTTGTTCTTTGGCCCAAAGGAATAGGGAAACAAATAGAACATCCATTGTGCCATGCGGACATGCTTTTGTATAACGCATGAGATCCACCGTTAATCGCCGAAAAACAGATTCTTCTTCCATTGTATTAATAAATGGCTGATGATCCCCTGCAATGGTGACAAACGCTTCATAATTTCCGTCAGGCCCAACAAGCACCGCGACTGGAAAACGCATGACATACTCCTTTGCGAAAGAGCCTACAGAAAAGCTTTTTTCTTTCCGATTACCCAGCCATTCATCTGAAATGTCTTGAAGACGATGGAGGAATGAGTCGGAATATGGCGGGTGCAGAACATCGAAGGTAAACCCGGAGCGTCCAAATTTATTCATGCGATTTCGCAGCTTAAGCCATTGCTTTCCATTCAGTTGAAAGGTAGATAAGTCGACCTGTGCTTCTTCACCGATTTTGGAGCATCGCAGCCCAAGCTTCTCATACAGCGATAGAAATGAGGATTTTGCTTGATAGAACACGGGTATTTGCTTATTTTCAGTGCAGTCCGCTACAAACTGCTCAATAACGCGCCTAGTAAACCGTGGGTTTCCAACAGGGTCGCCAAGTACAATTCTTCTATTTAAGGCTGTGCGGTACACGATCAAAGCCTCGTAATCGGAATCCCAGAACCATTCTTTATCACCAAGGTAGTATAAATGCGTGTGTGAGTTATTGCCGTATCTTTCAAGCAGTTTTGTCAGACGTTCTTCAGAATGGATATCAATCATGGTGAAGCCTCCAAGTAAGCAGTCTCTGGGAGCCAGCTGAAATAATATTTGTCTTCCTATTAAACAGAGATTATAGTTAAAAATTATACCAGTAATACCTATGTTTTAGGTTTTTTTCTTGCGAATATAACGAATGTGGAGGAAGTTTTCATGAAAAAAGCATTGGTCGTAATCGATGTACAGGAAGCCTTTTTTTCGTTGCCGGAAAATTATCTTTACAAAAAAGAAGAGTTGGTAGCGCGGATCAATGAGTGGATTACTGCCGCGCGGGAGGGTAATGTCCCAATCGTTTTTATCCAGCATACGGATTATGACAACGCAGATGATGAATTTTATGTAGATTCACCGGATTGGAAGCTGCATCATGGACTCGACATAAGGGCTGAAGACACCGTGATTCGCAAAACAAGCTGGGATTCGTTTTATGATACTGATCTGGCTTCTACTTTGGAGGAAATGTCGATTGAGCAGCTTATATTTGCTGGAGCACAAACGGAGTTTTGTTTGGACACCACCATTCGGGCAGCCTACAGCCGTGGTTACAAGAACAATATTTTAGCGAAAAACAGCCATAGTACATTAGATAATTCCGTCCTGACTGCACAAAAAATCATCGAACATCATGAGAAGGTTTGGAATAGAAGATTTGTTACTATTCTTGATGTGAATGAAGTGGCACTTTAGGAGCGTAAACTATATTCAAGCCTACTTTTACTAGAAGAAATGATATAATGGTAATAATTTCTAATGGGAGGGGCTTGAAGAAGTGCGTTTAATAAAAAATGCTATATTGCTAGTCTTAATATTTAGTTCTTTATCGTTATTTGAGTATGGGAATTCGGTCAGCGCTGCCAGTAAGCCACTCATTAAGGTCATTGTTGATGGTGCTGAGATTAAATTGCCCGTTAATCCGATCGAGGTTAAGGGCAGCGCAATGCTGCACGCAAAAAGTATTTTTGATGCGCTGAAAATCAGCTCGAAATTCGACAAAAAGCGGATTACAGTGAATCACGGGGGAGTTACTTTTAAAGCAGAAGTAAATCAAACGCGTATTTATATCGGAAATCGAGAGCTTCGTTTGACACAGCCGCCCATTGTAAAGGACGGACGTACTTATGTACCGGCACGATTCATTGCCATTGTACTTGGCAAGGATGTGAAATATGATTCAAAAAATAGCCAACTGGTTTTCGGATTGACTGAAGATGCGAAAAAGGCTTTACTGCGTAGTTTGTTTGAGGCTGCGAGGAAGGGCGATGCCGCTGCGGTTACAAGCTTGATAAAGCGGGGAGCGGACCCGAATGGTAAATTGCTCTTCGAATACTTAGATAATACACCATTAAATTATGCCATCTTAAATAACAGAACGGATGCTGCTCGTGCATTATTAAATGGCGGGGCTACAATTAAGGATGCTGGTCCAGACATAGGTTTCAGTGTAATTGTGCTTCAGAACGCTGAATTGCTGGATTTACTGCTTACGTCAGGTCTAGACCCAAATCACAAGGATAGGACGGGTTCGCTGCTGGAGTCAGCATCAGGCATTATTGGAATTTCTGAGAATGGAACTTTTTCAAAGGACTTGTATCCTTCCCCAGCTCTGGTTAATACATTATTAAAGCACGGAGCTGACCCGGGGATAGACAACTCCCTTTACCGTGCTGTCCATGCTCAAAATTACAGTATTGTACAAGCTCTACTGAAAGCAGGCGCTGATCCTTATAAAGCGAATCAACACGGCACTACACCGTATGATTTAAGTGTTCAGCGAAATATAAACCGTTGGCTGATCATACAGAAAGAACGTGTTGGGCTGCCAACGCTGAGCATTACGGATGCTAAAGGGAACATAGTTGAAAATGGTAATTTAAATCTTCGTTCCATGGATGATCTTAAGAGCCCGCAATCCTATGTTGATTGGACTGCTGGACAAATTCACGTGGATGAACCGAATGGCAAATATCAAATCGTGAACGTAACGGTAGACGGTGGCACATATATTTTACCGCATAGTTTTAACTTTACGATCCAAGGTGAGACGGTAACACCGAGCACGTTAAAATTGCCTGAATTCAATGTCAGTGGTACGTTAAGCAGTGAATTGGTTCCCATAGATGGCGGTTATATTATGCTTTATCATAATCAAACATCTACATTAACTTTTATAAAAATTAATGCGAAGTCGTTTAATCTCTATGCGCCTGCGGGGCAGTATCGGATCGTTGGATACCGTGATGCCTCTAATAAACCGCATAGTGTGGAAGCCGATGTCACCATTACTAATACAGGTGGAGTTCAGGCTATAGCAATCGATTTAAAAAAAGTAGATAACCCTATGAATCCATCATAAAGAGATTTTAAAAAAGGGACCGCCCAAGGCGGTCCCTTTCCATTTGTTAAGACGATTATCCAGAGCGTTTATATAAATAGGGTGGGACGATAAAGGATTTATTATGAAATGGCATTTGGTTAAATAACGAATGCCACCATTCGCAGCCTAGATCGTCCGAAACCGTAAAAAGTTGTGTGTTGATTTCATCTGTTTGCTGTGAAGAAAGCTGGACATGATGAGCCCAGGTATCCAGCAATTCATCCAGCATTAGCTCGACATCCGAAGGCAGCTTCAAATCTGACTCGTAATCGCTCATCCATTTCCCTTCCTTCCTACAGCCTTTTCTTTGGGCAGCATACCAAGCGCTTCGGCAAGCTGACGGCGTGCCAGCAGTATTTTATAGCGAACGGTGCCTGAAGGCAGCCCAAGCGCTGCGCCAATTTCACCGCTTTTCATGCCGCCAACAGCCTTCATGAGCAGTATAGAACGAAGCTCCTCGGGCAATTCTCGGATGGCTGACTCAAGCTCGTGAAACTGCTCACGGCCAGCCAACAATTGTGATAGGTCACCATTCGGACTTGGAAAGCTATACAGCTGGATTTTGGATACAGCTTGTTTATAGCTCTGCGATTTCCGATAATAATCCTTTACCCGATTGGCAGCAATCGAAAATATCCAATACAAATGCTGATCCTCGGGTATACTTTCGACGACATCTTTGCGGTTCCAGATTTTCATGAATACGTCCTGCAGCAGGTCGGAGGCCGTTTCTTTACTTTCTGTTCGTCCGAGCAGATAAGAATAGATTTGCCTTGAATGTGTACGATACAATTGCTGAAACAAAGCCTCTGCGTTTATCGGCATAGCTTGTTTCTCATTCATCATCTCTTGTTTTGATCGTTCCTGTTTTTGAAATAGCAAGGTACTGGAGTAGAGGCACAATAGCCTTCGAAGCTGTTATATCGCCAATGACTACAATCTCGGAAACTTTACTTTTAATTAATTCAAGTTGCACATCATCATCCATTTCGAAATTTCCAATCAGCACCATACACATTTTTTCCTCGACAAATTCAAAGAAGCTGTTGGAGAACGTGTCATCTCCTAGAAATAACCGCACATTGGAGGATGTATTGGAATAATAAATGATTTGACCGAGCATGCGCGATATGGAGCTTCCTAATACGACTTCGCTTCCCTTAGGCAGTATCAGCTGTCCAGCTAAAATGACATCTTGAAACCCAATCTTCTCCACCGGTGAAGTGATGACCGCTTGCCCCGCAATGACGACGATATCCTCAGGAGCACCATTGCTGTTGGCAAAAAACTCGCCTCCCAATGAAACTTGCCCGGACAAGATTTTCACTTTGCCTGCCGTAGAAGGGACTAAACAAACGCATCCAATATTTTGCTGGGGTATGCGATTCAAAGCACTAGCTAGCGATTCTGGGGCAATTATAATACCAATGTTGCTAATGGAGGTCACATTAGCTAGATCCTCAGCTTTCACTCCAGTCAAATCGAGAAGACCCATATTTTCAAGAGCTCTTTCTTGAACATTAGCTTGCTGTACGTTTTCCATACGCTTCACGCTCCCATCATTTTCTAATTACACTAAATATAACGTATGACATTTAAAAGTGTTGGGAGAGAACAAAAAAAGTTAATTAATTGCATCTTTAACGTTGCTTCGTTATCGTAGCATTAAGAGCGATACATTAATGATACGTGTTAGGAGATTCGGGAAATGAAAAAAAAGATCTTGATTGTTGAAGATGATATTCATATATCCAAAATTATTAAAATGAATCTCAACCTTGTGAATTACGATACGGCTGAGGTTTATGACGGCTTGGCGGCGCTGGAGCTGCTTCAGCGGGAAAAGGTTGATCTTATATTGCTGGATGTGATGATCCCTCATTTGGATGGATTTGCGCTGATGGAACGAATTAAGCCGTACCAGATACCCGTTATTTTTTTGACGGCCAAAAACTCTGTCTACGATAAAGTGAATGGATTAAAACTGGGAGCCGATGATTACATGGTTAAGCCTTTCGAGGCTATCGAGCTGCTTGCCCGCATTGAGACGGTATTGCGAAGATACGGCAAAGAAGAAAGTGTATTACAATTTCAATCTATTACAGTCAATATGGATAAACGAGAAGTAACCAGTCAAGGGGAAGTTGTCGAGCTTACGCCGAAGGAATATGAACTGCTTGTTGTTTTGCTGAAAAATAAGAACATTGCCCTCTCGAGAGAGCAGTTCATTAGTAAGGTATGGGGCGGCGACTATTATGGCGAGACGAGAACGGTCGATATGCATATTAAATCGCTGCGCAAGAAGCTAGAGCTGCAGGATTATATCAAGACGATTTATAAACTCGGTTATCGGCTGGAGGATTAAGAGGATGAAATTTTGGCAAAAAATTTATGTCTTCTCTATTCTGGTCTTCATCATTATTTTTAACGCTGCCTCTATTATGGTGATCGAGCGGAGCCATAATCGAATGCTTAAGCAGGAAATCAACAACGCTTTAAGCCAGAACATGAGCATTCATTCCAGCGTCGATGCGATTGTACCCATCCTTCGAATCTATGACTCCATTGATTACGAAAAAACGGTATTAACGAGAATTGCGAACGAATTTGTTGGTAAAAATAACGAGCAGCTCGTTTATTTGGATATTAGGGACGAGAAAAATCGGTCAGTCTTTAACAATACCGATTTTCAAATCCCAAAGCAGCGTGAGGAACTGGACAAGCTGGCCGTAGACGAAATTAGTTATATTTTGCGGGATATCGATCAGCGAACGATATTGTTCACATCAAATATTGCGAATATAAACCATAAAAGCTATGTTTTCACCTATATGATCGACGTTACTTCTGTGTACCAGGACCGCGTAGATCAATATCAGTTTTTTGCAAAAGTAGATGTGGCAGCCTGCATCCTCTATATGCTGATTATGTTTTTTGTAAGCCGAGGGCTGACGAGGTCGATTGACCGGCTTAGCCGGACTGCGCAGGTTATTGCAGAAGGCGATTTTTCGGATCGCGTCCGGATAAAATCAAAGGATGAAATTGGCACGCTGGCTCAAAATTTTAATGATATGGCTGCTGTTGTTGAGGATAAAATAACGATTCTCGAGCGAAATAATGAAGAGAAACAGCGGTTCATCAACAATTTTACACATGAATTGAAGACGCCTTTGACTTCCATTATTGCCTATGCCAATTTTATGAGGACAACCAAATATAACGAGGAAATGTTCATGGATAGTTTGAATGTCATTTATTCGGAAGGAAAGCGCCTAGAGTCGTTGTCATTGAAGCTCATGAACCTGATTTTGCTGCAGGAGGACGATTTCCAGATGGAGGTGCACGATTTAGGGGCGATTTTTGCCGAATTAAAGCCGACGCTTAGTGTAATGGCGAGCGAGAAGCATGTGGGAATGATCGTGGAATGCGAACCGTGCGAGCTGCTGGTGGAGAAGGATTTGATAAAGGTGTTGATCTCCAATCTTGTAGATAATGCGCTGAAAGCTTCAGCCCCGCAGCAAACCATCATACTGCGTGCTCTATGGCGCGGAAACCAATATATTCTGCAGGTACAGGACGAGGGCATCGGCATTGCCAAGGAACATCAGGATAAAATATTTGAACCTTTTTATATGGCGGACAAGTCTAGAACAAGAAGCAGTAACGGAGCAGGTCTAGGGCTTGCGATATGTCAAAGTATTGCAGGCGTACATCATGCTGCAATCCATATTGCAAGCAATGAAAATCAGGGCACAATCGTAGAAGTTGTGTTCACTCCGGGTCATCCGAAAGGCGGGATTAAGGAATGAACAAGCTCATTCTGGTTATGGTGCTCGCAGCGCTTGCAATCATTTCGACGGGGTGTGGCAACGTATTGGACAGGACCCCCAAAGACACGGTAATGGTTAAAAAAATAACGAAAGAAACAGGCAATAACGATGTGGAATACGAGGGTGTTCTGTCCCAAGAGGCGGTGAAGACGCTTAGTTTGAATGCAGTCAATAAGTATTTGGAAAAGAGTCTAACGATCGATGAGCTGCAATTCGAGCTGATGGCTATTGACCAGCATAAATTTAGAGAGCTGCTAAATGAAGCGGAGTATGGAGTTGACCCTAGACCGGAAAGGGCGCAGGTGATTGAACAGGGCTCTAAGGCCAAGCTGGATTATCAAACAGAACTGGATGACATTTCTGGCGGCTTGTATTATATAACGCTGACTAGGTTGTCTGATCCTAATGAAGTGTATGACATCGTGCTTAACGCCAAAGATGGTGATGTGATTAAACTTTCCGAGGTGGGCGCCGTGCGGGCCCCTTCCTCCAGCAGTCAAAGTGAACAAGAGAAAATCATTGCTCTCGCAAATGCGTTTATCGATATAGAAGGAAGTTACCCCTTATCTAATTTGTCGCTGAATGAGGACTTTACCCGCTGGGACAGCGTTGTGGAATTGTATTATACGAGCAAGGAAGACGAGAAACTGAAATATTGTGTCACGGTGAATGTGAGGCAAAATAAGGTTGTCGGGTTTAGCAAGGATGTTATGGCGTTGTTAAGCTACTATTCTAGACTGTAAATAGAGTGAGATGAAGAGAGCCAATTGCATGCGCAATTGGCTTTTTTGCAATTTTATATTTTACAACTTCAATACAACTCTATCTCACTTATCATATATCCAGTCACTATACTGATGAAGTAATGCCTCGGAGCGATAGAAATGCAAGCAGTAGACAATGATAGCAGTTGAAAGGAAGAGAACCTATGAAAAAGGCAATGTTCATTTTGTTGACGATAATGATGATGGTAGTATCGGCATGCAGCTCTGCTACAGGCGGAAATTCAGGAGGTACGCAGACAAAGAGCGAGGGGCAGACCGGTACAAACCCGCCTAAGGAAGAAACGGTTGAACCGAAAAACAGCAATGAGAAAAAAACGATTGTGTTCTCGACTTTTTTTCAGAACGATTTCTTTGTAGAAGCCAAAAAGAAATATGAAGCCAAGCATCCCAATATCACCATTGATCTCAAATACATCGATACAGAGGACGCGGATTTAGAAGTCAATTTGGAGAAGTTTATAAAAACGACAGGTACAGCTTTATTATCCGGTAAAGGGCCTGACCTGATTGAGATGGACCAACTGCCATCAGGGGATTATATAAAAAAACAGCTGCTAGTCAATATGAGTGAGCTGATCGATAAGGACCCAACTTTTAAGAAGGAACAATATTTCGGCAATATTTTGGACGGAATGAAAGTGAATGGAGGATTATATGGGATGCCGCTTGGCTTCTTTATTTATGGTCTCTTCGGCAATCATACGTTGATCGAGAAAAGTGGCGTTAAAATTGACGACAGCCATTGGAACTGGACTCAGTTTATAGAAACGGCTAGAGAACTCGTCAAGCATACAGATGAAAATCAATCCGTATTAGGCACAAGTCAGCCAGAATATATGATTACGCAGCTGGTTAATGATCAATATGGGACGTTTGTGGATAAGGAGAGTGGAAAGGCTAATTTTGACTCTGCTGCCTTTACTGATTTGCTGAAAGAAGTAAAATCCGTGTTCGATGACAAAATTATGAGTGGAGATAAAGGTTTTCCTATATTTAGAGACACCCAAATTAACTCGCCTGACGATTATATTCGTGAGATAAAACAAAGCGAGTTTTTGACAGGAGGCCTATCCCACAAGACAAAACTATACTTAAAGCCGATCGCAAGCGGTCAGCAGGCAGGCGGCTCCTTCAGAACGTATCAAACGCTGGGCATAAACGCAAAGTCCTCTGTAAAAGAGGAGGCATGGGATTTCTTGAAATTTATGCACTCTGATGAGATGCAGCATCGAGCAGGCAGTGCCGGATTCCCACTCAGTAAAGCTTCATACAGCAGGGTTGTCCAGGATGTATTAAAAAAAGGGACGGTTAAGTCTGATCAACCGATCGGGCCGATGAAAGGCAAAGTGTTTGAAATTACCCAAAAGGATATTGATGATCTTGATAAATTCCTTACTGGAGCCAAATATTCGGTTCAGTTCAACAATACTCATATTGATGACATTGTAAGGGAAGAGTCCTTAGCTTATTTCGCCGGACAGAAAACACCTGAAGCCGTGGCAAAGCTAATTCAAAATAGAGTGACGACTGTTTTAAATGAATAGGAAAAGCATGAAAAGTGTTCTGATCAGGCTGCTGCGCAAGGATGGTGCTGCGGCAGCCTGCTTTTTGGCACCGAGCCTAATTGGTTTTTCCTTATTTTATCTTGTCCCGTTTGCCATGGGATTTGTTTATTCCTTTCAGGATAGTACCGTTAACGGCTCATTTGTTGGTTTGGACAATTACAAGGATTTGCAGGCCAGCGCATCCTTTCGGAAAGCGGCAGCCAATACATTTCTGTTTACTGGCGTTAGTGTACCGCTCATTATCGCTTTGTCTTTGTTGTTTGCGCATTTGTTGAATCAAAAGCTGTTTATTCGAAATTGGCTGCAGACCGCCTTTGTACTGCCGCTAGTCGTGCCTGTCGCATCTATTGTGATGATATGGCAAATCATGTTCGACTGGAATGGGACATTGAATGCTTGGATGCAGAGCTTGCATCTGGAGCGAATAGATTGGATGAAGTCGGAATGGTCAATCGGTGTGCTTGCCATCGTATATACGTGGAAAAACATCGGGTATAACATCATATTATTTTTGGCGGGGCTCCAAAGCATTCCTAAAGACTATTATGAGACGGCGGATATTGAGGGTGCGGGCATTTTTCATAAATGGATTCATATTACGCTCGTTTATTTGACGCCGACCATGTTTTTTGTCGTTCTTATATCCATTATTAATTCGTTTAAAGTGTTTCGTGAAACGTATCTGATCGCAGGCAACTATCCTCATGACCGCATCTATATGCTGCAGCATTACATGAATAATATGTTTTTATCCCTTGATGTACAGAAGCTGACAGCCGCTGCAGTTCTAATGGTAGGCTGTATTCTTGCTTTTGTAATGGTCATGCTTTCCATCGAACGGCGTTTTCGGAATTCCATGGATGGGTGAAAGGGTGGTGAAAGGATTGCCATTATTTAAAAAGCTTGTGTTGTCAGTTATTATGGGGGGGCTTGCTGCGGCAATGCTATTCCCCATTGTTGTTACATTTTCCAACTCATTCATGACAGAGACCGAAATTGATTATAACTACAATCTCATTGGCAAGATGGTTAATATTGCGGCAGGGGAAAAAGACGGATACATCAATTTAAAGCTGATCCCAGATTGGGTATCATTCGGTCAATATGCTGAAGTATTGGTTCATAAACCGATGTTTCTCCATATGTTTTGGAATTCCGTGTTTATTGTTGTACCCATTATTGTTCTGCAAGTGATGATCGCATCTCTAGCCGCTTATGCATTTGCCAAGCTGCGGTTTTGGGGGCGGGATAAGCTGTTTGTCGTATATTTGATGACCATGCTTATGCCATTTCAAGTGACGTTAGTGCCCAATTATATCATTGCGGATAAGCTGGGGCTAATGAATACAACTTCCGCCATTATACTGCCGGGGATATTCAGCGCTTTTGGCGTGTTTATGCTTAGGCAGTTCATGATGCATATTCCGTATACGTACGTTGAAGCAGCCAAAATAGATGGGGCAGGGCATGCAACCATTTTTTATCAAATTATTGTACCGCTCGTCAAGCCGGGAATCGCCGCTTTAATTGTTTTGTTATTTGTTGATAATTGGAACATGGTTGAGCAGCCGCTTATATTTCTTGAGGACACATTCAAGCAGCCGTTGTCACTCTATTTATCGCGTATTAGCGAGGGTGCAAGGGGCGTTGCTTTTGCTGCCTCCGTTCTGTATATGACTCCGATGGTGCTGTTATTTTTATATGCAGAGTCTTACTTTGTAGAGGGTGTTCAGCTATCGGGAATTAAAGGTTAGCCCATTCACGGAGGGATTTTAATGGAATTACAACTAGCTGGCCAAGCAGTGCCTGGACGCAAAAGAAAAATTCGCCTTCTGTTTGGCTTGTTTATAGGGCTGTTAATCGGATTTACGCTGTTTAGCAATACGCTAATGTCCTTAACCTTACCCAAGGTCGTGTTAGTCACGCCAAACCGTGGTGAACTTAATCATACCTTTCAAGGCAGCGGTATTGTGAAATGGCGGGTGCAAACGGCTTTGTCGGGTGAGCCCGGTATGAGGGTAAACAAAGTGAATGTTAAGGAAGGGGAGCCTGTTAAGAAAGGGCTGGTATTGATTGTTTATGATCAGAAGGCTGCAAAAAATCAAATACTAGACGAGCAGGCCGCTCTTAGTAAGCTGCAGCTCCTCAATAAAGAGCTGGAGCAAAGCTATGTCGAAGCCTCCCAAAGCGGAGATGAGAAGAGCGTCGAAAGCGCCAAACATGCGCTGAAGGTAAACGAGATAGATAGGGATATGCAGCAGCGGAGAATTCAGAAGCTGCAGGAGAATTTGGCAGAAACGAGCACATTGGTTGCGCCTTTTGACGGGATTGTAACCAAGGTTGGCGCGGTCGAGGGTTTGGCTTCATCCGAAGGAGGACCTGCTGTTATGATTGCCAATACGAGCCTTGGCTTTGAATTTGAATTACTAGTTCCCGAGGCTGCAGCGGCTCCTCTGGAAAAAGGAGCGAAGCTCGATGTTCAATTGAGCGGCACTCAGGCTAGACAAATCGAGGGCAGCCTAGTGGAAATTCAAGACACTGATGCTCTTAGCCCAGCAGGTGAAGGCGGGAGCACAGCCTCACATACGGCAATGAAGAAATTGCTTGTTGCGATAAAGGATAATCAATTGCAGGGAGGAGAGCGTGCCGAGGTTATGCTGACTCAGAAGACAGATGATGTCATTCTGGTACCGAATAAAGCGATTCACGATGAGGGTGACAAAAAATATGTGTTTGCCATGGAGGAGAGGAGTGGACCATTAGGCAACGCCTTTTACGTTCGCAAAGCGTACATTACAGTCGTTGATTCAAATGATACACAATCTGCCGTTACGGATGGGCTGTTCGAGCAGCAGTCCATTGTATTCGAGAGCAGAGATCCGCTTCAGGATGGTGACAAGGTTCGCGTTCACTAGGTAGGGGACGACTAAATAGGAAGCATTTCACTTAAAACAGCAGCCCTTAACAAATAGGGGCTGCTGTTTCTCATATCAAATAATTTAGTAAAGGGTGAACTTTCCTTTATACAGATTAGAAGAGCCGTCGGATCTTGTGTTGTCCTTTACTTTAGCTGAACCGCCTACTGCGTTTACGATGTACCCGACCCCGTCCAAGTGGACATTATTGTTTTTGAAATCATTATTGGTGCCAGTTGGATAGCTTGAGCCGTGGGTGCGATTCTGGAACGCATCGACTACGCTGCTGTTGCCATTGCGGCTGCCAGTATTGTTGTAAATCTTGGAATTAACCCCCTTCACGTCAATAAAGCTGTCCGCTGAGTTTGCTCCGGAAATTCCAGTTCCGTTAAATGTGCAATATTCCACGAGAGTTCCATCAGCACCCTCTTTAATATCGATATGCTCAGCTGTTATTCCAGGGCCGAAAGTGGTGTATCTTATAGTATTGCCAATGACCGTATGCTCGTAAGCAGCACCTTCATCTGATCCTACATAAGCGCCTTCACCGTATCCCGCTTGATATTTTCCGGTCTCATAAATGTTGGCGTTATCCAGTGTATTGTAGGAGCTGCCGTCCCTGAAATGAACGCCTTCGTCGCCCACATTGTATATTTCGGCCTTGTAGATAAAGTTGTAATTCCCATTGTCGATCATAATCCCCTTTTGTGCTCTTGTTACTTTAATATCGCGAATTTCCCAATAGTCGCCTGTTAGATGAATGCCGTAAGAACCATCATTGGTGGCGGGTCCTTGCAATATAGGGGGATTAGCTGGGTCACAACCCTTCAAAACGATGCGGCTGCCGGAAGTGCCGCTGGCGCCCGAATAGAAAACACCAGTTGGAACGCCGTTAGCATCCAATCTAGGATCACCGCTTGCAGCTCGAATACCTGAGTAGGCTCCTGGCGCAATCGTGATTATTGTACCAGCGCTCGCATTGATCATCGCAGCTTGAATGGCAGCTGCGGAGGTTAATGCGCCGGAACAAGCTGCTATCCCGCCGGACTGTGTAGTTGCGCTGACGGTATTGCTCGAAACCGATTGATTGCCTGCCGCATCTTTTGCTTTTACGTAATAGCTGTAGGTTGTCGATCCGGACAAGCCAGTATCACTGGCTGTGGTTGCTGCTACCGATTTGAGAAAGCTGCCGCCGCGGTAGATGTCATAACCAATCACGCCCACATTATCCGAGGAAGCGTTCCAGCTCAAGTTAATTTGACTGCTCGAAGCAACGGAGGCGCCCAAACCAGTTGGTGCAGTCGGTGCGATTGTATCTCCTCCCCCTCCACCGGTGCTGGAGACGACAACAAGCTCTGGTTTATTGGAGGTATTCTCCTTACTATTTATTTCTGTATATTTTCCAGCCGTTTCTGATAATACAAAGGAAGCAGCACCATCGCCGCTCGCTTGCCCTTGCACGTAGGCAGTTACATCGATTTCTACATAATGAAAGCTGGTTGTTAGAGCTGCACTATTGATAAGGCTGCCGGTCGCAGGTTTGGTATTCCATGTTAGTGCTGCTTGTGTCCAGCTGTCTGTCGTTTGAGAAGCGGTTAAGGTAGAGGTTGATGATGCTTTCGCATAGACCCGAAGCTTAGCGCTTGTAATGCCAGAAAGGCCATTTAAACTAAATTTCAGAAACGTGAGCCGCTCTGATCCACTAGTATTCTTAACGAACATGGAAGTAGCAGAACCATAATTTGTAGCTGCATTGCTTGCATAAACATAAGAGTCATCAGTAGGACTGAGTGTAGAGGTGGCACCAAACACGACGCCAACATTCAGCATCGATATCATCATAAAAATACTAATCAACAGACCAATGGACTTAAAAGACTTAGTCACGTCTTCATCTCCTTCAAAATAAACCTGTTTTTGCGGATGAACAAATTAATTCGTAACAATGAGCTCTGGCTTATTTGACGAGTTCTCGCTGGTGTTGAGCGTGGTATACTTCCCAGCAGATTCACTGAGTACAAAAGAAACAATAGCATCCCCGGCTGCTTGAGCCAGCACGTAGGCCGTTACATCAATCTCGTAATACGCAGCGGTTGTATTCATCACTACAGAACCAACAGCTGTGCCTATTGGAGGTTTATTAGCCCAAGTCACTGCGGCTTCCGTCCAAGAATCCGTTGTCTGTGATGCCGTTAAAGTAGTCGAGGCAGATGCGCTTCCATAAACACGAAGCTTGGCATTCGTTACTGTTCCGGTTATAGAGCCGAGGCTGAATTTAAGAAGGGAATAACGAGTTTGCGAGGTGTCCGTCTTCACATACATGGATGCGGTGTCACCGTAGTTTTTTGCTCCATTGCTTTCATGTACATAGGAGTCATCTGACGGGCTTAGCGTAATGCTGGTACCGCCGCCACCGCCAGCTTGTGTTGTTGCGCTTGCTATATTGCTCGAAGCAGATGTATTTCCAGCCGCGTCTTTCGCTCTTACGGCAAAGCTGTAAGCTGTACTCGCTAGGAGTCCCGTATTGCTATACGAAGTGCCGGTTGCACTGCCAATTAGTGAACCGTTGCGGTATACATCATATCCGGTGACGCCTACGTTGTCTGAGGCTGCCGTCCAGCTTAAATTAATTTGTGAGCTTGATACCGCAGCTGCAGTTAAGCCCGTCGGCACGGTTGGCGCCTGCGTATCTGGGGTTTCTGGGCTTGTGCACGTATTGGTCGCTGTGCCGCTGCCAAGCAAGGATGCACCCGTGAATGACAAGCATGCATATACGCCTTTATTGGAAGAAGAGGTGAAATCTACTTTTTCGTTGCCGCCCCATGTGCTGATGAACGTGCCTGTTGGTTTTTGTAAATGAGCCCAAGCCGTGCCATCCCATCCAAGCTGATAGATTTTATTGAGTTGGTTGTAAGGCGCGTAGCTGACATAAGGGCCGCCTTTTGTCTCTTGTTTCGCCATCGTGTTGTTGAAAAAGACGTTTTGTTCACCTGTCGATCCGGACCACTTTGTAGCGTGCGGGCCAGCACCATACCAAATCGGGTACCAAGTGCCCTCAAGCACATCCTGACCGCCTTCTCCTTCACCCCATGAGCTGTGTTCAAAAGGGATATTAATCGTATTTTGTTCAATCAGATTTCTGCGTTCCCAGCCGCCATGCAAGTTCATATCTGTTGTGAGTGTATTATTTTGAACAACATTGCCTGTTGCTGACCATTGAAGCGTGAGATGGCGCACACGGTCGATTTTGTTTCCGATTATTTTGCTGTCATTCAGCTTGGAGCCCCGAACGTAGCCGTGACCGCCTTTGCCTTTGTTCCATGAGCCGAAAATAATATTGTTGCGAATCTCCATATTTTTGGCGAATTCGGTTACGATCGGATGAGAGCCTGTCATATAAGTCTGAATGCCCTTTACCCAGCCGTCTTGCGCCCATTTGAACAAAATGCCGTGCAGGGCATACTCCAATGCCCCATTTTTGTACTTCAGTCCGACTCCACCGGGATTTGATGCTGCATCATAATCGTCGGCATTTATCGTTGAGGCATAAGGTGTATAGGAAATGTCTTGCGTAAAGTAGAAATCTTCGAATCCAACGCCTTTTACCGTCGTTACTTTCATTACTTTACTGTAATAGGTCGCGTTCGAACCGCCAGGATCTGCAGGCAGCAGCCCGCCGTTGCTGAATGGAACATCAAATTCAAGCGGCTTATCGAGCGTTAGCGTATCCCCGCTGACGCTGGCTACCGTAAACATTTGTGTCCGCATATGGCCGTTGTAGCGATACTGCTCGGGACCTTGCATTTGATCATAAAAGGCGACCGTGTTCGCAGCTCCCACATATACGGTGTTGCCTGCCTGAAACGAGCTGCCTTTGCCGGAAGCGACCTTTATTTGTGTACTGCCTTTGGTACCGCCACCGCTGGAAGCGACTCGTTCTCCGCTCAGCCAGTGAAAATTAATGCTTCCTTCATAAGTAGAATCGTTAGCGTGCTTGGTGCGGTCTTCGACTCGAAATGCAGCGTAACCAGGCCACAGCTTCCCGTCAATTAACGGGGCTCCAGGGTTTGCGGGGTCTTCGGAGTAAGTAGCTGACGGCTTGAAAACAATCTTTGTTCCAGTCGCAGCGTTATTGCCTGCACCCCGAATCGTAACGTAGCTCGCATCCACACGAACCTGTTTATTTAGATCGATTTGTCCGGCCGGGAATTTTAGAATTGCCCGATTGGAATCACTAACTGCTTGACCATTTACTTTCAGTGTACCGCTACGAATATCGTTAATGACCTGCTGGAGTGCATTCGAATCATCAACACCGTCGTTAGCCAAAATGCCCTTTGTGGTTAGATCAATAATTGTACCGCCCGTTGGCAGCGCTTGCCCGCCTTTGTAGCCTGCGGTAGTCCAGTTTGGCAAAGAGGGATCAACAGCAGCTTCAACGGAAGAAAGGCCAAGAGATGAGAAAATGATGACCGAAGAGAGTATAGCCGTACAAAAATGTTTGGTTTTTAAATCTTTTACAGCTGAATTTAAATGAAACATCCTCATTCCTCCTTTAATTGATCGTTTTACATTCGGTCTCTTGAAGCTGCATGCATGCAGGGCAGGGCTTCACCACCTTTTATGAAAAGAATGAGGACTTCCTTTAAATGTCTGACATACTTCCAGCATAACAAAATGTAAGCGCTACAATTTTCATTTCATTGCTAGAAAATGATATTTTGTTGCTGTCTTTTGCTACAATTATTAGAAGCGCTTTCATTATAGATTTCATGATGCAGGAGGGATCGTATGAAGCTTAGCACGAACGTGAATTTGAACAAGGAGCCTTTCCATCTTAACTATTTTAAGACAAGCAATCAGCGCAGCTGGGAGGTGTTCCACGCTCACCAAAGCATGGAATTCCTATATGTGTATGAAGGCGAAGGCATCGCCCACATCCATGGTTGCCAATTTCCAATTAAACCGGGTACGCTGCTGCTTTTCCAGCCTTTCCAGCTGCACCGGCTGGAGGTGGGCGAGCGTTTTGTACGGACTGTGTTTATGTTTGATCCTTTTCCTGTGTCTTCGGCACTCGCGATCTTTCCATCGCTTCACAAGTTTTTTTCTGTTCTATGGAAGTCCACGCTAACTCATCCTGTTCTATATATGCCACCAGCCCAAAATGATTTTATAAACCTCTATGAGATGCTCAATATAAGGTTAAAAAATGTCCCTCCCTCCAAATGGCATGAGGAATATCTATTATTCGTTATTTCCTTTCTACAGCAGCTCCGTCACTTCGAAAAGCAGTTGGCGCCGATAAAGACCCCAGCACCTGAGCCAAAAACCTCGTTGACGATCAAGCTGATTATCAACTGGGTGGATGCAAACTTTAGAGATAAGTTTATGCTGGAGAGCCTGTCGGACGAGCTTCATCTGTCTACCTTCTATTTGTCCCACACTTTCAGTGAAAAAACAGGGAGCAGCCTAACGAAGTTCATTTGTTCTAGGCGATTAAGAGAGGCATGTCACCTACTGGAGACGACATCGAAAAGTGTTAGTGAAATAGCAAGTGAGGTTGGATTTCAAAACTCCTCTTATTTTTGCAGGGTGTTTAAAGGAGCTTTAGGCGTAACGCCTAAGAAGTATCGGGCTGAGGTATTTGGTGAGGGGCAGCTTTAAGAAAATTTGCAAGAATTTAATAAAAAATAAAAAGAAAATAATGTAACATTATGTTATTGTGGGAAATATATCAAAAATAAAATTAAAAGGAGGGGGAAGTATTATGAAAAAAATAGAAATTATAAAAATAGGGCCGAAGAGTGCTTTTAAAGCGACATTATATTTTGCTATTATTCCATTATCGATTATGGTTGCTTTAGGCTTTTTAGTCGCAATTATTGGACTCGCTATTGGCAAGCCAGGCTTACTGGCAGCAGGAATTCCTTATATTATTATGCCCGTTATACTTATTTTTGTTTACGGCTTGATTGGGATGTTAAGTGCCTTTATCTATAGTAAGCTAGCGACAAAGTTTGGCGGTCTTGAAGTAACGGTTGTAGAAAAGGATAAGCTTATAGGATAATCCGTCATGAAAGACCGATCTCAGCTTCGTGTAGAACGCTGGGATCGGTCTTTCATTTTAAAAGTACGGTTGGTTATGCACGGACAGCGCACTTCTTCCAACGTCATATTATTCTCCTTGTTTCTCGTGATGTAATAGCCAGTTTTTACGTGTTAATCCACCGCCATAGCCGCCTAAATCACCATTTGAGTTGATGACTCGATGGCAAGGAATCATAATCGCAAGCTGATTTGCGCCATTGGCCTGAGCGACAGCACGATAGGCGGATGGTTTACCGAGTGCAGCGGCGATGTCTGAATAGGAACGCGTTTCGCCCGGCGGAATTTTCATTAATTGCTCCCATACGCTCTTCTGAAAAGGTGATCCAAGCAATGAGACGGGGGTTTTGAATTCGGTCAGTTTTCCGTCAAAATAGCGGGTCAATTCACTTTCAATCGATTGGATTGGTTCCGTGACACCTGGAATGATGGCGGATTTTGTCCGTTGACGAAGCCTTTCTACTTCGCGCTCCAGCCCTCGCCGATCAACAAATTCAAGAAGATAAAGTGCGCTCTCATCTCCAATTGCAATCATCGGCCCTAGCCGTGTATCGATCCAAGAAGCTTTCAGAACCCTGCTATTCTCTACTAATGTAGGCGCGGCCCCCATAATTCGCGAGAAAGCATCTCTGAAACCGCTGCTGGATTCATAACCGGCAGATAGCTGAGTATCAATGATCTTTTGACCCGATCTAATATTCTTTAAGGCAAGTCCCATGCGGCGGGCACGAGCATATTCAACAAACGTCATGCCAAATCGCTTTTTGAACTGACGCCGCGCCGTTGATTCATCAACCGAAAGGTTTTTGAAATCTTGTTCTTTCCATCGTTTTTCAGGATTTTCCTCAACGGCAGCAACAAGCTGGCGAACAACCTCCGATACATGGTTCGGGTGGGAAAGCGGACGGCATCTTTGGCATGGCCGATAGGAGGCAAGCAGTGCTTGTTGTGCCGTCTCATAAAATTCGCAGTTTTCAAATTTAGGCTTTCGTGCCGGGCAGGTTGGACGGCAGAACACGCCAGTCGTTTTGACGCCTACATAAAATACGCCTTCATATTCCGTTCTTTTCTCTAATAACGCCCTGTAGTATTCTTCGTTACGCTCTGCAGGTACCATGTTTGCACGCCCTAATCTTAGATTATGCTCTTATTATAGAGCCTTCAAAATTATAACGTAGCCGAAAATCAGGCATTTATTTTTTGATTCGCTTGTATGAAACCTGATCATTATGCGCACCTGCAAGAGCGACGCCAAACCGGAGATTTGCGAACGCTTGCCGGGCTGTTTTACTTGTATTCAGATGAAGTTCGTAATCTGATTACCAGAATGCAATCCAACAACGGATGACGCTTATCATGACTTTGACACGGCTTTACAGTCCTTCATGTTGATTGCCTAGTAAGAGAAAAGCCAAGAAATATGCTAGTTACAACCCAGCATTTTCTTGGCTTTTGAGTATGAATGAATTGTCGAGCTTGAATCTACTTCAATAGCGACAGGATGGTGCTATTGCTTAAATAATAGCTCTTTACCATCCGAAAGGTACGTATAATAGTGATCTTTGGAAGCTTCTTCAATATGCTCGAATGCCCAGTGAGCAGAAGTCGCATCCGGCCATGATGGTGTTGTTACGCCTGTAAGCGGTCCTCTTCCTAGCAAACGGTTCATAATGGTAACTGCTTGCGCACGTGTTACATATTCCTTCAGACCGAACGAGCCGTCTTCAAAACCGATCATAACCCCCGCTTTGTTTACAGCGGCAATAGCTGCTGCAGCCCAGTGCTGATCAGATACGTCCTCAAATGTGTTCGTGAATGGTCCGTTAAGATCAACATTTAACCATTTGGCCGCAATCATTGCCATTTCGGCTCTCGTTATGCGGTCATTTGGCCGGAAATTGCCCTGCTTATCGCCAATCATTAATCCAATATCTTGTAGCTGCTCGATGTTAGCTGCGGCCCAGAAGCCTTTTGCAACATCCGGATAGAGCTCTTGGTATTCATAAACATTTGGTAAATTTTTGTTGCGTGCTAGTAGAGCCGACATCTCCGCTCTCGTGATCGTGTTATTCGGGCGGAATGTGCCATCAGGGAAGCCTTTAATATAAGCATTATGATGGCCAGGGTTTGCAATGTTCAGGTCAGTGAAAGACTTCAAAGTGCCTGTGAAGCCGCTGCCCGGCTTATAAGATACGGTTGCTTCATAACCAACGGGAATAGGATTCTTCAGCTGAATAATAACTTGATTGCCATCCATTCTAACGTCTTTTATATCCACTGCCTTGCCACTAATTTTTACTATAAAGCCTGATGTGTCCACCTTACCGCTGCCATCAACTAGATCAAGAACAATGGTTCCCGCTTTTGGATCGATGGTGGTCTTCTTCACTTGCTCCGTCACAGGCTGAGCGGGTATGGCGGTGCTTCCACCTGTCGACCGTTCTGTTAACTGAATAACGGAGAAAATGCTAAACTTGTCAATTTCAATCTCTAGTCCAATTGGAGTATCACCGCTGTACACAACGGCAGGTTTCATTACCACTTTTTCTCCATCGCTATGCTCTACAAAAACTCGCAGCGAATCTAAAAAGCTGTCGTAGTTGCTTGCAGGCACGGTGATTCCGTTCTTTGCAAATGGTAAGAACAGTGTTGTTGTGTAATCGCGATAGTTTGTTTCAATTTCCAAGGAGGAGCCGATCACTGCAACATTTCGGCTTCCAGCTGCTGCTCTGACAACTGTCTCATTCACAATGCTGGTATTTAATTCCGCTTGATGACCAGCATCTTTTACAGGAATTAAGCGGAAAAACAAGTCAAGATAACGATCTGCCATGCGGTCAATAACATTTGCAGCAATGGATATAGTTGCATATTCTGTACGTATATCCAACGTATTTTGGTTGGTGTTTAACAGTCTTATAGATTGTCCAGGAATTTCGACAGCAATCTCACCTGGTTCGTCTCCTGCAACCTCATCAACAAATACAGTTGATACTCCGTTTTTTGTTCTAAGATCATTAATAAACCTTGCTGCTGCTGCCGGATCAAAAATGGCTTTGTCAATTTTTACTCCATTTGATAACATAACACGATTAATGCCAACCGGCTCACTCACCTCGTTGTCTGAGCCGCCAACAACAGGGACTTGTCGATAATTCTCGATTGTTGTCTTTGTTAGGTTCTCGGCTTTGACAATTAACAGGAATGTGCGGGTTTTCGTTACACCATTTTTAGAAACGGAAGCGGTGAGTATAACACTCTCATCCTTTGCATGACGATGAACAAGTGTCTTGATTGATCCATTCTCAGGCAATGAAATTTCAATTGAACTTGGCTTGTTGGAAGTCCAATCGATCATCGTTTCATTTGCCCCTGTTGTTACAATGAGTACAGGAAGCGTAACACTCTCCCATGTATCGTTTGCTTGGTAACCGATTTGCAGGGCCCTCAGTGCATCATCAATAGCTTCGTCTGTCGTGAATTCGACCGTTATAAGCAAGGGCTTGCTTTCATATCTGTCTTTTTCCGTTAATGTCACTTGAATTTTGGTTCCAGGCTCAAGGTCAAGTCCTCCGATGACAACGGTTCCCGTCTCTTCTCCGGCATTTACCGCACGTTTCAACTCTGTACCATTCTCGTCGTATACAATAATGGTCGCCCCAGCAGGCACCTCTACTACCTTAACGCTGCCATTCGATACACTTGCTTTAACCTTTGAACTTTCCGGTGAGCCACTATCTATTTTTGCTGTGCTAGAAGTGGATGGGCTTTCCAGCTTTCCAACTTCTGCAATTGCAACCTTAACCAAGTCTCCCTCACCAAGTACATGCGGGGCTTCAATGTTAACTACAACGGTAGCTATGGACGTATCCGTGTTTGTAACTGTACCAATAACATCGCCGTTCTTGTCATATACGTTGATAGTTGCACCTGGTGGTACATCTTTAACGGTTACTGCGTTTTTCGTTGCGTTTGTTTCCAAATTGTTACTCTCAAGCGGCGCGCTTTCCGTTTTTGCTTCGCTCGATATCGGTTTACTTTCCAGATGACCGTCTTCTGTGATCGTAACTTTTACAATATCGCCTTCAGCAAGCGCGGTTGTAGGTTCAATAGTAACGACAACGGCTGTTTTTGATGTGCCTGTATTTGTAGCCTTACCGATAACATCACCGTTCTCGTCGTATACTAGAATGGTTGCACCCGGCGGTACATCCTTGACGGTTACGGTATTATTTGTTGCGTTCGTTTTAACGTTATTTGTGTCAAGCACGCTGTCAAGCTTCGCTTCGCTAGACACTGGCTCACTTTCGAGCTTACCTGTCTCAGTAACTGTAACTTTAATGTTGTCTCCTGCCACAAGCGTATGCGGTTCTTTAATTTCAACTACGATATCTGCTTCCGTGCCAGTGTTAGTAGCTGTTCCAATAACCTCGCCGTTCTTGTCATATACGTTGATGGTTGTACCTGGCGGTACGTCTTTAATCGTTACCGTATTGTTCGTTGCGTTTGTTGTGATTTTTTTCTCGTCCAACGGGTCGCTCTCCAGCTTCGCTATGCTTGTTACTCGTTCGCTTTCTGGCTTGCCGTCTTCTTCTGTAATTGTAACCTCAATGATGTCACCTTCTTGAAGCTTGGTTGGCGGATCAATAGTGACTACCACTTCTGTTTCTTCATTGCCGTTGTTAGTTGCTGTACCGATGAGCTCGTCATCGTCACCATACACTTTAACAGTCGAGCCCGGTGAGACGTCTTTAACGGTTACTGTGTTTTTGGGTACATTCGTAGTGATTTTCTCTTTTTCAGGCGCACTGCTCCGTAAAATAGGAGATACTGCTGTTACGTTGCTGGCTACTTCACCATTTTTTGCATATGAAATATCAATTTGGCTGGCGCCAGCTAGTATATCCTTGCCATCGTCGGTCAATGTCAAGCGAACCGTTCCGTTCGTTGCAATTGACGAAGTTGCAATGACTTCACGATTGTCGTCGTATAGGGTTACAGCTACTCCATTCGGAACGCCATTGATCGTCACAATGCCATTAGCTGTATAGGACAACACAATGTTATCTGCGACAGGCGCCGCAGTCATAATCGCTGAACTGCTCGCAGATGTGCCTCCGTTGCTGGTGATTACAGTAATATTGTTATTACCGGCCTGCAGATGACTCGAATCATCAAAGGTATAAACAAGCACGCCCTCACTATTTGTACTATACTCGCCATCTACTAATTGATTGTTAACATAAATATCAACCTTTTCATTAGGCAAGTTATCGCTTTTGCTAATGCCGTTGACCTTGATATCAATACCCGTCTGTGTTCCAACACCTGTGGAGAATACTTTATTGATTGTAACTGCACTTGGTCCTTGCTTATAATTTCCGTTGGGTTTTAGTCCTCCGTCAACGTAGGAGTTTTTGAAATACCATGCCAGAATATCATGATGGGAGTTGGCTCCCCCTGTACTCGCGCCAAAGCCTACATATACCTCTTTGTTCATAAGGGATGTGCCGACATTACGAGTCAGTGATCTGTTATCCGCATTCGTTCGATCATCACTTAGACCATAAGTTGTAGTAAGAAGTCCATTATCATCATAATCAACCCAAACATGAACGTAAGCACCGCTTGCGGCGTAATCGTACAAACGGAAGTTGGCTCCTTGCAAATTATCAATAACGTCGCCACTGCCCTGTTGATGATGGTTGTTGCCATTCATTACAATAGCGACATGATCGGCAGTAGGGCCGGTTGGATTCGTTATCGGATGATATTGATTTAAGCGATTAAAAGGGGTGTTGGGATCATTGTATTGAATTCCCTTATGAGGTCCGAGGTTTTTCCACGTATCGAACTCTACACCTACGGAGTTTGGAATACCGGCATAGCCTACGCCTTCGCCTACCCCGCCTAGAACAGGAGTCGGATTATCCTGAATAATAAAGGTTAGACCATCAGCGGGTCCCGGAAAGTTTAAATTATTTAACGAAGTGCTTCCATTTAAATGCATGACAAAATAAGTGCTAAAGCCGCCGTCAAGCTTAATTTTATTTGTACGAACGACGATGCCGCTTGAATCATTCGTAACCGGCACTACTCTTAATCGTCCGTTCGCTGTTGTGGCGGTGTTATTTCGGCCCGGAATAGCCGGGAAGCTCAGCACTCTGGTCGCATCATTAGATACAACTGCAGTAGGACCGGTATGATTAAAATTTTGCCAGCCGACATAGATTGGCAGCGAGTCCGGCTCGGAGCTCGCCAGCACAGGCGTTATCGGCGCCGCTGAGAGTACCAAAATAAAGGAAGTAACAACTAATAAAATCCTTCTAAAAAATGAATCTTTGTGTAGATGATCAACGTGCATGATTTTTCCTCCTGGTTGTGGTCATCAATTTGTAAAAATATGCTAATTCGCACATTCCTAATTATACCATTCGATTCTGGACAAACTCTAAACATCCCTTGATATGTTGATCAGTACTTGTAAATCATGAATAAAATTACTTTATTGCTTCACTTTATTATTTTCGAGAAAAAAATGATGAAAAACCTATGTGTAAGCGATTGCAGCTGGGAAGTGTTCGTTATTTAGGGGCAAAATAAGTTGATTTATTAAAGGATAAAGATGTACAATAGTTGGGTGATTGATAAAGAAGTATCGGGTATTCAGAATGTTAATGGTCCTGACTATGCATTAGTGATAATTGTCACAATATAATCAGGCATTTACATGATTAAAAATAGTTAGTTAAACTCTAAGGAGGATTTTAATATGGCATTGGTATCAATGAAAGAAATGTTGAACAAAGCGTTAAAAGAAGGTTATGCAGTTGGTCAATACAACATCAACAACTTGGAGTGGACACAAGCCATTCTAGGCGCTGCTCAAGAAGAGCAATCCCCGGTTATCCTTGGCGTTTCTGAAGGCGCAGCTCGTTACATGGGAGGTTTCACAGTTGTAACTGCAATCGTGAAATCACTAATTGAAGAAATGAAAATTACGGTTCCTGTTGCGATCCACTTGGATCACGGTTCCAGCTTTGAAAAATGTAAAGCTGCGATCGATGCTGGATTTACATCCGTTATGATCGATGCTTCACACTCACCATTTGAAGAAAACGTAAAAACGACTCAAGAGGTTGTTGCATACGCGCACGAGCGCGGCGTTTCTGTTGAAGCTGAGCTAGGTACAGTTGGCGGTCAAGAAGACGATGTAATTGCTGAAGGCGTTATTTATGCAGATCCTAAGGAGTGCTTCGAGCTAGTACAACGTACTGGTATTGACTGCCTTGCTCCTGCGCTTGGTTCCGTTCACGGTCCTTACAAAGGTGAACCAAACCTAGGCTTCAAAGAAATGGAAGAAATTTGCCAAACAATCAAATTGCCACTAGTATTGCATGGCGGCACAGGTATCCCAACTGAGCACATCAAAAGATCAATTTCGCTAGGAACAGCGAAAATTAACGTAAATACAGAAAACCAAATCACATTCACAAAAATCGTTCGTGAAGTGTTGAGCGCAGATTCCGAAGCTTTCGATCCGCGTAAATTCCTTGCTCCAGGTCGCGAAGGAATCAAACAAACCGTTATGGGCAAAATGCGTGAGTTTGGTTCATCCAACAAAGCGTAAGATCATTTTCGAATATACAAAAAGAGCTGTCTTTCAAACGCCGCTGGCGGGAGAAGGGCAGCTCTTTTTTTTGTTATCTGATTTGCGGCAAACGCAAGGCTGCTCACGTTCCCGCCAAGCTAAGCGCCAGCAAATAAAAAGGATTTCAACCGGAAACGAGGAATATAATGTAAAAATAAACATGCATAAACAGAATGGAGAATGGCCTATCGAGCTCCCTCACTATGAGCAATATAAAAGGATTTTTGCACATACAGCGAAGCCTTTTGCTTATGTAAATCTTGATTTATTGGATGCGAATAGCAGAGCCATTGCGGCTGCGGCGGGTGACAAGAAAATTCGTGTCGCAAGTAAATCAATAAGGTCTGTGGAGGTTCTTCGACGTATTCTTCAATCAGACAAAGTATATCAAGGCGTCATGTGTTATACGGCAAGAGAGGCGGCTTTTCTGCTGAAGCGTGGTTTTGATGATTTGCTGCTTGGTTATCCCGCGTGGGAGCCGCGCGAAATTTCAATTCTGTTAGAGGCTGCAGCTAGTGGCCGAACGGTTGTATTTATGGTTGATTCCATTCAGCATGTGGAGCATATCGAGCGGCTAGCAGCGGTCACTGGCGTACAGGCAGCCGTTTGTCTGGATATCGATATGTCTGCAAACTATCCCGGACTGCATTTTGGCATATGGAGATCACCGGTAACCTCATGGCCACTGGCTAAGCCGATTGTCGATAGGATAATGCAATCCAAATGGGTAAGGCTGGATGGTGTAATGGGGTACGAGGCGCAAATTGCCGGGGTAGGGGATCAAGTCTCGGGACAATGGTTAAAAAATTCATTCATCCGCCAGCTGAAGCGGCGTTCAATTCGAGAAGTAGCTGAAAGGCGTGAGGAAGTGCTGCAAGGTATTCACGCGTTAGGCGGGGAACTGCGTTTTGTAAATGCTGGAGGTACTGGGAGTATAAGCAGCTCCACATTGGAGCAGGGAGTAACGGAGATCACCGTAGGCTCTGGTTTTTATTGTCCTACGCTGTTCGATCATTATGCTGATTTTCAGTATTTGCCTGCTGCTGGATATGCGGTGGAAGTCGTGCGGAAGCCTAGAGTAGATATGGTAACCTGCTTGGGCGGGGGTTACACCGCTTCGGGCGCTGTTAGCGCGGAAAAAGCGCCGCAGCCGCATTTGCCTGAAGGCTTAACGTTGATTTCGTTAGAAGGCGCGGGTGAGGTGCAGACGCCGCTTCGTTGTCCGAGCGGTTTGGCTCTCGAGCTGGGAGATCCAATCTTTTTCCGGCATGCGAAGGCTGGGGAGTTATGTGAACGGTTTCCGAAGCTGTATGCGATAACGGGGGAAGGCATTGTTGACGAGTACTTAACCTACCGCGGAGAAGGGGAATGTTTCCTATGAAAGCGAATCGGAAAAGCTGGACAAATTGGTCGGGGTCAGTCACTGCCGCTCCTGAGCTTATTCGGCATCCGAAGACGATAGATGAAGTAGTGGCAATCGTTCGTCATGAGTGTTTGAAGAGTGGCAAATATTTGCGCGTTGTAGGGTCAGCGCACTCTTTTACGGCGGTTGCTGCTTCTAATCAGGTGCTTGTATCGCTCGACGAGCTGCAAGGAGTGGTGAGTGTAAATGCTGATGAGCAGACGGCTGTCGTCTGGGCAGGAACGAAGCTGAAGCGGTTAGGCGAGCTGTTGCATGAAGAAGGGCTGGCGCAGGAAAATCTAGGCGATATAGATGTTCAGTCGATTGCAGGTGCGATTAGTACAGGAACTCACGGATCAGGGCTCCGCTTAGGAAGTATAGCTACACAGGTGATTGGCATAACGGTCGTGAACGGCTTAGGAGAAGTGATGGAATATACGCTGCAGTCACATCCGGCTGTATTTCGAGCATTACAGGTTTCATTAGGCACATTAGGCATTATTGTTCAGGTTAAGCTTCAATTAAGGAGCTCTTATCTACTTTCCTATGAGAGCAAACGTATGGCTTTGACGGACTGCTTGACGCAATTGCCGAATCTTGTAGAGGATAACCGGCATTTTGAGTTTTTTTGGTTTCCCTATGCGGAGACTTGCCAGGTCAAACTGATGAATGAGACAGATGCGCCCATACCTACGAACAAATGGGTTGAATATGTAAACGAAAAGCTAATTGAAAACACATTGTTTGGCTTACTATCAGGGTTTTGCAAGATGATCCCCACAGCAAGTGCTGCCATAAGCAGGTTAAGTGCATCAAGTGTACCCGTTGCGACGAAAGCGAACTATAGCCACCGCATATTTGCGACAGAAAGAACCGTCCGTTTTTATGAGATGGAATACAGCTTGCCGAAAGAAGCCATGACGTCGGTCATTCGTGAAATGCAAGAGGCAATGGAACGTGAGCGATTCCATGTTCATTTCCCTATTGAGTGCCGGTATGTGGCGGCTGATGAAATCTGGCTTAGTCCCGCTTATGGCCGCGATTCTGCCTATATAGCAGTCCATATGTATAAAGGCATGCCGTACAAACGTTATTTTGAAGTGATGGAGCAAATCTTTCTTCGATATGAAGGCAGACCCCACTGGGGTAAAATGCATACGCTCAAGGCTGCCAATTTAATTAAGCGTTATCCGATGTGGCAGGAATTTGCCGAAATAAGAAAGCAAATGGACCCTCATGATTTGTTCATGAGCCCTTATTTGCGAGAGTTGTTTACGACTCAAAATTAGCTTTTACATCCGCTAGATCATGTTTAAGCCGGGTAATAAAGCTCTTTGAGATCGGGGTAGAGTGATGTCCTTCAGGCTGAATAAGACCTAAATAAACAGCGCCTTGGCCTGTTAAATCAAGCTCCAAAATGACCGATTGATCCCGAATAATGGACAAATCACTCACAAAAGAGTAATCAAGGCCGATGGTTACGGCATGATGATTTAGGAGTGCCCTGCCAATCGAATTCGGGTTGTTTGTCGTAAACAAAATATCCACCGCGCCATATTTGGCTTGAAAGTCATCCATAAACCATTTCACATAATCATCATTATACAAGACGATCGTTTGCTGCATAATTTCCTCTGGCGTAATCGTTTTGTTAAGCGCCAATGGAGACTGTGTGCTTACTGCAGCAACCATCTTTACACTCATCAAGCGTTCAATGGACAGTCCGATATTTTCAACAAGGCGATTCTCAAACAAAATAATAAAACCCAAGTCGGCTCGATTATGCAGAATGTCGTCAATAATTTCCTGAGAGCCCTTCTCGAAAATTTCCATTCGTATTTGCGGATAATCCTTTTTAAAATCCATGACGGCATTCTCAATCAGAAAAGCATGGCCGGGAATGGTGGCGAATCGCAAATGGCCTTGTACAGAATTAGAATAGCCCTGCGTGGTCTCGACTAGCTCTTTGTACTTGTTAAGAACTTCATACACCTTCTTTATAATGACAATTCCTTCGGCTGTTGGTACTGCTCCTGACCGAGATCGCTTGAGGATAACAACCCCCCATTCCGATTCTAGACTTGAAATCGCTTGGCTAATAGCCGATACGGTGACATGAAGATTTTGAGCGGCAGCCGAGATTGACCCCGTTTTTACAACTTCAACAAGATACTCCAGCTTTTCGATATTCATGAATGACCTATCTCCTTTATTTTAGTTTTTCTTAAGTATTATTCAATTTGTTTAAATTTATCTTAACTTATATCAATGATAAGATGAAATCAAGGTACAGATACTCGTACTTATATAGTAAGAGTGAAATTGGCGGATTGTGGACAACGTAATCGAGACCGTTTAGGGGCTCGAATCACAAGAAGGAGTGTTGATAACGTGAGATTCCAAGATAAAGTTGTTATTGTTACAGGCGGTGCAAGCGGTATTGGCGAAGTAACCGTCCGTTTATTTGCCGAAGAAGGGGCGAAAGTGGTCATTGCGGATTTTTCTGATCATGGGCAGGGCGTTTCCGATCAGTTGAATACAGAAGGCTTTGATACCTTGTTTGTAAAAACGGACGTGTCCAACGAGGACGACGTCATTCATATGGTATCCCAGACAGTGAGCAAATATGGCAAGCTGGATGTTCTGTTTGCAAACGCAGGTATAGCTAAGGACGGGCCTGCTGATCTATTAAGCTTAGATGCCTGGAATAGAACCATTGATATCAATCTAACAGGCGTGTTTCTCTGTGATAAATATGCAATCAAGCAAATGCTTGCACAAGGCACAGGCGGTTCCATCGTAAATTGCGGCTCCATCCATAGCCACGTTGGCAAAGCAAATGTTACTGCGTATGCTTCTGCGAAAGGCGGCGTTAAGCTTTTGACACAGTCGCTGAGTGCGGACTATGCAACTAAAGGCATTCGAGTCAATGCAATATGCCCAGGATACATTGATACACCGCTCATCGCAGGGCGGAATGAAGCGATTACGCAGCATCTTATCGATTTGCATCCGATGAAACGCCTTGGCAAACCTGAAGAAGTCGGTAAAGCCGTGTTGTTCCTTGCCAGCGATGATGCTTCTTTTATAACAGGTGCCAGCCTGCTTGTTGATGGCGGCTACACCGCGGTCTAATTTGCATTTCAGTAAATGGAAGAGTTTAATCGCATGATGAGCATCAATGTCACCAGCGTGTTTCTTGGGATGAAGCATGTTATGCCGCTTATGGCGAAGACAGGCGGCGGGTCGGTCATCAATGCCTCCTCCGTTGCAGGTCGTTTTTCTGGCATCCGATGAATCATCTTTCTCAACGGGGGCAGAATTCATTCTCGATGGCGGGGCTACTGCGAGATAAATTAAAAAGTAAGGGCACCCAAGCGCGGGTGCCCTTACTTTTTGTCTAGTCTTAAATAGAGAAAGGTATTATTTTAATCAACTAGCGTGCCGAAAGAACGTCTGAATTAAATTGGATACCGTCCTGTCATATAATGTTTTCGCCATCGCTTCACTTTGAATATGACCACCTAAGTAAAGGTGGATGACTCCGTGTAATGAAGCCCAAACCACATGAACAACAAGTATCGGGTCTTTTTCGGCTATCAGTTCTAGCTCTATTGCCTCAGCGATCGTGTTTATAACTTGTTGCAAAGCAGTTATCGTCGCTTTTAAACTTTCCTCTTCCGGTTTGAATTCGCTAAAAGCTCCGCCAAACATCAACATATAGTAGCTTGTATAGGATTGTCCAAAACTCCAATAAGCTTCACTCAAGTCATGAAGATATTTCTCTAGGTCTGCTTGTTTTGGCACCGAGTCAAAGGACTTGGCTAACAGCTTGCAGCCTTCCAAAAATAATTGCTTAGCTAAACCTTCTTTGTTATTAAATAAGTTGTAAATGATTTTAGTGGAACATTCCATTTTCTCAGCAACTCGGCGAACCGTAACCGCCTCTGGGCCATGTTCCTGCAAAATACTTGCAGCTGCCTCTACAACGTTTTGTCTTAAATTCTCGGTATGCTGCAGTCTCGTTTCCTGATAGGTTTTAACAGTACGGTTATCTGTGAAAGGCATATCGGAAGGATTGTTCATCTAACTTCACCCTCAGACCTTTAATTTTTTCGAGATACGATGTTTCCTGACATTCATTTTACTATTTTCAATTACATAACACCAACTAAAATGGGTGCCGCGTTAACAACAATCATGACTTTTGATCAGTAAGTTGACATTAAGCGGGTAATTAAATACAATGGTTTCATTAGGAAACAATGTTTCTATATGAAAACTTAATATCTGAGAGGGTTGAGACAATGATACAAGTACAAAACAAGTGGGCACTGGTTACAGGTGCTTCTTCGGGTATAGGAGAAGCGTTTGCTCATGAATTGGCTGCTAAAGGAAGCCATTTGATCTTAACCGCACGCTCGGAATCTAAGCTCGTTGCTTTAGCTGAGAAACTAAGCAAGAAACATGGCATTCAAACGGAGGTTATCGTCTCAGACCTATCCAAAGAAGGCTCGCCCGCGAAGCTATATCAAGAATGCCTAAAACGTGGACTTAGCATAGATATATTAATTAATAATGCGGGATTTGCTAGCCATGGATGGTTTGATCAGTTGCCTAGTGGCCGAGTACATGAAGAAGTGATGCTCAACGTAGTTGCAGTTGTGGATCTTACTCATTTGTTTTTACCGGATATGCTTAAAAAACGGAGCGGTATCGTCATTAATGTAGCTTCTACTGCAGCATTTCAACCGGATCCGTATATGGCGGTGTATGGAGCGACCAAATCTTTTGTACTGTCGTTTACACAGGCGCTTTGGGAAGAAAACCGCAAACGCGGTGTCCAATTTCTTGCTTTATGTCCAGGTTCAACGGAAACCCCATTCTTCAGCGTTGTAGGAGCAGAAGAGGCATCTGTCGGAAAGCGCGATACGCCAGAACATGTTGTACAAGTGGCGCTTCGCTCATTAGAGGCTGGTCGGCCTTATGCTGTTGCTGGGATCAAAAACTTCATAACAGCTCAAGCATCTCGTTTTTTAACAAGCAAACAAATGCTTCGTATTGTGGAGCGGATGCTGCGTCCGCGTGTACTTTTAAAATAAAAATGTGAAGTTCGTTATCTGTGGTGGAAGAACTTATTTGTTTAAAGTGAAAAGGCACCCAAGCGGGTGCTCTCTCATTTTTAACAACAAATAAGCCGGCTTATATTCACATTCCGTTAGTTATTGAAATGCATGGGGGAATTGTGTGACGATGCCAGCTGTAAATGCATCCGCCATATCCAGTGCTTGTTTCTCAATTTGATCAAAGGCTTCGATGTCAGATTCATAATTTTTGGATAATCGAAATACGGCTTCATCTTTGGTCATGCGAAGATGCTCATGCAGCATGTTCTCCAAGGCTGACTTCGGCCAATTGGGGTTGATACTGTTCATAAAGCCAGCGATTTCATCTGCATTGGCATACCATTTCTTTTCTGCTTCCGCAGCTGCTTGATTATTGCCAGCCTTCGCAGCTTTAACGAGCTGTGCAGCCAAAACAAGATGTTCTCTCATTAAACGGTCAAACTGAGAAGCTACCGTATCTCCGTAATAATATTTAAAAACGGAGGCCATGTCTGTGGGATTACGGAGGAGACGCTCGGTAACTAACGCTTCATCAGGCAAGCCTTCCACAATACTAATAATGAGCATCCTCGTCCAAGCGACGTGTTGCTCCCAGAGCGTTCGGAAAGTTTGGTTTAATTCTACTTCGGCTTTACTTATACATGTATTACTTTGTACGTTACCCCATTTCATTCTAAAAAATGGAGTAGGCGTTTGCCTATAGGGGATATAATTCGTCTGCCATGTGTATGGGTTATAAGGATAAGTACCTGGATAAGCAGCATTTCTTGCAAAGAAAGAGGGTTGATGCCGTGGATCTGATATCCAAGGAATCGAATAGAACATAGGTGTTGCCTCCTTAATATAGGTATTCACCTAATAACTATACGTAAAGAAAGTAGTATGCGATTGGGCTATTGACTATATTTATCACTGTAAACCCTGCACGTATGAGGACAAGGGATACTACATGCTGATTATGGCCTGCAAAGTGAACGATAACCTCGTGCAATTCATTTATTTAATCGATAATAAATAAGTCGTTATAAACAATTGAGCGTCAGCGGATAACCTATGGTGAAACATAGATTATTTGCTGACGCTCTTTTCATTGTTTCTATGCATCAAACAAAATTTGTATTGGGCTGCATATCTCGTCCTATTTATTGCCGCACCGCCACCTGAATGACACATTGACCCCTTATAGTATAGAAACTGCCATCAATAATAAAGGAAAGATAGGAGAAATAAACATGTATGAAATTCATAATGTATCCAGATTATTCGGCCAGGAATATGCACTTAAAAATATATCTCTTGAAATCAAGGGTGGGCTTAACTTTATCGTAGGTGCATCAGGAAGCGGGAAAACAACCATCCTCAAAATATTAGCTGGCTTGGACCAGGATTTTAAAGGCGAGGCTTATTACAAAAAGCAAAATCTAAAAACGCTCAGCCAAAAGGATAAGAGTGAGTATCACAATAAAAAAATCGGGATCGTATGGCAGGAATTTAATTTGATCGACGATTTATCGGTATTGGATAACATAAAAATGCCTCTCTATTTAAACGATACCATTTCAGGTGAACGAATAACTCAGCTCATGAAGCAGCTTAAAATTAATGAGCTCGCAAAGCAGAAGGTCAGAAATCTATCTGGCGGTCAAAAGCAGCGGGTGGCTATAGCAAGAGAGCTTATGAAAAATCCTGAGGTCCTTATTGCTGATGAGCCCACAGCCGCGCTTGACCCGAAATCAGCCAGTGTAATTATTAATATATTGAAGCAAATCGCCAAAACGCGTACAGTCATTATCGTCACGCATGATAGCTCGATGCTTGACGATAACAGCAGTGTTTTTGAGTTTGATAAAGGTGAGCTCGTGTTGGAAACGAAAGTCGAACAAGCTAAGCCAAAACCAGCTCCGATGACAGCAAAACCTGCATTATCTGTGAAGCGGACCATGGCAATCTCAATGACCAATATAAAGAGTAAAATAAGCAGATACGCGGTGTTGGTTGTTGCCATATTGGTATCGACAAGCTTCCTATTAATGAATACATCAGGCCGTATACAAAACACGAGTCAAAACAGCTTTGATGAATTGTACGCTGCGATTGGCGAGGGCCTTTTTGATATTGAGATCGCATCTAAATTTATAAGCGCAGGCAGTTCAAGCGAGTCTGATCAAGAGCAAAAGCCAAATGTCGATGTGGATCAGGACATTGCAGGTCTTTATGAAAAATACTTAAATGATGAACGTGTGAAGCACGCGGTATTTGCCCAGGCAGTGAATAATATTACGGTAGTCTTAGATGGCAAGGAGCACAAGATTGAGGGCTCAAACAATGTCCCTGTATTCAAAAAGCTAATAGCTGGTAAAATGCCTACGGGTGATCATAATGAAGTGGTTGTCTCAAACAGCTTGGCAGATGTTTTAGGCGTTTCCAATAATGATCTCATCGGCAAAACGATTGACCTCCGTGGGACGCTTTTTAATTGGGATTCCGGTGAGCCAGTTGAAAAGCCAGTTGGTACGACTGTCAAAATTGTTGGTGTAGCGGATACAACAGCTGTGGTAGAGTTTAACGGTGAGATTAAGGAGTATCCAGTAAACGACTCATTCTTTTTCAGTAAATCATCGGTTATTGAACTGCGCGAACAGGCGAACATGAAATCCAAAACGTCTAATTTCTCGATGAGAGCAAATAGCGCCGAGGACATGATTTCATTGAAAGACGAGCTGCTGGCGATGGGAATTGTGCCGAATGGCAGATTTGAACTGGTCGAAGATATGGTTCGATTAAATGCTCAGGCGAAAGAGCAGTCAGGCTCAGCTGTCATTGTCATTAGCATTCTGTCTCTAATCGTTTCGCTTGCCATTTCGTTTATGACAGCAGCTATGCGTAAAAGAGAATATGCGATTTTCAAAATAAACGGCTATAGGAATAGCGATCTAACAAAAATGACGTTCGTGGAATACTTGTTTGTTAGCTTAGCGGCATTTGTATTATTTGTGTTGGCCTCACCACTCATCAACATGGCTATGAATTCAATTACTGGCTCGCCGGGTGTTTTGGAAGCCAAATCATATGCTATAGAAGCGGGCCTGATTATCCTCATTGCATGGTTTTGCAGCTTGATAACGACGATGGTGATTGGGACTGTCAATACATTTAAATCGTTGAAGTCAGGTGACAGAGCATGATTATTTTAGAAGAGGTAACAAAAAAATATGGTGACCAAACTATTTTAAACCGTATAGGATATACGTTTCGGAATAGAGGGATTACCTGTATTCTTGGCGCATCAGGCAGTGGGAAAAGTACATTATTGAACCTGCTCGCAGGGTTCGATATGAATTACAAAGGAAACATTACGGTATGCGATGAGAAAATTACAGAAATGACATCAGTAGAGCTTTGTCAATTCCGTCAAAACCATATCGGGTTTATTTTTCAAAGTTACAATTTAATAAGCGGCTATACGGTTATGGAAAATATTTTACTCGCAGCTGAGTTGAATGGGAAACCAGCGCATGAAAACCGTGATAAGGTATTTGCATTAATCAAAGAGTTAGGCATCGAAACGAAGGCAGAAGAAAAAGTAGAAAATCTATCAGGGGGGCAGAAGCAACGCGTTGCGATAGCGAGAGCACTTGTGAATGATCCACAAATATTATTTGCAGATGAGCCTACTGGAGCGCTTGATCGTGAGTTAGCTAATCAAATTATGGATATCTTGAAGGAAGTGGCAAGGGATCGGCTGGTCGTTGTCATTACCCATGATAAAAAGATATGTTCGTGGGCTGATGAAGTTTTGTCTATTGAAAATGGGAAAATACATGTTATTTCATCTCAAGTAACATCAGCAGAACAAACGATAGTCCAAAAGCAAATCAAAGCAAAGCATACGAGTAACCGTGCCCAGGTTTCCTTTTGGAAACGTGCCGTTAAAAATTTTAGAGTGCGGCTATTTCGTTATATAGCAGTTAGCTTGGTCATTGCAATAGGAATTGCGCTGTTTGTTGTCTCACTCTCATCCAGCAACATCATGAGTCAGTCTATTACTGATTTTAAAGACAAAAACACCGCGTTCAATAATGGATACATCGCGTTAAATGAGAAACAAGATCCATTCAAGCTATTAAGCCAGGATCATAGAATTGAAAATGTATATTATCAATATGTACTCAAGGACGTAGCACTTACTCTAAGTGTAGGGATCGTTAGCTTTAAAGAGAAAATACCCATGCCAAGAGCCACTGAAAATATGTCATACGGCATAATGCCGAGATATGGGGAGAACGAGATTTCAATTACGCCAAGTGTAGGGAGAAAACTTACCGATAATATTCGTGAGCTCATTGGCCAAAAAATAACGCTAAAATATAACGGACAAAGTTTCCCTCTCACAATCAGCGGTATCTATAACGCAGGTTATGATGATTTTTTCATCAGCTCCGATGTGGAGAAATCACTGTATGAGCATGAGAGAGGAGAGAAGCCATTCTCAGTTTCTTATGATGCGACAAGCTTTTCGGATATTGTGCCGGTAACAGAGGGTTTGGAAAAACAAAACATAACGACCAAAACGGCTGTGGAGCAAGTCGCTGCTCTAGAGAAAACCTTTAACAGCGTAAAGAAGCTTTTTCTTGCTGTGTCCATTCTTATTTTATCCATCGCATTTTTTATTAGCATTGTACTGCTTGCTAAACAAACAAACGCTAGATACCGTGAGATCGGAATTTTAGCAGCTCTCGGCTACAACAAGGGATGGATCAGGGGGATATTAGCTGCTGAAAACATCCTTTTAGCTAGTACATCAACAATTCTTAGTATTGGAATGTTTTTCGTCATCAGTTATGTATATAGTCTTTTGCTAGGGGGCGGAATGATCATACAAGCCCTGCAAATTGCGATTACTGTCATTTCAACATTTATCATTATTCTTTTAATGAGTACGATTGTTAGTCGGAAACTAATTGCTGCTGAGCCGGCGGATGCTCTTCGGAAATAAAGGATTACGAAGTAATACTTAGTGATGTTAAAAGGCAATATCGTGTTGCAAACGAAAACAGCCTATACTCCTGAATGATAGGGGTTTAGACTGTTTTTTTGTTATATTTTCAGCTAAATGACCTGAGTTAATTATGATCCCGAAGAGGAAGGGTTAAGTAAAATGTGACACCATCCTCTTCATTAAATACGCCGTACTCACTTTCATGTCGTTGTAAAATCGCTTTTACGATGGACAAGCCGATGCCGGTTCCTCCAAGCTCACGGCTGCCTGAATGGTCAGCTCTATAGAAAGTGTCCCAAATATAAGGCAGATCCTCTTCGGGAATAGGCGTGCCCTCATTTTTAAGCGCTACACGTACGGATGACTGTTCGGTCTTTATACGTATTTCAAGACGTCCTTGAACGGGGGTATGGCGTATAGCGTTACCAAGCAGGTTGATCAGCACTTGCTCCAGCCGCTGCCGATCTGATCGCACCCATAGTTCTTCAGCATCTAGTCCAATCTGCTGAGGACGAATGGATTTCTCATGCAAGAGTGGAGCCATTTTCGTTAGTACCGATTGGACCGTTTCATAAAGCGGGACCGTTGACCATTGCAGTGCAAACCGGCCGCTCTCTAATTGGGATAGATCCAGCAAATCGGCGACAAGACGGGCCATCCTCTCCGATTCCTCGATAATCACGGCCGTATATTTATCGCGTTTCAGTCCGTTTGCTACATTGTCTTGGAGCGCTTCTGCATAACCTTGGATTAGACTGACCGGTGTTTTTAATTCATGTGATACGCTTGCTACGAATTGCCTGCGCATGCGTTCTAGCTGCTTTTCTTTCTCGATATCATCAAGTAATTTCATATTCGCTTCCTGCAATTCGGCCATCGTTTGCTGCAGATTAAGGGCAAGGCTATTCATCGTTCCCGCGAGCTGGCCGATTTCATCCTTCCGGTTCATACGTACGAATGCTGTGAAATCGAGCTTGGCCAGACGCTTTGCTACTTTGTTCAGCTGCATCAACGGCAATGTAATGGTGCGTGAAAGGAAATAAGCAAACAGTAAAATAGGGATGGCAGCAAGCGCGTAAAAATACATATAAAATCGGCTCATAACTTGAACAGCATCGCCGACAGGCTGGAGTGTAGCCAGCGCAATCAAATACGCATCTCCACCCCTATGGTTTACTGTGTTCGGCAGCTTCACTGCGGCAAGTAGCATGTTTTCGTTATCAGCATTAAAGGATGATATTTTCGTTACGCTCACATGTCCTGTTTGGGATAGTGTGCTGAATCGGTCGCTATTTTGCAGCCAAATGCTCATGGCGTCTGACAGCCGATTACTGTAGGGATTAACATAAGCTGCAGGTACGAGGGGTTGGCTTCTAATGTTCTTATCATTCAGATGAGGCTGGACGTAAGGCTCGGGATCGAGTTGAATCGATAGATCGTAATCATTATTAAGGATGATGGAAGGCGTCACAGGTATAGCAGGAATGGCTTTGTAGCCCCCAGCATACACGTCGATTTTACTTCCTTGCTTGTACAACGTGGCTGTTACACCGTAAAAGCGTTGTTCGAAGCTGACGACCTCTTCTGGCTTGACGTTTAGATCGTAAACACCGGATGCATACTTATGATAAATGCTTTCCATCTGCTGAGATAGCTCATTCGACTTCTGCTCGATATAAAACGTTCCGAAAAATTTAGTCTGGAGCACCATCCATAAGATGATAAATAACATCAAAGCGACCAAGGTCACCCAAAATATTTTGAAATCCAATCGCTCTCTCTTCATAAATACCTCATGTTTTGTTTTTGAAATTTATAACCATTGTTGCGCACGGTTTGAATGTAATCAGCCTTGTCTCCTAGTTTTTTGCGTAGACGTTTAATCTGCGTATCGACTGTACGGGCATCGCCGAAATAATCGATCCCCCATAAGCGATCAAGAAGAGTATCTCTTGTTAATACGATATTTGGATGCTGGTAGAAGAACAGCAGCAGTTCGTATTCTTTTGGCGACAATTCGAGAAGCTTGCCGTAAAGATAAACTTCATGGGCTTGCTCATTAATTTCCAAATCATGATGCTTCTTCAGCTCTGCGACCCCATCATGAACATGCCATCGGCTTAATAAGGCTTTAATTTTTGCGATCAATACTTTGGGGCTAAATGGCTTAGTTACATAATCGTCTGCACCCAATTCGTAGCCATATAACTTATCTTCTTCCTCTGACCTAGCCGTTAGCATAACAATTATAGTCTGGGAGTGACTGCGAAGCTGCTTGCATACTTCAAAACCATCTATACCGGGCATCATAATATCAAGCACAACGAGATCAGGCGGCGTATGGCGAGCATGCTCTAACGCTTCATAGCCATTTGCTGCTTGTATGATGTGGTAGCCCTCTTCTTCCAAATAATCTGCAACAAGCTCCCGCATGCGAGGCTCATCCTCAACGATGAGTATTAAGGGCTGTTTCACCATATTGGATTCAATCTCCTCTTTAGCCCTTGTCATTGCACTGTCATAGGGGCATTATGATTCATATTGTTTGAGCTCACTAATTACCACCATTATGGAGGAAATGATCCTGTAAACGCAATGCTGCCCTATATACCGGCTCATTCGCCCCTAATTTGCATTGCTAATGGTTTTCATTTGTCGTTTTATGATAGTATATAGACCTATACGCTAAGAAGGAAGTGAACCATTATGATCAACATAACGATTCCGGCGCCGGACGTAACCATAACCAAGCAGGTTAATCCACAGCTGAGCAATATTTATGGCTTTACTGATTTTCACCTGATTACAAGGGAGCATGGCGGTTTCTTTATGTTTTACAACGATAAGGACGAGCTGCTGTTTGTCGGCAAGGCACGGAAGCTAAGACCCCGTATCAAAAAACATTTTGAGGATTCCGTATCCGTCATGAAAAATCATCGCAATGAGGTTACTAAAATTGAGGTTTATGTTAATGAGGATTCGGTTGATCGCGAGATCTACGAAACATACCTTATTAATAAATTCAGAGCGAAATACAATGTAGAAAAAGTGTTCTTTAAATAAATAGATCGACAAACACAAAGCAATGAGCGCAGTCATTCGGACGAGGCTTATTGTTTTTTTTGTTTAGGGTGAGATGCCGGCTTGTTGACATCGAAAAGTAAACCTGTTATATTTATCTTAAATTAAAGATAATTAAATTAAAGATTTTTTTAGAAGATGATTTGTATTCATGAACCACGGGAAAGCTAAAATTGAATGGAGGAATATATAATGAATCAATTAAAAGGTATCCATCACGTTACGGCAATTACAAGCAGTGCAGAGCGCAACTATGACTTTTTTACAAACGTGTTAGGTATGCGATTAGTGAAAAAAACGGTGAACCAAGACGATATTCAAACGTATCACTTGTTTTTTGCAGATGATAAAGGCAACGCAGGCACTGACATGACATTTTTCGATTTTCCACATATTCCGAAGGGCGTGCATGGAACGAATGAAATTTCAAAAACTTCATTCCGCATTCCGAATGATGCGGCTTTGCAATACTGGGTAGAGCGATTCAACCGTCTAGATGTGACGCATACCGGTATTCAAGAGATGTTTGGCAAGAAGTCACTTTCGTTCGTTGACTTTGATGACCAACACTATCAATTGATTTCGGATGAAAATAATAAAGGGATAGCTTCAGGAGTGCCTTGGGAAAAAGGACCAATCCCGTTAGAGCACGCGATTACGGGTTTAGGACCAATCTTCATTCGCATTTCTAATTTCGAGAACTTCAAAACGATGCTGGAGAAAGTGCTGTTGTTCAAAGAAATTGACCAAGACGGCTCATTCCATCTATTTGAGGTTGGTGAAGGCGGAAACGGAGCTCAAGTTATTGTGGAATACAATGCTGTGCTTCCACAAGCGCATCAAGGCTTTGGCACCGTTCACCACGTGGCATTCCGTGTAGAAGACCGCGGCGTATTAAATGAATGGATTGAGCGCCTAGAGAGCTTCAGATTGCCGTCTTCCGGCTATGTAAACCGTCACTTTTTCGAATCGTTGTACGCTAGAGTGGCTCCGCAAATTTTATTCGAATTTGCAACGGATGGTCCAGGGTTTATGGGTGATGAGCCTTATGAGACGCTTGGTGAAAAATTATCGCTGCCTCCTTTCCTAGAGCCTAAGCGTGAAGAAATCGAAAAATTAGTTCGTCCAATCGATACGGTTCGCAGTACGAAGGAGTTTATTAAAGAATAATGCTTCAGAAATAGACAGAGGTAGTGGATTGATTGGACAATATCCCCTATACTTGTAAGGCAACTTCAAGGAGAACTTGAATGTATAATAAGGAATGGGGGACATGAACTTATGTCTAGTTTGCCAAATTGCCCGGAATGTAATTCTGAATACACGTATGAGGATGGCAGTCTGCTAATCTGTCCAGAATGCAGTCATGAGTGGAGCTTACAATCAGAATCCGATAACGATGAAGATAAAAGAATAATTAAAGATGCGAATGGAAATGTGCTGAACGATGGTGATTCTGTAACGGTCATTAAAGACCTTAAAGTTAAAGGCAGCTCGCTCGTTATCAAAATAGGCACAAAAGTAAAAAACATCCGCCTAATTGAAGGCGATCATGATATTGATTGCAAAATCGATAGCTTTGGCGCTATGAAATTGAAGTCGGAATTTGTTAAGAAGATTTAGGATTTGCTTTTAATTCATGTATAGGCGAGGCCCGATTGGCTCTTTAGAGCTTATCGGGCCTTTTTATTGATGCTTAGGCGAAAATAATTTTCATAAATTAAATAGTGGTGAAATTAATTTACAAAATGAGGGTATTATGATATGTTGATTTTGCCTAGATGGCAGCGGCAGTCAGTGAGTAAATAAAAACAGCAGCGGAGTGGAGTCCAATGAATACAAATAGAAATGTACTTGATAGGATAAGAAGAAAGCTGGTCGTTTCCTGCCAAGCCTTGCCGGATGAACCGCTTCATAGTCCATTTATTATGGGGAGAATGGCATATGCAGCTTTTTTAGGCGGAGCTTCAGGAATTCGTGCCAACAGCGTAGAGGATATTAGGGAAATTAAGCAGCAGGTAGATCTACCGATCATCGGTATTATAAAAAAGGATTATGAGGGCTCTTCCGTATTTATCACCCCTACGATGAAGGAAGTGGATGAACTTTGCCGCGAAGGCGTGGATATCATTGCAATGGATGCAACAAATCGTGTGAGGCCGGACGGATCAACGATATCGGAATTATTTCCTTTACTACGAAAAAAGTATAAAGATCAGCTCTTTATGGCGGATTGCTCGACCTATGCTGAAGCTATCGAGGCTGCTGCGCTAGGGTTTGACATTATTGGGACGACTCTTAGCGGCTATACGGAAGCAACAAAAGATAATGTTTTGCCAGATTTTCAGTTGATAGAGAAGCTCGTGAATACGATATCCGTTCCGATTATTGCGGAGGGCGGTATCTCAACACCTGAGGAACTAAAACGATTATTTGACCAAGGGATTTATTCAGCTGTAGTGGGATCTTCCATTACAAGACCGATGGAAATAACCAAAAAATTCGTAAAGGCTGTTGAATAGCCCATGGGAATGAACATTTTAGCGGCAGATATTGGCGGTACCCATACGAAGATAGGCATTTGCGATGAACGAGGCCATATCACTCAGTTCAAGGAGTATGCGACCGAAGCTCATATGGGCGGCAAGCATCTCATGGAAAAGCTGCTTTCCCAAATGGAGTCATATCAGCATTTTGATGCTGTCGCTATTAGTACGGCCGGACAAGTGAACGCAGATGAGGGCTGCATCTTGTATGCCAATGAGAATATCCCAAGCTATACAGGCATGAAGGTCAGAGAGATCGTAGAGGATCGGTTCCATAAGCCTGTGAAGGTTGAAAATGATGTGAATGCAGCTGCATTAGGCGAGGCGTGTTTTGGAGCGGCAAAGTCGTTTACTGATTTCTTATGCTTAACGTTTGGGACGGGGATTGGCGGAGCCATCGTCATGAATCGTCAAATCTATCGTGGTGCGAGCGGCTCAGCTGCTGAATTCGGTCATATGTTTACCCGTCCATTGTCGCAAACGAATGGCGGCACGTGCAAATCATTTTATGAAACCTATGCCTCAACAACAGCCTTAATTCGAATGGCCCAAGAAGCTGATCCTGAAATTGTAGACGGAAAAGGTTTTTTTGATAAAATACAGGTAGGAAACGAACCATTACAACAAATATTGCATGCATGGACGACCGAAGTATCCGCGGGTTTGGCTTCACTCATTCATATTTTCAATCCACCTGCTATTATTGTAGGAGGCGGAGTGATGGAGCAGGATGAGCTTGTTCGAATGGTTGAGAAACAAACCAAAGCATTAATTATGGAGAGCTTTGCGGGTGTGAACATCGTAAAGGCTTCTCTTGGAAATAAAGCTGGCTTATTAGGTGCGGCATCATTATTTCTACGCGGAATGGACAGGATTTAGGGAGGTGATCGGTTGCGCACTATCAATATTTTTACAACGATTCATTCGAAATACAACAACCTGACGAATACCGAAAGGAAAGTAGCAGACTACATTCTGGAAAACTCGGAAGGTGTCGTCTACATGTCGATTACCGATCTTGCAGATCACTGTGGAGTGGGCGAGTCCAGCGTATTCCGGTTTTGCAGGTCGTTAAGCTATAAAGGGTATCAGGATTTTAAGATTGCCCTTGCACATAGCATCACCGCGGAAAACGAAATACCGCAGCTTACGGACAAGGTCCTGATGAATGATACGATGGATCAAGTGTCCTCTAAGGTGCTGTCATCCAACATAAGTGCATTGAACGAGACCTATAACTTAATCGATAACGAAAAAATGGATCAGGCGATTGAGCATTTGCTCCAAGCGGAACGGGTCATATTTTTTGGCGTAGGCTCCTCCTTAATGACGGCAATGGAAGCGAAAATCAAATTTATGCGTATCACAAACAAAACGGAATGCAGCATCGATTCGCATCTGCAGATGATGTCAGCGGCTTTAATGACGAAACGGGATGTCGCTGTCGTTATTTCTTATTCCGGTTCTACAAAGGATACGATTGAAGTAGCGAAAAGGGCCAAAGAAAGCGGTGCTACCGTCATTTCGATTACGAGGTTCGTTAAGTCGCCGCTGACCTCTTACTCTGATCTGACACTGCTATGCGGAGCGAATGAAGGACCTCTGCAGGGCGGCTCATTATCTGCGAAGATTTCACAGCTTTATTTGCTCGATGTTTTGTATGTGGAATATTTCAAGAGAACCTATGAAGATTCAATAAGGAATAAGGAAAGCACCGCTGCGTCGGTAGCTGTGAAATTGCTATAAAGCTTACGGTGAACAAAAAGAGGTAGAGTGCGATCGTTAAGCACTCTGCCTCTTTTTGATTTTCATAGAAAAAGCCGCTCTATCGCGGATCGGCACGAAGAGCGGCTGGCTTTAACATTGTATAATGATGAGATTCCGATTATGAACGAGGCTTGAAGATGCCAAAAGGCCGGCCGATTGGCAGAAACACACGTCCAAAATGGGTGTTCAGTACAGCTGCGCCTGCGGCATATAGCGATAGGAGAGCAATACCCATCTCAGCATAGGCAGCTAGTGCGTGGAACACGTCTGGTGCTACTCCGAATGCATCGAAGCTCAGTCCAAGGAAAAGCAAATCAATTAGAACGAAGATGAAGAATAATACTTTATTGGTCTCCGCTGCTCCGATAGTCATCAGCAGCGAGAAAATGAGATAACCGACAAAAGCAAAACCAAGCTGCTTGCTATCTGCGATTGCAGCCAGCTCAGCGCCGAACACACCGAGCTTGATCAGCCAACTGCCAGCCATCGCCATCCAGAAGAAAGCATAAGCGCCAAAGGCGGTCATACCGAATGTATTGTTATGTTTTGCATCTTGAATAGAAGCAAAGAGCTGAGCAAAGGCGCCTAGAAAAATCGCCCATGGAATAACGAGGCTTAGACCGTCAGTTAAGCCGAGCTTCTGTGAGGAAGCTACGAGCGTAACGATAGCCAGCCCAAATAAGCCGATGGCGCTTGGGTCGGCTGTTACAATTTTGACATTGGAATGATGTTCATTATGCATGTTAGAAAAGAAACCTCCAATAGTTTTCAGGGGTAAACCTGCAATAGTATAGTTGATTCTGCCGATACCAGAATTTCTAGTTTAACGGAAAAGATCTGGCGCGCATAGGGGGAAATTATTGAAAACGCCCCTTTTGCCTTGTTTCAGCAGAGGGGCGTCACATAAATGTTTTAAATTCAGACTTAGGCTACTGTCCGAGTGATTTCTGTTTGGGGATAGGTCCGAATAAAACCCAATGTCCTTTCACTTTGCCGGCCCAAGCAACGATGATCCATGAGCCAACTAAAGCCAGGAAGAAGCCTCCTGCAATCCATGCTCCGTAAACGAGCGGACTCCCATTCACATCCATCATACGGTAATATCTGAGGAACATCGGATGCAGCAAGTACATGCCAAATGACGCATGGCTGAGATGAATAAGTACCGATTTCAAATATTCCATGCGGGATGCCTTAATCCGAAGGGCAAGATGAATAAGCAGCAAACAAGCCGATGTAATATAAATTTCATTTTTAATTTGCACCAAAAAGCTATCGTTAAATAGTAGTTTTCCCTGCGCCTCACGCAAGAAGTAGATCACGTTGAGCGTACCGGAAATGGCTACTACTAGAATTAATGTGCTTCGTAAAGCAATGCTGCTGCGTTTGCGCTCCCAGAAGGCATAAAATTTCGTATAGTTGATTCCTATATAAGCCCCGATACAAAAGTACAAGCTGTATGCGAAAAAACCGCTGGTGACGTATTTGATTCCCATTTCCTTGGCGTTCAGCATATAAATCCACTGAATGAGAAGTCCGCCTGTGATCAACCAATTGACGAGACGCGGCCATTTTCTCATCACATACCAAAGTACAGGGAAGAGCAAATAACACTGGATAATAATAAAGATAAAATACAAATGAGCATAGGTTTTTCCAATCAGCAATTTAACGAGAAAATCCCAAGTCTGAAAATAAGAGATAAACTGCTCGAAATTAATAAATCCGTATCTGAAGTAGATGATAGTGGCATAATACATAAACGAAAATAGGAGAAACGGCAGCATAATTTTAGTGATGCGTTTCTTGTAGAACATCGTAGCTGTTTGTTTGTTTAATGGTTTATCATTGTAATTGTAGAAAAGAGATATGCCGCTGATCAGAATGAAGAGAGGTACGGCGAATTTGGATAACGTATTAAACAGGACAAGAATCAAAAACAGTGTGGAGTTAGGATCGGAATTGACTACTGAAGAGGATGTCGCGTGAATCATAATGACAGCAAGTATGCCAAATGCGCGTAGGCTCTCAAGCTCAGTCAAAAGCGCCTTCTTAGCTGGCGGTTGAGACATTTATGCACCTCGTGAGTAAGTAGATAATTTAACAATATTTGTTGCTAAAATGCTGACAAGCTAGTATAGCACAAAAGTGGAAAAATATAATGTAGTAGTTTGTGGAGAAATTGTGCGCGGGCAGGGAAATTGAAAAAGGAACTTAAATTTAAATCTCGAATATTTACTGTAATCGGATAGCTAAAAATCTAATGACAGACAGGAGTTGGATACAATGATAAAAGGTTTTGGCGGTATATTTTGGAGAACCAAAAATCTTGAAATGATAACAAAATGGTACAGTGAAGTGTTGAAGCTTGAAATAGGGAATTGGAATGGGACGATGATAAAACCCGAATCCGGAAATGAGACTATCTTTTCTTTTTTTAGCGAGAATGACAGCTATTTTCCAACAGAACAACAAGTGTTGTTAAATTTCCAAGTACATAATGTAGACGAGACTATTAAGCATCTTGAACATATGAAAGTACCTCTTGCAAAGAACTTAGAGGTTAGTGAATTTGGGAAATTTATTTGGATTGAAGATCCAGAAGGTCGATTGATCGAGCTTTGGGAGAAAAACGGGTAACTATAACTCAACAATCACTATGGCGAGGCTACCGGCATGAATCGGTAGCCTCGTTTAAGTAATGGGCAGTTAGAATACAACGTCGAATAAGAAAAATAGGTTAGTTACATTTCGATTTGCCTAAATAGGATACTGCTGCTAATTCAGCTAATAGATAAATTAGAATTATGGAGGAATCAAAATGGATGTAACATTTCAAAGAGATCACTTATTCTGGTTACATGAGCCTAAAGAATATACGATTACAGATGGAGAAATTGTGATTAAAACAGAAGCTGGAACAGATTTTTGGCAAAGAACCTATTATGGCTTTCAAAACAATAATGCTCCTGCTTTGTTAATGAAAACCAATGAGAAATATTTTTCGTTTTTAGTAAAAACGGAATTTGACAGTAAACAACGCTTCGACCAGTGTGGCGTAATTATCTATCAAAATAGTGATAACTGGATAAAGGCTTCTATTGAATATGAAAATGAAGAATACCAGAGATTGGGAAGTGTTGTAACGAACTTAGGATATTCTGATTGGGCAACTACGGATATTACTGCAACAAAGAAATTGATGTATTACAGACTAAGCCGGCGTGAAAGCGATTATTGTATTGAAAATTCTTATGATGGCATTCACTATAAGCAAATGCGTATTGCACACCTTTTTGAAGGAGCAGATAATATTCAGATTGGTATTTATGCTTGCAGTCCAGAAGAATCTTCATTTAATGCCGTTTTCACAGAAATGAAATTTACTGAATGCCAATGGAAAGAACATAAGTAACAAATTTTCAGTTTAATATCCTAATGGTTGCCATTAACCATTCTCAGGAAGATGTTCTGGCTGATTGACGACAACAGATCCATCATCTAGTCTCAGCCATGTTTGGAAGTCAGCTTCCCCTTCGGTCAATTGTATGATCCTTGCACCACGTGGAAAACCGTCTTTTCCATAGGTGTTATAGCCCGTAGCTCTTCCATAACATAGACGGATGCCGTGAAGCTCACCCCAGTAATCATTGATATGATCATGCCCAACGAACGTACCGCGGACATCTTTCATTTCAAGAAATGCTGTGAAAAGTCCGGAATTGATTTTTGGACTCGCTACGCCTTCATGCTTCTGCCCATAGCAGGTATGCTCGTTCCATACCTCGTTATATTCGGGCACAGGGATATGGAAAAAAGCAAGCGAGGGCAGTGGCACATCATTGTTTTGTTTCGTCAAACGAGCGGATTGCTCCTTATACCAGCCAATCTGGCTATGAGTTACCCAGGCATAGCCGCCAACGGGCTGATCGGCATACTCGCCTGAATCCAGTAAATATAATGCGGCAGCGGGGCTGCTATTATTTTTAGAATGAATTTCTAGCACATAATTTCCCGCACGATCCCCTAGGCTAGGGCCCATTTCGGTTAAGCTGAGCGGTCTTTCCTGCTGCAAGCGAATAAGCTCTTCTCTGGTGGTGCCAACCTCGGTATCATGATTGCCAAATACAGCTGCCCATGGGATATTAAATTCTTCCGCTGCTTTGACAGCATTTTTAAAGGACTCTTGTCTATCCGTACAATGCTCACTATAAATAACGTCACCGGTAAAGATCACCAAATCCGGTGATTCTTCTTGCAGGACGTTCTTCATTAGAGAATAGGTTTGTAAATCCTCCTGCTGCCCGTTTTGCCAGTGCAGATCGGTAAATTGAACAATTTTGAATGTGCCATCTTCTCGAAAGTTTAAGTTCGCCATAGTACCCTCCACTTGAATCTTATTCGAATGATTTTCGCCAAAAATATGTAGACAATGGTTTACGCAATGGTTTACGTACATTCATTTCGATATCATTCATCATTATCCTGCAATAAGGCACGATTAAATAAGGGCTGTCCCAAACGTAGATGTATCTGCGTTTGGGACAGCCCTATTATTGTTCCGCTATGATATTAAAAATCAAAGTTGTCGGGATCTGGACCCACCCGAAGATTTTGGTTCAGAGCGTCTATTCGGGACAGCTCACTCTCAGATAGTTCAAAATCAAATACATTACTATTTTCGATGATGCGATGCTCTTTCGTTGACTTCGGAATCGTTACAATGCCATGCTGTAAATCCCAGCGCAGAATGACTTGAGCAATGGATTTGTTATGCTTTTCAGCAATCTCCTTAAGAACGGGATGATCTAACAGCTGACCTTGCATAAGCGGAGACCATGCTTCGATTTGAATGTCTTGTTGCTTGCAATAGTCGATTAACTCTTTCTGCGTTAGCTGCGGATGGAGCTCCACTTGATTGATCATCGGTTTAACGGCAGCATCTTTCATTAACGTCTCCAAATGATGAATCTGGAAGTTGCTTACGCCAATGGCTTTGACTCGGCCATCCTTGTAAAGGGTCTCCAAAGCTCTCCACGCCTCTTGGAATTTGCCTTCTACAGGCCAATGAATCAGGTACAGGTCAAGATAGTCTAAACCCAGTTTATTTAGTGTAGTTTCGTAAGCCGCCAGCGTAGATTCATATCCGAGATCAGCATTCCAAACCTTTGATGTGACAAAAAGCTCTTCTCTAGTCACGTTATACTCAGCCATAGCTTCACGAATGCCTTGTCCGACACCTGTTTCATTGCCATAAATAGCTGCAGTATCAATACTACGGTAACCATTTTTAATCGCTGCTTTGACGGACTCAACCAGCTCCGCGCCATCCTCAACTTTAAAGACGCCAAGACCAAACCAAGGCATTTGAACACCGTTGTGAAGTGTAGTTGTATCCTGTAAATTCTTTGCGATCACAGTGAAGCCCTCCTGTGTTTTGTTTCATCTTTTTTTTCTAAAGCTCTTGCCCAGCCGGTTAAAATAACAGCGCCGAGAACCATCAATCCGCCAACCCATGCCGTATGAATAAGTCCCATCGAGTCCGTAATGACACCGCCCAAATAGGCGCCAATGGCGATACCTGCGTTAAACGCAGCGATATTGACAGCCGAAGCGACATCTACCGCCTTCGGCGCATAACGTTCAGCGAGCATCACGACATGCACTTGCAAGCCGGGTACGTTCATGAATGCAAACAGTCCCATCAAGATAATCGTAATTAAGCCAACCACTTTAAACGGTGCGGTGAAGGTAAGAACAAAGAGTATGACAGCCTGCAAAATAAACATGTAAAACAAGGCGGTAATCGGCTTCTTATTGGCAGCTTTCCCTCCAATGACATTGCCGATGGCGATGGCGATGCCGTATACCAAAAGAATGGCCGCTACCGTACTTTCCTTAAATCCGGTTATATCGTGAAGCAACGGGGATAAATAAGTAAAGACAACAAACGTACCCCCGTACCCAATAGCAGTAATCGCGAATGCAAGCAGCAATCGTCCATTCGTAACCAGCTTTATCTGCTCGCGCAGCGGTGTTCGAGTTCCTTTGCGCAAATCGGAAGGAATCAACACCATATTGGCAATAAAAGCGATAACGCCAATAAGAACTATGCCAACAAAAGCAGCACGCCAGCCCATATGCTGTCCAATCCAAGTACCTAACGGTACGCCTGTAACGGTTGCTACAGTGAGTCCTGAGAACATAATTGCGATCGCGCTAGCTCTGCGGTTCTCGGGAACGAGATCGGCTGCAATGGTAGCGCCAATTGACATAAATACGCCATGAGCCAGTGCCGAGATGACGCGTGCGGTAAGTAAAATACCAACGCCGCTTGCCGATGCCGCAAGGCTGTTCCCAGCAATAAAAACAATCATGATCCAAAACAATAATGTTTTTCTCGGAATCGTAGATGTTAAAGATGTTAATATTGGAGCTCCAAAAGTAACCCCAAGAGCATACAACGTAACGGTTAGTGCCGATGTTGTAACCGATATATTCAAGTCTTCAGATATAAGCGGGAGCAGCCCTACACTGATGAACTCTGTTGTCCCAATCGCAAAGGCGCTTATGGCTAACGCTAGAAGCGCCAGGGTACTTCTTTTTTTATCTAATGCCATTTGTATAACCCCTTTTGTATGGTATTGCCGGCCGGTAAGTGCTATTATGATGGGTTTAGGCAGTAATGAACAGTACGTACTTTGAAGTGCTATAGGTACTAAAAAGTAATAAATGCATGAACAGTAGGCGATAGCTCGGTTGGGGAGGATATATCTATGATTAAGAAAAAATACAATATTTCAGTGGAAGCGACCCTCGAGGTTATTGGAGGGAAATGGAAATGCGTAATCCTTTGTCATTTAACGCATGGCAAAAAAAGAACGAGTGATCTCAAACGTATTATGCCCTCCATTACACAAAAGATGTTAACGCAGCAGCTGAGAGAGCTGGAGCAAGATGGCATCGTGAATCGAATAAGCTACAATGAGGTCCCGCCGCGGGTTGAATATGAGCTCAGTGAATACGGATGGAGCTTAAAATCGATATTGGACTCCCTTTGCTCATGGGGTGAGATCCATATTATTAAAGAATACGGCAATAAGGCTGCCGTATTGGAAGACAATGGCCTAAATAATCTTGAGATGGACATCGTCGAACAGGAAGAAGATGTGCTTTGCTAAACCATCCAATAACAAACAGGCTGTCGTCATGTGGACGACAGCCTATTTGTTTATGACGATCATTAAGCTTTTTGTTCGTAGAGCTTAACGATTTCAATAATCGTATTGACGGCTTGTACCATATTGTTAACCGACACATATTCAAATCGGCCATGATAATTTTCTCCGCCGGTGAAAATATTCGGTGTCGGCAATCCCATGTAGGAAAGCTGCGAGCCGTCTGTGCCGCCGCGAATCGGTTCGATTAGCGGGGTAATGCCGAGGTTGATCATCGCTTGCTCTGCGATGTCTACGACTTGGATCACCGGCTCGATTTTCTCCTTCATATTGTAGTATTGATCCTTGACTTCAAGCACAATACGTTCTTCTCCGTACTTCGCTTTCAGTTCCTCTACGATACGAGTAAGCTCCAGCTTTCTTTCTTTAAATCGGTTGCGGTCATGATCACGTATCAAATAATGAAGCTCCGTTTGCTCGACGTCGCCTTGAATGGATGACAGGTGGTAGAAGCCTTCATGGCCTTCTGTCTGCTCAGGTGTTTCGTTAGCTGGCAGTTTCCCGTGAAGCTCCATCGCCATTTTGGCGGCATTGATCATTTTGCCTTTGGCCGTTCCGGGATGCACGTTTTTGCCCTTGCATATAATGACAGCGCCAGCGGCATTAAAGCTTTCGTATTGAAGCTCGCCCAGCGGACCTCCATCCATTGTATAGGCATAGACCGCATCAAAGGCTTGTACATCAAACTTATGCGGGCCTCGGCCGATTTCTTCATCAGGTGTAAAGGCTACTCTTATTTTACCGTGCTTCAACTCAGGATGATTAATGAGATGAGCCATCGCCGTCATGATCTCAGTTATGCCTGCTTTATCGTCTGCACCAAGCAGTGTCGTGCCGTCTGTTGTAATCAACGTATGACCTTTATAGCCGTGCAGCTCTGGGAAGTCGTTCGGTGACATAATGATGCGCTGTGCTTCATTTAAGATAATGTCGTTCCCGTCATATTGTTCAATAATTTGCGGCTTGACGTTAGTGCCAGTAAAGTCAGTTGCTGTATCGATATGCGCAAGGAAACCGATGGTTGGGATCTCTTTATCCGTATTGGCTGGAAGGGTAGCCATGACATAGCCGTTAGCATCCATCGTAACCTCTTGCATGCCGATGGCTTTCAATTCCTCTACTAGCATATTAGCTAACGTCAGTTGTCCGGGCGTGGAAGGGCAGGTTTCGCTGCTTTCATCGGACTGTGTGTCCACCTGCGCGTAAGTGATAAATCTGTTTATAATCTCGGTTTTCATCATTCTCAGCTCCAATACAAATAGTCATATAGCAAAATACAATACAAAAGCGACGTATCTTCATCGTCACTAGAAGTGGGCTCTAATCTGTTCACTTTAAAGATGATACGCTGTTCCATGATTTTTTTCAAATCGCTTGGGTAACAATAAGAGTAGAGGTGGAATCACAGCATGCATACCTATATGGATATTTTAATACGTACGATTGTTGCTATTTTACTGCTTTTACTAGTAGCTAGAATATTGGGTAAACAGACGATTTCCAACATGACATTTCATGATTTTGTGACCGGCATTACGATAGGGGCACTTGCAGCCAATTTGGCATTCAATGAAACATTGAAATGGTCGCATATTACTTTGTCACTCGCGGTTATGACGGTTACGTCTTATCTGTTATCTGTCGTTGCCTTAAAGAGCCGTAAATTAAGAAGCTGGATTTCAGGCTCCCCAACCGTTCTCATTGAAGGCGGGAAGATTCTTGAGAATAATATGAAGAAGGTTAGATATACTTTGGATTCTTTGGATCAAGCTTTAAGAGAAAATGGGATTTTTAATATGGATGAGGTTGAATATGCAGTTCTTGAGGATAATGGCATGGTGTCTGTATTAAAAAAAGACGAGTATCAGCTTGTCACGAAAAAGGACATGAAGCTTCAATTAAACAAACAGGAGTTTCCAATTGAATTGATTATGGATGGTTCACTTTTGGAAAAAGAAATGAAGGAGAATGGGCTGACGAAGGAATGGCTGGAAAACGAACTGAGAAAAAAAGGGAAGAAAATATCTGACGTTTTCTACGCGGTAAGAGGGACAAAGAAGCAGCTCATCTTTGACTTTTATGAAGACGGTATACATAAACCTACGGATAAAGAATAAGGATGCACGCAACGGTAATTTGCATCGCAGATTACCGTTGCGTGTCTATTTACCTCTATATGTGTGTAGCGCTGGTCGTTGTTTTTTTTGTAGCTCCGAGTCTGCTTGCACCAACAAACATAGCGGTGATTAAGCCAATGCTGCCCACACAAATGCTGAGTATAAAGCCGTGATTGATCGCTGTTGCCAGCGCCTCTTGCAGAAACTTGCGTATTTGCGGGTCTAGCTGACCGCCTGCTCGCATGAGCAGTTCTGGATTGGCTAGAGTATTGATTTTGTCAGAAGGAATGCCAGCCTTATCTGCACCTGCCGTAATTAATCGATGCAAGTTGTTATTTACAATCGTCGCCATAATAGATGCACCCAATATGCCGCCAATGTTGCGCCAGAAGCCGACGATAGATGAGCTGACGCCCATATATTTAGGATCAACGTTTGCAGCAATCGAGCTCTGTGCGACACTCATTAGAGGACCGACGGCGCCAAAGCCAAGCAGAATCATAAGTACAATCATATAGCCGCTGGAAGCATGAGCGCTAACTGTAGAAAGCAGCGTAGCTACAATAATAGTCATTAGCATAGTGAACAGCATGAGTGTACGGAAGGCGAATTTGGATTGCAGGAAACCAAATAGAATAGCACCCCCGATTAACGAGGCCATCATAGGCGTCAATACGCCGTTTGAGTTGCTATGTCCTAACACCCCTACCGTAAAGCTAGGCAAATACGTAATGGCGGAGAACATAATGACGCCCTGACAGAAGCAAAGAATACTTGTGCCCAAGACCATCTTATTTTTAAAGATGCTCAGAGGAAGGACGGGTTCAGGAGCACGCAGCTCGACAAAAATAAACAGAGCGCCAATTACAGCTGAAATCGTGAATAAGCTAATTTCCTGCCAGGAGCTCCATGCGTAGGTTTTGCCGCCCCATTCGAGCGCTAGCATTAAGGAGACCGTAGTAATGATCAAAAACAAGGTTCCCAAATAATCGATTTTTGGTTTTTTCTCGGAACGTGTTTCTTTGAGCGCAATCATCAGAACAATCATGGATGCCAAACCGATGGGAATGTTGATATAGAAGTTCCATCTCCAACCAAAGTGTTCAGCAATGAAGCTGCCGAGCTGCGGGCCTGCAACGGAGGATAGGCCGAAGATCGCACCGAATACGCCAGACATTTTTGCTGCATCCTTCGGATCTTTAAATATCGTATAAATAATGGTGAAGCTGATTGGGAACAAGGCGCCGGAGCCAATCCCTTGAATGACGCGGAACCAGATGAGCTGATCAGCACTCTGAGCGATACCGCATAAGGCGGAGCCGATCAAGAACATGCCAATACCAATCATATAAAACATTTTTCTGCCGAATAGGTCGGACATTTTGCCGAACACGAGCATCGTGCTTGTTGCTGCCAGCATGTAGGCGGTAAATACCCAGCTGACTTTATCGAAAATGTTAAAGTCCTGACTGAGCTTGTTAATGCAGGAGGCCACAATCGTATTGTCCAAAGATGCCATTAATAACCCTAGTGCCATGGCAAGAATGATGAGGTTATTGTTTGAACGTGATTTTTCCATCCTAAACCCTCTTTTCCTCTTCTAATTTATCCATACGATCCAACCCCTCTTGGATCGCTTCCAGCTTAGCACTATATTCCTTAATTCCGATTTCAATGCATATGATATGTCCAGGCTGCATGGTGCTTTTATACAAGGCGTATTTATCGCGCAGCTGATCGAGCTGTGTCTGTGTATACTCTTGTGCCTGCTTCAACCACATAACTACCATGTCATTACCTACCAGCTGGCCAAAATAAAGCCGCATCAGGAAATCTGATTTGACCGTATCCGTTTCCATCGGGCTGTGCAGATATTCGTAAAATCTGCTTTTACCAGCCTCTGTGATGGTGAACACATTTTTATTCGGTTTGCCCTCTTGCAGCACATTTTCCTTCGTGATCAAAGCCTCTTTTTCCATCCGATGCAGCATCGGATAAATCGTTCCATAGCTTGAGCTATAGAAATAAGCGAAAATATCCTCGAACAATTGTTTAATTTCATAACCGGATAATGATCGTCTCATAAGCATGCCTAAAATAACGTCCTGACTGTTCAAAGCAAATGTGCCTCCTTGTCATTTTACTTAGGATAGAATGGGTATAGGTGTAATAAATATCCATATTTATATTACGATCCATAATATATCACTCCGATATAGGTGGTGTCAATATTTAGAAATAAAACATTTGATAAATAAAAAAAGGATTAGTAGGTCATTCATTTTTATGAATTCTACCTAACGATAGGTTGAAAAATAATAATAAGAGTGATATTCTAAATCAAATTCAAGGTACAGGAGGAGTTGCAATGAGTAAAAGCGAGGAAACATTGGCATCCATCAAAGAAGTGAGCTATCAACTATTTGCAGAGGTGGGCATTACAAAAACGACTTACTCGATGATTGCCAAAGCGGTTGGAATAGCTAAACCATCCATTTATTATTACTTTAAATCGAAAGAAGATCTCATAGCGGCAATTTTTGAAGACTTGTGCAGTGCGATTCAGTTCTCGACTTTTTTTGAAGCGGATACTTTTATAAAAGACAATTTTGAGGAGAAGCTTGTTGAGCTCGGACTCCATATGATTGATGAGCAGGCTAAGGACCCTTATTATAATCGCGTATTGCAGGAATATATGTTAATGGCAACAAGGTATCCCTTTTATCACGAGAAGCTGCTTATGATCCAAAAAGGGTATTTGCACGGCTTTGAGATGCTGATGGAGAAAGCTAAACATTTTGGAATTATTTCGGATCAGGCGAGTGCTGCCAAAGCACATATGCTTGCCTTAGTGCTTGATAACATTGGCAACTTTATGATGCTGGTTGAGCATATTGATTATAAACAGATCTGGGTAGAGGCTGTTAGCGGCGTTTTCAAAGGAAGTGATGCTAGTGGAAGTAAGTAAACGATTGATTGGGCTGGATTTTGCCCGTGCATGGGCACTGTTCGGCATGCTCATCGTAAATTTTATTGTTATTACAAATGCTGAGCATAATGGCCCCGCGTGGTTGATTACTGTTACTTCGTTATTTCAAGGACGAGCCTCGGCTTTATTCGTTTTACTTGCTGGCATAGGCATTTCGCTCATGTCTCGGAAAGCTGTTGCTAGTCACGATATAACAAAGATTAGGGTTGTTCGCCAAATGATTTGGAAAAGATCGCTGTTCTTGTTTGTAATCGGATTACTGCTATATGTTATGGAATGGACAGGCGATATTTTACATTATTATGGTGTTTATCTGTTCATGGCAGCAGTGCTAATTACGGTAAAAGACAGGATATTGTATGGACTGGGCGCAGCTATATTAATAACAGCTCAATGCCTTCAGCTTGTATTCGATACCTTTAAAGGATGGGGCGGTCCTGTACCGTTTATGCATTATGTGGATTTTTGGACGTTGGAAGGTTTTGTTCGCAATTTATTTTTTAATGGCTATCATCCTATATTTCCATGGTTTTGTTTCTTCATCATCGGACTCTTGATAGGAAGAATAGATCTTCATAACAAGGCGCTTCGAATTAAGCTGCTGATCATTGGAGCAAGTGTCACGATAACGATGGAGCTGCTGTCAAAAATGCTAACTTATTTGTTCATCCCGAGCATGGGCAGCGAAAGTGCTGAGTTTTTGTTCAGCACAGGTCCGATTCTGCCGAATGTTTTGTACATATTATCTGCAGCGGGCTCGGCTATTGCCTTCTTAATTCTATGTCTGTTCTTGACTGGAAAATATGATAAAAGCTGGTTTATAAACGTTATCGTACAAACAGGGCAGTTAACGTTGACTCATTATGTGAACCATGTGGTAATTGGTATCGGTGTTCTCATTGCACTAAATCGACTGGAAAACCAATCGTTGATATTCGCCTCTATATACTCATTTTGTTTTTTCTTATTTAGCATCCTATGTAGTGTGCTTTGGCGTAAGAGATTTTCAAGAGGGCCTCTTGAACTGCTGATGAGGAAAATTACGGGATAAAGCTGCAAGTTTATCCATCTGCTCTCTTTACAATAACGAAGTTAACGAAAACACCACTCCATCAGGAGTGGTGTTGTTTATCTTATAGTTTGGTTAAGAGGTAGCTTTGACCGCCTGACCTTTGGGATGACGCGGAGCAGCATAAGTGCTCGGATTAGCTTTGCTCATTGCTTTTCTCTGCTGCACATTGTTTCGAACAAGCGCGAAGATGACGAGCAAGGTGCCGAAAAACTCATAAGCGCTAATGTGGTAGCCTTGAAAAGCCATAATGACGAAAGTAGTAATCGGAACGAAATTAATAAACAATATGCCATTTAGCGGCGATAATAATTTGATGCCTGCATTCCAGCATAACAAAGCGGCTAATCCAGGCAATAGAATCATAAAGGACATTTCATATTTGATTGAAAGTATCGTTTCCCAAGTAGGTACAGGCAGCACGCCAAATGTGGATGCAAGTGTAACGATAACAAAAGAAACGGCGCTGCCGAGCAAACAGGTTAACGTGGAATAGCGGAGTATGGACCACTGTTTAAACTGCGTACCGCCCATGGAGTAGATCACCCATCCAACAACTCCTGCAAAGATAAGCAGGAGTGGGAACATATGTTGACCAGCCATTACGAAGAAAGCTAATTTACCGTTCGTAATGACGAGTAATGCTCCTGCAAGGGCGATGGCTACACTCGTAAGCATATATTTTTTGGGTGCGGTTTTTTTAGTGACCCATATTACCATAATAGATATCATCGGCATAAGCACTTCCATTATTGAAGCAGCGACGGTGCCTGATTCCCCCATTAGATGCTGCCCAAGGAATACGGCCATATTGTAGACTGTAAAGGCCATTGTCCCATAAAACAATAGAGATTTACCTCTGCCCTCTAAGCGGAATGCAGATTTACCCTCTTTCACTAGCAAGAGCACGCTTAGAATGATTGCAACGACAAAATAGCGAATAAACGAGAAATAAAATGGATCAATTTGCTGTAAAGCAACGTGGGCTACAGGAAACATGGCTCCCCACGACATACTTGCAACGAGGCAAAGTATAGAGCCGATAATGACTTGTTTTTTAAGCACGAGTGGTCTCTCTCCCTAATAGAAATTATGCCGAGTTATTGTCTATTTCCAATGATAGGGGGTAGCAAGACGATAGTAAAACGATTGAAAATAAAGTTTATCATCATTTATAATGATATCTAACATATAAGATCATCTGAATCGAATGGCAGTGGAGGGGTGCACTTGGAATTTAAGGATTTGAAAATTTTTCAAACCGTTGCTGCACACGGCAGTATCAGCAAAGCAGCGCTCGAGCTGAATTACGTGCAATCCAATGTAACAGCAAGAATTAAGCTGCTGGAAAAAGAACTGGATACGCCATTATTTTATCGCCATAAGCGCGGAATGATTTTAAATACGGAGGGCAAACGTCTGCTCGAGCATTCGAAAGAGATCTTGTCCAAAATGGAAGAAATGAAGCGTACCTTTCACAATAAAACAAATCCTTCCGGTGTCCTGGAAATCGGAATTGTGGAAACCGTTATCGCGCTTCCCCATATTTTATCCTCGTATTATAGCAAGTATCCGAATGTAGAATTATCGCTGAAAGCCGGAGTGACGGATCAGCTGCTGCAAGAAGTTCTGGATATGAAGCTGGATGGCGCTTTTGTTTCCGGGCCAATAAGGCATCCCTTAATCGAGCAAGTAGAGGTTATTCAAGAAAAGCTAGTGCTGGTGACCAAGGGTGATGCGTTCTCGATGGACGACATTACGACAAAACCGCTCTTGCTCTACAACAAAGGCTGCGGTTACCGCGGGAGACTGGAAAGCTGGATGAAGGTAGAGGGCATTATTCCAAAACAAATTATGGAGTTTGGCACTTTTGGGACGATTATTGGCAGTGTCGCAGCGGGGGTAGGCATAACGATTATTCCCGAATCCTCGATTATTGATTTGGCTGCTAACGGCACCGTTTACTGTCATAGTGTACCTGAGCCATATCGTGATATTACGACAATTTTTATTCGGCGCAAGGATTCCTATTTAACGAGTACATTACAATGCTTTATTGATGAAATTATTGCTCGGACAAGCGGAGTGTAGTCGAATGTGATATAAAAAAAAGTCGGTGCAGGCGTAATCCCTGCACCGACTTTTTTCATAGCCTTTTATTATTCGAACCATTGTCTCGGCCCTATCGTGTGGAAGCTCTCCGTCTGATCTGGATTCAAAGCATCTTGGATACGTTTATAAGTAAAGTCACTCAATGGTATAGGCAGATCATCAATACTGCAGTACTGGCAGGCTGTAATTTCTTTATAACAAGGCTGAGGGGCTTGATTGTTTACGATTTTGCAAATGAAAACAAAGTGGTGCATATCATAATGCGGCTCGTAGTATACACCCGTTAAGCGATCTACGGTTACCTCGAGACCTGTTTCTTCTAATACTTCTCTTCTCGCAGTCTCCTGCGCAGACTCGTTTTGTTCGGATAACCCGCCGGGTATTTCCCAATTGTATTTTCCATAGTTATGTTTCACCAGCAGAACACGATTTTCAGAATCAACGATAATAGCAGCCGCACCAACCGGTTTGTTTGACAATTAAAGTCCTCCTAGTTATCTGTATGAATAATGGCATTCTCTATACGGAACCATATGGAAAAAAGTTGCAGCGATATTTACAATACCTTCACCCTGAGATAATAGAGCAATGATATCTTCTTGTTATGATGAGGCAGTCATGTTTATGTGGATTGTCAAAATTGTTTACAAAGGAGATTATTATGAACTACGTCAACAAAAAGGTATTATCTATTCTGTTATCCTTGGCATTATTGCTTGGTTTGCTCGGAGCAGCCGCACCATCCCCGGTCGCTGCTGCTTCAACGAATGAACCGGTGACGTTATTGCCGGGAAATTCGGTTTGGAAATATTACGATAAAGGTATGGATCTAGACACAGTATGGAGATCTACTTATGACGATTCGGCGTGGAGCTCAGGCAGTGCCCCGCTTGGTTATAAGGATTCTGGCGCCATAATTAGTGCAACTGGTTTTGGAGCACTGAAAACAATTGTAGATTATGGAACGAATAAAAGTAAAAAACCTCCGACGACATATTTTCGGACGAATCTGAATGTAGATAAGAACAGCATGGATCATTATGGACAGCTGCTAGCTACTTTTGCCATTGATGATGGTGCAGTGGTTTATGTAAATGGAGTAGAGGTTGTCCGTCTGGGCATGCCTGGAGGCAAAATTGAGTATTCTACATTAGCGACTTCAAATTTGAGTGATCCTGTTGTTTATCCAGATGTAGACCTAACAACAGCATTAAAGGCTAATTTAAAAGACGGTAACAATGAGCTTGCTGTTGAGGTTCATCAGCAAAGCGCCGGCAGCTCTGACCTCTTCTTTGATATGAAGCTGATTGCTCTGCAAGAGGCACCTAAGGTAGAAGTAAGTAAAGTGACGGTGACTTTCAATGGTGATCCCGTCAGTTCGAAAGGATTTACATGGTACACGCCGTTGGATGTGAATCGAGCTAGTCAAAGTGATCTGCAAGTGGTAGAAAAAACTGGTGATACAGCAGATTTTACGAACGCAATAGCATTTACGGGTCGTTCTGCAATTGCAAAGAACTCCTTAGCAGAGCTTGTTCATAAAGCTGAAGCGACGGGGTTGAAAGCAAACACGACGTATTTCTTCCGTGTCGGCGATCAATCGTTGAATTTGTGGAGTGAAGTAGGAACATTCCAAACCGCACCAACAGGCGGAGCGTTCTCCTTTATTGATTTAACAGATACACAGGCGAGGGAAAAAGACGAGGCAGCAACATCGGGCTCAACCATCGCTAAGGCGCTGGAAACTGTGCCAGATGCAAAATTCGTCGTTCATAATGGCGATGTCGTAGAAAATGGAACAACCGAGCAGGAATGGAATTGGCTGCTTGGCTATTCACAAGAGAGCTTGCTGAATACAACGATTGTTCCTTCAGCAGGTAACCATGAAAATAAAAACTATGCGTTTTACGATCATTTTAATGTGAAGCAAGCTGAGAATTCAGCAACGGTAACAGGTGCTTATTATTCGTACGATTACAGCAATGCTCACTTTATCGTGCTGAATTCGAACGAGAACTCAACTGAGTATGCGAATTTCTCTGAAGAGCAAGTAGAATGGTTGAAGAAAGACGCGACAGCAGCGAAAGCGGCAGGCGCAGAGTGGATCATCGTTAATATTCACAAAGGTCCATATACAACTTCAAACCATGCGACGGACAACGATATTATGGGCGCTAATGGCGTAAGAAACAAAATCGCTCCACTCATGAATGAACTAGGTATTGATTTTGTACTTCAAGGACATGACCATATCTTTGCTCGTACAAAACCGATCAAAAAAGATGGAACTGCAGAAGCGGTTGAAAAAATTACAGAAACTCTAAATGGACAAACGATTGAATATGCAGTAAAGCCTGACGGCACGATATATATGATTCCAGCTACAGCTGGTGAGAAGGTTTATTTCAAAAACCAAGATGCACGGCTTGGCGATGCGTATTTCAATCTCTTCGACAAAGCTGATGAAAATCATGCTCGCAAGTATGGCGACACGACAAGTACTGCACGTGGAATGGTACAGAACTTCGTTGGCGTTAACATTGACGGAGGTAAACTTACAGCAGTTGTTTATGAGATTGATCAGCAAGTAAATGCAGGTAAGCCATTCATCGTTGATCAATTCGGTATTACAAAGGAAGACAAGCCTGATTACAGCAAAGAAAAAGTAAGCAAAGTAACGGTAACTTTTAACGGTGACCCAGTAAGCTCGAAAGGTTTTGCATGGTACACTTCACTGCTTCTTAAAGGCAATGACCTGCAAGTGGTAGAGAAAACGAACGCAGCGCCAGATTTCACAAAAGCAATTAATTTTGCAGGTCGTTCTACCGTTTCATCCAACTCACCTTCTGAGCTTGTCCATAAGGCAGAAGCAACGGGCTTGAAGGCAAATACGTCGTACAATTTCCGTGTGGGCGACGCGGCACTGAATATTTGGAGTGAAGTAGGAACATTCCAAACTGCACCAGTAAACGGAGCATTCACATTCATCGACTTGGCGGATACGCAGGCCAAAGAAGAAGATGAGGCGAAGCTTTCGGCTGAAACGCTGGAGAAAGCACTTGCTACAGTACCAAGCGCACAATTCGTTGTGCACAACGGTGATATTGTAGATACGGGTACAAGAGAAGAGCAGTGGAACTGGCTGCTTGGTCATTCACAAGAAAGCCTGCTTAACACAACCATTGCACCATCAGCAGGTAACCATGAAGATAAGAACAATGCATTCTACGAGCATTTTAATATCAAGCAAGCAGAGAACTCTGCAACGGTAACGGGCGCATACTACTCGTACGATTACAGCAACGCACACTTTGTTGTGCTGAACTCGAATGAGACTTCGGCAAAATATGCGAACTTCTCCGAGGCGCAAGTCGAGTGGTTGAAAAAAGATGTGGAAGCAGCGAAAGCAGCAGGCTCGCAGTGGATTATTGTCAACATTCACAAAGGTCCATATACGACTTCAAACCATGCGACGGACAGCGATATTATGGGAGCTAACGGCGTAAGAAACCAAATCGCACCGATTATGGCAGAGCTCGGAATTGACTTTGTAGTACAAGGCCATGACCATATCTATGCCCGTACAAAACCGATCAAAAAAGATGGAACAGCAGCAGCAACAGAGAAGATTACTGAAACACTGAACGGTGAAAAGATTGAGTATACGGTGAATCCGGATGGTTCAATCTACATGATTCCTGCAACAGCAGGTCCGAAAGTATACTACAAGAATGCAAAACCAGCACTTGGCGAAGCTTATTACAATCTGTTCGAGCGTGCGGAAGAGAACCATGCGGCTAAATACGGCGCAGATCCGAACGACAGCACACGCCCTGTTCGCGGCCAAGTACAAAACTTTGTTGGCATCACGATCGATGGCAACAAGCTAACGGCTGTAACGTATGAAATTGACCAAACCTTGAACGATGCTAAACCGTTTATCGTAGATCAATTCGGTATTGTGAAGAAGGAAAAAACAGATCCGGGACCAGGTCCAGGAACAGGTCCGGGTACAAATCCAGAAACGAATCCAGGAAAAGATCCGGGAACTAACCCAGGTACAAATCCTGGTACAGGAACTAGCGGCGGAAATGAGTCGGAAGTTGTATTGAAGGACATTGCAGGCCACTGGGCAGCATCAGCTATCAATGAGGCTGTGAAGGCTGGTTTCGTTAAGGGTTATGAAGACAGCCAGTTCCGCCCGAATAAATCAGTTAATCGTGCAGAGTTTATCACGATGCTGGCTCGTGCGCTGGATCTCTCTGACTCAGGCAAAGCTTTAAGCTTCAAGGACTCTGATAAAATACCTGCATGGGCACAATCGTTTGTCACGCAGGCTGTTGAATCAGGTATCATTAGCGGTTATGCTGATGGCACATTTGGTCCTGAGAAGGAGCTGTCTCGTGCAGAGATGGTCGCTATGATTGTTCGTGCAAGTGGAATAAAAGTAAATCCAAATGCTAAGCTTTCCTTTGCGGATTCCAAATCTGTTCCAGCATGGGCAGTTCCATACGTTGCAACCGCAGTGGAGGCGGGACTTGTTAGCGGCGTTGGCCAGAACCGTTTCGCTCCTCAGCAGATTGCGACTAGAGCAGAAGCAGTAGCACTCATTATTGGTTTGCTTAACAAAACGAAATAATCATAACTTTTATTCAGAAAAGCCTGCAGGCTTCACCAATTGGTGGAGCTTTGCAGGCTTTTTATTATGGAAAATACATGTATGTTAACGAGCGGCAGCGGCCAAAATATTGCCGATTGCTTGCTTGGCTTCATTTTTGATTTGTTCAAGTTGTTTGTAATCAACAGCTTGCGTATACAATTGCTCCCGTTCATCTTGTAATGTCTTGGCTAGAGCTAGCTGCTGAACCGATGTTTTGATCTGCGCAGCGTAACGGTTTTTTATTTCGGTAATGGTATCTGAATGCGCTTCATCTGTTCCAGGTGTAATGCAGCTGGCATACATATCGATCATTTCATCGCCTGAACGATCGGGAAAGTACTCGTGTGGCGCTGTACTGTCGAAAATTGCGAAGCCAAGCTCACGAACGATGACCATATCTAAGCTGTTCGGATCGAAGCCGCAATGATAAATCTCAACATCCAGTCCGCGATCGACCCCGGCTGCAGCTATTTTTTTGAGCATGGTGGATTTGCCTGAACCAGCTCTGCCTTTAACGAAATATCGTTTTAAACCATCCGTCAGATTCGGGACAAAATCGAATGAGCCCTTAGCTGTAGCAGCGCCCAAAAAACGGTGATCAACACGGCTTGTTTTCTCCAGCCTGTTATCGCCATAAAATGTATCGATGTACGAAGCTGTCAGCTCATCGGCTGCTTGAAAATTCATGTTCTGAATATAGACGGTCTCCCAGTCGTCATGAATACGAAGCGCCTCAGCAAAGCCAGCATAAGCTTGATCGTACGCCTGCGTAATTTGTGTACTTAAAATCTCGATCTCTGGCTTTAGCGCTTGCAGCTCTGCTGCATCTGCGGCCTCGCCGAGATGAATGTATTGAACGGATGCTCCTAGCAAAGCGGGATCAATAAAGCGCGGCGGTGTTCCATCAACAAGGCCGAGACGGAGTGCGGGAACGATGAGTCCATCTAGCGAGCCATTGTCGAAGGGGGAGTGCAGCAGCCAAATGTCATAGCCACCCTGCGCGATGTCGTCAGCTATAGAACGAATGAGGTTTGATCGTTCTAAAGCAGGTCCTTCTTTCAAAATAAATAAGCGCTCCAAATCTTGCAAAGACGAGTCGAACAGGCTGGTCAAGCCGCGAGCTGTATTTCCGTTCACATAGAAGTTTTTGATGATTCCAGTCATAACCGTCACACCTTCCTAGGCTAATGTCATGCTGCATACTCCATCGTATTATTTCCATGTTGAATTGGTGCTAGTATCCAATTCTCTTTATTGTGCCTTTAACGTAAGAACGGTAAGCTCTGGCCGGCAATGAAAACGAACGGGAATGCGTGTCATTCCTATCCCGCGAGTGGTGTACACTTGCAATTTGCTGTTTGGAACCTGATATAATCCGGAAGTATATTTGCTCCCGTAGGGAGGTGTATACAGTGCCCCGACTATAGGAATACGTACTTGTCCGCCATGACTATGGCCTGACAATTGTAGGTCGACCGGATAGCGGGCATACTCATCAGCAAAATCCGGCTCATGCGCGAGCAGAATGGTACTGGAACCGTCCGGAATGCCTTGTAAAGCCTGATCGATATTTGCGTGTCCAACCATCGGATCATCGACCCCGGCAATATAGAGATGCGCTGAGCCCTTTGTTAACGCGACATGCTGGTTATCGAGCAAATGGAATCCAGCTTTTGATAACCCCTTGGTAACCGCTCTTCGATTGCCGAAGGCATCGTGATTGCCTAGAACGGCATATTGCCCAAAGGGCGCTTGCAGCTTCGAGAGCTTCGAGAGGTAGGCAATGGCTTCCGGCATATACGCGGTGGATTGATCGAGCAAATCTCCTGTAAAGCAAATAAGGTCTGGTTTTGCCTGCCTAACTTGCTCTGCAAGCTCAGTCAGCAGTTCAGGTTTAGAATGAAAGCCGAGATGCAGGTCACTGATATGAACGATGCGAAAGGAGTTGAAGGAGGCAGGCAGCTTTGGGATGGCTACCTTCACCTGTTTAACCTCAATCCAATACGGCTCAACTAGATGCGAATATACGCCGGATAAACCAGCGGTTCCCATCAGCCCCAAAGTTAAATGCAAGCTCTTCTTCAAAAACGTCCGTCTACTCATAGGTGCTGAAGTTGATTGCATAATGCCTCCATTTTTCCTTTTTGATGTCTTCCAATGATGATCTGTAAGTGCAATCATAGTCCTTTTTTGTTACGTCAATGTGACAAAAAAATAAGGCACCGCAACAGGATTGTCGCAGCGCCTTTAATTCTTACTCGTATCTATAGGCAACGAGAAATAAAATGTAATTTCCTCGTTTTCGATATGAAAGCCAAACGGTGCTTCATGCTTCTGCAAAATCGTTCTCGCGATCGATAAGCCTAAGCCGGTTCCGCTAAGCTGTTTGTTGCGGGAGCTCTCCATTACGTAAAAGGGTTCCCATATCAAATCCCATTGTCGCTGTTCATCATTTTCAATCCCATTCGTGATCGAGAAATGTAAAAAATCATCTTTATTCAGTGCAGTAATACGAATTTGTTGATTGGTTGAATATTTCATTGCATTGGAAATGAAATTGTTCAAAACCATCTCTATCTTCTGCTCATCAGCGAATATATGGTGCTGGCTTAGCAAGCTGTCATCTACAGATAGCTGAATAGCTTCCTGTTGAATGGAAAAACGATATTTTTGCAAGGTTCGATGGAGCAGCTGTTTGAAATCAAAGGTGTTCATCCGATAAAGATCGGTTTGCAGCTTGGAGAGCTCAAGCAGCTTGCCCACCAGCATCGCAATGTCATCGGTTTGCTGCTGGATAACATCAATATAGGTACCGTCGTCCATTCCGTCTTTTATTCCTGAAGAATAAGCCTTTATTAAGGATAGCGGGGTCTTCAGTTCATGCGAAATGTTGGCTATAAACTGCCGTAAATTTTCATTTTTCGCTTCCAGCTCATGATGGGCATGCTCTAATTTATCACTCATTTGATTGATGCTCTCTGCTAAGGCTTCAATTTCATCGCCCGTACGAATATGAACCTTGGTAAATGATAAGCTTGAAATGCCTTCAGCTGCATCTTGTATTTTGGCAAGCGGTCGAACGATGCTTCTTGTAAAAAGTGCTGACAGGATGATCAGCAGCAGCAGCTCGCCTGCATAAGTATAGAGGGTAAATTGATTAACGATGGTTAATGTTTCTGCCGAGTGGGATATCGATTCACCGACTACAAAAACGATCTTATCTTTTTTCATAAAGGTAACGAGAAAGCTGGATTTCAGCTTCTCTTGATTGTAAATTTTTCTGACCATTTGATATTCGTTAAGCTTCTCAAGGCTTTCATTCGTGATCCAAAACTTGCTCAACGTAATGCCTTTTTTATTTAAAAGACCTATAATTGTTTCATTTAGCGCATTCAAATTTGCTGTGACTGGTGTGTTTACAATGGTAACATCGTATTTGTTCTCAAGAGCCTCCATATTGCGCAATAACTGCTTTGTATCCATGGCATCAAGCTGCTCAGTTATAGCTGCAAGGGCATGCTTTTTTTTGTACAAAAGATATTTGGGCAAGAAAAACGAATTCATCACAATTGAGAAAATAACGACGATACAGAACACGAATAAAATGCGCCCAATCAACTTTTTGTTTAGCTTATTCATGCGGTTCTTCCAGGCTGTAGCCCATCCCTCTATGTGTTCTGATTAAATGATCACCGATCTTTGCTCTAAGCCTGCGGATATGCGTATCGACAGTTCGTTCTTCGCCAAAATAATCGAACCCCCAAATACGATCGAGCAGAGCTTTTCGTGAAACGATGATCCCTCTGTTTTCAATGAGGTACTTCATTAAATGAAACTCTTTATTCGTAGCCTGCAGGTCGGCCTCATCTCTAAAAATTTTTTGGCTATCGATATCTACTTTTATATTTCCGATCGCAATTTGATTGTCCATATGAAGCAGCTTCTTTACTCGCAAAATCAATATACGCGGGTCAAACGGCTTGCTGACATACTCATCTGCTCCAGATTGAAGGGCGATGAGCTCATCCTCGTCTTCCCCTTTTGCCGTCAGCATCAATACCTTCGTTTTGCTTTGTTTTTTGATTTCTTTGCATACCTCAATACCATTTACTTTAGGCATCATCCAATCTAATACAGCTAAATGGATGTTGTTTGAATAGAAAATGTTCAGCGCTTCCTCGCCATCCTGTGCTAGGAAGGTATGAAAGGCTTCTTTCTCAAAATAAGCTTTTAAAATCTTGAGCATAAAGGGCTCATCATCGGCAATTAATATATTCATTAAAGGCTCCTTCCCAGCAATGTAGAGAGATAGAATACGTAAGGAATATGATACCTGTTATTAGAATAAGCTGTACATCTTGTTTTTGTTTCATACCAGCGGAGCCTCAGGTCAAGCGGCTGTAAGAAAACCATAACTAAATACGACCACGACAATGAGGAAAAATAAGACAACCAAGCAAGCAGCTATTTTCATCTTATTATAAAACTGTCTCGTTGATCAGCTCTTCTCGGTTCCCGGCCACTTTAATCAGCTCCATGATTTTAGATGCACCTTCACCATTTTCAAAACTGCTCATATGCTCGGCGTATACGAATCGGTGCTCATACAGCTGCATAACCGCCTTAACAAAGCTTTGAGCGGTCATTTGCTCTTGAAGCAGCAGCTTGGCAAAGCCGGCCTGCTCAAAATATTGTGCATTCATAAACTGCCCCGTGAGGCTTCCACCTCTCGTATGCGGAATAAGAAGCATTGGCTTCTGCAGCGCAAGCAGCTCCATAATGGAGTTTGAGCCTGCACGGGAAACGACAACATCTGCTATCGCGAGTAAATCCGCAAGCTCCTTGCTGACAAATTCAAATGCTCTATAGCCAGCCATCGAGAGGGTATGATCAACCTTGCCTTTGCCGCAAATATGAACGATTTGAAAGGTGGCAAGCAGCTCATGCCTTGTTGTTTTCACCATTTGGTTAATGCTGTCTGCCCCTAGGCTGCCGCCCATAATAAGAAGAACGGGCTTCTCGGAAGTAAAGCCGCAAGCATGGAGCGCACGCTGAACGTTGTCCGACTTTAAATGTTGCTTCAAAATAGGACCTGTATATACGGCTTTTGAATCGCGATAATTTGCTCCCGTCTCCCGGAAGGCCGTACACATCGTTGATGCAAACGGATAGGAAATTTTATTAGCCAGCCCCATATTCAGATCGGGTTCATAAATAACGATTGGCACCTTGTTAAGCCTCGCTGCGAGTACAACGGGAACTGCCACGAATCCACCTTTTGAAAAAACAACATGAGGCTTTCGTTTTTTGATGAGCCGGTAAGCTTGGAAAATGCCGCGAACAACTCGGAATCCATCGATTACATTTTCCCATGCCCAATATCGTCTCAGCTTACCGGTAGAAATGGGGTGGTACGTCGCTTCTTCGTAGTCAGAAACTAGCTTTCTCTCGATACCTTGCTCTGACCCAATATAATGAACATCCCAATTTTGTTCCAAACACAGCGGGATGAGTACAAGATTGCCTGATACATGACCCGCAGTGCCTCCACCAGTCAATACGATTGTTTTTCTCATGACAAAAACCCGCCATTTTGCAGCATTTCTTTTATTTCAGGTTTGCTCATCAGTACATGATCCGAATGATAATGATCGAATTGCACGGGTGTATGACCGGCGTAAGTTTCATGTAGTCCATCAATTGGGAATGGAGGCAAAATGACATAATAGTCCTCATCCAAATGAATGGAGCTCATGCTTTCGAGTTCGGAAATCAATGATTCACACATACGCTCACCAAGGCGAGCGCCTGTCTCACGGATTGGAATGTCGGATGCCGCCAGCTCCTCAATTAATACCTCAGCGAGGTCCTGTATGCGGCAGCCTTGCATTCTCATGACGTAAACCTCACCACCGCTGCTTTCATCCGTTGCTTTGAGCAGCAGCGATACGGCCTCTTCCAACGCTAAGAAGAAACGAGTCATTCTTTTATCGGTTAGGTTGATCTGCAATCCCTGTACAATTTGCTGTTTAAAAATAGGCACCACGCTGCCTGTCGATCCGAGCACGTTGCCGCTGCGCACACATACAAATTTGGTCTTGCCCTCTCTTAAATTAGCATGGACGATGAGCTTCTCGCCGATGGCTTTGGTCATGCCGTAGGTGCTCGATGGATGGGAGGCCTTATCAGTTGATACGTAAATGACCTTCTCCACGCCGTTTTTGATCGCGGCTTGAATGACATTTTGCGTGCCAATTACATTCGTTTTCATGGCACTGTCCGGCTGCTGCTCACAGATTGGCACATGCTTTAAGGCAGCTAAGTGATAAATAAAATCCGCCTGTTGGCAGGCCTGCATGAGTTCATATTTATCGCGTATATCTCCAATAATGAAGGTTAACTTGGGATGATGGTGAAATTCGTGCATCATTTCGACTTGAAGCGCTTCGTTTCGGGAAAAAATACGGATTTCCTTAGGTTCTCTCTCTAACAGCCGCTTTACGAGCTCCCGCCCCCAAGACCCTGTTCCTCCGGTAACGACGATCGTTTTATTTTTCAAAACTTGTTCCTCCCGTTTATCTGAACGATGAATAAGAACAAGCATAAAGTTTGAATGTTACACCAATATGGCAAAAATCATTTACGGCATGAGGTCATGCGATAGCGGTTCTATTTACAAAAAAAATAAGCCCTCATCAGGAGAGCTTATGCTAAATTGGGATAGACTCATTTTCTCCTATACAGACGATGAACGATGCTTGCCAGGAGAATGCCGAGCATAAACCCTGAAATTGGAGCTACAACAGCTATCCCGATATAGTTGGAGCTGGATGTGAAGATTAGCTTTAATGTTAAAGTCAGCAATGTACAAAATAAAACAATTGCCCAATATACCATTTTGAGTTTTGTGGCAACGCCTGTATAAGCAGATTCCAATTTAGCTTTATTTATAAAGCGGTATAACAGCATTGCCTCTATAACTAGACCGACGATGGATAGCGTTCGCTGAAACCATTTGTATAGCGGTATCCCGGCAATTGATTCACGAAGAACAGGAAATGTAGTAACGAACATACCTGAATAGTGCGTGCAAGCATCGATTAAAAGATGTGAATAGAAACCAATGATGACGGAAACGAGAAACACCAGCCAGCTCTGCACCGTGTTAAATTTCCATCCATGGGCGAGGCTGTAGGCTTTACGATCCAAATTCCCAAGCGCAGGCAGGTTTATAGCTAAGGGAACTTTTACAACACAATGAAACAAATAAGCGAGCAAAATGCTCAGCGGTATCGCTTGATAGATCAACCCGCCAAAGGAATGGCCAATCGTCTGATAAGGCTCAAGCGCAATAAAATATTCAAAGTCAGGAGACATACTCCCGAGAATAAGACCAGTTAAGCTAAAATAAGCAGGCTTTGCCGCTTTTAAAGGTGCAATATATAGCGGATGAGCAAAGGTGAACGGCAATTCGGCACCTCCTAACGGGTCTATTTTAAAATAGGAAGACGGTACTTTTAAAAGAAATGTAACATATAGGCCAAGGGAGGGGCATTAACATAATAATTGGGCGCTTTCCCCCCTTGTTTTAATGAGGTAATTTTGGGACAATAATAAGCAGATTGTTTGTTTCGGCCTACTAGCTAGAATAGGGCTGCTTTTTAGCAGTTTTGAAAAGAGGATTAGTTATGACTAAAGCATCTATATATGGATTAACGTTTGATCAGCTGACAGAATGGCTGAAAGAACGAGAGTATACAAAGTTTCGGGCATCACAAGTATGGGATTGGCTTTATCGGAAGCGTGTAACGGCTTTTGAGGATATGACGGATGTGAAGCAAGAGATCATTCAGCTGCTTTCCGAGCATTTTGTCATTCAAACGCTTACCGAGCATACGAGGCAGGAATCAGCGGACGGAACGAATAAATTTTTGTTCAAGCTGCATGATGGCAATTTAATAGAGACGGTATTGATGAGACATAAATTCGGCTTATCGGTTTGTGTGACGACACAAGTGGGCTGTAATATTGGCTGCAGCTTCTGTGCGAGCGGTCTGCTTGCAAAGAGCCGTGATTTAACGGGCGGAGAGATCGTGGAGCAGATTATGAAGGTACAGCTTCATTTGGATCAGGCGCAGAAGGGCGAGCATGTCAGCCACGTCGTTGTCATGGGCATCGGCGAGCCATTCGATAATTTTGAGAACCTGACAGACTTTATCGGTGTGATCAAGAGCCAGAAGGGGCTTGCGATCGCCGCTAGACATATTACCGTATCAACGAGCGGCTTAGCGAACAAAATCGTGGAGTTCGCCGATTCGGATCTACAGGTAAACCTTGCCGTTTCCTTGCATGCACCGAATGATGAGCTTCGAACGCGAATTATGAAAATAAACCGTGCGATTCCCATTGAGAAATTGATGCAATCCATCGATTATTATTTGGAGAAAACGAATCGGAGAATTACGCTTGAATATATATTGCTGAAGGACGTTAATGACCAAAGAGAGCATGCAATAGAGCTTGCACAGCTTATTGGTCATAGAGGTAACCTCGCTAATGTAAACCTCATTCCCTACAATCCGGTGGATGAGCATAGTCAATACCAACGAACGGATCGCGAAACGGTGCGAGCTTTCTATGATACGCTTAAGAAACAGGGTATCAGCTGCAGCGTTCGCCTTGAGCATGGTACGGATATTGATGCCGCTTGCGGACAGCTGCGGAGCAAACAGATCAAAAAATCCAAAGAGCAGAAATTGGGACAAGAAAGCGCAGCAGCAGCGTCCCTCTAGAAGCGTATCATACCTTTGCAGCTGCTGCTTTTAAAAGATAATCATGTGAATAATATGAGAACACCTTCTAAAAGAGGTGTTCTTTTTATTTGTTTATACAGCCATTTTTTCTGAATATTTACAATTTCGGATAAGATGGACATACTACGATCATATATTTTTAGATAAGAAGGGTGTATGCATATGAAGAAGAGAATAATGGATGTCATTACAATTATGGTTGGAGCACTTATTTTTGCATTAGCAATCAACTTATTTGTTATTCCGAACGAGTTTGGCGAAGGCGGGGTTACCGGGATAACGATTATTTTATATTATGTTTTTGGATGGGCACCATGGTTAATGAGCTTAATTTTCAACTCCTTCTTGCTCATTGTAGGCTACCGTTTTCTGGATCGACAGACGGTGATTTATACGATCGCAGCGGTGCTTTTCCATTCTTTATTTCTTCATTTAACAGCAGACTGGAGTATTCAATCCGATGAATTAATCGTAAATGCGCTGTTTGGCGGCTTGTTTGGCGGAGCGGGAATTGGACTTATTATCCGCGTTGGAGGCACGACTGCAGGAACAACGATTTTGGCACGTATTGCGAATAAGTATTTGGACTGGAACATTAGCTATGCCTTGTTGTTTTTTGACTTAATCGTCGCGTTCTCCTCTTATTTCATTATCGGTGCCGAGGCGCTGATGCTTACCATTGTCATGTTATACATCGGTACCAAGGTGATGGACTTCATCATTGAAGGGGTTAATCCGAAAAAAGCAGTCACCATTATATCCAAGGAGCAAGGCAAAATTGCTGAGCAGGTTAATGTGGTCATGGATAGAGGAGTTACCGTTATTTATGGCCGCGGGCACTATACAAAAACGCCGCAGGAAATTTTATATATCGTCATTAGCAAGCAGGAACTGAGTCAGTTGAAAAAAATTGTGAAGGCATGCGACAAAAATGCGTTTATTACGATTCATGATGTGCGGGACGTATTTGGTGAAGGATTTATTGATATTTCAAAATGATTACAGCGATTGGTATAAAAAAGAAGGTCGTGGAATTTCGCTTATTTTCGGGATATAGAGTAAAATTAAAACAAGATAGCAGATAGGAGTTGTTTAAATGTCGAAAGACGAAGTAATTTTGACGCAAGAAGGCTTAGAGCAGCTGCAAGCTGAGCTGGATGATCTAAAATATGTGAAGCGCAAGGAATTGGCTGCACGGATTAAACTCGCGATCAGTTATGGCGACTTAAAGGAAAACAGCGAATATCACTCAGCCAAAAATGATCAGTCCTTCATGGAAACGAGAATTCTTATTTTAGATAAAATGCTGAAGAAGGCTCGTGTGATCGAAGCGAAGACCTTAGACCTATCAAAAGTAAGCATCGGTTTAACCGTCATTTTAAACGATATCGAATTTTCCGAGAAGATCGAGTACAAAATCGTAGGTACTGAGGAAGCAGATGTTGCGGAGAACAAAATTTCCTACGAAAGTCCACTAGGCAAAGAACTGCTTGGTCAGACGGTAGGCAGCATCATTAACGTAAGTGCTCCTATGGGCGTTATTAAATACGAGCTTCTCGAAATCAGAGCATAATTCATTATCCTATAGATCATTTCATCACAGCTAATCCGCCTGAAGCGGGTTAGCTTTTTTTGACGAAAAAGGGCAGAAACGACAGCATCGTTAAAGAACCGATCGATACAAACATATTGCGACAGAAACAGATGAGAAAAGATTAACGGGCATTGGGACTATAGCTTGATGTAAACTAATACTTTGTATGGCAAAGTATTACCATGACAGTTGCAACAAAAAAACATAATCTTTGGAAGCTGTACAAGTTTCCAAAAACCTTTTCTAGGAGGAAAGCCATTATGAACTATCATTTCTTTGTAGGCAACGATAACGGAAACAGTGAGCATGATCTTATCATTGACGGCAAGCTGGTTCAGCAGCCTAATGTAAATTGTACGGTGGACGAGCTTCCATGGAGCGAAGAGCAAACACCAGAGAGCTTTATTAAGAACTTGCAGGATCAGCTGGTTGTAACCATCGATTCGCCATCAGCAAGACCAGGGATGTACTATGTTGGGAAGTTCGCACTGGAGAGCGGAGAAGTGCTGGACAATCTGCAAATTGGAATCGATCTGAAGAGCGATATGGATTTGCCGGTTATCAATACGCTTGCCCAAATTGCGGCGATGGCTGTTCAAAAGGCGTACGAGGAAGAGAAAAAAATACCTGCACAAATCGATGTGGAAGTAGATATGGCAACGGCGCTTCCGGTTACGCAGCACACGGATGAGACCTCCGCTAAGTTTGAGAAACGATTTACGTCTGGCTTGCACCATGTGACGGTTCATTTGGGCATGCAGCGCGTAGCTGTAAAAATCGTGTTCCCGTTTGCGAAGGTCGTTCCAGAAGCCACTCCGGTTATTTTCACGCTGCAGAAGGATACAGCGGGCGGCTGGAGAGAGGGCGAAATCTTTGGAGATTTCCTTGAGTCTTATGAAGTAGATAAGAAATTCAACGGCAGTTATTTCAAAGACAAACGCATTCTTCATGTGGATATCGGAGACGGCTCTACCGAATATCCGATTACGGAGGGTAATAAGTTTCTGCGTCAATTCGTGCATGGCAGCCATCATGGCGCCGGTTATGCGATTGAAGAAGCGCTGCAGGAGTTTAACCGACTCATTCATTTGGCGGACAGCCCGCGTCAATTTTTCAGCGATGTTATCAAAAATCCTAATCATAAATACCATGCACGTGCGCTTAAGACATTAAGAAGACCGCTTGAGAGCCAGGTTAGACAAATCGTGCAGCATGTCAAAAAACAGCTGACCAAAGCACGCAATGAAATCGATCTGATTTGCGTTTACGGCGGCGGAAGCATACTTATGCGCTCAGTACTCTACGGACAGCTGAAAGAGCTGTGTACGGAAAGAGAGATGCAGCTGCTTTATATTCCTGCTGAGTACGCAGTGCAGCTGAATGCAATGGGTCTTGATGCATTTGTGCGCGGCAAAATCTATGAGGCATTAAAAAATAAAGCGGTTCAGCCTGCATAAGCTTGTTCATCAGGTTGAGGTATAATCTAACGGATTCTGGTAGGTGAGAGGTATGAAGAAAACAAAACTGCCCGGTGAAAATATAAGCTTGAAAACCAAGAAATCAGAGGATCCCTTAATTATGCTTTGGTTGAATTCACAATCGAATCTCATGGATTCTCTTCGATATTTGGTTGAAAATGAGATCGCCGTAAACGGCGTTCGGAATTTGCAAGCTTTTGTTCCGATGGAGAGAAGTCGATTGCAAGGCTCATCGGCCTTGCAGCAAGGCAGCGAAATCAATTCTCCATTAACAGGGGAGGAACAATTGTCAGCAGCGATCGCTGAAGTTAGCGCCGCTGTTACTGCTCCCATTCCTGACCCAAAAGCTTCTCCGGTTGTAGAGGAAGAAATTGATGATGATGATATTGAAGCATGGAGCTAATGAAAAAATGGCAATATTGAGAATTACTTAGTTGTGTTATGTATGACTAAGTAATTCAAAGTATTACCGAATAATACAAAACACCACTAAGGGAGGTTTGATCATTCCTTGTGGTGTTTTTTTACGTAAAACAGTTCTTTAAGTCTAGTAACCCTAGTGTATAATAGTAATATGTTCCATTTATTTTCATCATATCCGTTTAGTATATAAGACTATATAGAGGTGGGCCGTCCATGCCTTTTTTCTCACGAAGCTCGAATCCAACCGTTGCTAAACCAAAACCAGCTCCTCCAGCGCAAAGCACTGCGCCTGCGCAGCCACAGCAATCACCTCAATCACCGGCTGTGAATCCTGGGCAGCTCCTGCAATTGCAGCAGACGGCAGGCAATCAGTCTACGAGTGCACAAGTAGGCGGAGCTGCGACTGCCCCTCAGAAGTCACCTAAAGATGTGCGAAAGGATGAGCTCAAAGCAGATCGTGATGCGCAGGTCACTGTCAAACCACAGCAGCTCTTTGATGGGCTTATTCAGCAAACGAGTCAGCATATACATACGTTCTTAAATAGTGATAAACAAACAGCATCGCTAAGAGCCAGTCTGCAGGCTAAAGCCAAGACGGCGGTAGAAGCGAATATCGATCAGAACGGTGTAGCAGAGGCCCATGAGAAGGCAGATGAAAAGCTTTATGCTGCAGAACATGTAGCTGCAAAAGGCATCGTATCCGATACGTTAAAGAAATATGCGAGCGATACTGTCGTGAGCAAGCTTCCATCGAGCCAAAAGAGCCTGCTGGCGAATAAGTTCATTGAAGGCTATAACAAGACGGAGGCAAGGCCTGAGATTCCTTTAGCTAAACAAGTGTTAGCTGCGAACGCACAGGCGACGAGGGAGGCAACTGCTGAAGCTGAACGGTTGTCTAATGTATCTCTTGCACAGATTAAAAAGGATGCTGTGGACAAGGTTAAGCAAAGTGCAGCATTTCTCGATAGCAGTGTAGACGTTGGCGATTTGGGTAAGGCAGAAGTGGAAAATCGGCATCAAATGGATAGTACGCTTGTTCAGCCAGCTGTTATTAATACGGTTTATACGAATAAGCTGTATGAACCCATCAAGGAAGCTGTCGTTATGAAGCTCGGCGTAGGACGAGGCGCTTGGCGAAGATCCAAAGAACTTAATGCTTTTCGTCAGAAGATGAAAGATGCTGCGCGAGAGCAGTCGAGAACGGATATTGACAATCAATTGGACACGAATGCACTAACATCGGGCAAAACGCAGCTCGATAAGAAGTTTACCGGTATGATGGCAAAGAAGGAAGCACATGCGACCTCCAAGGGCTCTGTCGATGCAGCTATGACCACTGAGGCAGTCAATATCACGAAAAGAGTGCTGCCTGAAGGGGATATTAAGAAGCTGCTGAAAGAAGCAGCACAAACCTCAGCATATGGCGTAGCACGTACAAACGCTACGGGTGTAAAAGTAAATGAAGCGGCTTTAGCTGGTGCCGAGAAGAAAGCGATTGTACTGCTGAAGAGTAAACAAACCGAAGCGGTAAACGCCGTTCGAAGCATTACGAAAGGCGATAAAAAGGTGCCAGGCTCGAAGCCGGATGCTGCGCAGCTTACGGCACTTGCTGAGAAAACGAAGGAGCAGGTTACGGCGGATGATATAGCCGGCAAAGCCATTAAAAAAACAGTAGAGGCTCCTACGCTAAACAAAGGGCTCTTCGTCATAGGCAAGGTGCTTGATCTTGCCGCGCCGAATATTGGCGACTCCAGCTCGTTCAGCTTTGATTTGAAAATACCCGTTCATGCTAGCGGCGTCTATGTTCTGTTCGGACTGGCAGGCTCGGTAGGCAGAGAAGATAAAGAATTAACGATGGCCGCTGAAATTACTTTCGGAGCAGGCTTCCAGTCGTTTGGCTTCGACGCCAATTTCCGTGCGGGCTTCTTCCTAGAGAGTATAGGAACGGATTCAGCCGGTGTCATGAATTTAACCTCGTACGGTATGTACAGGCAAATAAGAAACATTTCCGATAGGGCAGCGGATTATCTCTGGGGTATGGGAGGTAAGTCCGGTATGGCCGAGGTCGAAGAAGCAGAAATATGGGCAGCTATGATCGAGGAAAAAGAGCTGCAAAAAGCAGGCAATCATGTTGATATTGGCTTGACCTTTAAGGGAGAGGCTGAAGCGAATGCCGGGGTAGCCGAGATGGGAGCAGCCCTTGGCTACAAGTTCTTAGGCCGCTTTGACAAAGAAGCTCTTGAGAAACAATCGCCTAACGGATTTGGCGGAGCAACGGATCTAACGAAGCTGAAGGAAAAGGCAGCAACCCTCCGCAGAGGTATGAATGTGCATGTTATGGAAGCCTCTGCCGAAGCGAAGGTGAAGCTGGGCGGCAACGACATCGCCTTTGGACTCGAAGCCGCAGGTTCCGTCATCAATAATAATTTGAGATCGCTCGAAATTACAGCTAGCGGCTCTATTCCATTCCAATTCGGTGAAGATGCGGGCGAATGGGTCAAGATTGCATCAAAAGTAGCGACACCGGTAGCAGGCTCAGCGAAAAATCTCGTTGGCCTCATCACTAGCAAAGTGAAAAAGGATAAGGATATGGCGGCGAAGGGTATAGGATCAGCTCTAGATACCGGGACGGATTTGTTATTTGTGGTTCCGCAATTTGAAGCAGCTGGCAAAAGCCTTGCCGAAAAAATCAAAGGCGATGAAACTGTCAATGATACAATTCGAGGTTGGTTAACGGGTGATTCAAGTGCGAGTGCGATTGATGAAGGCAACAAAATAGCGCTCGCAAGCTCTCTTGATCTGAGTATCGGGTTCAGCAAAAAGTGGGATAAAGATAATAAGTCCAAGGGCTGGGAAATTGCATTGGAAGTTACGCAAACGAAGTCATTTGAAGTGGAAGCAGGCATCGTGAATGTAGCGGTAGAGAAGTCCAAGCGGCTTGGAAAGCTGCAATATGAGCAGGATGCGAGTGGAGCGGGGTCCATTTCAGGGGAATTGGCAGGGCACGAAATAGGTTAACATTTGCTAGGAGTGATCGTAGTCATGTCCAAACAACATAAGTATACGGGAGATACAAGCATTACTACAGAGCTGCCGATAAATTTCCATACGCTGACGGGAGAGTTTGTGCCTGCTGTCTTGCATAAAATTAATTTTCAAAGCTTCGAGGAGTCGCTTTCTTGTCAGATGATGATCGAGGTTAGCGGCCAAACGTATCAAGATATTATGGAGAACGAGTGGTTTAACTTGTTCGCCAGCATGAGGACAGGAAGCAGCGCGGTTATGGATGAGAATCAACCTGTAGAAGTTCATGTCGCGCTAAGGTCAAGCTTGACGAAGCTGGCTGCTCAGCATGGATTCGATGCAGAAGCTATATTTGATAGTGTGCGCTCTAGTGCGGAGCCAACGAGCAAGCCGCTCAGCTTAGATCATACCGAGTGCTGGCTTGCGCTGGAATTAAAGCAAAGCGTCGTTTTGCCTGAAGCATTGAAGGATGAAGGCGTCTTAAAGATGGGATTCAGGACGGCTTGGGCTGCAGAAATGGATCAAGGAATTTCAGTACCTGAAGAGCCATCTATTGCAAATGGGGCTTTGAATGAGCATATCACATCATTTCTAACGGACAATGAACTGAAATATGAGGTTATAGACGATCAACTGTACAAGCTTATATTTACTAGTAGAGGCGAAAGTTGGGTTGGTCTCATTCGGATCGAGGAGGTTCAGGATTATTGCGCGGTTTATTCCGTCTATCCGGAGCTCGTCCCTGAGCATCAGCGCCAGGAGCTTGCCTTGTTATTATTGAACGAGAACATGGACCTGCTAAGTGGCAGCTTCGAGCTGGATGATGAGGATGGCGAGCTAAGATTCCGATCCTCCTATTATGTGGGAAAAACCTATGATTCTGAGGTATTCAGTCGAATACTTGGCAACCATTTAGAAGCGGTAGAGTCTTATTTTTCTGAAATTCGTGAAGTACTTAAACGCTAATATCATCGATAACCAAAGGGCTGTTTGCAGGAAGGGTGTACCCTTCTCGTGCAAACAGCCCTTTTTGTGTTTATTTTGTATGTTGTTCGCGGTACTGGGCGGGGGAAATACCGTATGTTTTTTTGAACAGAGTGAAGAAATAGGTTGTGTTCAGCACGCCGACACTCTCGCTGATGACCGCAATGGAATCATTTGTTGTCGTAAGAAGCCGCGTAGCTTCCTCCAGCCGAATCTTCTTTAAATAATCATTAAACGACAGCTGCGTATGGCTGCGGAACAGCTTGCCGAGGTAGCCGGGAGATAACTGTACGGTCTCCGCTATCGTTTCAATGCCCAGATCAGACTCGTGATAATGTTTCTGCAAATAAGCGCAAACCGATTCAATCAACGTATCTGTTTTGGTCGTTTGCTTCTTGTCCATCATGAGGCCGATAAGGGTACAGAAATGACGAAGCAGCGAGTGAACCTCTTGAAGCGTTTCCTGCTTCTGCAATTGGTTAACCGTATCGTAGTATTCTTTGGAATATTCCTGCATAATGGGCAACGCGCCGTCAAAATCACGCAAAAGGGCGTTCAAAAGCTGATTTGCGCTGGAGATGGCCTGATAATAGCTCATCTCACCCAGCTGCTTCATAAATTGATCAAGTGCTTGATTGACCTTGTCATTATGGTTTAAACGAAGCTCCTCGCATAGCTTCTTCTCAGCTGCTGCAGGGTACACACTTGCTTGCTGCATGACCTTAACAACCATAGCTTCATGAATAATAGCCTGATGTCCGTAGAAGAAACGATACTTGGCGTATTCCTGCGCCGATTCAAAGGAACGATCAATTTCATATTTGTCATTAACCGTTTCGCCTAGGCTGAATGTAACCGTAAATTTGAAATAGCTGTAGATGACTTCTTGAATTTCGCCAAGGGTTAACAAGATATGCTCGGGCACGGATGGCGAATCCAGAAACAATAAAATGGCCAGAGTTTGCTCATCGACAACGATCGTCTCGTTTTTCGCGTGTTTCTGAAGCAGCTCATTCGTAATATTGCTGACAGAGAAGCGGAAAAGTCCCTGTTTCGTCTGATTGTTATGCTGTGCAAACTCCGTAAACCGATCAATTTGCGCGACGATAACGACATAATTCGAGCTGGTAAAATGCTCATTAATCGCGGATTGGATCATATGTGTCGCCGATAAGTCATGCAGCGTTCCATGCAATAAATGTTGAAGATAGGTTTTCTTTAGCACCGGCAGCGACTGCTTCTGCTCCAATTCAACCATATTCGCTTGATCAATGACGTTGGAGAAGGCCTCTGAGAGCAGTGCAAATTCATTTTGATTTTGCTCAGTGAGCGGTTTTTTGTTGCCCGTGACTTCATGCACTTTCTTAATTAGACGGCCAAGCGGATTATAGAGCTTATTTGTGGCAAAGAAAGCCGTTAATGCACCAAGCGCAATAATGACCATAGCAATCAAGCCGGTAAAGGTTCGCAATACGGAAATATCCGAAATAAGCAGTCGGTAAGGCTTAACACTGACAAAATACCAATTAAGCTGGTTTGATTTCACAAAGGTGACCAGCTGTTTCGATCCGTTCACTTTAGCCTTGAAATGTCCGGCATTCATGGACGAATTCAGAATGCGTTCGATATGGGACATCGATGCGAAGCTTTGCATGAATTGGTTCGCATCGGTATGGGATAATACAAGCCCGTCTGCATTCATGACAAATACATCATCATTAGCACTGCTAATCGCTTTGATCGTATTCAATATATACTGCTCATCCACATGGATGGTGATAGCTCCTTTGTATGCAGAAGTAAGCGCATAGTTTGGACGCAAAATCGCAGTGAGTACATGCTCCGGCTTGCTTGTGCTTGGGGCGTTTGGCATACGCAGCTGGTTTGCGAACAGCTCCATATACTGCAAGTGATCGATATCCGTAATTCGCTCCTTCTCCAAATCATTTAACACATAGGTTGTCCCCGCCGTGTTCAAATACCGCTTCGTATGATCGTTATAAATGCCAATGTATTTAATGAACGGATAAGTGGACTGGATATCCAGAAGAATATCCATCGCGTCACGATCCTGTACATAATCATGCTCTTTATTCATCAGTACGGTGATAATGCGATTATTGCTTAACAAATGGTTGCCTATCGTTTCAATTTGCTCATGAACGATGCTGGAGGTATAGCTCGTTTGCTGCAGCATGGAAATGACGTTTTTGCTGATCGTCTCTTCCGTTTTGGAAGCAAAGAAAAAGTATAAGGTGCTGCTGACAGCTAGAACAGCGAGTGCGACGAGTAGGATGTAATAAATCAACATCTTGCGGTAAACGGAATAATTAAATAATTGCTTCCATTTCATCGGGCCTGTCTCCTTACTCCGTTAATAAATGAATCGCTTACATCTTTTATTTAGAAAACTTTAAAATACATCCTTCTTTAATGCAACGTTCTTTCGCTGTATTTGCAAAAATTGAAGGTTTAACTGATTTTTATAGTCCCAAAAAGCCTTGATTTTAAAGGGTTTATCAAGATTTTAACTATTCAGCGACACTTGCCGCGGCGCATACTGAAATCACCGAAAACAAACAAATCATCATGAAGGGAGATGCTGCTGTGAGCAAGGCTAAAGGTCAACGGCAAAAGCGATACACTTTTTTTACCGACATTAAGCGGAACAAGGTTTCATATTTGCTCGTCTTGCCGGCGATGCTTTACACATTCGTATACGGTTATATGACGCTGCCTTATATGGTTATCGCTTTTCAAAAGTTTAATTATACAAAGGGCATCTTCGAGAGCGATTGGGTAGGATGGAAAAACTTCGAGTTTTTCTTCAACTCAACGGCTGCTGCGATGGTCACTTGGAACACGATTAAGCTGAACTTTTTATCTATTTTATTTGGGACGATTGTCGCGCTGGCATTCTCTATTCTACTGAATGAAATTCGCTCACGCGTATTTAAGCGAGTATCGCAGTCGACGCTGTTGTTCCCGCATTTCTTATCGTGGATTATCGTCAGCTACATCGTCTACAGCTTGTTTGCAACCGAGCATGGCCTTATCAATAACATGCTGGAGACGTTTGGTTTTGATCCGCACAATTGGTATTCCGATCCTAAGCCATGGACATGGATTTTGGTCGGGCTCAGCATCTGGAAAGAGACAGGCATGTCCGCGGTCATCTATTTAGCAGCGATTACTGCAATTGATGACTCCTTGTATGAGGCTGCAAAAATCGACGGAGCCAATCGCTGGCAGCAAATTAAATCCATTACGATTCCAATGTTGATGCCGACGGTATCAATTCTAACGCTGCTTGCGATCGGCAAAATCTTTTACTCCGATTTCGGAATGATCTACGCCATTATCGGCGACAATGGGATGCTTTATTCGACAACGGATGTTATCGATACGTATACGTTCCGAACGCTTCGTACATCGGGCAATCCTGCGATCGCCATGGCTATTGGATTGTATCAATCCGTCGTTGGATTTGTGCTTGTTCTATCTGCCAACTGGATTGTGAAGAAATTCAATAAAGATAGCGCGATGTTCTAAGGAAAGGAGGGAATGTGCTTGAAAAAAATAGATGTATTTCAAATCGTTAATACGATTTTTGTATTGTTGTTCGCACTGCTTTGTACGCTTCCCATCCTGCTCGTTCTCATCGTGTCTTTCTCGGATGAGGAGTCTATCCTAAGAAAAGGCTACAGCTTTATACCGGATCACTTTTCACTAGAAGCCTACAAATCGGTATTCGGCAGTAATGATCAGCTGCTACAAAGCTATGGGGTTTCCATCGGCGTAACGGTTATTGGTACTTTAGCGGCAGTCGTCATCACAGGAATGGCCGGTTATATGCTTGCCAATCGACAGGTTCGTTACCGCAATCCAATTGCGTTGTTTTTCTTCATCACGATGCTCTTTAACGCAGGCCTTGTGCCTTGGTACATGATGAATGACCTTTTAGGATTCAAAAACAATCTGCTTGCCCTTATCGTACCGACGCTAATATTCAGTCCCTTTAATTTGTTTCTCGTTCGCAATTTCATGCAGGAGCTGCCTGAAGCTCTACTAGAGAGCGCAAGAATTGACGGAGCTAGCGATGCTTATATCGCGTTTCGCATCGTATTTCCATTATCGTTGCCCGTTCTCGCTACGGTAGCACTATTTTACGGATTAGGTTATTGGAACAATTGGTTCAACGCGATCATGCTGGTCGACAAAGAAAGCTTGTACCCTTTGCAATATTTATTGTATAAGCTGCAATCCGAGATCAATATGGTGAACCAGATGCAGGGCTTGGTCACTTCCAACATAACGATTCCAACCGAGTCATTCAAAATGGCGGTAGCTATCATAACCATTGGTCCTATCGTACTGCTTTACCCGTTCCTGCAGCGCTTTATTATCAAGGGTCTTATCGTTGGAGCAGTCAAAGGATAGATATGTCGCCTTAGGGCCATATATAATTAAAGATTCAGAGAGGGGTTAATCAAGATGAACAACAGGAAGATGCGCTTTGTTCCGGCAAGCTTGGTTATTGTTATGATGCTCGTTCTTATGATGGCTTGCAGTAATGCGGGAGACAAAGCGGGTTCGAATGGCAACGCCAGTGGAAACGATGGGGATAACGCTGCAGTATTGCCGCTGAAATACGTGATTCCGGGTACAGCCAAACCTCATACCGATGAGGTTGTCCAAAAAGTAAATGAAAAGCTGAAGGCTGACGGTGTTAACGTTAAGCTGGAAATAAATTTTATCCCTTGGGATGCTTGGGATCAGAAAACCAACCTAATGCTAAGCACAGGTGACGAGTTTGACATGCTGCATGTTATGGAGAACAGCTCCGTGCCGACTGGCTCCTATGTTGGGCGAGGCGCGCTTCAGCCGCTGGATGAGCTCATTGACAAGTATGGTCCAGAGCTGAAAAAAATCATTCCTGACTACGCATGGGATGCCGCAAAGATCGATGGTAAAATCTATTCCGTTCCGGCTGTATGGCGCTATGAGACCTCAGGCAGCGGTGAGATGGGCACGCTTGGCTTCCGCCAAGATTTGCTCGATAAAGCAGGCATGCCTTTCCCGAAAACGTCGGACGAGCTTATCGCAACGGCTGAGAAGATGCAGCAAGCTTCCGACAAGAAATTATATATTCAAACGGAAACGGATGTTACACCAGTATTTTTACACCGTACGTACGATTCATGGCCGTTTTTTGTAGATTACCGCGAACAAATCATTAAGGTCGATCAAGCGGGCAATATAAGCTCGTGGCTCGAGAGTGAAGAATTCAAAAAGGATGCAGAGTTTTTCCGCCAGCTGTATGAGAAAAAGCTGATTAACCCTGATATTTTGACGTATAAGAAGGAAGAGCGCGACAAAGCCATGACACTGGGCGATTTTATTTACAGCACGAATGGCGCTTTGTACTCTTCGATCGCAATTGCAAGAAATAATCCAGAAGCAAAAATAGGAGAAAACTATTTGTCTGCCGAGAAACCGCTGCTTCAATACTTGGCATTCGGAAATACAAATGCAGTTCCAATTACATCGAAGCACCCAGAAGCAGCTATTATGTTCTTGAACTGGCTGTACAGCAATAAGGATAACCATAACCTGTTCCTATATGGGGAAGAAGGCACGCACTACAAAGCGGTAGGCGAGCGTACGGCAGAATTTATTCGTGACGCGAATGATGAATCGTATTATTTTGATTCGTGGATGATCGGCAACATTAACTACATGTTGTTTGATGTGAAAACGCCGGAAGATTATTTGAAAATGCAAACGACAGAGCCTTCGAATCCAGTTGAATTCTCACCTGTTCTTGGTTTCCGCCTAAATACGGAGCCGATTGCTGTTGAATATGCGAATGTGCTATCCGAAGTGAAATCGAAGATCATTCCAATTAAAATGGGCGTGGTATCCTACGATAAATACTTCCCGGCAGCTCTTCAAAGCTTAAAGGCTGCTGGTCTTGATAAGGTCGTCGCTGAATATCAGAAGCAATTTAAAGAATGGCAGGCATTGCAGAAGTAAGGTTAGCTGATGGATATAACAAAAAGAAGGAGGGCTGCTGCCCTCCTTCTTCTTGTTTGTGTATATTAGTAAGCTAGTGCGAACAAACCGTGAATATGCGACAGGTAACGAACGTTACTTGCTTCCTTCATAAGGGAAGCAGGCAAGCCCTTAAGCTGAGTCGCGTTGCCGCCGATTGTGCCCACGCCATCTTTACGGCCAAGGCTGCCCAGTGTTCCGGAGAATACAGGTACAAACTTATCCATAACGCCGCCTTTGATTTGAACCGCTAGGTTGTAGCCTACCGTTTCGCCCATTTGCCAAGCAAGCTGAGCTGTTGGAGGGTAAGGACGTTCGCTGCCTTCTGGGAATACAACTGCGCAGTCGCCAGCAAGGAATACATCAGCGTGTGAAGTTGATTGAAGCGTTGGTGTAACAAGTGAACGACCACGGTCTTCTGCAAGACCGCTGCTGCCGACAACTGGATTACCTTTAACGCCGCCAGTCCAAATGATTGTGCTGGATTCAATCGTACGACCGTCTTTAAGCGATACGGAGCTTTTTGTCGCTTCTGTAATCGCTACGCTAGTGATGAAGTTAACGCCACGTTTCTCAAGGCTTGTTACAGCGCGATCGATCAATACTTTCGGGAAGATTGGCAGAACGGCAGGGCCGGCTTCTACGCAATACAGCGAAATATCATTAAAGTCGATGCCTTTGCTGCGGCAAATCTCAGGAAGTCTGTCAGCGAATTCGCCAACAAGCTCAACGCCAGTCAAGCCGCCGCCGCCAACAACGATTGTTGCGTCAGCTTTGTTGCCTGATTTTTTGTAAGCGTCAAGACGATCTTCAACATGCTTGCGGATTTTGTTAGCATCAGCAACGGATTTAAGAACAAGACTGTTCTCTTCCAATCCTGGAATGCCGAAGTAGTTCGTTTCACTTCCAAGTGCTACAACAAGAGTGTCGTACTTTTGCACTTGTCCGCTTTCAAGAACCACTTGCTTCTCGTTAGGTTTAATTTCTTTAACCGAGTCAACGATGATGTTAACTTGTTTGTCGCCTAGAAGCTTGCTAAGCGGTAGAGCAACTGCTTGCTCAGCAATTGTGTCCCCAGCAAGTCTGTGCAGCTCAGTAATGATTTGGTGAGTTGGAAAACGGTTTACGATTGTGATGCTAGCTTCTGCTGCAGTCAAGTGTTGTCGTGCTGTTAGAGCAGTAAGAAGACCGCCATAACCGCCACCAAGAATTAGTATTTGCTTCGACATGTTCATCCTCCGTTCGTTCTATACGTATTCGGTGTATTATACTTTATCGTTTTTGCGTTCAGACAAAACACTTAGGAAAGCTTGCGCGAAACGAAGCGTTTTTTGAACTTCCGGATCTTTAAGCATTTTCAACATAGCGAATAGGCCAACAGAAGAGTTAGCCGCTTCTTGCGAGCGCTCGCCAGCTTCAATAGCTGCTGTTGCGATACCTTTTGCTTTCTCTTGAACCGGTTTAACGAATTCACCGATACCTTGAGCGAAATCGTTGATCAACACTTTGTCTGTAGCGATGTTTTGTGCAAAATCATAAGCTTTGGTCATTAGAGTAACCATTTCAGCTAATTTCGGCAGGCTGTCCACGAGTACAGTTAGAGACTCTTGAACCTCCGGCTTCATCAATTGATCAAGTACATCCAACGTTTGTTTTTCTTCGACGAGGCTAGCTGCAACCTCTTGTCCAGCAGATGGTTGTGACATAATAGAATGTCCTCCTTTACGTAAATTTGAAAGTAAGTTGTAGTCTCAATTGTGTCAGCCGCTAAAGTTAAAAATGCATCCTGAAAGTTTGTTACACTTTTCACATAGTTAATCGAAAAATGTTTATGTGTACGTAACAGTCTTATTTCTGCATGAGGCAGAAGGATGTGAATGCGCGTATGACGTAATCGGATTAAACCCTTTGTTTCTATTCTACATCGTTTTCACCAAAAGTTAAAAAGAAATTTATTGCTTTCGGTAAAAAGATTTGGAATATTGCTGACATGAAGCGCAATTCAGTTATGATAATAAAAAACAATGATTAAAAACATACATAAAGGAGTTCTAATATGCAGCCCTATACGCAAAGAGTTGTATCCATCATTAAGGCGATTCCGGAAGGCACCGTAATGACGTATGGTCAAGTAGCAGAACTGGCTGGCAATCGCAGGGGGGCAAGGCAGGTTGTCCGAGTTCTGCATTCGATGAGCGGCATTTATAATCTTCCCTGGCACAGAGTTGTTAATGCAAAAGGGGAGATATCGATTCAAGAGGAGGAAGCTCGTTACATGCAGATCTTTTATTTAAAAGAGGAAGGTGTTGCAGCGAGCGAGGACGGGCGAATTGATTTGGAAAAATACCGCTACAATCCGGAAAGAGAAGAAGAAAGATGACCTTGCCCGGATGAAAATTATGCTTCTTCGCGGTTAAGCGGCTGCGATTAACTTTTTCTAATGAGGCCCCATTTGAAACCCCGTATCCGAACCTTTATTATGGTATAGACCATTCGGAAGGGAGAGAAAGAACATGACAACAGAAATTACACCGGGAAACGTTAGAAACTTCACAGTTTCCACCGAAATCTTTTATAACCAAAGCTTGGATATTTATTCGCAAATGATTTATATCGTACTCAGCTCAAGCACGGCGGATTCCGCATCGCTCACCTTAGACGAGGTTGCCAAAAAAGGCCGTATGACGACAAAACTTGCAATAAAAGCGATGCAAGCCTTAGTTGACGAGCAGCTAATCCCACATAAATTGTTCCGTAAAATGATCGGTGAATTCCAGGATGATCGCTTATCTTGGGCAGCCAAAGGGCTGCTCACGTATTGCAAGGAGCATAAAAACATTACATTGCCTGAGCTCTTAGCACTATCAGATCAATCTGGCGAGGATGAGGTCAGCATTCGGAAGGCATTGATGGAGCTGGAGAGAAACGGTTATTTAGAGGAATTTACGGAATTGAACAAATTGATGCACGGATAATCGAAAGAATATGCAAAAAAGCCATCAACGTCCTCAGCAAACGGAAGCAGCGTTGTTGGGCACATATAAGCTAAGTAGAAGCAAATGAAATATTTCCTTCTATTTTGAAAGAAGCAGGACCTTCACAGCTGTTGCGCTGTATAGGTCCTGCTTCTTTTTTTGTTTAGTGGCGATCAATTATACAGCACTATTCTTTCGTTAATTTCTCTAGTATAGCGTCGCCTTTTGTTCCAACCATTACATACGCGAAGCGGGCATTTTGCTCCGTTTCCAGCCCAGTGCCTTCGGGTACAAAATAAGATTCTATGCCGTACTGGATGTTTCTCCAGCCGCTAGTGGAACCGTTAATAATGATTTCCTTGTCAGCTAAAGGCTCGCCTTTTTTATATAAACGATCCAAGTTGTATACGCCGCCCGCACCTTGTTGAAGCACGACCTTAATTCGGCTGTTGCTTGGACGCCTTTCCAGTTCCTGAGCGATGTGATCTGGTGGTGCCGAAATATTGTATTGGAGCGCTACATAATCGCCTTGCAAAATGGATCGTGGATCAAGCGGCACGATGGCCAGCTTAATCGGAGTGCCGCTCGAGAGCAATATTTCGCTTACTGCGGCATGGTAACCGACATAACCGAGCTGCAGCACTACAACGATAGCAATGAGAGCGGGGCTTCTACGCAGCAATCGGCTGAATGAGTCCGCTTGTTCAGACACTGCTGCGCGTGTTCTGTAGGCGTAAATATAAGTAGCTGCTATGATAATCACGCCAAGCAGAGCGAGTGTAATCGACTTGTGCAATAACGTCCAGAACAAGTCGTAATATTTGAACGCAAGGAAAATGAACCAGAATACGAAGCTTATGGCTGCTTCAAGGGCTTGGCTGCGCCTAACAAATAGAAAGGCTGCGATCGTAACTACAATGAAATTCAATATATTAAATAGCTCATATGAGTAAGGGAAAATGTTATCCATAAAGGTTAGCCAAAATAGAAGGAGCAGAGTAAAGAACCAACCGCATTCTCTTACATGAATCTTGAAGGGGCCTTCCCTAAGAAGATGGTGACTAGCATAAATGACTGCATTGAGCGACGTCACAATGAACACGATGAAGGAAGCCGCATTATGAACAGATCCAAATAACTGAAACAGAAGAATAGCGACATTTATATTCAGTAAGGTATAGATAAAGAAATGCGGTACCCTTCCTTGCCATTTGAACCATCCGACAAGTAGTACCGCTATGAAAAAAATAGATAAGGCTGAAGTATCAATCCAAGCGGTAGAGATAAGTCCAGCTATATATCCAATCGTAAGCACGGTGTAGCGTACAGCCGTATTTAAGCGAGTCAGCAGCAGTGTTGGAATAATAAACAGCAGTGACACTACAAATAAAATATTTTCGGGCGGGATTTCACCAGCGGCTAATAGTACTAAGCCTACTAAGGAGATACTGCCAATCAAAACACCGATTACGGTAACGATTGTGAATGCGATTTTGCCAACAAGAGTGCTCTTATGTTCTTCTGATGGATGGGATGCTTGGTCATCTCGTTCATTAGAGCTTGACTGATGCTTGCCGAGCTTGTTTAAGTAACGGAAGAAAAAGACGTTGGCTGTGAGTAATAAAGCGACAAAGAGGAGTCCGAATATAAAAAACAAGGTGGAATAATGCTCGGACATCAGCTCGAAATATTTAAATACAGCGAAAGCGGAAGCAGCCAGCGCGTTAAGGGTTAGCATGATTTTGTCCAGACGCACTTGGGTGAAATAATAAAATCCGAACGCGATTGCCGCAGCGCTTGCGACGTTCATCCATGCGCCATAATGTTCGTATAGATCGGAACTTGTCAAGACGAGCAAAGAAATATGAAAGGTAATAAAGCTAATATATTTAAGCGGCGCTGATGTGAGACGTTTGGCTTCTATTAATGCGAATAGAATAAGATTGATAAGCGCAAATAACCAGCCAATCAGCAAAATTTCTTGGTCGCTATGGACGATAGAATACGCGCTTGGGAAAAAGTATTGCCACAGGGTTAGATGAACGAGTAAATAGGCAAGGATATAAAAAGGATTAAAGCGGGTAATGAACGCGAGCAGCAGGGCAGGAATGGACCAAACGAGAAACAGCTCATAGGTGTCCGCATGTGAATTATATATTTGATTTAGAAGGGCAACCGCCACGCCAAACGCGACACAGCCGCCGACTAGAAAAGTAACAGACAAAAAATAGTGATGCCCAAGCATTATTTTCATTTTGGAAAAGACGAAAGCAGCGCCATAGAATAACACCATGATGCCGGCAGACGTGAGAATTTTATCGGCGCGGACTAGGCCGCCCCAGTTCGCCGCGAAGAAATAGATGATGGAAGCAAGCAGAAGTGAAACGCCCATTAGAAATCCAACACGCGCAACATTTAATCGAAGCATAGCACTCACAAGCCTTTCTAGTTGATCTGGCTTTATTATAATGACCCAATCTAAAGTGAACTAGTACTCACTTTTTGTAGTACTGCCTTGCTTAGAGCGAAGCAAGCTCTTATACGTTATAACCCGATTTAGCGGTTGATCTAACAAATAAATTTTGAAAGCTGGGCTGTACAAAGGTTTATGAATCAAATGGGCCGTTATTATGCTATTCTTAAGGTTACGAAAGATTTAACTACTAAAGTGCGGAAGAGGTCTATAGATGAGTGAAATAAAGTTTGCGGATTATGCGTTAAGCCAAGAAATCGATCGAGCGTTGGAGAGCCTGTCCTACGAAACGCCAACGGAGGTGCAGCGCGAGGTTATTCCGGTTGCGCTTGAGCAAAAGGATTTGGTCGTTAAATCACAAACGGGCAGCGGTAAGACAGCAGCCTACGGTATTCCGTTATGCGAGCTGGTTGATTGGAACGAAAACAAACCTCAGGTGCTTGTGCTGACACCAACGAGGGAGCTGGCACTGCAAGTCAACGAGGACATTACCAATATCGGCCGCTTCAAGCGGATCAAATCGATGGCTGTCTACGGTAAAGCGCCTTTCCATATCCAAAGAGCCGAGCTTAAGCAAAGAACGCATATGGTCGTAGGGACGCCTGGACGCGTACATGATCATATTGAGCGTGGAACACTTCCCATCGAACGAATCAAATATTTAGTCATCGACGAAGCGGACGAAATGCTGAACATGGGCTTTATCGAGCAGGTACAAGCTATTATTCAGCAGCTGCCTACGGATCGAGTGACAATGCTGTTCTCTGCAACGTTCCCTGAGGATGTAGCTAAGCTAGCGCATAGATATATGAACACTCCTGTACAAGTAGAGATCAAGGCAGAGGGACTTACGACTGCTACGATTGAGCACTCGGTTATTGAGGTGAAGGAAGCAGACAAGTTTAAGCTGCTCCAAGACGTGATGATCGTCGAAAATCCGGACAGCTGTATTATTTTTTGCCGGACACAGGAGAACGTGGATCAAGTGTTCAGACAAATGGCGGAGCTCGAATATCCGTGCGACCGCATCCATGGCGGCATGGAGCAGGATGAGCGTTTTGAAGTAATGAATGCGTTCCGCAGAGGGCAATTCCGTTATTTGGTTGCAACGGATGTAGCAGCACGAGGCATTGATATTACGAATATTACGCATGTCATCAACTTCGATATTCCGCTGGAGAAGGAAAGTTATGTTCATCGTACGGGCAGAACGGGACGGGCTGGCAAAACGGGTAAAGCGATCACCTTCGCAGCATCTAAGGATGCAAGGCGCCTAGCTGAGATAGAGGGCTACATCGGATTTAGCATTAACAAAGCGAAGGCGCCATCAGAAGAAGCGGTTGACCTTCGCAGAGAAGATTTTGAACAGAAGCTCAATATCGGTCCCGTTCTCAAAAAAGACAAGCGCGAGCAGCTGAACAAGCAGATTATGAAGCTTAACTTTAACGGCGGCAAGAAAAAGAAGCTTAGAGCAGTCGATTTTGTCGGAACCATTGCCAAAATAGAAGGCGTGTCCGCAGAAGATATTGGTATTATTACGATTTTGGATAATGTTACCGATGTTGAAATTTTGAATGGCAAAGGCTCGCTAGTGCTGGAGGTAATGCGAAATACGACAGTGAAGGGCAAGCAGCTGAAGGTTCGCAGAGGGAATAAGTCGTAACTAAAAGAGCGGATTCACACTTAGGGAAATAAATCGGAATCCTCCATGAAACAAGATAGGGAGATCATCGTGGAAAGCTTCATCTATCAGAATGTTTTGATGGTCGTGGCAGCTATCGTGCTGATTGCTTTGCTGTCCATCGTGTATGTAAGCTGGCGGAACGGCATTTCGCCTATGCCTTCCTCAGCGCCGTTGCGGCGGGTTGTAGTTGATGAGATCAGACGGCTGCAAAGCCGCGGCGTTATGGTGGAGGCGGGCTCTGGCTGGGGTACGCTCGCGCTTCAAGCGGGGAGAACCAGCAGAAACCTGCGGATCATTGGAATCGAAAATTCAGTTATCCCCATGTGGATATCTTTTATGGCTGCGAAACTCGAAAATCGGACGAATGTATCGTTCAAAAAGGGCGACTTGTACACATATTCGTACCGGGATGTGGATATGGTTGTGTGTTACCTCTATCCGGGTGCGATGCGGCGTTTAAGCCCCATTTTTCACGAGCAATTAAAGCCGGGTGCACATGTTATAAGCGTATGTTTTGCGCTGCCGAACTGGGAGCCTGAGCGTACTCTTATTTGCCGCGATATGTATCGGACGAAGGTTTATGTGTACAAAGTAAAGTAAACATCATAGAAGGAGGAGCAAATGATGGAGATGGAATTGAAGGAGCAATTTGGCGGCATCGATATTTATTTATTTGATCAGCTGCTGAAGGGATCACTGACAAAGGATATGCGCATTCTTGATGCAGGCTGTGGCTCAGGGAGAAACCTGACGTATTTGCTCCGCAGCGGCTATGATGTATTTGCAATCGATCGATCAGAAACGGCTATTCAAGAATTGCAGCGGTTAGCGGACTTGATAGCTCCTAAATGGACGAAAGAGCAGGCACGCGTGGAGGCGGTAGAGCAGATGAGCTTCGCCGATGCCAGCTTTGATTTTATTATTAGCAGCGCGGTTTTGCATTTTGCCGACAATGAGGAGCATTTTGATCAAATGGTTGATGAGCTCTGGCGCGTGCTTAAGCCAGGCGGGAAGCTGTTCGCTAGGTTGGCCTCCTCCATTGGCATGGAGTCCCGTATGCAGCCGCTTGGTGAAGGACAATATCTGCTTCCTGACGGAAGCAGACGTTTTCTGGTTACGGAGGAAAAACTGCTTGGAATGACGGCAAAGCTGAGCGGGCATTTATTCGAGCCGCTCAAAACCGTTATCGTAGCAGACAAACGCTGCATGACTACTTGGTGTGTAGAAAAATCAGGCTAATATGCATGATTACAAATGAAGCCACCAAATACCAGCGCATTCGGGCAGGTGGACGAGCTTGTCCCGCGCTACCCTATCTGCTAATTCATCACTAAAGAAGAAACGTGTTAATTGCTCCGCTTGTTCCACGCTGTCAAAGGCATAATCCGTTCGTACCCATTTGTGCGAGAATCCATAATCCTGCTCAAGTGCAGCGTAATATTTTTTCAAAAAGTCAGGCGGGTTTGGTGTTTCGAAGCCAGTGCCCATCGTCTCAAAAATAATAATGGTTCCGTTATCGCGGAGCACACGTTTCATTTCGCTCATAACCTGCTGTAGGTTCTGCTCCCAGTTTGGTAGATTATCGCTGCCTAAGTAACAAATACTCCAGCCGGAAACGATTAAATCCGCGCTTTGGCTCGCAAGAGGCAGCTCGCGATGATCAGCAGCCTGCGTTCTCCAATTCGTATAGCCAGCAGAACGTAATCGTTCTGCCGCTACGTGCAGCATAGGTTCATACGCATCAAGTGCAACAATCGTTTTGGCCTGATCGGCTAGTACGGCAGTCAGTCTGCCGGAGCCGGCACCAAGATCTACAATATCCAATCCTCTAATTGGTCTTATCTCTTCGATCCAATGCTGCACGCTCGGCTGCTTCGCGATTAATTCATGATAACGCGCCGCTTCCTCCTTATAAATAACATCATGGTCTGGCATCGCAATTCCTCCTCAGTAGGGTTCAAAATGATTCATCCCTAGCTTAAAGGTATACGTAACGGAAAGGTCAATAGCCATGTTTTAAACGGTTGACGTCGGATCAAACTTCTATTCGGCAGTCTCAAATGTATATTCACTTAGGTTATGGATAACGTCATCATCTATGGCAATATCCAGCTGTTTCAACGCGAGTAAAACAGAGCCGACTACCGGCGGGAATTTAGGCTGAACAACAGTGTAGCGCTTGTTGTTTCCTTGCCGAAGCTTCTCGCCCAGCTCGCGAATAAAATAAGGGCTGTTTGCAACGCTGCCTGTGAAAGTAACAGCAACCTCTTCACTATAGAAGGAGGCAGCAATCATCTCGATGCCTACCTGGATTTGATCGATGGCACGGCTGCACACGCGGATAGCGAGAGAGCTTCCACGCTCGGCAGCTTCAGTAACCACAGGAGCGAACTTCCCAAACTGCTTGTCTCGCGTACGGCGATCATCCACAAAGCCTTTTTTGGCTATATCAGCAAGCTGCTGGGCCGTTGAAACATCCCAATGAACAAGCATGGCTTCGCGAAGCTCACGGTCCGTATCATTACAATTGCCAGCCAGCATCTCATATACAGCATCATAGGCAACAAATCTCGCTGCGCTAGCTGCATAATGGTGAAAATCATAGTTGCGAATCAGTTGACCATCGTCCGTCATGCCTACGATAATCGAGCCTGTTCCAGCGATAACGACGATGCCTTGTTCGCCCATTAATGCGCCTCTATGAGCCGAGACCGCATCATTCACATGCCGCATCGGGCAGGTAAGTCCCGGAAGCTTTGTTAATGTCTTAATCCATTCGAGGTCAGATGGCGAATCGAAGCCTGCAATACCGGCAACCAGCGCCAGCGCATGCTCAGGAGTACGGCCAGCTTTCTGCAGTGCTTGGGCTATAGCTCCTTGCACATTTTCTGCTGCCATCTCGTCTTTGTAAATAGAGGCGGAGCCTCGTTCCAAATATGAAAGCACATGTCCTCTATGACTGCACACCATGACGCGGGTATGAGTTCCGCCGCCGTCTATTCCAATTACAACCTGCTCTTCTTGAAAATGCATAGGCAGCTCTCCTATTCGTAGTGGCTTGTGCGGCGTCGAACGAACGCTTGGTCAAACTATCGCATTATTTTACCTCAATTTACCATATAGAGGAAGTGGCGGATTACAAAAAGTGAGAATGGCTTGCTTAAATACGCAGCGATAGCCTCGTTGTTTATATTGCGTTTAAACAGGCAAGGTAAAGTAGGAACTGTAGTGGAGAGAATAGAGAGATACAGGAGTGATACTGATGAAAAATAAAAATAGCAACGTCAAGCGATTCATAGGGCTGATTATGGAGACGAATCCCCCGAAGATGATGCTGTCTATTGCGGTTATTTTGAGCGTCATTACGACGCTAGTTAGCTTGACCATACCTATATTCACGAAAAATATGGTTAATGGCTTCTCGCTGGGGTCATTGAGCACAGGACAGATTGTCTGGATGGCGGCTGCTTTTATCGCGCAGGTTGTGTCTGGAGGCGTGTCTGTTTACCTGCTGCATTACAGCGGCAATAAGATCGTCTCGTCTATCCGAGAGCGGTTATGGAGCAAGCTGCTGCGCTTGCCAGTCCCGTATTATGACAACAAATCCTCCGGTGATACGATTAGTCGGCTGACTAATGATACGGCGCTGCTGAAGGGTCTTATTACGGAGCATGTAACTGGTTTTTTCACAGGCATTTTGTCCATTATCGGTGCATTGTCGATTCTTTTCTATATGAACTGGCAGATGACACTTATCATGTTAACCGTCTTCCCTTTGGCCGCACTCATTATGGTGCCAATTGGGCGGAAAATGTACAGCATATCCAAATCCACGCAGGCGGAGAATGCAAGGTTTACATCCGTCGTAAATCGTGTGGTGTCGGAGATTCGCCTGGTCAAAGCATCCGGCTCGGAGCCTGCTGAATACGAGCAAGGACGCGTCGGCATTCAGAATTTGTTTGGTTTTGGTTTAAAGGAAGCTCGCATGCAGGCGCTCATTTCACCAATCGTCACTTTTATCATCTTATTGCTGCTGGTATGCTTAATCGGCTTTGGCGGTGTTCAAGTATCATCAGGTAAGATGACTGCGGGTGAGTTAGTCGCCTTTATTATGTACCTGTTCCAAATCATGCTGCCGATTACGCAGATCTCACAATTTTTTACGCAATTTCAGAAGGCAATGGGCGCGACGGACAGCATTATTGGTATATTAGAATCCGATGAAGAAGATCAAGATAATGGCAAGGAAGTAACCCAGATGGACCAAACCTTGCAGGTGGAAAATGTATCTTTTGCCTATAAGCCCGATGAGCCAATCCTACGTGATGTGAGCCTGACGATTGAAGCGGGCAAAGTAACGGCACTGGTTGGCCCGAGCGGGAGCGGTAAAACGACGCTGTTCTCGCTGCTGGAGAGGTTCTACGACCCGACATCCGGGGCGATTAGGCTTGGCGGAACAGACATCAGAGACGCGTCTCTGCGTTCATGGCGCAGCCAGATTGGCTACGTTTCGCAGGAGAGCCCAATTATCGCAGGCACGATCAAAGACAATTTATGCTACGGTCTGACGCATGAGGTGACGCAGCAGGAAATCGAGCAGGCTGCACGAATGGCTTATGCAGACGGCTTTATTGAAGCATTGCCTGAGAGCTATGAAACCGAAGTTGGCGAGCGCGGCATTAAGCTATCGGGTGGGCAGCGGCAGCGGATTGCCATTGCAAGGGCGCTGCTGCGTGATCCGCAAATCCTTATGCTCGACGAAGCGACGTCTAATCTCGACAGCAAGTCAGAAGAAGTGGTGCAGGACGCGCTGAAAAATCTAATGATCGGACGGACCACTGTCGTTATCGCCCATCGCTTGTCGACGGTTGTTGATGCGGATTCGATCGTTTTCCTAGAGAAAGGCGTCATTACCGGGGTAGGAACGCATGATCAATTGTATGCTAGCCATACCATGTATCGAGAATTCGCTAATGGACAGCTTCGAGTCAATAAAACGGCTTCTTAAGTAAGCAGAGAAGAGGGTGGAGAAATGGGCTATGTGCTGATTGTAGACGATGATCCGCATATTCGTGAGCTGGTTCGGGTTATTTTGGAGAAAGAGGCTTTAAGCGTGCAGGAGGCTCCGGATGGGCAATCGGCGCTTGCTCAAATGGAAGCCTCTCCGGCAGATATGGTCATATTGGATATTATGATGCCGAATATGGACGGCTGGGAGCTGTGCCGTGAGCTGCGGGAGCAGTACGATATTCCGCTGCTCATGCTGACGGCCAAGGGAGAAATGGGCGATAAGGTGCGAGGGTTCCACCTCGGAACGGACGATTATTTAGTAAAGCCGTTTGATCCCGCGGAGCTGACTGTCAGAGTTAAAGCGCTATTGAAGCGTTACCGAATCGCGGTGTCGCAGCAGGTTTCCGTAGCGGAGATCATGCTCGATCGGCAGACTTATGAAGTGAAGATTCATTCGGATTATACGACGCTTCCTCCGAAGGAATTTGAGCTGCTGTTCAAGCTCGTTAGCCATCTAGGCCGTACATTGACACGCAACCAACTGATCGAAGCGATTTGGGGTTATGATTTTGACGGCAACGAACGAACGCTGGATGTACACATCAACCGGCTGCGTGAGCGTTTTGTCGCTTGGGAGGTATCGATTAAGATCAGTACGATCCGTGGACTCGGTTATCGGCTGGAGGTACTCCAATGAATCGTAAAATGTCAAAATGGGAAGTTTCACTGCGTGTTGTAGGAGCTACGTCGATGGTATTCCTACTGAGCGGAAGTGCCTTCTCGCTGGCGTATTGGTTGACGAAGTGGTTTTACACGAGGCATGAGGTCCGCTTTCCTGAATATATAGTGCAGCTGGTGAACTGGGGACTGGGCATTTTATTTATCATTGTGCTTTTCGCTATCGTTAATTTGGTGATACGACCGAAGCAGAGGGAAGTTTGGGTTGAAATGATCGATGCGCTAAAACGAATGGCAAAGGGAGATTTCAACGTGGCCTTGGATCGCGACAAGAAATTTCATGGCCAATTCGGGGACGTTATTCAGTCCATCAACGATATGGCGCATGACCTGAAGCAGGTAGAGCTGCTTCGTCAGGAGTTTATTTCTAACGTATCGCATGAAATTCAATCACCTCTGACCTCGATACGCGGATTTGCGAGCACGCTGCAACGCGAGGACCTTAGCCCTGAGGAGCAGCGTCATTACTTGTCGATTATTGAGCAGGAAACGACGCGGTTGTCCAAAATAAGCGACAATCTGCTTAAGCTGACAACGCTCGAATCCGAGCAGCAGCAGCTGGACACGAAGCGATACAGGCTCGATGCGCAGCTTGAGAACATTGTGCTCGCTAGTGAGCCTCAGTGGCTGGACAAAGCACTTGAGCTTGAACTGGAGCTGGAGGAAGTAGAAATTGCGGCCAGCGAAGAGATGCTTACTCAGGTTTGGGTAAACCTCTTTCATAATGCGATTAAATTTACACCTGCCAAAGGGAGCATTAAGATTGTACTGGAGCGCCTAGGCGATGAGGTCAAAGTAAAGATTACAGACACGGGTATTGGCATTTCTTCGGAGGATCAGCTCCGTATCTTTGAACGTTTCTATAAGGGTGACAAGCAGCGGACGAGAACGGCTGATGGCAGCGGATTAGGCTTGTCGATCGTCCATAAAATCGTTGAGCTCCACCACGGCAATATTCGTGTAGACAGCAGGTTGAATGAGGGTTCTTCTTTTGAGGTGACGCTGCCGATTACTTAGCGGCCAGCTATTCTTATAAAGTGCCTTGAAACGACAACGAGTTCTGTTCTTCCATATATTACACTCGACTGTTTTGTTTCAAAATAGCCATATGAGGTTAATCATAGCTATATCGAATGACAGAGAGGGGCAAAAAAATATGGGTTTATTATGGACATTAATCGTTGGCGGAGTAATTGGTTGGTTAGGTGGTTTGCTTGTTGGGCGCGACGTACCGGGAGGAATTATCGGCAACATCGTAGCTGGCTTCATCGGAGCTTGGTTAGGTACGCTAATTCTTGGCTCGTGGGGACCGACGATGGGCGGATTCGCTCTCATCCCGGCTATCATTGGAGCTGTTGTAGTCGTACTGCTGCTAAGTGCAATCTTGCGAGGAACACGACGCGCGTAGTCTAATCTTTACCTAAACTTGATAAAACCGTTGTTGAAGTAGTAACGTATACTTCAATAGCGGTTTTTCTGCGTGTAGATATTGATACGGCAAGGGGAGAGGTTAAAAGGCATGCTCATATTCGTTAGTATCATTGCGGTAGTCATAGTTGTTGTGTATTTGGTCCTCCAGTATTACCCTGCTTTTGGGGCAGCACAATCAAAGGAGCGGCGGCAGCAGTTAAGCCGTTCGAACCAATATGGCCGTAAAAAATTTATAAATGCGATTCCTACAGCCATGGATACGACAACAAGCGAGAAGCTGAAGCTGCTCGTTCAATTTATGAAAGGCAATAAGATGGCTAGGCCAAGCAAAGCGCTAGTCGTTGAGTCGATGAGTGAAGGATATGGTGCCGGGCAGCATCAGCCTAAGCTGACATGGTTTGGCCATTCTGCAGCTTTGCTTGCAATCGACGGGAAAACCCTGCTGCTTGATCCGATGTTCGGCAAAGCGCCGTCCCCGTTTCCGTTTATAGGCGGTAAAAGATTCAGTGATAAGCTGCCGTTTGAGATAGAGCAGCTTCCGATGATTGATGCGGTACTCATTTCACATGATCATTACGATCATTTGGACTATGGCTCGATCGTAAAGCTTAAGGATAAGGTGAGACGCTTTATTGTTCCGCTTGGCGTTGCGCCTCATTTGGTAAGATGGGGGGTAGATCCCTCCCTTATAGAGGAGCATGATTGGTGGGATGAGTTTTCATATGAGGGGATTCAACTCGCTTGTACGCCTGCAAGACATTTCTCAGGTAGAAGTCTGACGGATCGCGATGCAACGCTTTGGTGCTCTTGGGTAATACTTGGCCGGGAGGCACGCATCTTCTTCAGTGGAGATAGCGGCTATGGTCCTCACTTTAAAGAAATTGGCGACAAATACGGACCCTTTGATCTCACATTAATGGAATGTGGACAGTATGATGAGCGCTGGGCAGCTATCCATATGATGCCGGAAGAAACGGTACAGGCTCACTTGGACGTACGCGGAAAGATTATGATTCCGATACACTGGGGTGCATTCACACTTGCGATGCATGATTGGACCGACCCTGTGGAGCGAGCGGTAAAGGCAGCTAAGGAGATGAAAACACGTATTTCGACTCCGAAAATCGGAGAGACTGTACTGCTTCAAGCGGCTGAGTACCCATCCTCAGCGTGGTGGCGGTAGCTTATATATTTATAGCTGAAAAGCTTATAAAACATAGCAGGGGCTGTCTTCAAAGGTCTATACATACCTTTAGAGACAGCCCCTGCTGTTATTATTTGATGCCTGAGATCGCGTAGTTCTCGATAATATGCTTCTGGAAGAAGATAAAGATGATGATGATAGGCACAACCATAAAGGTTGATCCAGCCATTTGGAGCGCATAGTTGCCGCCGTATTGCCCTTTGAGCAATGACAGGCCAACGGAGAGAGTGTAAAGCTTCTCATCGTTCGCGATAATAAGCGGCCAAAGGAAGCTGTTCCATCCGCCAATAAAGGCTAATATGCCCTGTACCGCAAGTATCGGCTTCGAAATAGGAAGCACGATTTGCATGAACGTCCGGAATTCACTTGCACCGTCAAGACGGGTTGCTTCCAGCAGCTCATCTGGAATGGTAGCCATGAACTGACGGAACAGGAATATACCGAAGGCGCCGACAAGTCCGGGCAGAACGATACCGATCATCGTATTCGTCAGATGCATTTCATTTAGGATTAGATAGACCGGAATCATCGTCACCTGACCAGGAATCATCATCGTAGCAAGTACGATATAGAACAAGTTATTACTGCCTTTGAATTTGTACTTCGCGAAGCCGAAACCAGCCATCGCATTCAGGAATAAGCCAATAAAGGAGAAGAAAACGATAATTAGCGTATTTTTCAAATAAACGCCAAAGTTCATATTCTCAAACAAGTTCTTGAAATTTTCCGTCGTGAAGCGTTCAGGCAGTAAGGTAGGCGGGATATTCTGTATCTCGCTCTCTGGTTTAAAGGAAGAAAGGATCATCCATACGAAAGGAAGGATGACCAATACCCCGCCGACCGCGAGGCATATGCCTAGTATCCACTTGAGCGCTTTTTCGCCTTTTGAGGCGCTTGACGCTTTTGCTTGCGAACTCATCCATTACACCTCCGTTTGGATTATAGATCCGTTTCTTTATTTTGAAATCTGAATTGTACGAGCGTAATAATAATGATTGCGATGAACAGGACAAATGATCCTGCTGCCGCGTATCCGAAGTTGCTAAGCTGGAAGCCGTTCCGATAAATAAACAGGGCCACAGATGTTGTGCTGTCGAGTGGACCACCGTCGGTCATAATGAATGGCTCTTCGAAAAATTGCAGCCAACCGATCATGGTAGTGATCGATACGAAGAAGATCGCGAAGCGCAGCATTGGAATCGTGATGTAAGTCAGCTGTTTCCATGTGCTGGCACCGTCGAGCTGAGCCGCCTCGTAATAAGACTTCGGAATACCTTGAAGCGCGGCAATGAAGATGATCATATTGAGGCCGATCCCTCTCCATACCGCCATCAGAATAAGCGATATTTTAGCCATGACTGGATCTTGAAGCCATGGAACCGTAGGCAGATTAATTGAATCAAGAATATAGTTGAGCAGACCGAAAGCCGGATTGTAAAGGAAACCCCATACAACAGCAACGGCAACAACGTTTGTAACTGATGGCATATAATAGACGACGCGGAAAGCTTTAAATGCACGGTTTGCGCCGAAATTAATCATGATCGCAATAGCAAGTGAACATAAGATAACAAGTGGAACACCGATGATCACGTAGAACAACGTATTAAGTATGGCTTTTACGAAAATTGGATCAGCCAGCACGTCTACATAGTTTTTGAATCCGACGAATGAAATATTGGACCAGTCAGCAAGGCCTGCCAAGTCCATGTCCGTAAAGCTTATTATTAAGGCTACAAGGATCGGCAATAACGAAAATAAGGTAAGCAAAATAAGCGTTGGAGCGATAAAGAAATACGGTGCCTTACTCTGAGAGATGCCTTTCATAAACGACCCTTCCTTTGCTATGAGCGCCTGGCTTTATCCATTTCTAATGGAACCGGCAGCGGCTCTGTTCCAGAACCGCTGCCGGCGATGGCGATCATTATTTATTCAAAATTTGTTCAGCTTTGGCGTTGAAGCTGTCAAGTTCCTTCTTAATATCAGACTTACCGCGGTAAATTCTCTCGAATGTCGATAGCACGTTTTGAGCAATTTCTTCCCATGGCTTGATAAGCGGCATAGGCTCCGAGCTGTTCAACTGCTCACCGATAACTTTTACATTAGGATCTTTAGTCAAAGCTTCGTTCTCCCATGCTTTTTTCGTGGAAGGAAGCGAGTTTGTAAGCTCCAGCCATTTCAGCTGTGTCTCAGGCTTGCTCATGTAAGCAAGGAATTTCAAGGCTTCTTCTTTGTGCGTTGTATGTTGGAAAACAGACAAGTTAGAGCCGCCTAGAGAAGAAAGGTTGTTCTTTTTCTTAGGAAGTACAGCTGTTGCCCATTTGCCTGCAAGCTCAGGTGCTTGGTCATTGATTAGTTTAATCATCCAAGGTCCGCTGATGAACATTGGCGAGATGCCTTCACCCTTAAATGCAGGGATAATATCCATACCTAGATCAATCGGTGCAGAGCCGTCTTTGAAGAAGCTGTCCAAATATTCAACGGCTTCAACGAATTCTGGTTGGTTGAATTGTGGTTTGTTGTTCTCGATAAGCTTCGAGCCGTTTTGACGAGCGAACATGAATAGTAGCGATTGTTCTTTAACATCAAGGCTGATGCCGTATTTGTTTTTACCGCGAGCTTTAAGCTTTGTTGCAGCATCTTTAAGCTCATCCCATGTTTGTGGAGCTTTATCGTAGCCTACTTCTTTCAGTAGATCTGTACGGTAGTAAAGCACGCGAGTGTCGATGTACCAAGGCACGCCTACAGTTGCATCTTCGTATTTAGTTGTTGATACCGATCCTGGGTAGAAGTTTGCTTCAGCAAGTTCTGGATATTCAGTTACGTAAGGAGTGATATCCATAAGCGCTTTAGCGGATGCGAACTCAGGAATCCAAGTTGTTCCCATTTGAAGCACGTCTGGACCTTTTTTGGAAGCGACAGCCGTCAATAGCTTGTCATGCGCCGTATCCCAAGGAAGTGCTTGTACATTGACCTTAATGTTAGGGTTCTCAACCATGAATTGCTCTGCAATCTTCGGCAAGGATTTGGCTTCTTCACCCATCCCCCATACGTTGATGGTTACTTTATCGTTTGCTGCTCCTTCATTGCTGTTGTTGCTTCCGCAAGCAGTGAGGGCGCCGATAAGTAGCATAGAGCTAGCTAGTGCAGTTGCTACTGATTTCTTAAACATTAATTATTCCTCCTGTGTGAATGATTGTTATCAGTACTATGCTGTGAATCCGTGCAAGTTATGCACGCAGGCGGCTGTTGTTTGCCGTATATATAAGCCTAAGCTGGGTGTGGATGAGCAGGTAAATGTTACATTCCCTGCCGCAGCAAAAACGTTCGCCACAAGTAAATAGAAATACTATTTAAAGTGGTGAAACGTTTCTATAAACAAAATATATTACCGTTTACAACTTTAGAACCAGACCTGCTTATTGATTCGAAACGTTTCGACATCATTATAAATCAAAGTTTTAACGGGTTCAAGCGTTTTTTTATTTCAGGAAAATAGTCTCATATTAGTAATATAAACGTTTCTATTAAAGATGAAACAGCAATTGACGACTCTTTTTGAATTGTTTATAATCCAAATTAGGAATCAATAGAAACGTTTCGATTGTTAAAAATATTGGCCATAAGACATAAGCGTGGTAAAGACAGAAGGACCTGTAAACATTAACGATAAGAACGATAAATTTGATTGGCTATTACGAGGAGGAACACGGATATGGAAAAGCAACCTGCGGCTCTTCTAAAGCTCATGACGCTTGAGGAGAAGATCGGGCAGCTGCTGCAGCTGGCGACGCCATTCTTTGAAGGCGCGGATGGACAAATTACCGGACCGATGGCTGAAATGGGCGTAACGGAAGAAACGGTTCGCAATACAGGCTCCGTGCTTGGCTTAACAGGAGCGAGGGAAGTCATTAACATACAGAAGCAGCATTTGGCGAACAACCGCTTAGGCATTCCGCTTCTAGTGATGGCGGATATCGTCCATGGCTACAAAACGATCTTTCCTGTACCGCTGGCAATCGGCTGCTCATGGGACATGGAGCTGGCGGAACAAAGTGCCAAGATCGCTGCTAAGGAAGCTGCTGCGGCAGGTGTACACGTTACGTTCGCTCCGATGGTCGATCTCGTAAGGGACCCAAGATGGGGCCGAGTCATGGAATCGACAGGCGAGGATCCATATTTGAACAGTGAATTCGCCAGAGCCTTCGTAAGAGGCTTCCAAGGAAAAGACCTTGCAAATGATATTAACCGCGTGGCAGCATGCGTGAAACACTTTGCCGCATATGGAGCTGCAGAAGGTGGACGCGACTATAACACGGTTGATCTGTCTGAGCGTCAGCTTCGCGAATTTTATTTGCCTGCATATAAAGCAGCGCTGGATGAAGGCTGCGAAATGGTCATGACGGCATTCAATACAGTGGATGGCATTCCAGCTTCAGGAAACAAGTGGCTGATGCGTGATCTTCTTCGCGGCGAATGGGCGTTTGACGGTGTGCTAATCTCCGATTGGGGCGCAGTAAAAGAGCTGATCCCGCACGGTGTTGCAGCGGATGAATCGGAAGCGGCAATGAAGGCGATCAAAGCCGGCGTCGATATTGAAATGATGACGACCTGTTACACGGATCATTTGCAGCGGCTTGTTGAAGAGAATGAAATCGATGTTGCTTTGATCGACGAAGCTGTACTTCGCATTCTGGAGCTGAAGCAGAAGCTGGGCTTGTTCGATCAACCGTATCGTGGAGCGAATGAAGAGCGTGAGCAGGAAATTGTAGGCTCAGCAGCACATCGCGAGGCTGCGCGTGAACTGGCTCTTAAATCCTGTGTCCTCGTGAAAAATGAGGGAGTTCTTCCGCTTGGACGCGAGCAGAAAATTGCTTTGATTGGTCCTTTCGCGGCTAGCGGCGATATTCTTGGACCTTGGTCTTGGCTTGGCTCCAAGGAAGAGGCGGTTCAACTGGCAGCAGGCATCGCAAGCAAAGTAGATGCATCATTGTTGTCTGTGACAGAAGGCTGCGGTATTGAAGACGCAACGGATGAGCAGTGGCAAGCGGCATATGCTGCAGCTAAAGAAGCAGATATCGTGGTGCTTGCTTTAGGTGAGCATTCGGATATGAGCGGAGAAGCGGCTAGCCGGTCGAATATTAGATTGCCGCAGGTACAGCTTGAGCTAATCGCTCAGCTGAAACAGCTAGGCAAGCCGATGGTGACTGTCCTATTTAACGGACGACCGCTTGATCTGCACGGTGTAATTGATCAATCGGATGCCGTATTAGAGGCGTGGTTCCCAGGTACGGAGGGCGGTGCTGCCATTGCGGAATTATTGTTCGGCGAGTCGGAACCGACTGGAAGACTGTCGATGTCCTTCCCTCATTCCGTAGGCCAAGTACCGGTTTATTATAACCGGTTCAATACGGGAAGGCCGCAGGGCGCACCTGATGCGCAGGTGAAATACGTATCTCAATACTTGGATGTTCCGAATGAGCCGCTGCTGCCGTTTGGTTATGGGCTTGGTTATACAACCTTTACCTACAGCGGAGCGAAGATGGCGATGGATACGATGAGTGCTTCTAAGCCATTACATGTAAACATCACAGTAACGAACACTGGGGCTCGCGCTGGTGAGGAAACCGTACAGCTGTATGTACGCGACATGGCGGGGGATGTTGTCCGTCCGTTACAAGAGCTAAAGGCATTCCGCAAGGTGATGCTGCAGCCAGGAGAGAGCAAAGAGGTCTCGTTTACGCTGGAGGAAAAACAGCTGCGTTATTATCATGCTGATCTAACCTTCACAAGCGACCTTGGTGACTTTGAACTGTACATTGGGCCAAACAGCCGCGATGTAGAAACGCTTAAATTCAAACTAAGCAAATAGAAAGGCAGTGAAAAGAAGATGGAAGCTATAGTGAATGCGTTGAAAGCGATGAATAAATTGCAAATAAAAGCAGGAGAGCTGACGTTTGATTTTTTAAGCAGCGGAGACCTTGCGCAAGCTGCCCATAAAGGAACGATGCTGAATCAAGTGGTGTCGAACAATGTAGATGGCTCGCTTAACAATCTTTACTTGCGCATGCATACCGAAGAAGGGATTTCTTATGAGCCTTTGCTTGGGATTCATTCGTCAAGCCGCATGTCAGCGGTGGATGGTCGTCTGCTATGGGAAGGGACTGCATTTGATGGCATCGCCTATCGCGTAGTCTTCACATTAACGAACCATGGCATCTGGTTCTGGGATGTAACCGCACAATCGCAAGGAAAAGAAGCGAAGATCGACATCATTTATGGACAAGACATTGGACTCGCGGATATTGGCGCAGTGCGGTCGAACGAAGCATACATGTCGCAGTACGTTGACCATAAAGCTTTTAAAGATGAGAAGCTGGGTTATGTTCTTTGCTTCCGCCAGAATCAGCCGATGCAAGGATCATTTCCTTACATGCAGCACGGTTCACTAACAGGAGCAGCCAGTTACTCAACGGACGGATTCCAATTCTTTGGCCTTAGCTACAAAGAAACGGACGTGCCGGAAGCACTTGGCAAGGCTGAACTAGCGAATGAGGTTTACCAATATGAATTCACTTATGCGGCGCTTCAAGCTGAGCCTGTCTTGTTGAAGGATAAAGCTCGCTTTGTATTTTACGGCATGTTCAAGGCAGATCATCCATCAGCTGTGAGTGAAATAGAATTCAGCGCAGAAGTTCAGAAGGCTTGGGAAGAAGTTGAGCGTTCGAATGAGACCGACTTCGCTGCGGCGGCAACACCTGTAGCTAAGTCTGAGTATGCAAATGCGATTGGAACGCCAGTACGCACGGCATCAATGACGATGGAGGAAGTTAACGCTTATTTCCCTAACCGTCATCAGGAGGAATGGCAAGACGGCAAGCTGTTGTCTTTCTTTACAGAGAGCCATGAGCATGTTGTGCTTAAGGAGAAGGAGCTGCTAGTTGAGCGTCCGCACGGTCATATTCTTATGTCTGGCGGCAATGACCGCATGACAGAGGATGTTATGACGACAACTTCCTATATGTACGGTATTTTCAACTCACAATTGCTAGTAGGCAATACGAGCTTCCACAAGCTGTTTACGAATGCCCGCAATGCGCTCAATAATTTGAAGACATCTGGACAACGTATTTATGTCGAGTTGGAAGGTTCATACCGCCTTCTTACTATGCCTTCGATGTTTGAGATCGGCTTTAACTATGCTCGTTGGTTCTACAAAACAGCAGATGACACAATCATCATTACAAATTATACAACGGTTGATTCGCCCGAGGTACGCCTTCACCTTCGTTCGGTAAATGGACAGGCTTATCGCTATTTAGTTACGAATCAAGTATCCATGAATAACAATGAATACGAGCTGCCGTTCCATATGGAGCTGGAGGACGGCGTATTTACTTTCAAGGCTGACCAAGCATCCATAAGCGCTCCGATCTTCCCTAATCTGCAATATCGGATGTTCGTGAGCGGGGCAGACATGACTGCAGGAGATGAAAGCTTGCTTGTTAGCGGTACGGCATCAGGCTCAGCATCGCTTGTGGTGATGCAGCTTGGCCAAAGTTCGGAATGGACAATTACGATGCAAGGTCTCTTGCGTGGCGAGGCATTGCCGCAGTCAGAGCGGAAGGCAGAGCTTGAAATCGAGCGCTACCGTGAGTTTTTCCGTCATGTGATGAATGGCTTCCGCTTATCCGCTGAGGGTACTGAAGCAGCTTCAGCTGAGCTGGATAAAGTGAATGCATTGGCATGGTGGTACACGCACAATATGCTCGTTCACTTCTCTGTGCCTCATGGTTTGGAGCAATACGGCGGTGCAGCATGGGGAACGCGCGACGTTTGCCAAGGACCGACTGAGTACTTCATGGCTATGAACAAATACGAGCAGGTTGCTGAAATCTTGAAGACCGTTTATTCCCATCAATACGAGGATGACGGCAATTGGCCGCAATGGTTCATGTTCGACAAGTATTTCCACATTCAGCAAGAAGAAAGCCATGGCGATATTATTGTTTGGCCGCTGAAGGTGCTTGGCGACTACTTGGCAGCAACAAAGGACTATAGCATTTTGCAGGAGCGTGTTCCTTATACGGTCCGTCATAAAGGCGAATTCACGACAGAATCTGCGACGCTGCTTGACCACGCGATGAAGGAAATTGCTTATATGAAGAGCCATTTCCTGCACGACACGCATTTGTCATCCTATGGCGACGGAGATTGGGACGATACGCTGCAGCCGGCTAATGCACAGCTTAAGCAATATATGGTCAGCAGCTGGACAGTGGCGCTTACGTATCAGGTAATCGCACAGTTTGGCCGCGTGCTGGAGGAAGTTGATGCGATACAGGCAGCCGAGCTTAAGGAGCTGGCATCAGCTATTCAAGCGGACTTTAATCAGTATATGCTGCAACAGGATGTCATTCCTGGCTTTGTATACATGGAGGAGCCGGGCGATGCGAAGCTGATGCTTCACCCGACAGACACAACTACAGGCATTCAATACCGCTTGCTTCCAATGACACGCAGTATGATTAGCGAATTGCTTACGGAAGAGCAAGCAGCTGAGCATTACCGTGTTATTAAAGAGCAGCTGTATTGCCCGGATGGCGTACGGCTGATGAACCGTCCTGCACAATATGCAGGCGGCGTAAGCACTAACTTTAAACGGGCAGAGCAGGCATCTAATTTCGGCCGGGAAGTCGGCTTGCAATATGTTCATGCTCATATTCGTTATGTAGAAGCTATGGCGAAGCTGGGCAAGACGGATGAAGTATGGCAAGGTCTACTCATGATTAATCCGGTTGGATTGCGTGATGTTGTTCCTAATGCAGAGCTGCGTCAAAGCAACTCTTACTTCAGCAGCTCCGACGGTAAGTTCAACAATCGTTATGAGGCGCAGGAGCGTTTCGGTGAGCTTCGTGAAGGAACTGTGCCTGTTAAGGGCGGCTGGAGAATTTATTCAAGCGGTCCCGGAATTTATATGAACCAATTGATTTCGAATGCCCTCGGTATCCGTCAGTCGGAAGGTAATCTGGTTATCGATCCGATTCTGCCAGCTAAGCTGGATGGCATGCAATTCGATTTCATGTGGAACGGCTTGCCGATTACTTTTGTTTATCGCCTTAGCGATGCAGGACAGGTAACGAAGGTCATCATTAACGGTAAGGAAGCGGAAGGGAAGCCTTCAGCTAACCGTTATCGTGTAGGTGGAGTACAAATTTCCGAAGAACAATTGAAAGCTAATCTTCATTCGGAATCGAACCGAATCGAAATATTTATGTAAGAAGCAGACTGGCGGTCTCCAAGAACCGCCAGTCTTTGTGATATAGTGAAGGAACAATGAAAGATAGGAGCGAATGCTGTGGTTAGTATTAAGGATATCGCTAAACAAGCGGGGGTCTCGATCTCGACGGTATCTTACGCGCTTAACGGCAGCCCCAAGGTGACGGATGAGACGACAGCAAGAATATTGGCTGTTGCCAAGGAATTAAACTACATCCCGAACGCTGCTGCAAGGTCGCTCAAGACGAGAGAAACAAAAATTATCGGTGTCTTTCTTACCGACTTCAGCGGCGCATTCTACGGCGATCTCTTGCAAGGAACAAAGGAGATTTTATCGGAAAAGGGCTATGATCTGATCGTGTGCAGCGGTAAGCAATCTCATCGGATGCTGCCTGAGCGAATGATCGATGGAGCGATTATACTGGACGAGACTTTTGGCAGCACTGAGCTGCTGAGCTACGCGGAGCGCGGACATAAGCTTGTCGTGCTGGATCGTGAACTGCAGCATTCGAACATCAATCAAGTGCTGCTCGATAACAAAGCAGGGGCGAGACTGGCAGCCGAATATTTAATCGAGCAAGGCCATCGGACACTTTATGCAGTGACTGGCCCTAGCGGCTCTTATGATTCAAGGCAGAGGTTGCAAGCTGTTACGCAAGCAGTGGAACGATCCGCTGGCGTTAAGCTGACTGTAATTGAAGGGGATTTCAATAAATCGGCTGGGGAGCAGGCTGCAGCGACAATTATAGCTGAGAACAGCAGCACGGCTGCGGCAGTGTTTTGCTTCAACGATGAGATGGCTATTGGTATATTCAATTATTTGGCGGCGCATCATCCTGATATTCGGATCGGTGAACATATTCATATCGTTGGGTTTGATAATATGGAGCTGGCTTCTTACACTCAGCCGCGCTTGTCTACGATTGACTATTCCAAGCGCAAATGGGGGGCACTTGCTGCCGAACAGCTGATCAAGCTGATCAGCGGCGACGAAGTGGAGCATGAACGGATTTATGTTTCTCTTATTAAAGGGAATTCGGTCAGGTCGGCCAAAGAAAGCTAAACGGAAGCCATCGACGGCGGAACGGTTTGAGGTGAAATCTCAAGCCGTTCTATTTTTAAGAAGCATGCCTGTTATCGTTGACTCAAAAAGATTTGATATAAGCGTTGACAACTGTTTCAAAATGTATTATCTTTAAATCAAGATAAATTAATTAAAGATAAAACGGCGCAGAGGGGAGTGATCATCATGGCAAATGAAAAACAAAATGATTCATTAGATCTCTTCATTGCGCTGTCTAGAGCGAGCCAATGGGTGAATGCCCATGCGGATCGTGATATTCGTAAAAACGGCTTGAACCGCACGGAGTTTGGAGTGCTTGAATTGCTCTATCACCGGGGACCGCAGCCATTGCAGCAAATCGGTGAGAAAGTGCTTATGAGCAGCGGCAACATTACTTATGTCGTTGATAAGCTGGAGAAGAAGCAAATGGTACGCCGGAGAGCTTCGACTACGGATAGGCGCCTCATTTATGCAGAACTAACCGATGAAGGCAAACAGTTCGTAGAGGATGTATTTCCTGCTCACGAAGACGCTATCAAGCAAGCGGTAAATGGGCTGACAACAGAAGAGAAGCAATTGGCGAGCAAGCTGCTTAAGAAGCTAGGAAAGTTTGCTCAAGAGCACTACAAGTAGCGGGTTTAACTAGCTGTAAAGGTGTAGTCACGCGCGTGGGCGTTTGTTGCATATCAATGATGGCTGTTATAAGGTAGCAGCGATCATTTATGCATGCCACATATCTTAAAATAGAGATTCTTTAAATAGTGGTAAAAGAAGAACTTTGATGCAAGCAGTAGTTTAAACATTAAAAACAAATTGGAGGAGTTTACATTGAGTATTGCTTTGGGATTATTGGTTGTTCGTGTCGTTGTAGGTCTGTTGTTCGCGGGGCATGGTGCACAAAAGCTGTTTGGCTGGTTTGGCGGTTATGGTCCAAAGGGAACAGGCGGCTGGATGGAGTCGATTGGCATTAAGCCAGGGGTTGCTATGGCTGTTGCCGCTGGATTGATGGAACTAATCGGCGGCCTATTATTCGTCGCGGGTCTGCTTACACCTCTTGCTGCGGTACTGATCGTGCTTACTATGCTTGGTGCTATTGTGAAGGTGCATGGTCCTAACGGAATATGGGCTACCGCAAATGGTTATGAATATAATCTTGTTCTCGTAGCCATTGCTATAGGCATCGCATTAACAGGCGCTGGTGAATATTCCATTGATGCGCTTATTGGCTAATCAGAAGTGGAGTTAGTTACATTACTTTTCATATTCCTATAAAATAAGGAGTGTCAATACCATGACAAATCAAACAGCTGGTATTCACCATATAACCGCTTTTGTTAGAAACGCTCAGACGACGGCAGATTTTTATTCAGGCGTATTAGGTCTAAGGTTGATTAAGAAGACGATTAACTTTGATGCGCCAGAGGTTTATCATTTATATTTTGGCAATGAGATCGGAAGTCCAGGCACTATTATTACGTTTTTTCCTTGGGAGAATTCACGCAAAGGCAAAATTGGCGGGGGTCAGGTGGGTATAACCACTTATGTAGTTCCCGCAGGTGCATTCGGTTTTTGGAAAGAGCGTCTGACTAAGCTTAATGTAGATTTTGCTCAAACATCAAGATTTGGAGAGCAGTATTTACAATTCGAAGATCCTGATGGTTTAAAGCTTGAGATCGTAGCTAGGGAGCAAGGAGCGGACAGTAAATGGTCGTTTGGCGGCGTTCCGGCGCAGCAAGCGATTAAGGGCTTTGGTGGTGCCGTATTATACACGACGGCTTCGGCTAAAACCGCAGAGCTCCTTGTTAACGTGATGGGACTGGAGAAAGTCGGGGAAGATGAAGGTTATGCTCGTTTTAAAGCAACAGGTGATCTGGGCAATCTAATTGACATCAATGTAGAGGATATGGAACACGGACATGGAGGAGCTGGCACCGTCCATCATATCGCTTGGAGGGCGAAAAACGACGCGGAGCACGCGCTATGGAGAAGCCACGTTGAGAGCCATGGCTTCCAGCCTACTCCGATCGTGGATCGCCAATATTTTAACGCGATTTATTTCCGTGAAGCCGGCGGCATTTTATTCGAGATTGCTACAGATCCACCGGGCTTTGCTCGTGATGAAGAGCCGGAGCATCTCGGTGAAAAGCTGATGCTGCCGGAATGGTATGAGGAGCATCGTACACAAATTGAGCACTTATTGCCACCATTTGAAGTAAGAGTATTGGAGGAGGACAAATGATGAAACATATATTCAAACAAGGAACAGATGCAACTGCACCAGTACTGCTGCTCTTGCATGGAACGGGTGGAACCGAGCGGGATTTGCTTCCGCTTGCTGAGCTGGTCTCGCCTGCTTCGTCCGTGCTGAGTGTCAGAGGAAATGTGCTCGAGAATGGTATGCCGCGTTATTTCAGACGTCTTGCTGAAGGCGTATTTGATCTAGAGGACCTTAAATTCCGCACGCAGGAGCTTAATGATTTTCTAGATCAAGCCGCAGTCGAAAATGGATTCGACCGCAATAATATCGTGGCAATCGGTTATTCCAATGGAGCTAATATCGCAGGCAGCCTATTGTTCCACTATCAAGGTACGCTTCGCGGAGCGATCTTGCATCATCCGATGGTGCCGATTCGGGATGTTAATCTGCCAGATCTAGCTGGCGTTCCTTGCTTCATTGGCGCTGGCTCGAATGATCCGCTTTGCACGCCGCAGGAGACAGAGGAGCTGGACCGCTTGCTGCAAGCGGCTGGAGCGCCAGTTACGGTACATTGGGAAACATTTGGACATCAGTTAACGAGTTCAGAGGTAGCTGCCGCAGCGGCTTGGTTTAACGAAACCTTTACAGGCTAATATAATACCAGTATTTCGCTTTTGAAGGGGGAGCCCATCATGTTATCGATTGATCCAACGAGTCAAAGTGTACAGGACAATTATAAGCTGTTGATTGGCAGCATTGTGCCAAGACCCATTGCTTTTGTCACTACACTCTCAAGCGAAGGTGTGCTGAATGCAGCTCCGTTCAGCTTCTTCAATATCGTTACCGCTAATCCGCCTATGGTTGCGGTATCTGTACAGCGCAAGCCGGGAGGTATCCAGAAGGATACCTCTCGAAATGCCATCGCCCAAGGCGAGTTTGTTGTACATATTTCTGATGAGAGCTATATCGAAGCGATTAATATAACGGCAGCAGCTTTGCCTTCGGAAGAGAGTGAGGTTGCGCTTGCAAGCTTAACGGCTATCGCTAGCGACCTTGTGCGTGTGCCGGGTGTAGCTGAAGCGAGAATCCGTATGGAATGTGTACTCGATCAATCGTTGTCGCTTGGCGGTACAGAGGATTCGCCAGCCTGCGATTTATTAATTGGCAGAGTTGTACGTTTCCATGTGGATGAGGCTTTGTACGAGAATGGGCGTATTAACGCCGAGGCATTAAAGCCGGTGAGCCGGCTTGCTGGAAACGATTATGCGAAGCTAGGCGAGCAATTCACAATTGTCCGGCCAACATAAACGTAATACGCGGTAGAAAAATGCAGCGACAGCTGCGGACAAGAAAAACGTCCGTGGCTGCTTTGCAAACCAATCGCCCCACTAATAAAAGCTGCCGAGTATAACAATCGGCAGCTTTTTTGCTTAATTGTAAGCCTTATTTTGTTTAGATAATCTCACATGTCGGAAACAGGGTAAGAGCTAATAAAATCTAGTATGGCGTCATTAACCAAAACCGGATTTCCTCTAAGCATATGAGGCCTGTGACTGCCGCCCTGAACGACGAGATATCGAGATCCTTTAATCAAGGAACTCAATTGCTTTATCTTCGTTTCACCTACAAAGGGATCATTTTCCCCAGTAATAAGCAAGGATGGACAACGAATGCTGCTTAGCTGCTCGCTAGTAAGCTGAGGATAGAGACGCCAATCGTTCGCAGACTGCCGCATATGCTCTTGCCAATTACCTCGATGAGCTTCTGCATGCCTTTCAATCATTTGATTGATGGTCGCTTGCTGCCCCTGTTCCAAAAGCCACTCTGGCTCAAATTGCTCGACACCCGTTGGATCTGCAAACCCGCTGGTTCCTATCGTAGTTAAAGTAGCAACTCTTTCGGGATAATGAACAGCGCCATACAGTCCAACATTAGCTCCTAAACTGTACCCGATCAAATGTGCTCTAGAAATGCCAAGCGCGTCCATAAAACCAATCGTGTCCTCTACAAGCTGAGGCGTATTCCATTCGAGACTGCTACACTTTGTTCGTCCATGACCTCTGAAATCCGGATAATAACAAGTATATTTGTTCTGAAAATCAAGCAATTGGCTGGCGAAGGCTAGAATTCCCCGAGAGTAGCCGCTGTGCAAAAAAATAACGGGCTCACCGTTCCCCATTTTTTCATAAAAAACGTCCAAATCCTTGAATGGAATGTAGGGCATGATCGTTCCGCCTCCTAAATTTCATCTCAAATCAACGGCAGCATTTTAAACGTTAAGCTTAAAGAGCTATCCTATGAATATCTCTTTTTTTGGGAGAATTGGCAAGGTGTATTGCAGGTATAAGACTAGTTTCTATATCTAATTATGCTGAATTGGTTGTTTAAAGAGAAATAGGGCTAGTTTCTAGTCCTATTTTTGAGAATTTCACGCTCGGGAGCCGAAATGGTGGGATGCGGTGCGGCTATGCTATGGATTGATCGGTATCGATTGCTCCGGCACCTCTCCTGGATTGTCAGCATGAGGGTTCTCTGAGCTCTCGAAAGGAACCAAATAGTATTTCTCAGCTTTCAAATCAATTGGAACGTAGCGGTTATAAGAACCCTCAGCAGATATTTCCGCTGTGTTTGGCAATAGCTCCACCCCGGATTCACTGACAATTTTAAATGCAATGTGATTGGATTGCTCGGTCCAGTCATAATATAAAATCGTTGAAATAGGTGATACGACCATGTTTTTTAGATGAATCGATTGTCCGTTTCCAAGTGAGATATCCTGATTAAATGCAATCGTCTCACTTGTTGCAGCCAATTGATTCGTTGGAACCTTAATGTCAAAGGACCAAGGATTCTCAATCAGCTTCACTTTCGAGTCGATGCTCCAGTCTAGATTATCGTATCTAATTTGGAAGGCAATCGTTTCACCGATCGGAAGCTCTGAAATTCGCAGCTCATTATAGACCGTATACATGGAATCGTGTACTTTAATGGATTGTCCAGCGGTTCCTGAAGTAAGATTCTGTCCATTCATGAGTACGGTTGGCATCGGATGCATTTTGTAATTGAATTTGACCCCCTCAGCAGGCTCAAAAGTGGAGCTAATAAGCAAACGTCCGTTATCAATCAACGCTTCATCTAAGGTCCATTTTCCGTACTTATTTTCAGCAGTGGCACCAATTTCGGTTTTGAACGGAGAGTAGTCTGCGTTCTCATCTGCATTAGTTGCCATCAATCGCTCCATCAACCCTCCGACGAAAGGAACATTGGCAAACGTCACAGTCCCCGTGCTGATTGAAATACCTGCTGCCAAAATAATAGCCGCCGCAACGCCTGCATATTTCTTTCTATTATTGGTTTTACGTTTTCTAATTTTACTCCGTACACGGCCGTCCCAGCTCTTTTTTTGGAAGCTCGTGAGCTCCTGTTCTTCATACTGGCTTACATCCAGGTTAAGATCATTTAGCTCTTTATAAATCGACATAGTCTCACTCCTTATCCTTGATTATTTTTGAGCAGATAGCTTTTCAATTTCTTGCGTCCCCTGGAAAGCTTGTTGTGCACCCAAGATTCCTTGGCATTATAGTGCTCCGCGATTTCATGGGAAGGTGTTCCCTCTAAGTAATATTTTTCGAAAATATCCCGCTCACGCGCTGATAGTTGGTCAAACAGCTCATCTACTTGGCTTGTGCCGGCTGCTTCGCTTGTTTTGAGCATGCGATCATCTATTTCGGAAACCGAAAATTGGTGATTGTGAAGCTTGATTTGTTTTCTTTGATAATCAATTGCTTTATATTTGGCAATCGCTGCAAGCCATTGTTTAAAGCCATTTTTCTCTGGATCGAAGTGCAAAATATGGTTCCATACTGAAAGCAGCACATCATCCAGACATTCCTCGTAATCCTGCTGCTGGCCATTTAAATGGCGTTTAATTATGGCAGCAAGCAGTCCTCCATATTGATGGATAATAAAAGAAATGGCTTTTTCGTTTTTGTTCTTTATGTGTTGTACAACATTGTCCTCTGTCAGTTTCAACCGTTCACCCCTCCTTGCAACAATTATTGGCGCCTACTAGGTAATACGAATAGAATTCCATTAATCTATCACATGAGAAAAAAAGTGCTAGCTTCCCGTTTCCATATCGATAATAGATCAAGCATAATAGATAGTGTTGCAATATTCTTATTTTGACATTAATGGTCCATACAAGGAGAGAGTGAGATGCACAAAATAATGATTGTAGAAGATGATCCGAAAATCGCGGAGCTTCTGCTGTCTACTATAACGAAATATGGCTATGAAGGGATACGGGTAAACGATTTTCAGCATGTAATGGAGGAGTTCCATCAAGCCACGCCGGACATGGTTCTTCTTGATGTGAATTTGCCTAGTTATGACGGCTATTACTGGTGCAGGCAAATCCGCAGCGCATCGATCTGCCCGGTGTTGTTTATATCCGCTCGCGACGGTGAAATGGATCAGATCATGGCTCTTGAAAATGGGGGAGATGACTATATCACGAAGCCGTTTCACTCTGGAATTGTGCTGGCAAAAATCCACAGCCATCTTCGACGTGCCTATGGGGAGTATGCCTCCAGATATGAGGAACGCGTTCTCGAAATCGAAGGGCTCATGCTTTATCCCGAAAGGCTGGAGCTGAAGCTAGAAGCTGCAATCATTGCGCTCACGAAAAAAGAATCCGACATCGTAGAAAGCCTCATTGAGCGATATCCACGGGTTGCCAGCCGCGAGGCTCTGCTTGAGAAGCTGTGGGATGATCAGGCTTACGTGGATGAAAATACGCTGAATGTGAACATTACCCGCGTTAGAAGAAAATTTCAAGAGCTTGGCATCGAAGATGCTTTGCTGACGGTGAGAGGTACAGGCTATCGGCTGAACGTCACATGGATGAAGGAAAGTGACAAGTGAAACTGTTTATAAGAGAACACGCTCTGCTCATTGTTGTTCAGCTTTTGCAATTGGGTATCATTTTTTCGATTTATTGGCTCGATGGCTATCACAATTTGAAGACAGCACTTTACGTTGTTTTTCTTGCTTTCTTCATCCTAGGCGGATACCTTGTGTACCACTTTCTTAGTCGGCGACATTATTACCTCCGCCTTAGTCAGCCTCTCGAATCGCTAGATGCTTCATTTCAGAAAATCGGGCAGTCGCCCATCTCGGAGGCGCTCCAGAAACTGTTGCATACCCAGTACCGTCAGTATCAGCAGCAATTATATACAGTAAAGAAGCAGCAGGAGGAGCATCTCGTTTTCATGGACCAATGGGTTCACCAAATGAAAACACCTCTTTCGGTCATTGAGCTCACTGTTCAAAATATCGATGAGCCTGAGTTTGCCAGCATTCGTGAGGAGCTGGAGAGAATGCGCTCGGGATTGCATACGGTCCTCTATATGGCTCGGCTCCGCGCGTTCGAACAGGATTTCCACGTGAAGCCCGTTGTTCTGTCACAAATCATCAGCGCTGTTGTCCATGACAACAAACGACTTTTTATTCGCAATCAGATTTATCCCGAGGTTCATATCAGTACGCCTGAATTAACGGTCGAAACGGATGAGAAATGGCTGTTTTTTATGCTCTCCCAGCTCGTCATCAATGCGATTAAATATTCTGCGAGCAAAGAGACAGAAGGGAAGAAGGTCGTGATTTCCTGCTATTTGCGCGGGAGCGAAGCTATTATTGAAGTTATCGATCGTGGGGTAGGCATTCCTGCTGCGGATATGAAGCGGGTATTTGATCCCTTTTTTACCGGGGAAAACGGACGCGGCATGCGCGAATCAACGGGTATGGGGCTCTATCTGACGAAGGAGGCTGCTGATCGTCTTGGGCATGGAATGGAGCTAACGTCAGTGGTCGATCAGGGTACGGAGGTACGTATTATTTTTGCCGCCTATCAGAAGCTTACAAGCGTGTAATAAAAGTGAAAGTCTAATCGATAGTTAGCGGCTGACCGTCCACAGTATACTGATCACATATTAACTGTTTTCCTCTTGAAAGGAGATCTAAGTATGCTGCATGTAAGACAGGTTAGTAAAATATATGAAGGTAAAATGTCCTATCGGGCTTTGACCGACATTAATTTAACGATTGATGATGGTGATTTTGTTGGGATTATGGGCCCCTCTGGAAGCGGGAAAACAACGCTGCTGAACTTAATTGCAACGATTGACGAGCCGACAACGGGAGACATATCCTTTCACGGCAAAACGACCAGCAAGCTGGACAAAAATGAGTTAGCTATATTTCGCCGCCGTGAGCTTGGATTTGTTTTTCAGGATTTCAATCTGCTTCACACCTTGACGGTTGAGGAGAATATTGTGCTGCCGCTGACATTAGATGGCAACAAGGTTAGCGAAATGAAGAAAAAAGTAAAAGCCATAGCAGAAAAGCTGGGCATTACAGAGATTATGGATAAACGCATGTATGAAATATCTGGGGGGCAGGCACAGCGAGCAGCGATAGCAAGGGCTATGATTCATTCCCCCAAGCTGCTGCTGGCAGATGAGCCGACAGGAAATCTTGACTCCAAAGCAGCGAAGGATGTTATGGAACTGCTGGAGAAAATTAACCGCGAGCAGAAAGCAACAATGATGCTGGTCACGCATGATGCGGTGGCTGCTAGTTATTGCAATCGCGTTGTTTTCATTAAGGACGGTAGGTTCTATACGGAAATCCATCGGGGTGACAATCGTCAAACCTTCTTCCAAAAAATTATCGATACGCTTTCGCTGTTAGGAGGATATCATAATGACGTTTCGCCAGTTCGCATTCCGTAACGTCACTCGTAACAAACGGCTTTATGCAGGTTATTTCCTCAGCAGTCTATTTACGGTGATGGTTTTCTTTACTTTTTCTATCTTTGCATATCACCCTGTCCTTAGCGGGGAAAATATTCATTCCAGTGCTACGTTTGCGCTTTCTGTATCCAAGTGGATTATTTATGTCTTTTCCTTCTTTTTTGTTCTCTACTCCATGAGTACATTTCTACAATCGCGCAAAAGAGAATTTGGGCTGATGATCATGCAGGGCATGACCACTGTCCAGCTCCGTCTGATGATTTTTTTGGAAAATATGATTATTGGCCTATTTGCCATTATCGGCGGCATTGGTTTGGGACTTGTGTTTGCAAAGGCGATTTTGCTTGCAGGGGAAAATGTTCTTACCATCAATGAAAAGCTATCCTTTTATATTCCTTATAAGGCTATTGCCCTCACTCTGGTTTCATTTTTGATTCTATTTATTCTCATCTCTTTTTTTATTTCTACCGTACTGCGCAGCGGGCAGCTGGTTACGCTATTAAAGGCAAACAAGCAAGCGAAAAGTGAGCCAAAGTCATCCTTCCTTCTTTCCATGCTAGTACCAATATTGATTGGAGCAAGCTACTTTCTTAGTTTACGAGCCGATGGGACCGAGGCTATTTTTCTGCTCATTCCGGTTACGATCATGGTTTGCATCGGCACCTACCTGCTGTTTACACAGCTTAGCGTTTATATCATTCGGAAGCTAAAGAGTATGGAATCGATTTTTTGGCTCAAAACGAATATGCTGCTTTTTTCCGATCTCGCCTACCGCTTGAAGGACAACGCGCGTTCGTTCTTTCTGGTCGCTATTATCTCCACTGTCTCGTTTTGTGCGATAGGCTCGCTTTATGGATTTCAATCCATCATCGGAGGAGATCATGTTAAGGGAAATCCTTATCTATTCACCTACCGGACAACGACGGATGGTGATAGCAGCGAGCAAAAGCATATGGAGCAGATTGATCGCACACTGAAAGAATCGAACATCGCAAATGAAAAAGCAATGCTTAAGCTTGGTTATTACAAGGCCTCCAATAGCGATAAAATGATTGTAGTGGTTAAGCAATCCGACTATAACCATTTGGCCGAATTAATGAAAATAGATAAGATTAAGCTTTCAGGCGGCAAAGCAGCGGTTGTCGACTTTGGGTTGTCACGAGCGGGTAAAGCAATGCTTAACGAGCCATTTACGCTGCAACCCAGTGTTGTGATTGAAGCCAATCGAGCTGTTGTATCGCCAGCGGTACATGGTTTCAGCGGCTATTTCATTGTATCGGATGAACAATTTGCAAAACTCCAGCCTCCAGTACAAGAGAGCCATTATTATGCATGGCATGGACCACTGCGGCAGAAAGAAGCCATAAAGGCAGGCGGTAAGCTTACGAATCTTATTCCCTATAGCGATAAATATGAGTTTTACGCGCTTGAATTTCAAAATTCCGTGTTAAGCGAGCGCTTTGGCCCGATACTGTTCATTGGTTTGTTTATCGGAATCGTGTTTTTTGTCTCCGCAGGCAGTTTTCTTTATTTCCGCCTGTACAGCGATTTGGATGATGATAGGCAGAAGTTCAAAGCGGTTTCGAAAATGGGCCTAAGCGACAAAGAGCTTGCAAAAATACTGAATCGACAAATTATATTGCTATTCTTTGCACCAATCGTGGTGGCATTAGTACATGGGGCTGTTGCCCTCATGACACTATCCAACATGTTTAAATACTCGCTGCTCAAGGAATCCATACTCGTGCTTGGCCTATTTTTTATCGTTCAAGTCATTTACTTCTTCATCGTTCGTTTCTTCTATATTAGGCAGGTAAAGATGGCGCTTGCCTAATTGAGCATCATAAAGAAAGAGTGCTTCGGAGGCGATTACACCTTCAAAGCACTCTTCTTTATTTGTCTAATGCTTTAATGAGCAGGTCTGCATAAAACTGTGCTCCATGCTTTTTCAAATGCACGCCATCAGCGGCAAAAAAGTCCTTTTTCCCTTTGCTTGCTGTATACCAGTCTACAATGGTCACGTTCTCCGTCTTTTTCGCTGTGGCTGCGAGCATTTTATTTACGGAATCCTGCCATTTGCGCGGGACACGCGTATTGATGAATATGATTTGACGTTCTGTGCCTAACGTGTCAAGAAGCTCATTCATCTGTTTTGTCGTAAAGGCACCGTTTGTTCCGAGCTGAATGACAACCGTATTCCCTAGCTGGTTATTTTTTTTCAAGCCCTCGATCACATCTAATGCCTGCCCAAACTGTCTTCCAATTTTTCCATCAACCACGATACCCGGAACCAGCTTCTCTAGGAATGGTTCAGCATCCAATAGGACGGAATCACCGATTGCTGTCACGCTGTTTTGATCGATAGGGGTGACAGTCGGTTTGTCTGGTACAGGCTTCTGATCTTTGTTTCCCTGTACGGGATTGCTGGTTGGTTTGTCATTAACAGTGGGTACAGGTTTTGGCTTACTGCCATCGGTACCGTTCACAATGGTATCAACTTTCGGATGCTCGGGATCGGTGATAGACGGTTCGGTTTTATCCTTACCTGTACCCGGAGCCGTATTAGATTGACCAGGTTGTTCCGTCGCTTGCGGAGGCGTTTGTTTTTCTGGTTCAGCTGGCTTAGGCTCGATCACAGCTTCATTTTGTCCAGTCTTGCCTTGTTCACGATCTTTGCCTGGAGCAGCTTCCTCCGAAACATTCGGCTTGGCGGGCGCAACTACAGATGTTTCATTGTTCGTGCTATCGCCGCTGGCTGACTGCAAATTCACACTGCTTGTGCAGGATACGCTCGAGAATACAATGACAAGCACGGCGAGATAACTGCTAGCTTTTTTTAATCCAATCCGCTCCGTTATTTGCTGTTTAAACAGGGAATATATTTTTCCAAGCGCACCATGCCTTATAGGCTCCTCTATAAACCGCCAAGAAAGCTCAGCAAGTACGAACGTTAGGATTACTTGAATAATTGCTCTTACAGGATGCAGCTCCCCGCTCTCGGCCGTTGAAGTCGTTAACACGATAATTGGATAATGGTATAAATAAATGCCGTAGGAACGGACGCCGATCCATGCAAGCACTTTACTTCCGATTACATTTGCGAATTTACTTGCGGGATGGGCGAGTGCAGCCACGACAACCGCAGTAGCAAGGGAGAACAGCACCATGCCTCCGCGATATAGAAAAGAATCATACTCATTGGTCTGATTAATCATAACCAAAATGATGACGAAGCCGAACGTGCCTACAGCATCCATAAGCATGCGGCTGCGTGCAGACAAGGTCGATGACAGCTTCCAACTCGGCCAAACGATAGCAAGCGCTGCCCCAATGAGAAGGGCAAAGGCTCTGGTGTCCGTTCCATAGTAAACACGGCTTGGATCAACACCCGGCTGGTAAAGCAGGATCATCGCACCGGCTGATACCGCAGCTGCCGCCAGTGTCCACAGTGCAAGTTTGCCCCGTTTTGGAGAGAAGCGGATAACGGCTAACAGCACGAGGGGCCACAATAAATAAAATTGTTCTTCCACTGCAAGCGACCATAAATGGCCGAACGGTGAAGCGGGGCCGAAGCTCTCGAAGTAGGAAACCTCATGGAAAATAAGATACCAGTTGCTTATATAAAGAAGCGCTGACCCGATATCGCCTTTTAGAGACAATAACCGGCCTGTATCACTAATCAACAGCCATAATGAAACGACAGCTATCATGAGGAACATCGCAGGCAGCAATCGCCTAGCTCGGCGAATAAAAAACGTTTTGAGATCTAACTTCTTGGAAGGATGAAGCTGTTTCAGCAAAATGTCCGTGATTAAATACCCAGAGAGGACAAAAAACATAGTAACCCCGAGCAGTCCGCCCGGTACCCATTGCAAGTTCAAGTGATAAGCAATGACGGCAAGAACGGCAATGGCGCGCAAGCCATCCAGTCCCGGCATATAGCGACTACTGTTGCCGATTGGTTTAGGCATGGCGGAATCCTCCTACATGAATTTGAATGGGGAGAATTGCAGCAAGGTCGATGAGAATAAGACGGTGGAAAAAGCGATGATTACGAATAATACCGATGGTAAAAATGGTGTTCAGCCCCTCTGGATGATGAATCGTTGTAAATCAATTATATGGCGGCAGCTAAAATAATTCGTAACAGAACAGTTACAAATCGGTATCAAACTGGAAACAAAAAAAACGAAAAGTTACAGAACGAATAAATGCATGTTTCCACCAGTAAAGGGAACCGTAACCACAAGTATTTTTTTGGGAGGTTCCCTAGATGAGAATCGTTAAATTTTGGATCGCTTCGTTTCTTGCGTTGTTATTTATGACGAGTGGAGCAGATATTGCAGCGGCACCGAATGGGGAACAAGAACAACTTCTAAGGGCTGCTTTTGTGCGAAATGGCGAGCTTTGGCTAAAGACAGGTCAAGTGGAGAAGAAGCTTGTAAGCGGACCTTTTGTGCGAAATCCCAAGTGGTCATTCGATGGAGAATGGCTTGCATATACGCAGGGAGATGCAGAGCAAGAGCTATGGGTGCTGCATTTGCCAACAGGCAAGAGCAAGCTCGTCGCTGCAAATGTCGGCAAAAATTTTCAATGGGCACCGAAGAATAAGCTGCTGGCATATCAGATAAAGGATCAACTGCAATACGTTGATGCGAGCTCGCCGGACAAACCGCTTGGTTCCGCTGCCGCCATAGATAATTTCTCATGGCTGCCGTATGGTAAAGGTTTTTTTGCTTCTTCACAGTCAGAGCTGCTCCCGGATGGATGGACGCCGATCCATCTTTATCAAATACCACTTCGTACAATGGACGATCCTCGCACCTATACAACCGTTCATGTGCTGCCAGCACCATCTGACGATTTTTTTGCAGTCGGCACGAGCGAGTTCAAATGGTCTGCTGATGGTCGATGGATCGCATTTCTTGCTAAGCCAACCGCGTCATTATCGGCCGATAGCAACATCCTCTGTGTGATTTCAACGGACGGCGTTGTGTTTCGAACACTTGATGAGATGGTGAATAATCACCAGTGGTTCTCATGGGCAAAGAGCGGCAGCCGGCTCGCTTACATTGCAGGGATCGGGCGCGAGGCCACCAGTAACAAACAGCTGAAGGTGCTGGAAGTGACATCTGAGAAGGGGGCTGCCTATACACCTAAGCGTTTCGTTGATCAAGCATTTGTTTGGCAGGATTTGCAGCATATTATTGTGTCGAGAGCAGCGGAATCTAAGCCAGATGGCGATCAGCGCCGTGCAGCATTTCCTTACTTAGTGAGGGTGGAGCTGAATAATGGCGTGCAAAAACATATGACAAAGCCCTCCCGAAAGTATGGCGCTTATAACCCGGTTGTTCTTCATTCGAAGCTCTTTTGGGTGAGGGATGATTATACTACAGCAAATGTAATCATGGCGGACATTGATGGACACCATGCAGTGGAATGGATAAAAGGTATCGACCAAGCAGATTCTTATTATGGGCAATGGGACTGGTCTGAGGTGATTGCATTCTATTGAGTGTTTCATGTGCATCATAACGTATGCCGCAAAGATCAGAATATGCTCAATTGATAACCTATTCTACATGCTATAATATAAGGAGGTAATGGAGACAAGCTGGCTGAGGAACGCCCAGTTCAATTATGATAATTACTTAAACAAGGGAGTGGAACAATCAATGATTAGTAAAGTCGGTCAAATCATGCTGTATGTAGATAACCAAGATAAGGCAGTGGAATTTTGGACAGAAAAAGTAGGCTTTCAAGTCATTTCTGAAGAAAATAACGGCCAAGGGTTTCGATATATTGAAATTGCTCCTACAAAGGATTCAGAAACAACGATCATTCTACATAATAAGGAATTCGTTGCAAAAATGTCACCAGGATTAAATCTTGGTACACCATCTTTAATGTTTTTTACGGAACACTTCGAACAGTTGCATGGCGACTTGTCCAATAAAAGTGTCACTGTCGGTGACATTGTAACGATGCCTTCTGGAAGAGTATTCAACTTTGCAGATGATGAAGCAAACTACTTTGCTGTAATGGAGAAAAAGTAATATTCCCCTCCCTTTTCAGTGTATTCAGAAACGAATGCTCTATAAAACAGCGGCAGTCTTTCGAGACTGTCGCTGTTCTTGCAATACAAGTTAATTCATGCTCTTTATTCGAACGATTCCTTCAGTTGATGCCGCGTCTTCGTACATAAAATATAAAGAATAATCTCCTGTTGTATAACTAATGCCATATTCATCATACCCGCCATCAGAATTGCCTTCGGAATCTGGTTCTCCCAACACCTTTTTAACCTGTTCTACGGATTCATTTATTTTTATATCGATTACGCCTATCTTATTTTCGTCCCAAATATAGAAGTAGCAGTTATCATATTTTAAATAATCAGCATTTTCAAATCCAACCTCGTCAGGCTGTCCATAGGCTTGCTCTAGTTCGCTCCTAGAGTGGTTTAAATTTACTTTCAAACCCTTAAGCTGCCCTTTTTCGGCTGTTTCTAGAAGCTCACTGTCGAGGCTAAATCGACACGCATTCTCTTTACCCGTTTCTATTTGAGGCGTTGCAGGTTCCTCGGCTTTCGTACAAGCGGAGAGGAGGAGCATTGATAGTAAAAGGCATATTCCAGTGGTTTTGCTTATCATTCTTATCATAGAAACGCCTCCAATAGTTCACTCGATATAACTATAAACGGGCCGAGTAAATGTAATGTTTCAAGAGCTTCGCGCCGTCAAGCTGGGTCAAGTGTACAAGGTGTCCGAGGACTGGCTGAGGGAGGACCCGCTTTCTATGCTGGGACAAATGAGCGGTGTTGTGAAAAGGCTTGGTGAGTGAGGTGTGGTCGTGCTTGGCCAATACAGATAGAGCTCTGTTCATGAAACACCCGCTACCTATTTGAAATATTTGCTAATTAATCAGACTGAGTAATAAGGGAAAATGTTTCATCAATAAATTAAATTATGTTCGAGGTTTAGCAAGGCGGCGTCTAGTCTCATGAAGTCGTTGAATCTAAACAAAAAAAGGGATGCTCTTAAGCGAATAAAATCGCTTGAGAGCATCCCTATTTCTTATATCTGAACAAGCAGCAAAATGATAGATGATAAACATAAGCATGTGCTGACCAAGCATAGGAACATGACGACCTGCTTATGATTGAGGCCGGCCCGCAGCAAGCGATAATGCGCTTGGCTTGCATCTGCCTGATAGATCGCTTTGCCTTGCAGCATGCGTTTCACGACAACGAATATATTATCGAAGATCGGTACGCCGAGAGCGAGAATCGGGATAAACAATGACATCACGGTAGCTTGCTTAAATGCGCCGTCTAGTGCAATGACCGCCAAAATAAACCCAAGGAAGGTAGCTCCAGCATCGCCCATAAAGATTTTTGCAGGAGGTTTGTTATATCGCAGGTACGCAATGGTGACACCTACTAAAATAATAGCCATGATGGCGGAATTGGATTGTCCTTTGGCCAGTGCTACAACGAACAGCGTTACGGCAGAAATCGCCGAAAGTCCGCCAGCGAGCCCGTCCATGCCATCGGAGAAGTTAATGACCGTCGTTACGCCAAAGATCCACAAAATCGTAAGCGTAAACTGCAAAATAACGGGAAGCAGCACATATTCGCCTGACAGCGGATTGTAAAATCCGGTAAATGCGATGCCAGAAGCATAAACGAGCACTGCTGCTGATATTTGGACGATAAATTTAGGAAGCGACGGAAAGTCTTTGCCTTTCGTCTTGTACCAATCATCTACCGTGCCGATGAAGAGAAGCAGTACGCCGCCTAGAAATATGGCGCCAGTTTGCAGGGAGAAATCTCTTGTGACGAGCAAATAAGTAAAGAAAAATCCGATGAAAATAACATAACTAGCAGTAAGAGGGATCGGTTCCCTATGAATTTTTCGCTCAACATCCTTGCGGGGCTTGTCCACAAAATCAAGACGGAAAGCCAGCTTTGCAAACGGAGGAATTAAGAAATAAACGATAGCAAAGGAAACTAACAAAGAGATTGCATATAAAATAATAGTCACCACCGTTAGTTAATGAAGGAACAACAGAATTATACAATTCGTGAAGAAAATTGTCGATTGGAGATTACATAAGTGAGAAGATATTAATCTTTAGAAGCTGCCTGCAGCACGCCCTTCATTACATAATCAAGATGCATCCTTCCTGCCCAGATTGAATAAAGATAAGCGATAATTTGTTTAAACGTATCGGCTTGTTAATAGTTCAACTGATAAGGGAGCGATAGATATGAATCTGGATTGTGCCATCATCGGCGGCGGGCCTGCTGGTTTAAATGCAGCGCTCGTGCTGGGCAGATCGCGAAGAGTTGTTATTGTATTTGATCACAATAAGCCTAGAAACGCGGTAACCCATGAGTCGCATGGGTTCATCACGCGAGATGGCATTGAGCCGCGCGAGCTTCGTCGATTAGCCCATGCAGATATTGCTAGGTATCCTTCGGTTACCATTAAGCCTGACAAAGTGACGGAGGTGCAGCGAAGCGAGATGGGCTTCCATCTGATGACAAGCAACGGTGTTATTTATCACGCTCGCACGCTTATTTTGGCAGCAGGTCTGAAGGAATCTTTGCCTGCTATCCCCGGCATACGAGATTTTTATGGCAGAAGCTTGTTCAGCTGCCCATACTGCGATGGCTGGGAGCTGCGTGATCAACCGCTCGTCGTCATTTCGGAGGGCTCGAATATTTTCAATTTGGCGAAAACGGTGTTTAACTGGAGTCGCAATGTAGTCGTTTGTACGAATGGAATGAACAGCCTTAGCTCGCAGCAAATCGGTCAACTAGGCCAAAGAGGGATTCAAGTAACGCAGCAAAAAATTAAAGCTCTCCATGGCGAGAATGGCCATCTTCATCGTATCGTATTTGCGAATAACACCGAGATTGAGCGCACAGGCGGCTTTGTTACGCCATCATGGGGCCAAGCAGCGCACTTCGGAGAGGTGCTTGGCTGTGCGATGACACAGGCAGGCGGCTTCGTTACGGACGATTACGGCAGAACGAGCATAAGGGGCATATATGCAGCCGGTGATTCTTCTATTATTGTACCTGCACAGCTGGTTGTCGCAGCCGGCGAAGGCAGCAAAGCTGCCATTGGGGTCAATACCGATTTGTCGCATCAGGATTTTGGATTTTAGCAGCTGAAGTGAGCGTGTATAAACGCAGCAATATCGTTATACCTATTAAGGTTTTTTTGCTAAAATAAGGATCAGTTAATAGACATCGTTGTTACATCCCTACTCATTATGGGTATTGGTGTTGGACTGAATTAATTAGACGGCTCTAAAAGTATAGAGAGTGTTAATTATCAGCGAGAAAAGGAGGGATCATATGTTAGAAAAACTGCATCCAGACGATCATGTTCTAAATCAATTTCCATTTATGCGAGATGAGCTGCAATATAATCTGATTCATTTGATTACGGCATTGGAAGGCGCAACGAGCTTGAAGACGTCTGACGGACGGCTGCTCTTTGCAGGTTCGCCTGGGCATAACGCTTGGTTATGGCTATCGGAGGATATGACGGAAGAGCGCAGAGACATGCTTATGCAGGAGCTTATCGCTTATTACGAAGGAACGGATTTGCCGGGTATATGCGGAGCTCCGTCTACGGCAGAACCGTTCGCGAAAATGTATGCGGAGGTGAACCAGCTGCAATATCGTGCTTATATGTTGATGACTGCTTATTCATGCCCAAAGGTGATTAAGCCCATGAAGGTAAAAGGGAAAATGATTCAAGCAACACGCCAGCATGTAGAGCTTGTCGCTGAGTTTTTGGCTGGCTTCTCTGAGGATGCGTATGGGGCGTCGGTTATACCTGCCAGTCAGATGCCCGCTGCAGAGGGAATGGTTATGAGAGGCAATTTATATTTCTGGTCTGTTGATGAGCTGCCAGTAGCGATGGCCAACATCGCACATCGATCTCCGCGGCATGGACGGATCAATGCGGTTTATACGCCGTCAGTACTTCGGAGAAATGGCTATGCCAGTGCGGTTGTAGCGGGAATTTGTGAAATTTTGGAGGAAGAGAACAGGGAGCCGATGCTGTATGCGGATAATAAAAACCCTGCTGCTAACAAAGTTTATCAAAATATAGGTTTTGTCCAGAGTGGGCCGATTGCTGAAATTAGATTTATGTAGATGCAAAAGCTTAGAAAGTAGGAACTGATTTGAAGATTGATCGTTTACTCGCGATGACGGTACTGCTTCTTAACCGGGGACGAATAAGCGCCAAGGAGCTGGCGGATCGTTTTGAAGTATCAACAAAAACAATTTACCGCGACATGGATACGTTAAGCCAGTCCGGCATTCCGGTATTGGCTCATCAAGGGACAACGGGCGGGTTCGAGATTATGGAGCAATATACGCTGTCTCGTCACTATTTAACATTAGCAGAAATCTCGTCGCTTATAGCAGCCGTCAAAGGCATAGGTACCGCATTAGATGATGCGACCTATGCTGGTTTGCATGAGAAGGTAAGAGCATTGCTGCACAAATCGGATAAGCTTCAGAACGATCACCTTGGAGATAGCTTGGTTTTTGATTTGAACCCTTGGGGGCAGGGACCAGCAGCGCGCGACAAGGTAAACTTGTTCAAGAAGGCGATTGAAGAGACGCGGAAGGCGGAGCTCAGCTACATTAACATGAACGGCACGGAAACGGAGCGAGTGATTGAGCCGTATGCGCTCATTTTGAAGGGAAACATATGGTATTTGCAGGCTTATTGCACGCTTCGCGAGCAGTTTCGCGTGTTCCGTTTATCGCGCATACAGAAGCTGAATCTATTGTTTGAGCAATTTGAACGCCGTGAGACTCCTTCGCTGGACAGTTACGCATGGGATGTAGAATGGTCGAAAAATGCCGATACCATCGTAACGCTTATTTTCCAGCCGCAGGTGCGCCACCGTGTAGGAGATGCTTTCCATCCGGATCAAGTGACTGTATTAGCGGATGGAAGCTTGCGTGTAGAAGGCAAGCATACGTTAGATGACTGGTTTTATGGGATGCTGCTAAGCTACGGCGATCAGGTTAAGGTTGAGCAGCCTCAGGCTCTCGTGGAGGAAATTATTATGCGAGCTCAAAATATTGTTAACCGTTATAAGAACTAAGACAGACAGCTGTCCAGTTTCCTGCGGTAAAATAAGATCATACCAAGGAAATGGGGAAACAGCAGATGAATGATACCATTGCAGTAAAACCAGCAGTTACGCTTATAGGGGTAACAACGCGCACGACGAATGCCCAGGAAGCGGGAGCAAACGGACTTTTGTCCAGTCTATGGGATTCTTATTTCACGAGCGGTATCTCAGAACGAGCACAGGTGAATAACGGTCATCTTATCTATGCGCTGTATACGGATTATGAAAGTGATGCTAGTGGTGCCTATACGGTGCTTATTGGGCATGAGGGTGCAGATGCACAAGTCGAGCTGCCGGATGGACTAGAGCAAGCGACGGTTCCAGAGGCTAAATTTATGGTTTTTAAAACGAAGAAGGGTCCCGTTTATGAGGTTGTAGCGCAAGCATGGGGCGAGATTTGGGCGTTTTTTGAGCATTCGTCTATTGAGCGCACTTATGGCGGCGATTACGAGCTGTATGACGGCCGGACATTTGACCCTGCGAATGCCGAAGTCGATATCTACATTGCGATAAAATAAAAAAACGGTTGTCCTATTGGCTGATTCAGCTGAAAGGACAACCGTTTTTTGTATTCTTTGCTGATGGTTCAATTACTCTGCTTGATAATCCTGAACGAGAAGCTCCAGAGCGCCCGTTTCGGGGTCGAGTATAAAGCCGTGAACTGGAATGGCTTTTGGGAAGAGAGGATGCTTACGAATCAATTTGACGCTGTGCATGACGCCTTCTTCGGAACTTGCGAAGCCCCGCAAAAATTTATCCATGCGTATGCCTGAATTTTCGAGCGTTTCAATGGCAAGCGGATCGATGCCGTGATCTTGGAATTTGCTGACCATGCCTTCTGTATTGAGGTTGGTCATACCGCAGCCGTGATGGCCAATAACGAGAACCTCGCGAGCCCCAAGCTCGTACACGGCGATGAGGATACTGCGCATCGCGCTTCCGAACGGCTGAGTCAGAATGGCGCCAGCATTTTTAATAAATTTGGCATCGCCATTTTTTAAATTTAATGCTTTTGGCAGAAGCTCTACAAGTCTAGTGTCCATACAAGTAAGGACTGCAATCTTCTTATCGGGAAATTTGTCAGTCAAATAGGCTTCATATTGTTTTTCCTCTACAAATTTCTTATTAAACTCCAATATTTGCGGAACCATGGACATATAATTGCCTCCTAACCCAAGATCGTTTTTCTATTGTTTATTTTATTATTCATAGAAAAAGGGGGCTAGTCAAATGTTTTACTAGTGAATTAATCCGCTCTGCTTTGCTTTTTCCAGCATTTTGGTAGAATAGCGGTTAATCCATTTCTTCAGAGCTAGGCCAATCAGCAGTGCAGCACCAGCAAAAAGGGCAAGAGCAATTAAATCTCTGGCAACGATATCCCATAAGATACCGCCCACCGCTTCGCGCATCATGCTGATCGCGTAGGTGAAGGGCAGGAAGGGGTGAATCGCTTGAAAAAATGGCGGTGTAACTTGAATTGGGAACGTGCCGCCAGATCCTGCAAGCTGAAGCACGAGCAGAACAATAGCCATCGCCTTGCCGACATTGCCAAATACGGATACAAGCGTGTACACAATCAACATGAACACCGCGCTCAAAATAACGCCAAACAGCACAAACCATATTTTGTCGGCGACATAAGCCTTTAGCAGCCATATATCGCCGATCGTAACAAGCAGCGACTGTACAATCGCAATCGTAAGGAAGGTTAGGTAACGCCCAAAATAGACGTGATAGCTGCGGTATGCGGTTTCTGCTGTCGAATGGACGTCCACACTAAGCAGTGAAACGAGCAGCAGCGCACCAACCCATAGCGATAACGTTGTGAAAAATGGGGACATGGCTGAACCGTAATTCGGTATCGGATATAGGCGGTTCTCCTTCAATATAACCGGCTCAGCGAAAAAAGCACCCTCGCGTTCGGCGTCATTTTTGAGCAAATCAACAAGCTCATTTAAATTGCCTTCCTTCTCCAAGTCACGAATCCGCTGTGCGAGCCCTCTGATTTTTTGCTCTGCTGCGGGTAAGTTTTTTTGAATGTTGGCCATTTCCTTGCCGCCAAGCTCTAGTCCCTTAGCGGCGTCGCTTACGATGGATGCAGCACTCGGAATGACCTTGTTTGCTTCCGCTAATATGGACTCTGCGGTTGCAGCTGATTTTTTCGCTTTGTCAGCTGCTTGTTTGATATGCGGCAAAATTTCACTGTCATAACGGCCTAGCACATCCGTTAAGAACGAAGAGGTTTCCTTGGATAAGGTGCCGAGACGATCAATTAGCGTTTGCGCTGGCTTCTCGCCCTTTTCGACTGCTGACCGGATTTGCTTAACAATCGTAAGCTGCTGCTGAAACCTTGTGTTCACCTGTTTTAGTCGATCGATGGTCGACACGATTACTTTACTTGGTGCCAAATCATTCAAGCGATCGAGCAAATTCAGCATCCCATCAATGACGATGATGGAGCTTGTCAGGCGCTGCTCTGCCAGCTCCAAGCTCTTTTTTACCACTTCAGGATCTATATTCGTATCTTGTAATATGCCGACAAGCTCCTCCACCGAATTGGCCGTTTGCAGCAGCAGCTGCAAATCCTGCTTAATCAGCGGGCCAGCCGTGTCGAGGGACGATTTGCTTTGGTCAAAAAAAGTACCAAGCTGCTTGGAGAAAGCTTCGCCGTCCTTGGCGAGCTGGGCAGCTTTTGGTAGCTCCGTTTGAACGGTTGCAACGATTTTTTTCGATTTTTCAATATCGGTAACCGCTAGTGCGACGGCGTCATTAATCTGAGGAAATAAGGTTTCCAGCTTGAATACAGTACTGCGAACCTGCTCAATCGCTGGTTTGTTCTCCTCGAGCTCAATGCCTATTTGATTGAATATACGAAAAATCGTTTCGTTAGCGGTTTTGACGAAGCTTGCGCGTACCTGCTCAATGATGCCGCTCGCACCCTTCTGGGCGATTTTTGGCGATACGGCATTGATCTTCTCATTTACCGCGTAATCGAGCTCTGCTTGTTGAAGATTGTTCGATAGCACTGTGGCCATTTTGGCAGAAAAATCGGGCGGAATGGTGATGCTGGCATAATAGTCGCCGTGCTTAACGCCTTCAATGGCCTTGTTGCCCTCTACGAACACCCAGCCAATTTTTTTATTTTCCTTCAAGGAGGCTATAATTTCGTCTCCAACTTTGATGGGCGTCCCATGCAGCACAGCGCCTTCATCGTTGTTCACGACGGCAATAGCAAGTGAACTGGTCTGGCCGTATGGGTCCCAAGACGCTTCAATGTTGAACCAAGCATATAAAGACGGCAAAAAAGCGAGTCCGACGATGACGATGGCAGCTGCGCTGTTCCGGAAAATACTGCGAAGATCTTTGGCGTAAATAGCGAATATAGGCCCCATGTTCTCCCACCTTCAACAATGATTTACTTAGTATTGCTGAATAGTCCAAAAACTACACCACAGAATTGTCGCTGGTATCCATGGGAGTACAGGTGAGCATAGAAAAAGCAGCATCCAAAGCGTTTTACGCCTCGGATACTGCTCTTGGTTTGATTATTGTGCTGCTGAGCTTTCATTAAAAATTTCAGCGAGCAGCTCATAGGAGCGAAGGCGTGCCGCTTGATCATAAATTTGGCTAACGACAATTAACTCGTCAGCGCCAGTCTGTTCAATTAATGCGTTCAGCTTGTCCCTAACCGTTTCTTTGGTGCCGGCAATGGTGAAGCTGAGCTGCTTTTGAACGATCATTTTCTCCTGCTCGTTCCATAGGCCATCCATGCTGTCAACTGGCGGGTTCAGCTGTCCCATGCGTCCTCTTATCAGGTTCAGGAAGGCTTGCTCCTGAGAGGTAGCTAGGAATTTAGCGGCTTCATCGGAATCAGCGACAATGACGTTCAAGCCAACCATCGCATATGGCTTATCCAGCACCTCCGATGGACGGAAGTTGTCGCGATACAGCTTCAATGCGGGCAGCAGGAAATCCGGCGCAAAATGGCTGGCAAAAGCAAACGGGAGGCCATGGTGACCAGCAAGCTGTGCACTAAAGCCGCTGGAGCCAAGCAGCCAGATCGGAACATCTAGACCCTCGCCGGGAACAGCCCTTGGCAATACGCCGCGTGATTCAGCGCTGGGATGGAAGTAATGGCGCAGCTCGTTCAGCTGCTCTGGGAAATCCTCGCCGTTGCTGCCAAGTCCGCGGCGCAGCGCGCGGGCAGCCACTTGATCAGAGCCTGGCGCTCTTCCAAGCCCAAGGTCGATACGGCCTGGATACATGGATTCGAGCGTACCGAACTGTTCGGCAATGACGAGCGGTGCGTGATTCGGAAGCATAATGCCGCCAGAGCCCACGCGGATTTTTTCTGTTCCAGCAGCTACGTAGCCGATAACAACTGAAGTGGCTGAGCTTGCGATGCCGGGCATATTATGATGCTCTGCCAGCCAGAACCGATTGTAGCCCCATTTATCAGCGTGCTGGGCTAGCTCAAGTGTGTTGCGGAACGAATGAGCGGGCGAGCTGCCGGTTACGATTGGTGCAAGATCTAATATCGAAAAGGGAATATTGTGTATAGACATCGTTGAATTTACCTCCCATGTAGCGCACAGCGGGATGCTGCTGTACGGATAGTTTAAAACCCCAGCGCCAGCAAGGGCGTGGGGCAATATGCTTAAGTCTATTATTGTGGGTTTGTTGTCCAGATTCCTGCGGCTTTAATAAAAACGCGGTCAGGCAGCTTCAACGTTGCAAGAACCAGCGCAGCCATATCCTCAGCTTGCATCATGCGATCCTCGTCACCAATCTTCAGGCCAGCGTTTGAAGCAAGCTCTGTGTTGACTGTGCTTGGCGTTAGGGCAGTTACACGAATATTGGATTTGCGGACTTCTTGCATAAGCGCCTCAGTCATGCCCATGACAGCAAACTTGGAAGCACAGTAAGCGGAGCCGGTTGCAAAACCGCGTTCGCCAGCCGTAGAAGCGATATTGATGATGCTTCCGCCGCTTTGCTCCAGCATAGTTGGAAGTGCAGCACGAGTTACATAGTAGGTTCCGAGCACATTCGTTTGGATGATACGCTCCCACTGCTCGTGATCCATTTCAAGCAGTGTGCCGAACGTACCGATTCCTGCATTGTTAATTAGAATATCGATGGAGCCTAAGCTCTCTTTGAGTGATGCAATCGCTTGATCGACATCCGATTTAACAGCGATATCAGCAGTTGCAATGAAAACCTTAACCCCGTAAGTGCTTGAAAGGGAATCTTTCAATGCTTCCAAGTCGGCGCTTGTACGAGCAATGATGCCAAGGTTGACACCCTCTGCAGCTAAAGCAACAGCAATCGCTTTGCCGATGCCTTTTCCTGCGCCGGTAATGATAGCTGATCTATTTTTTAATTCCATGATTATCTCTCCTCAATTCATTGTAGATTGCTTGATTCGTGTGAAGCGGCATAGATATGATATCCTCATAACAAGGAATTTACTACGTTGTGTCTTATTATTGAGCTATATTCTAAGGATTGCAAGTACCAACTTTAAATTTGAAAATAGGACAGAATGATGATGGCGCTTTCTCATAATGCCAGTTATCATGCGATTTTCTGGTGAATTAGACGGGCAGCGTAGTGATTGTATATGTAGATTTGTATAATGTTTTGACGAAAGGAGCCGCTCACATTGGGAGATCAGCATTTTAAAGAAACTGTAGAGTTGACTTTGAAAGTCATAGGCGGGAAATGGAAGCCAGTTATTCTTTGTCATTTGACTGCAGGAACGCATCGATTTGGCGAGCTGAAGCGGGAGATGCCGGCCATTACCCAAAAAATGCTTACGCAGCAGCTGCGAGAATTAGAGGAAGACGCGATCATTGATCGCAAGGTGTATGTTCAGGTGCCGCCTAAGGTAGAGTACTCTTTAACAGAGTACGGCTTAACGGTGAAGGAGCTGCTGAACGTCATGTCGAAATGGGGCGAGCAGCATCAAGAAAGAACGGCTGAGCTGCACGAAAAATGACAGAAATGGCTGCTCATAGTTCCCGAATGGGTACTACGTTACATAAAAGTGCGTACTTTTTTTTTCATCCGTAATCCTCTAGAATAGGCCTTGTCAGTGAAACAAACAGAACCTATGAGGAGTGAATATAGATGAAATTGCAATTAGCGCTGGATCTTGTTGATATTCAAGGGGCTATTGAAGTTGTGAAGCAGGTTGAATCTTATGTAGATGTCGTGGAAATTGGTACGCCAATCGTAATCAATGAAGGCTTGCATGCGGTCAAAGCGCTTAAGGAAGCTTTTCCTAACCTGACCGTACTTGCGGATTTGAAAATCATGGACGCAGGCGGCTACGAAGTGATGAAAGCTTCTGAGGCTGGTGCGGATATCGTAACAATTCTTGGTGTTGCAGAGGATGCGAGCATCAAGGGTGCCGTCGATGAAGCGAAGAAACAAGGAAAACAAATATTGGTTGATATGATTGCCGTTAAAAACTTGGCGGAGCGTGCGGCTGAAGTCGATGCACTCGGCGTTGATTATATTTGTGTTCATACGGGCTACGATCTGCAAGCGGCTGGTCAGAACTCCTTCGAGGACTTGCGCACTATTAAAGCAGTGGTAAAAAATGCGAAGGTAGCTGTGGCAGGCGGCATTAAGCTGAACACCTTGCCGGAAGTTATCGCTGCTGGTCCTGATCTTGTCATCGTAGGCGGCGGCATTACGGGACAAGCCGATATTAAAGCAGCAGCTGCCGAAATGCAGCAATTGATTAAGCAAGGTTAATTCGAAGGATGCCAAAAGAGAATAATCTAGCTGCTATCATGCAGGAGCTGAATCAAGCCTCGGGTCAGCTGTCAGAGGATCAATTGGAGCTGTTTTCTGAAGCTGTTGGCTCGGCAAGACGCGTATTCGTGGCAGGAGCTGGCCGCTCGGGACTGATGATGCGGGCGTTCGCGATGAGACTGATGCATCTCGGCTTGGATGTGTATGTCGTTGGTGAGACGGTTACGCGCAGCTTGAGCAAAGGTGATTTGCTTCTAATTGGCTCCGGCTCTGGCGAGACAAAATCGCTGGTGCCGATGGCGGAGAAAGCGCGAAGCTTGGAAGCTGCGGTAGGCGCGTTAACCCTCTCGCCGGCATCGACGATCGGCAATTTGGCTGACATCGTCGTCAAGCTGCCTGGCGCCCCGAAGGATCAGGCAGCGAATGAAGCGGCTACGATTCAGCCGATGGGCTCATTATTTGAGCAAATGCTGCTGATTGTATGCGACGCTATTATTTTGCGATTGATGGAGAAGCAGGCGTTAAGCGGACAAGCGATGTATGGCAATCATGCGAATTTAGAATAGCTGTAGTTTAGAAGGGACTTTCTCTAGGGCGCAATGCGGCCGGGGATCGTCCCTTTTTTTATTTCTAACTTTCTAACGACTAGGATCTATTCGCAATAGCGGCTCGATAGCGAAGGCGATACGGAAGCGAAGGCTTTCAGTGGGATCTTTGAGCTTGATGCCCATCAGCTTCTCGCATTTGTCCAATCGATAAATAACCGTATTGCGGTGCACAAAAAGCCGTTTAGACGTTTCGACGAGCTGGCATTGTGTATCGTAATACATATTCAGCGTCCGCGTCAGCTCCTTTTGCTCGGCTTCATCAATAGAAGAGAAGCACTGAAACGTTTCCTCGTAAAACTGCTTCAGCTCGTCATCGGGAATCATACGGAAGAGATAGCTGATATCCTTGGATTGATAGGACTGAACAAACCTCGTTTTTTTCATTTGGTAACCGATTTGCAGCGCTTTGACTGCCTCATTATACGACAGCCCGATATCAAGTACGTTAGTAACCGGATTGCCGACGCCAAGCGAGATGCTAAGCTGGGATTGCTCAAACAGCAAAGACGTCATAGCGGATAAATGCTTGAGGAACGTATCCTCCTCCCACTTGGACTCTTGAATGAACAAGAGCATCCCAAACAAATCATTTTTGGTAAACATAACAAACACTTCACCCAGCAAGGAAAAATGGCGCTTAATCAGCTCATATTGCACATCCCGCTCAGAGATCAGGCGCTCGTCGAACAGAGCCGCAGCATTAGTTGTTTGGCTCTCTCTAGGATTTGTCTGCTCATCCTTCTTTGCAGCTAAAAGCAGATATTTCCCTTTTTGCTTAAGGCCGTATTTTTTGCCGCGATGCAAAGCCTCTTGTTCAGAACCGATAAAACCATCAATTAAATCGGAGAAAAATTCATTTTTGTACCGACGTGAACGCTCCTTTACCGCCTGCAGCTTCGACATCTCCATGCCTATGACGTTCGAGGCCTGCTCTAGCGTTAAGTCATGTTGGTTTGATGGGGCTTGTTTTGGCTGAAAGGTAATCAAATAACCCTCATGCCTATAGGTGAATATCGGATAGATCGCTACATGGCGGTATTCGTGTAAAGCGGGATCAAGCAAGCAGTGGTGTGCTGCAGTTTGAAGAGAGGGCCGGCTGCTTAGAATGGTTTCGACTGCTGATACGAGAGGCAGAAACTTAGGCAGCTTGAAGTGATGCGAGTGAGACGTAACCTGCAGCTTGCTGTTAAGCAGCACAACAGGCGAGTGAAGCAGCTGCGTAAGGGCAGTTACAATTTCGGGAATACCGTTTCCTTTCATGATCATTGAAGCAAATTGTTTGTGGACGGTCAGCGAATGCTGCAGTTCATCATTTTTATTATCTAAAATAACGCTGGTCGAGCGCTGCAAGATTTCTCCGAGCGAATGTTCAACCGAAGAGATTTCGATAATCGGAAACGGGATACGATCGGCCGCATCCTTGATCTCTTGGGGAATGTCGAGGGCAAAACGTCTCGTCTTTACCGCCAGGCCAGAGCATTTCAATTGATTCATCTTCAATATCAGATCGAGTAGAGCTTCAGGATTTTCCTTCATAAAGTAGCCGTTTGTAAGCAGCAGCTCGCCAGGCTTTAAGAAATGAATGATGTCGGGGGCATCCATAATATTAACGGTTTCAACGACACGGGATAAGCCGCTGTGGCCTGCAATGACCGTTGATCCAGAAAATATTGGGTGTAACAGCAATTGTTCGAGCAGCATTCTTATTCATCCCTCTCCGGTTTAGTTCCTGATATAAAAGCTAGCAGTATTCAAGAATGCTGTAAAGATTATGTTAGACGTTTCATCTAAAAATATAATTAAGATTTGTATTGAACGTACAATGACAGTTCGTAGGCAAGCAGGTATGCTCTTTTCAAGGGTTTACATGCCAAACAACAACTGATGGGTGAGCCTCTCCGCAAGGTTTGTCTCATCGTCCACATGATAATCGGAGGTGAGGACAATGCTGGATTTACTTCTCACACAAGTTCGTTTACAGAATGAAACAAGGCTCATGGATATTGGAGTGCAGCAGGGAAAGATCGAGTATCTAGCGCCAAGCGGGAGCGAATGTGTACCCGAAGCACAGCTCATAGAGCTCGCTGCTGGCGGGATGCTGCTGCCGGGTTTTGTAGAGCCACATATTCATTTGGAAAAGTCTTGTCTGCTCTCGCGAATGACTCAGGAAGCAGCCTCTTTATCTGGGGCGATTCGCATGACCGCGGATATGAAGCATGACTTCACCCCGGCAGATATGAAGTCGCGTTCGCTTGCTGTTATTCGTGAAGCGATTCGCAGCGGTGTCACGCATATGCGCTGCCATGTGGAGGTTGATCCTATCCTTGGTTTGACAGCCTTTGAGGCTGTGCTTGAGCTGAAGGAGAAGGTGAAGCACGCCCTTGATATGCAAATTGTAGTGTTTCCTCAAGAGGGCATATTCAAAAGTCCAGGTACGGCAGAACTCATGGATGCGGCCATGCGTTCCGGAGGCGATGTGGTAGGCGGCATTACGTATCAGGATGATAACCTTGAAGCGCACCTGCAGTATGTATTCGAACTTGCGGAGAAATGCGGCAAACCGATCGATTTTCACGCTGATTTCTCGGATAACCCCGAACAGCTTGCAATTGTTAAAATTGCTGACAGAACGATTGCAGCAGGGATGCAAGGCCTTGTCTCCGCAGGGCATGTAACCTCGCTCGGTTCGCTGGAACGCAGGCAAGCGGAAGTTGTTGCTGATCTGATTAAGGAAGCCGATCTTCATATCATGACACTGCCGGCCACCGACCTGTTTATTGGCGGCAGAGGTGATCAGGAGAAGCAGCGGCGCGGGCTAACGCCGGTAGGTATGCTGCTTGAGAAGGGGGTGAACGTTGTTGTTGGCGTTAACAATATACGCAACCCGTTTACTCCGTTTGGCAAAGCCGATCCGCTGGAGATCGCATGGCTGCTTGCTACAACCGCATATATGGGTGGTGAAGGCGATGCTCGCCAATTGATTAAGATGCTGACAGTGGGAGCCGCAAGAGCGCTTGGGATCAAGAGCTATGGACTGCAGCTGGGTTCAGAAGCAGATATGGTGTTATTTGCAGAACCGTCCGAACGGGACATTCTGCTCGGTAAGCCGGAGCAGAGAACGGTATGGAAACGTGGTGTTAAGGTGGCAGAGACTCGTGTCACGAGCAGCTTGCAAGGTTTTTTACAAGCCTAAGCGTTGATATAGAATGTCCTATAAATACAAGATGCTCGTATGATAACAGCCTAACTAGGCACATATTAATCCAATAAAATGGCAGAGGGTGGAAGAAATGAACATCACACAACTAAATCGAGTTCTTATTAATGATCGTTTATTTGATATGACACTAGACTTGCAGAAGGGTACGATTTCAAAAATAACGCCAAGCAATAATGATTCTGCTGGCGTGAACACGGGTAGCGTAAGGGATGCTGAGGGATTGCAGTATTTGCCGGCGACGACCGATATGCATATCCATTTGGACAAACATTTTTTGGGTGAGCCGTGGAAATCGCTGCAGCCTTTTATCACATTGCCCGGACAATTGGCGTTTGAGAAGTCCATGCTGGCTTCACTGCCGACTACGGCAGCCGAACGTGCGCGTCGTCTAATCGATTTGCTCCTCAGCCATGGCACCACCAAAATCCGGACGCATGTAGATGTTGATCCAGAGCTCGGCATCTCACATTTGGAGGATGTGCTAACGGTGCGGGAAGAGTACCGTGGAGTTATGGAAATGGAGATCGTTGCATTCCCGCAGCAGGGTTTGCTTCGATCCGATTCCTTGCAGGTGATGAAGGAAGCTATGCGTGCTGGAGCCGAATATGTCGGCGGTGTTGATCCGGCGGGGCTTGATCGCAAAGTCGATCGGAGTCTTGAAGCTATGTTTGAGCTTAGTGCAGAGTTTAATGCGGGCGTTGACCTTCACTTGCATGATCCCGGCCACTTAGGTCTATATACGATAAGCCGCTTTGCTGAACTGACGGCACAAGCGAATAAAGGCGGAAGAACAGCAGTCAGCCATGCGTATTGCTTAGGGCAAGTGAGCGAAGGAGAGTCTAAAGAGCTCGCTCAGCAGCTTAAGGCAAATGACGTAGCGATCATTACGAGCGTTCCACTCGATAGACCAATGCCTCGCGTAGATCAGCTTGTAGCAGAAGGCGTTCGCGTACACGTCGGCTCGGATAATATTCTCGATGCTTGGAGCCCTTTCGGCAACGGCGATTTGCTAGCAAGAGGTGCGAAGCTGGCAGAAAAATTCGGCTGGATACTTGATGACGAGCTGCTGCAAACCTATCCGCTTATTTCCGCGGGGACGCTTGCACCCAAGGCAGGCGATCCTGCCAGCTTTATGCTGGTGGCTGCGCTGAATGCGAAGCATGCGCTGGCTTATGCTCCAGCTCGCACCGCGGCTTTCTCTAACGGGAAGCTGGTAGGCGGCAAATGGGCGGAAGCGATGACGAAGGCATAAGCACAAGAAATGTAACAGGCAGTGGACGCTCAGAGATAGACAAGAGACATTAACATTGGCGTAGGAAGTTACAGAAAGACACATTACATCGTTTACAACGTTAAAATTGAGTTAAACAATTCAGTACTGCCGCTCGTTCATATGGTGTTCATTATTTTTCTGTATGCTTGGCTTTCAAAGGTAAAGCGAGCATAGAGAGGAAGTAAACGATGAACCTATCATCTGTAACGAGCGGCAGCAAAGTATCCTATTCAGCGGTCACAACCGATACATCAAGCTTGGAGAAGCAGGTGACAAGCCTGCAGGCAGAGCTGAAAAAAGTGAATGACAGCAAGGATGACCAAGCGACCAAGGACAAGAAAGCGCAGGTTATTCAGCAGCAGATTCAGCAACTGGAGCAGGAGATTTTAAAGCAGAAGGGGAAGACAAGCGCTGCTTCGGCTGCTCCTTCCGAGGAAGCTGTCAGCGCAGTAGCGCCAAAAGTTTCGATAGGGCAAGTGGCAAATTCAGATCGGACGTTCGACATGCGTGTTTAGTTTAAAGTAAGCAGTCGTTTGGCTCGCTTCATGAATTAAGGCAGGTTCTATACTACGATATGAAATAAAGGAAGATTAAATGGGTAAACTAGCGATTGGCTTGGTTTACCTATTTGACGTGCAACCAAAAGGTGTTATATAATTTCGTTACGAAACCAAATGGTTTCATATTGTTGTCTATTAACTGCCAAGATACATTTAATGGAGGTCATGAGTTGGAAAACAATACGCTGCCGGATATTAAACAAACACTGGTACTTAACGCGCCGATTCAAAAAGTATGGAATGCTGTCGCAACATCCGAGGGGATTGCCGCATGGTTTATGCCGAACAATTTTCAAGCGGAGCTCGGTTATGAATTTCATTTGGAAGCGGGGCCTTTCGGAAATTCCCCTTGTAAAGTAACCGTACTTGAACCGCCGACGCGCCTTGCCTTTGAATGGGGCAAGGATTGGTCGCTCAGCTTTGAATTGTCTGATTTGGAAGGTAAAACGGAAATTACCCTTGTTCACTCTGGCTGGGATGCGAACAAAGTTACGGAATTCGGACAGTCGCATGCAGAGGTTCGTGATCGCATGTCAGGCGGCTGGGTTGGTCTTGTTCAGAAACTTAGCACTTATGTAGAGGCCTGATATGGCTGAGCCCGCACCAAAGCATGATGTGTTTCAGGCTATTGCTGACCCAACGCGTCGCAAGCTGCTGCATTTGCTTGGGGATGAGGAGCTTCCGGTTACCGTTATAAGCGGTCATTTCACGATGAGCCGTACGGCGGTTTCGAAGCATTTGCGTGTTTTGGCGGATGCTGGACTTGTGAAGGATAGGAAGGTTGGACGGGAAACACGTTACCGGCTTGACCCTGAGCCTCTCCTTGAGCTGAAGCGATGGCTGGCCTATTATGAGCGTTATTGGGAGAATAAACTGTTTGCGCTTAAGCGCTTTGTCGAAGCAGATGAAGATTCTTCTGCGGACCCGTTTGGCCCGCTAAGGTTATAGAAAAGGATTCCAGCAAGTAAGATCAAAGTGTGGCTGTAAAAGAAGAGGATGCTCCTATCGTAGATTTTTCTACTTTAGGTGCAGCCTCTTTTTTTAGTGCGGACTAAACAGATCGGTTCGCGTGCGAAAACAAGGCTAGTGAAAAGTAAGGCAGTGCTTTTGCTCTGTTGAAGCCATCATAATAGAAAACCCCCAATTCGTCGGAATTGGGGGTTTTGTTGTTCATTTTGCTGCAAAAAGTGCAGCTCACAAGCAGGCTGCAGATGAGTCGCTACATTGCAAGAAAATGCAGTGTAGATGGGAGCGGGTCTGCTGCGAAGCCTTCGTTTCTAAATAGCTTTGCGCTAGCGCAGCAGCGACAAGTCGAAGCTTGGGACGAGCCCTTCTTCAGCAGCACGGCCAAGCAGGGCAGTTATCGCGGCATACCCGTCGTCACCAAGGTTTCCAGTAAACTCATTGACGTATAAATCGATATGCGCCTGCGCAACGTCTGGCGAGAGCTCCTGCGCATGCATCATAATATAGGGGCGAGATTCCTCGGGATTAGCCCATGCATATTCAACGGATTCGCGAACCCAATTGGTAATCGCATCTGTGTCCAATGAGCGCTTAGCGATGATGGCCCCAAGCGGAATAGGCAAGCCTGTGTCTGATTCCCACCAGCTGCCTAGATCAGTCAGCAAGCTGAGTCCATATGTGGGATAAGTGAAGCGGGCTTCATGAATAACGAGTCCCGCATCGATTTGACCATCGCGAACGGCAGGCATAATTTCGTGGAAGGGCATGACGACAATTTCGAGATCCCCGTTCGGAATATGCTGAGCCGCCCATAGTCGGAATAACAGATAAGCGGTTGAGCGCTCACTTGGTACAGCTACTCGTTTGCCTGCTAGATCCGCAGCACTTTTTATTTCTCCGGCAGTTAATACGAGCGGTCCGCAGCCTCTGCCCAGCGCGCCTCCACAAGGTAGGAGTTTATAATCTTCCAATACCCACGGGAGTGCAGCGTAGGATATTTTCATGACTTCGGGCCCTTTGCCTTTTGCTGCCCAATTGTTCGTAATATCGATATCGGCATAGGTAACGTCCAGCTCAGGTGCACCTGGAATAAGCCCGTGCGCCCAAGCATGGAAAACAAAAGTATCATTTGGACAGGGTGAATAAGCGATATTCATTTTAAAAAACCTCCCGTATGGCTTTACTAGCTGCTTCTAATGAGGCTAATGCTTCTCCAATGCGCCACGCGGAGCGATCCCGCGGTCCAACCGCATTGGATATCGCGCGAATTTCAGTAACTGGAATACCAAGTGCGGATGCAGCTACTGCAACGCCATGGCCTTCCATTCCTTCCGCAGACGCGCCGCTGATTCGCTTGCTTAGCGCAGCAGTGGTCTCAGCCGTACCTGTTGCTGTTGTAACGGTAAGAATAGCGCCGCTGCACACCGATAAGCCCGCTGATTGAATAGCAGTATACAAACGATCATTCCATGTCGTGCTTACGGCAATACGTGCTGAACCGAACCCCAGCTCGTCCAAGCTAAGGAAACCATCCTGCGTCTCGGCCCCTAGGTCAGCAGCTACAATGAGATCGGCAACGACTAATGAGCCTATCTCTGCTTTTCCGACAAAACCGCCGCCAATGCCAGCGCTTATGACCAAATCGTAGGATTCCGCTGCAGCAGTTAAGTACGCCGCTGTGCGTGCTGCCGCCGATGCTGCGCCTACTCCAGCTGTTATGACGTCGACACGGTTTAACCCATCTAGCCCGCGAAGAACCGCATCGCGCTCGGCATCAACCGCAGTCACGATCAGCACTCGTTTACTGCTATTGCGCCATTCCTCACGAGATTCCAGTATCGACTCGTTATGTGAATTTTTAATCATGATGACGTTAACTCCTTTAGTAGCCTTCCGGAACAACTAGCCTTTAGCTATCGTATCATTCACTAGATTATTGATGCAAATGCGAGCCTAACCAATCGTGATCTTGCCTTCAGGGTAACGGTAGAGCTCTTTTTTGGAACGAGTGTTAAGCGCGAAAGCCAATGTGACAGGCCCTAGCCGTCCGACAAACATAAGCAAAATAATAATAATTTTTCCTATTTCACTCAAGTGGCTCGTTAAACCTGCTGACATGCCAACCGTACAGTAGGCAGAGGTCGCTTCAAACAATATGGCAAGAAAAGACCCTGTCTCCGTAATGGAGAGGAGCATGGTCGCCCCGCAAATAATCGAGAACGCAATCATGGTGAACATAATCGCTTGATGAATTTGGTTTTTGGATATGCGATAACGGAACATCACGACATCTTCTTTTCCCCTCATCATCGCAACGATTGCTCCAATGAGAATAGCGAAGGTCGTTACACGAATACCGCCGCCCGTTGAGCCAGGGCCCGCACCGATAAACATAAGCAGAATGATGAAAAACTGTGTAACCTCTCGCAGCATGCTGGGATCAACCGTACTTAAACCAGCTGAACGAGCTGTAACTGATTGGAACAAGGCGCCAAGAATTTTTCCGATTGCGGATAGCGGGTGAAGCGTGCTGGAATTGGAAAACTCCAAGGCAAATATAACAATCGCGCCAACTGCGGTAAGAAGGCCGGTAACAGACAAAACGACCTTGCTATGTAAGCTGAGCTTTCTATTTTTTGGATAGTTCACAAGTTCTGATATAACGATAAACCCGATTCCGCCAAAAAAGATCAACAGCATCGATACGATATTAACGAACGGGTCCTCCACGTAATGGATAAGACTGCTTGCCCGTTCGGGAAATTGGGAAAACAAATCAAAGCCAGCATTGTTGAAAAAAGAAATACTATGGAAAATGCCAAAATAAATCGACTTCCCGACCGGCATTTCCAGCATGAAATAGCTGCTAAGCAGTACCGCTCCGGTTAACTCGATGACTAGAGCGTAGAGTAGAACTTTACGAATCATGCGTACGATGCCTTCTGTCGAACCATAGTTCATGGATTCTTGCAGCACGAGCCGCTCCCGAAACGAAATGCGCTTGCGAAACAGCAAAGCAAATAAGGTTGCCATCGTCATAAAACCTAATCCGCCGATTTGGGCTAATGCGATGATGACAACCTGACCGAATGTGGAAAAATGAGTGCCGGGATTTAATACAGTAAGTCCTGTTACGCAAATTGCGCTGGTGGACATAAACAAAGCGTCCAGATAAGAAAGCGAAACGTCATTCGAATAAGATATAGGCTGCGATAAGAGCTGGGCGCCAATCAATATAATGAATATAAACCCGAAGGTCATCACTTGAGGAGGACTTGGCCGAAAACGCAATTTGTCGCGTAAGGCAGCAAGCTTAAACATGAGGTCATCCCACCTATCTCTTTCATGCTAGTATGGTTATTTTTGTTGAATTGCATGTACACGGTCCTGATTGGACAAATGCACAGCGTTTCTTCCGCTATGCTTGGATTGGTAGAGTGCCACGTCTGCTTCACTTAATAGCGCTTCAAGCGGAACATCGGCGGATTTTGCCTCAGCGACCCCGAAGCTAGCGGTTATGGATATCGCTCTAGCCGCGCTGTAGAGCGGATTTCCGGCAATGGCTGCACGTAGCTGCTCAGCGATTTGACCAGCTTGTACAAGTGATGTATTCGGCAAGCTTATAGCGAACTCTTCTCCGCCATAACGTCCGAATAAGGCATCAGCAGGGAGCGTTTGCTGGCAAATCATTACGACATGCTGTAATGCAAAATCGCCTAAGCTATGCCCATAACGGTCGTTGATTTGTTTGAAATAATCGATATCAATCAAAATAAACGAAAGCGGCTGCTTCGTTTGATGGGCAGAGGAAAGCAACTGTCTGCTTTTTTCCATAAAGAAGGTTCGATTATAAATAGAAGTAAGCCCATCAATTTCCGCGAGATGGCGCAGCTTATTCTGAAGCAGTGTATACTCCGTCACATCGATCATCACGATGGTTCTGCCAGCAAGCTGGCCATTTGGCTTTAATAGGTTGGAGGCTCTTATCCGGTAGTAGAACGTTTCCCCGCCTCGAATCCATTTGAACTCCTGCTCGTACTCTCCGGTTTCGTCCATTCCGAAGGAAAAGGCGCCTGATTCGGCTCCGCGCTTCCAAATGTGATCCAGCTTCTGGCCAATCGCTAAAGGAGTAAGCGCAGGAATAATTGTTGTGGCTGCGCCATTAAAGTCCATGATTTGATTTTCTAAATTAAGAACGAGAACGCCGTCACGCATGCTCTCAAAAATATGTTCCCGCGCGATAGGAGCAACGGTCAGCAGCGCAGTCGAGAATATGGATGTGACATACAATATGGATGTCACACACATAAGAATCGGAACAGGGTCCATCCCAAGCGGGGTTTGACCAAGCACATACATAAGCGCCCCTAACATAGGGAGCGAAATGCCTACTGCCAGTGTGAGCATTTGCTTGCGATAAATGGATTTTGTCTTCTGCCAATGACGCGCCAATATAAACAAGCTGGCGAGCATAGATCCAAAAGTGTATCCGCCATGCACGTAATACCAGATGCCAGGCACTACATCCACCACTGTTGTAGCAACATGAGGCCGCAAATATAAGTTTTTATAAAAGAGATTATGATATTCGTTGGTAGTGACCATGAGCAGCGTTATGGCAGGAATAACGAATAAGACCCATGATTTTTTGAACGTATTGAATTTATTTAGCCCAACATAGTGCATGATGAGCAGGAGGCTGCAAGGAGCGATAAAGGGCATGCCTATATATTCAATGTTTAACCAAAAGCGGATTTCTTGAAGCGAATCGCTGGCAAGCTCAAATGCGAAAGCAAAGGTGTATACGGCTGATAGAGCGGTCATCCACATAAACACGCTCATACCCGAAAATTTAGTCTTGTTGTAATAAGCATATATGGCAAGCAGCACGCTAAGAACGCCTGAAATAATGACAATAATAATATACTGTGACATAGGGGAATTCATAGTCATGACATAAGCGACTCCCAATGTAGCGGAATGATAATACGTACTTATTAAAAAAACTATGGATGGGTAATAGGCTACGGACACATTTTACCATAGTAGCTTAATTTTCTACAAAATAATATAAAACCGGACAGCAAGGTCGTTATCCTAGCTGTCCGTTGGCAATGATATTTCAACGCAGGTGCCTGAGCCGAGCTCGCTGTGGAACACAATGGTGCCCTTATGCGCAGCGATAATCTGTTGGCTTACCATAAGGCCGAGACCATTTCCGCTCGTTTTATTCGTAAAGAAAGGCTCTCCTAGGCGAAGCAAATCACTCTCGGAAATTCCGCAGCCTTGATCGATAAATTGCAGGATGATTACTTTATTAGCATCACACGCCACCTTCACAGAGAGTACGCCGCCGCTGGTCATCGATTCAATGCCATTTTTCATAATATTTACGAAAACCTGCTTCAGCTGATTAGCCTCGCCAATCACCTCAGGAAGCTCGGCTTCCGCGAGCAGGGCAAGCTGCACATTGCTCATCTTTGCCTCTGAATCGAGCAGCATCATAATATCGCCAACGAGGCGGATGATATTCACAGGCTGATAGATCGTGGCCTGCGGCTTAGCGAATACGAGAAACTCGCTCACGATCATATTAATCTGATCGAGCTCGCCGAGCATAATCTCAAGATGAGCTGGCGATAACGAGCCGGTCTGCTTGTGCAGCTGTACAAAGCCACGCAGTGTCGTAAGCGGATTGCGAACCTCATGCGCCACGCCCGCAGCAATTTGACCAACGACGGATAGCTTCTCAGACCGCCTAATGATCTCTTCTGTTTGTTTGCGTGAAGTAATATTCCGAGATATAGTGGCAATCGCAATAATGGTGCCCAGCTCGTCGCGAATAGGTGAAATCGTAATGCTGAGATCGATGAGTTTGCCGGATTTACTGTAACGCACAGTTTCATAATCCGTTACAGAGCCGCCTCGCATTACAGTAGCCTCAAGCTCTTTGTGTGAGCTTAAGTAGTCTCGCGGAACGTTATCAAGCGTGATGCCAAGCGCTTCTTCTTGGCTCCAGCCGTACATTTTTTCAAAAGCGATATTGACCTGTATGACATGGCCTTCCAAATCAGTGACGTGAATGGCGTCCGATGTATGATTGACGAATGATTCCAAATACTGCTTCGTGCTTTGCAGCTCTTCTGCAGCAGCTTTAAGCTGAGTTGTATAATGATTTAGATTATTGCCCATCGTATCGACACGAGAGGCAAGCAAGCCTAATTCATCCTCGCTGCGAATCGTAATGATTTCCCCGAAATCTCCTGCAGCAATCGCGTTTACTTTACGTATAACTTGATTGAGACCGCGCAGCATGAAGCCGGCTATGAAATAGCTCGCAATCATCGTAATAAGCACGAGTCCAAGTGAAATGACAAATTGCATAACCAGCAGCTGATTAACGGGCTTTTGAATCGCTTTCTGATCAAAAACGACGCTAAACACATAGTTTTTGTTCGTCTTAATCGGGATAAAGTTTTTGATAACCGGAACGCCGTTGATGTTTCTTTTGACAGTAAGGCTCTTACCGGTTTTATTGACTTGTTGAATATTTAAAAAATCGTTTGATTGATCCTGATAGTTATAGTCGCCAAACGGAATGGCACGAACGTCGAGGTTGTAAACGGGAATGCCTTGTTTGTATTTAATAATTTTGTCCTTGCCGTAAAACTCAAGGTCGAATCCGGTAACTTCTAGAATATCGGATTGATCGGCAATGATCTTGTTAACGATTGCATCTGTCCCAATGGTATAGTCGAAATCAAGCAGCACCTGAGCGTTGACGTATGGATTGATGATATAGTTTGTTGAACCGTCATAGTAATAGCCCCATTTGCGAATTTCGGACGGATCCGACGTTGAGAAATTAAACGGGCCTGACCAGAAGTTTTTGAGCTTCTGACCTTGCACAATGTTTACTTCTTGTTTGTCGAAAAGCTGTAAAAAGGCAACATGCCAGTAATCCCAGGTTTTTGAGCTCATATTAATTTCATTGGGGTCTGAGGAACGTTTCGCAACAACATCGTTTCCAAAGCGCTGCCATAATGTAATATGATCGACGCCAAGCTGAGCGCTAAGCTTTACGAGCTGCTCATTTGTTACATTTTTAATTTCGGGATCCAGCTGTGACTTTGCCGCTAGAGAGGCAATGCGCAGCTTGTCGCCAAGCGTGTCCTCCATGTACTGGCGGGCGTTCTCTGACGCTTCGACAGTACTGCTTATTTGCTTTGCAATATTAGTAAACTGAACTTCTAGATTAGCCTCAGCTTCAGTTTTTGTTGTGTAGTAATAGAGCAAGGTGCTTAGTGTCAGTATGACAGCTACTATTATGGATATGGAGAAGGATAGCTTAGCTTTAATCGACAAAAATAATTCCTCCCACGGTCTAAGATGCTCCTACTTACAATTAGACACGGAATGACAAAAATCCTGTTTAGGCGCACAGAAAAAAGGAGAAACAGCAATCGTTTCTCCTTTTATGAAGCAATACGGATTTTGGTACCTATGAACAAACATTCGTTGCCATGTATCGGCTAGGCACGTGAGAATTGCTCTTCTTCTAAGTACTGCTCAGCTTCCTCGTAGGTCTCGAAAGCGGATTCCAGATTCAAGTCGGCATATAGATACCAAAGATCTTCTTCGAACAGCAGTGTTAGCACAGCATTGTCCGGTCCGATCCAGCGCTCTTCTTGCGGTGCCTTTTGCTTTTTCTTTTTCTTCGATTCCGGTTTATCTGGCGGTGCGATGGATAGAGAATGGATCGATTTCTCAATAAGCGAGCGAAGCTCTTCCTCGTTGAAATCGCGAATGTTGACTAGGCCTTTGTCATCGGTTGCTACACCTTTAACTAAGCCAGCGAAAACATAACCGTTTCCGTTCGGATGCAGATGGTGCACGACCGACTTTTTCTCATGTGCGCTTTCTTCGTAATGGAAGTTCGTGCGGCCAAGAGAAACATCCTTCCGTTCTAATTCAGGAAAGCCTTCAATTATTGCAAGCTTTTGTTCAAAAGACAACATCTTTTATTTCCTCCTAAAGGTTTGCGCAGCAAACCACCTCGTAAGCATGTGCTTAGGTTCGCGATGCATGTGATTATACCATACCATAAGAGGGAGTTGTTAGATGTCTTTCTTCTTCGTCAGCAGGATGACAGCGCCGCAGAGAATAAGGATGATCGCAATGATCGGCTGGCTGAGTAAAAACTTGCTGTAGAGGGAGCCAATGGAGAAGACGGCGAAGAAGAGAATAGACAACACAGTCAAAATGTTAATGGGAATAAGCAGCCATTTGTTCCGATTGCCGAACCAATAAAATTCGAACAAGCCAACGGCGACGGCGAGAATAAAGCCCGGCCACATGTACCCCCAATTGTTGAATAACATAGCGATCTGACAAACGACACCTGCAGTGAACAAAATGCCTCCCGGAATTAATAGGCCTGATCCACGTCTGCCAATCATGGAGAAGTACAGCCAGTGGAAGAAAAGCCCAACAGGTATGACGAATAACGATGGCCAGAAGTAGGCAAATATTTTGCCTGGGCCAAATTCTTCGCCTTGGTTTAGAAATAACACAGCTCCGAGCAGCAGGAGGACAAACCCGCTAATGGTTTTTAGCTTCATTGTTTTATTGCACCCCAATCAACGTTTTATTAGCTGAATTCAGCATAGCATACATTGAAATTAACTGTCCTCCTGCTGTAGGTAAAATGGTTAGCTGGACTAAAGTCTAGTACTTACTCCTCCTCTGCATAGGGGTTGTCAGTGCTGGATGACAATTTGGCGCTCCGAGGGATGCAGAGAAAAAGCTTCATCTATTCCGTCGGGGATAATGCTTAGCCGCTCAGACAGGCGATTGCCCTCAAAGGCCATCATAAAGGGAATGCCCAGTATGGCTAAAACAACGAGTAGAACGCCAGTATGGCGCAATTTGCGCAGCCAAGGGCGGTAAACAGGTGGTGCCTCCGCTGCAAGCTGGTTGCGGTGAGTTTGAAGCATCCAGACGATGCAAGCAATAAACAAAAAGAAGGTGGTCGTCATTGTCACGAAAGACCAGCGGAATGAATGAGGTGGAATAAAAGCAAAATAAAGCATGGCAAATGAGCAAAGCGGTGCTAGCTGAAAGGGAACAATAAGTACGGGATCGGATGCTTGGCGGCGCCGTGCTACATCATTAGCATTATCAGTCCGGGCGTTCGTTCGCCGTATGAGCCTGCGCATTTTTGGGTATGAACCAAGCCAAATGAGCAGCACTGGAATGATGGCAAACGGCGTGTGAATGAGCAGCCGATGTGTCCAAAACTGAGGATGCGTCATCGAAGCCAGTATTAAATCTGCTCCAGCAATTCCCACTGTAAGGAAGCTTAAGCAAACAGACCAAAATAACAGCTTGCGTGTTTTGTAATTAAGCTGCTGCTCGGTTTGGCTATAAGCCAGTTTAGATGCTTTGGCAGCAACTATTAATGAAAAAATGACAAAGAGCATTAACGTGCCGAGTTCAAAATAAATGAATAAATAATGCATGGAATGAGCCCCCTGAAAGTAATGATAGCACCATATACAGTTATATTATAGAAGCGATTTTACTAGTCGTTATACATCTTATCTAGTTCATCTGTTATGCAAAACCGCCGTAAGTCGGAACGAAGTACTAGACCTCTGGCGGGGAAAAAAAGTCGAAGAAACGCAAATGGAATCGAACAATACAAAATGCGGAAATAGTTCCTATGAAACGACATTTTACACCTCTTGTTTAGTTCTATGAAAGCGCTACAATTAAGGTAATAAGAAGTAGGAGGTGAATAAACATGAGCCAAGAAGAAGAAGTAGTTCAAGAAGGCGTGGAAGAAACCGCTGAACTGATTTCGGAAGAGGCTCCAGCTGAAGAAGTAGTAGAAGCTGTTGAGGCTGAACTGGAAGAAGAAGTGGAAGAAGCTGCTGCAGCTACGGAGGAAGAATCCTCTGAGGAAGCAGAAGAAGAGTCAGCTGAGGAAGAAGAAGCTGAGGAAGAGTCTGAAGAGCAATAATGATATCTATCATTTTATATTATAAAGAGAAAGACTGTTCTTAGGTTGCTTTGGCGACCCAAGTACAGTCTTTTTTTATTGTAAAAAAGGCTGGATTATACTTATTTCTTAGATCTATTTTTAAAAACCACGATTAGACCGCCAATAGAAATGCCAACTATAGCCCACGCTGCAATAAACAATATTGAATTCATGAGGTACACTCCTTATTTGTTACTGTATCGTTGAATAAAATTAGACACTAATTATAACATGTTTAATAGTTGATTTTTCTTTCTAACTGTGAATCTTCTGCTTCTAAAAAGGTAACGACTCGGCATTATAGGAAGATTGTTTTAGTAGAAGAAATACAAAAAAATTATTTATGTAAAGGTACGATTCTAACGTGCAATAAGCTATTTTATATGCTACGATACCTTGTGTTTTACTTTTTATAATAGAAGCAGGTGACAGCATGACAACAGCAGAGGCTGGTAATGGAACAGGGCAAAAGGATCAGAAGGGCTTAAGCTTATTTTTTCTGACATGGCCCATATTTTTAGAAATCTTTTTGTTTATGCTGATGGGTATTGCAGATACGCTGATGCTGAGTGCAATTTCGGATAATGCGGTATCCGGCGTTGGTGCATCAAATCAATATTTGCATATAGCAATCTTACTATTAGAGGTAATCGGCAACGGGGCATCCATAGTCGTTGCGCAATATATCGGTTCTCGCAAGTATGTAGAAGCTGCCAAAATATCAGCGCTCGCAATCTCGCTCAATCTAGTAGTCGGGATTTTTATAAGCCTTATGTTCGTGTTGTTCGGCGGACATTTGCTGCAAACGTTAAATTTGCAAGGTGAAATACTTGAACATGCGAAAAGCTATTTAGCCATTGTAGGCGGCATGATTTTCCTTCAAGCTATCATCAACTCGATATCTGCCATTATTCGTGTACACGGTTTTACAAAGGAAGCGATGTTCGTATCGCTTGGCATGAATATCGTTCATATTATCGGAAACTATTTGCTTATTTTCGGGAAATTCGGATTTCCGGAGATGGGAGTTCAAGGTGCGGCGTTGTCATCAGTCATTAGCCGTGGTTTAGCGCTCATCGTCTTCTTCTGGATGCTGTACCGGATTATGTCAGTACGGATTGAAATCAAGTATTATATTGCATTGTCCAAGGAGTATATCCTTAAAATACTGAGAATCGGCATTCCGTCTGCATTGGAGCAAGTGATGTATCAGGCATGCCAAATCGTATTTTTGTATTATGCTACGTATCTTGGCGCGGCCTCCTTGGCGGCGAAAAACTATGCGAATAATATTTCGATGTTTACGTACCTGTTTGCCTTCGCAATTGGCATGGGTACTGCGATTATCGTAGGCAGGATGGTCGGTGCAGGCGAGCAAACGATTGCCTACCGTCAAGTATGGAAAAGCGTGCGCTGGGCAAGTGCCGTAACCTTGCTTGCCGTGTTGCTCGTTATTTTGTTCCGCGAGCCGCTCATGCGAATGTTTACGGACGATGAGGAAATTGTTCGGCTGGGCATAAATGTGCTCCTGCTAAGCATCGTGCTGGAGACTGGCCGTACGATTAATATCGTGCTTATCAACTCACTGCGTGCATCAGGCGATGCAAAGTACCCTCTGTATATCGGAATGGGTTCTATGGTCGCAATGAGCTTGCCGCTTGGCTACTTCTTCGTATTCCAGCTTGATCTGGGCCTCGCTGGTATTTGGCTGGCGATTGCAGCAGATGAATGGCTGCGAGCCGTTATTATGTTTTTCCGATGGAAGAGTAGAAAATGGGAGAAATATGGGCTCGTTAAGCGTGATAATAAGGAGAAATCCGCAGTTTTGCAGGGTTAAGATGAGCTAAGGCAAAGCTGCTCGCTCAAATCATAATGAATAATGGACATCAGAGAAGTTTAACCACTTCACTGGTGTCTTTTTTTTGTAAATACAATTGACATAAATAGGATTACGCAATAAGATATAAATATACATAATATAAGTTAGTAAGTTTTAAAAAGTAAGTTAATATTTTATTTGGAGGAATTTTAAAATGGCAAAATCACAATGGACGGTTGATTCCACGCACAGCAGCATCGATTTCTCGGTAAAGCATATGATGATCGCAAAAGTAAAAGGTACTTTTCATGCGTTTGAAGCCAATATTTCCGCTGATGCGAATGACCTGACTTCAGCTGATATCCAGCTTACGATTGATCTTGATAGCGTGGACACACGCAACAAGGATCGTGACGCACATTTGCGCAACAATGATTTTTTTGATATCGAGAAGTTTCCGAAGCTTGTATTTACTGCAACGGCAATCACAAAAACAGACGACGGCGAATATTCCGTTGTTGGCGATGTGAGCCTTCATGGCGTCACACGTTCCGAGAAATTTGCAGTCAGCTTCGAAGGCGCAGGCAAAGACCCTTGGGGCAACGATAAAGTAGGCTTTAGCGCGACGGGCAGCCTGAAACGCAGCGACTACGGCTTAACGTATAATGCTGCTCTTGAAACGGGCGGCGTGCTCATTGGCGACGAAGTGAAGATTTCAATTGATATTGAAGCGATTCATCAAGGCTAATGGATTAAGAAGCATATTTATTAACGGCTCATCGGGCATTTGCCCGGTGGGTCGTTTTTTGTTGCTGTAAAACGCTTTCAGCGGTAGGATAAGGAAAGGAACAGCTAGTGAGAGTAAGGGGATATGCAATATGGAGCCAAATGCTTCAACACATATAAGGAACATCGGAATATTTGCTCACGTTGATGCGGGGAAGACGACTACAACAGAGCAGATTTTATTCCATAGCGGTCGCATTCGTTCGCTTGGCAGCGTGGATGCAGGCACGTCACAGACGGATTTTCTAGAAGTGGAACGCTCAAGAGGCATATCGGTACGTGCAGCAGCAACCCGTTTTACTTGGCAAGGAGTAACGATTAATCTGGTCGATACACCGGGGCACGTCGATTTTCTCTCTGAGGTCGAACGTTCACTGCGCGTCATGGATGGAGCGGTGCTTATTCTGTCGGCAGTTGAGGGTGTGCAGGCACAGACAGAAGTCATATGGCATGCGCTGCGCGAACGAAACATTCCAACGCTTATTTACGTGAACAAGCTGGACCGAATCGGTGCAGATCCAATAGGAACGATCCAGCAAATTAAGCGTTTGTTATCCAATCAAGCAGCGCCAGTTCAGGCTCCGCTTGGTATCGAGGATAGTTTCAGCGGTGGAGTTAGCCTGCTCGTTTCGGGAATAGCAGAGAGTGAGACGGAGGAAGCGCAGCTTTATTTGCAGCAGCTGGAGGAGACCGTAGCAGAGCAAGATGAATCGCTGCTTGTTCAATATTTGGACAGCGGCACACTGCCCAAAGCAGAACTGAATCAACTGCTGCCTGCGCTTACGCAGCGCGGTGAATTATTTCCAATTCTTTTTGGCGCATCGAATCGTGGGATAGGCATCGAGCCTCTCATGCAAGCAATGATTACGCTGCTGCCGCCGCCTCAAATCGTCTCAGACGGTCCGGTGTCGGGCGTCGTCTTCCGTATCGAGCGCGATGCAGCGATGGGTAGAATCGCCTATGTCCGCCTGTACAGCGGGGTGATTCGCAATCGTGATTCCGTCCGCAATGAGACGCAGCAGATCGAAGAGAAAATTACGCAGATTCGCAAAATCGATGGGCAAAAGGCCGAGGATGTAGGGCTGCTCGCGGCAGGCGATATTGCAGCGGTCTGCGGTTGGACTCAGGCGCGCATTGGCGACATTATAGGCAGCGCTGAGTTTGTTCCCGGTGAGACGCGGATGGCTGTTCCGCTGCTGACGGTACAGGTGCGCTGGAGCAACGAAGCCGAATATCCGGCTGTCGTTGCGGCGCTGCATGAGCTTGCGGATGAAGATCCGCTGCTCGATTTGCAATGGCTGCAGGAGCAGCGCGAGCTGCACCTGAAAGTCATGGGGCCGATTCAGATTGAGGTGCTGACGCATGTGCTGAACAATCGGTACGGCTTAAAGGCTGAATTCGATCAGCCATCGGTTATCTATAAAGAGACGCCTGCTCAATCAGGCGAGGGTTTCATTGCCTATACGATGCCGAAGCCATGCTGGGCAATTCTGCGGTTTCATATTGAGCCTGGTGAGCGCGGGAGCGGGATAACGTTCAGCTCCGTTGTCCGATCAGAGCGGCTGCTTGACCGCTATCAGAACGAGGTGGCAAGAAGTGTGCCCGAAGCGCTTCAGCAGGGGCTCTTTGGCTGGGAGGTAACGGATATAAAGGTTACTCTCGTTGAGGGTGAACATCATGTATGGCATACGCATCCGCTAGATTTTGCAGTCGCAACCCCAATGGGCATTATGGATGGCTTGTCGCGTATTGGAGTAAAGCTGCTGGAGCCAATGCTCTCCTTCCGCCTCTCTGCCCCAGAAGAGACGGGCGGCAAGCTGATGAATGAGCTCATTCTAATGCGAGGCGAGTTTGATACGCCAGTCGTCAGGCAGGAGAGAATGGAAATTGAAGGGATCATTCCTGTTGCTACGTCTCTTGAGTTTCCTGCGAGATTTGGATCACTAACCAAGGGCAGAGGTGCGCTTGCAACCTTCTTCGCCGGGTATCGCGAATGTCCGCCTGATGTAAAGGCGGAACGGGTAAGGCGAGGCGTCAATCCGCTGGATCAGTCAAAATATATATTAGCTGTTCGAAATGCGCTTGCCGGCTCATAGCCGCAAGCGTTTTTGTTCATTTATATAGCACAGGGCATATATTTAGGAACGGAAGGGAAATACGAGCGAAGTAATTTAATTTAAGGTAAAATATGGGTATCTATACAAGTGTGTAAACCTGATAAAGGGAGGATTTTAATGATCATACGTTCCCTTGAAGAAATTATAAATATGTCTGATGGTTATGCGTTGCAAGATAGCTTGTTTGGATTCTTGGATCAAAAGGTCCATGGCGTATCCATTGATACAAGAACGATTCATCCTGGCAATTTGTATATTCCAATCGTACGGATCGACGATGGACACAAGTACGTTAAGCAGGCTTTTGAAAAGGGGGCAGTTGCTTCTTTATGGCAAGCAGATCATATCCCGCCACCTGAAGGCTTACCGATTATTATAGTAGAAGATACGTTAAAAGCACTGCAAAACATCGCCATGGCGTATCGAAGCCAATTAAACTGCAAGGTAATTGCTGTAACAGGCAGTAATGGCAAAACAACGGTTAAGGATATGGCCTATACCTTATTGAGTACAACGTTTAACGTTCAGAAAACAAGTGGAAATCTCAATGGCGAGTACGGACTTCCGCTCTCTTTATTAGAGGTTAGAGATGATACAGAAATCGTTGTTTTAGAAATGGGCATGAGCAACAGAGGTGAAATTAAAATTCTGTCTGAAATTGCAAAGCCTGATGTTGCTATAATTACAATGATTGGCGTTTCTCACTTGTCGAATCTAGGTTCTAGAGAACAAATCGCTTTGGCCAAGTTGGAAATAATTGAGGGACTAAACTCTGAAGGGAATTTCCTGTTTAATGGCGATGAGCCGCTGCTCGTTAAGGGACTGGAGGAGAGAGGCTTTCCGTGGACAGGAGCAACCATTCGATTTGGTCTATCTCCATCCAACGATTATTTTCCTCTGAATATAGAGCACAAGCAATCAGATCTCTTATTCACATTAAAGCAATATCATATGCCATTCCGATTGCCGCTCCTTGGTAGCCATAATGTGGCCAATGCCATTGCCGCGATTGCTGTTGCAAACCTTTTTAAAATCGATGAAGAACATATTCAATTAGGGCTGAGCAATTTAGAGATTTCAGGAATGAGAATGGAGCGGATTTGGTCGGCCAAGGGTTTCTTAATTATTAACGATGCTTGGAATGCCAGTCCTGTTTCTATGCAGGCGGCCATTGAAACGGTTCAAAACTTAGAGGGATTCCATAAAAAAGTATTAATATTAGGGGACATGCTCGAACTAGGAGATGCCGAGGCAGCGTTTCATGAAGAAGTAGCCCGGAGTGTGGATTTATCAAAAATTCACTCGGTGTTTACTTACGGTCATATAAGCAAAATAATTTCGGATACGCTTCTCGATAATGGTTTTGAGGGAGAAGCCAAACATTTCACATCAAAAATAGCTTTAACTGGAGAGTGCATGCGAATCCTGAGTAAAGATGATGTTGTTTTAGTAAAAGGATCTCGCGGTTTGAAGCTAGAAGAGGTCTGTCACCTTCTAGAAGATAAGCAGCTATAGGCAGAAGGAGAGGATTTTATGTTGAAGAGAGTGAATGAGCTTCCGACGGATAAAAGAATCGCTGGCATACATAGTATTCCTTTGCTCGAGGATGGCTCTATCGTGATGGTGTGGGATCGCAACGAGCAGACGCTGACGACGGTTGGCGGAAGAATTGAACCAGGCGAGAGCATCGACGAGGCGCTGGATCGGGAGACGGTGGAGGAAGCCGGACTGCTGCTGATGCCGGAGAGAATACCTGTTGCCTGCTGGTATTGGACGGAAACAGATACGTATACCGTATTTGTTGTTGCGAAGGTTCATAGCTTCGTTCCGATGCCGGAAGGATTTGAGACCACGGGGCGCGTCACCTTTAATTTCGAAACGGCTAAACAAGTTGTGAATCGAATAGAAGGACATGGCCAACGTATACTTATATTAAATTATGCGGAAGAAGCTGCCTCTCACATATTCACAACCCAAAACCCATGATCTTTACTCTAACGAACTGTACTATGCTTATTATGCAAAAAACTACGTTTGTTTAATTTTAACGAAACTAATTGACGTTATAGTAAGCTATGTAAGGTGTTAGGATCTATTTTTCGCAAAATAACGATTCTGGAGTTCGTTGTAATTTTAATTCATTACGAATGGTTTAAATAAGAGTGATTAGGTTCGTAAGCGATAGGGAAAATATGCTTATGCTCCTTCAAAAAAACAAAGCAGGGTCTGTTTCAAGCGTAGGTAATCCTACTTCTGAGACAGCCCCTTATTTGTTTATTATGATTCTCATGCAACTCTCTCTCTATTTTTTCGTCATAATAAGATACAATATAGGGAGGTGAGACCAAATGAGGAATTTTATGTTTTTAATGAGCATTTTTTTCGCAGTAAGTTCATTTATTACGTTAGGGACTGCTCATGCGGATTGGGCGCAGCGTTTCGTTGTGAACGAAGGCAAGTCTTACATAGTTTCAAATACTCAGGTGGAATCCGCACAGATTGGCTCTAAAATCGGTAAGGTTACTTCCTATTCAGACAAAGAAGGAACGTACTCTGGCAATTTCTCAAACGTTTATCCGAAAGGAACGGAATACTACGCAATTAAGGATATATCGATAAAAGAGGCCATTGCGATAAAGCGGGACGACGGTACTTTCATTAAGGCAGCGTATGGGAGCGAATATGAAGGAAAAGCAATTAATTTAAAAACAGTGCTGTTTTATATCGGCGGCCTATTTTTGTTGATTATCGTTTTTATGCTTGTGAAAAATAATTGGAAGCGAAAAAGAGGCTGATACGATGAGCACAAAACATTATTTTGCTATATGGTTAGTTATCCTGTTTTTCGAATTAGGGTATCTGTTCAATTTAACCCATCGTGTGCATGATACTGAAGATACTCTAGTAATTATTGTTGTTATCGCCGTTACGCTTGTTGTGGGCAATACCTTCATAAGAAGTGTGAAAAAATAATGGCTCTGTCCGAATAGAGGGAATTGTATGGTAACCAAGGTAGTATCAGTGCTGCTGGGACTTCTATTTTATCGCTCCCCTGTATTTAAGTTCACAGAGGACGAGGTCAATGAATATGAAAGATTGTATTCGGATGCTGTCCGCAATAAATCTGAAATAATGTACGCCAGCACTTTTCCAAAATTCCGTTTTGCTCAGTATATTGCAATGACGAAACCAGTCATTATGCACGGGTCAAATCATAAAAATATTGAACAATTCGAGTTAAGAAAGCAGACGCTTTTTAACGGTAAATATGTAGAAGCCATATTTGGCACAAAAGATGGCATTTGGCCGTTGTTTTATGCGGTTTTTGATCGGAGTAAAGTGGTAGGCAACTTTCGAAATGCTTGTTTAAAAGTGAAGGCATCTCAGAGCTATTATTTCTTCTCTATCACTAGCGAGACTAAAAATAAAGCACCTTGGACGAGCGGAATGGTGTACATTTTACCACAGGATACGTTCAAAATGGTTAGTCATTCTGTCGTGTCTTTTGACGAGTGGATTAGTGAATCGCCGGTGCTGCCCATTACAAAAATAGAGGTAGGTCCCCAAGATTTTTACTTCATAGATAAGGTTGCAAGCCATAAAGCAGAGGAACCGCTATTCATTTCATGGATTTTCTATAAACGCAGAGTTAAGCGGAATGTGAAGGTGTTATCATGACAATTATACATATGGAAGGTGCGAGTGCAGTTGGCAAGACGACCACCTCAAGCGCATTAGCATTAAAATACGGCGGTTATCATATTCCCGAAGTGAATACGTTGTGGAAACGCCCAGAAATCGAGTATCCTGAATGGTTTTTTGAGCGTCAGCTTGATCGCTTTAGAATAGCGCAGGAAAAGAGTAAGGACCATCGTTTCGTTGTTATTGATATCGATCTATTTCAGCCTTTCTGGTACAACTGGGCTTTTGGGTATACTCTCTTTGGCGGACAGTCGCTTGAGTTCCTAACGGATTATTTCCATAAGCAATTGCTTGCACGTAAGATTGGCTTTCCAGATAAGTATTATTTATTGAGCATAAATGAGGCTGAGCTGCGTAAACGCAAAGAAGGTGACGCAACTAGGGGACGTGGCGGATTTGAAATGAATTTAACATTTATTGAACCGCAAAAGCAATATTTTGAAGCTTTAAATTCATTTATTCCGGGTTTGGTCAGTTTCATTGAATCCGTATCAATTGAAGATAATGTACAACAAATTGTAGAGACAATGCCATCAAGACCGCTAGAACACAAGTATTCTGTGGAGCTGTTTGACTTTATGGTCAGTTGGCTTCGCGAAAATAAGGCTTCTGATTTTCTAAGAGGATAATAGGGGAGTTGGGTGTTGATATGGAGCTATTGTATGACCGGTTTGTAATAAGCGATGATAAATCAATGCTTAAGTTTGACACCATTTGTGGCTTCTTAGCTAGAAGCTATTGGGCGAATAAAAGGTCATTAGAAATGATAAAAAAATCTATAAATAACTCGGTCTGCTTTGGCGTGTATGATGGGGACAAGCAGGTTGGTTTTGCTCGTGTAGTAACGGACTTTGCGACTATGTATTATCTGTGCGACGTTTATATTGATGAGGAATATAGAGGCGCCGGGCTAGGGAAGAAATTAGTAGAAGTGATAACCGAGCAATTTGAAGGAATGATGGGTCTACTTGGTACGCTCGATGGTCATGGACTATACGAAAAGTATGGCTTTATGAAAAACACGGAACGTTTTATGAATAGAAGGCCTCGTTAAAAAAAGGATTCTCTATAAATACAGAATTAAGCGGAGCACGAAGGTGCTTTCAAGAAGATAATTTACGGTATGCGACAACACGCCATTTGAGGGAGCCCATAAGGGCTCTTTTTTTTCACTGGGCGCAAACACCGCAAGTTAGGTCAATTCATTCGCTTATGTCATGATGAAGGAGAGTTATCCGCTTTATTTTCAAGCTTGCTCCTACGGACTATTCGCGTTATCTTGAGAGGTATGTCGAATCAATTTTTAAACAGATGAGAGCACATGGGGGGCATATCGCGTGAACAAATGGATTAGAGGCTTAACTCCAGAAACGTTCAAAAACAGAATATTGATGGCTTTTTTGCTGCTAGTGCTAGCTCCATTCGTTTTATTAGTTATTTATAATTTTAGTGAAACGGAAAGAGTTCTGCAGGAGGAAGCCTCCGCCAAAAACGAGGATCAGCTTCTCGATATCGAGAAGTCTTTCCTAGATGTGCTCGGGCTTGTTATGAAGACAGGCCTGCTATTAGAACAGGATGACACCATCCGCTCGGTTATGAAAAATCCGGAGCAGAAAGATCCGCTAACGCGGAAGGAACTGGTGGAAAATAAGTTCGCAAGCATTGAGAACAGCTTCTTCCTGACTGGTGCAACGGTGTATTATACGCTGGTAGATAAACAAGGTTATGCCTATACCTCCTTTGCTCCTCGTGAGCCACTGAATTACTCCTCGATTACGAATGAAGCATGGGTAAAGATGCTTTCCTCCAATGAAGGGGAAAGCTCCATTTGGAATGCAAGCGATACCAATTATGTGAGTCCGGTTATTAAACCCAATCAAAATATGCTTAGTCTCTATCAGATGCTCCGCGATGAGAATCTTAAAGAGTACGCCTATGCCCGTATCAGCATCGATTATGAGCAATGGTTCAACAAGGTGATGAGAGATAGGCAGCGCGAAGGCATTTATTATTTATTGGATCATACAGGAAAATCAATGGTGCAGTCCGATGCCGATGAAGCGATTGATCCTGCCATTTTATCAGCGATGCTCGAAGTAAAAGAGCCCTCTGCATCCGCTTCCATTGTTAGCCAAGATGAGAAGGTATTGTATACGTTCAGCCATATTGCTCAGTTAAATGGATTTATTGTGAAAAAAGTACCCTTGTCCTTGCTGTTTGAAGAAGTGGAAACGTTGAAAAAACGCTTTTTCGCCATCTTCGGGTTGATTACGCTTGTGTTTGTCATGATGACCTATTTTATTTCTTCAACGATTACTGTTCCTCTAAAAACGCTGCAGCGAAAGATGGAGATATCGGTCAAGACTAACCTCAAAGTAAAGCTGCCAGAACAAGGGCGAGGTGAAATTCTTGCACTCACGCGAAGCTTCAATACCATGATTGACGATATAAATGGCTTAATGGAACGGCTTCAATTAGAGGAACGTCAGAGGCAGATCGTCCGCTTTCAGGTTCTCTTATCTCAAATGAACCCGCATTTTCTTTTGAATACGCTTAATGTTATTAAAAGCATAGCGCTTGAGAAGGATGAGGATGACATTTATGAAATTTGTGTTTCGCTCGGAAAAATATTAGAGACGACATTGAATGTAGAGGTCGACCTTATATTGCTGAAAGATGAGATTGCGCTTATCGATTCCTATATGCGCATACAAAGCGCTCGCTTCGGTGGGCATATTACAGTCAGCTATGAGCTAAGTGACGAGCTAAACTTTGCACTGGTTCCGAAATTCTGTCTTCAGCCTTTGGTAGAAAACGCCATTATACATGGGTTTGGAGGGAGACGGAGTGACGGCCGAATTGAAATCAAAGCAGAGGCGAGACATGATCTTTTGTATCTTGAAGTGGCGGACAATGGAGTAGGGGTAGAACGTGCCAAAGAGAAGAAGGTGTTCCGTAAGCGGAAGAGCATCGGTATTCAAAATATTCGAGAAAGCTTGGAGCTTCTTTTCAAAAATCAGAGTACAGGCTTGTCCCTTGCCTCATCAGAAGAGGGAACAAAGGTAATGATGCATCTCCCTCTATTATTATCGAAACCCTATTTAAAGGAGGCTGACAGCAATGTGGACCGTATTGATCGTTGATGATGAACAGCATGCAAGAGCGAGTCTCAGCAAGTTGATGAGCAAAGCTAATCTTCCTTTTGAAATTATAGCCACTGCTAATGACGGCGAGGAAGCGTTGCAGGCGATTCGAGAATTGCAGCCGGACGTGGTCATTTCCGATATTGATATGCCCATGATGGATGGAGTAGAGCTGCTGAAATCTGTCAGGAAAGAAGGGCTTGATTGCCGATTCGTTATGCTTACCTGTATGAATGAGTTCGAGTATGCAAGGCAGTCGCTGGAGTTCGGAGCGTCCAGCTATTTACTTAAGCTTTCAATGGATGTGAGCGGGTTGAAGCAGGCACTAGAGAAGGTAACCCTTGAATTAGAGCAGCGAGAGCAATTAAGGAAAGCAGCCAAGTGGTTTCCGAAGAAGAATACGTCTGAACCTACGGATCATCCTGAGATGAATAAAATTATTCGCCATATTGAGGAGCATTACGCTGAGGAAATCACATTAAAACGTGCAGCTGAGCTCATCTCTATGGATGCAAGCTATGTGAGTGATTTGTTTAAGAAAAAAACGAGCCAAACCTTTATTCACTATGTACAGAACCGCCGAATCGAGGCAGCAAAGATGCTGCTTGAGGAAACAAGCCAATCGATAGGCGAGATTGCAAGGCAAGTAGGATTCGAGAATGACAACTATTTTATTAAAATATTTAAACGATGGTGCGGCATGACGCCAAGTGAATATCGCAAAGAGCAAAATAAATGATCCAAAGAATGTATCATGAATCGCCAAATATCGTTCCTTACCCCGCGAAATGCCTGGTGATAAGATTTAACTAAGCAATTAAACAAGTTTGTAGGGGGCAAAGAAATGAAAAGAAACAGAATGTTGATCAGTGCTCTTTCTCTTATTCTTGTCATGGTTCTGATCGCTGGATGCGGTGGGAACAACAAAAATAATGTTTCGGGGACACCAACAAACAGCGGCGCCACAACAACCAAAAAGATTAAGCTTACGTTATGGGGCGGCGTGCCTCCTGAAGCGGGACCTCAAGCAGTTGTTGACGCATGGAATGCCGAGAATCCAAATGTACAAGTGGAGTATGTTCGGTTCGTTAATGATGATGCCGGCAACTTAAAGCTGGATACTGCTTTGCTTGCCGGGCAAGATGCAGATATTTATATAAACTACACCCTCTCTCGCCTTCAAAAGAGAATAGATGCTGGCGTAGCCGTAGATATGAGCGCAAAGACAGACTACAACATTGACGAGCAAATGGGTCCTGAAGCTAAGCAATGGATGATTAATGACAAGTATTACGGCATGCCTACAAAGAAAAACATGGCGTTCATCTGGTTGAACAAAGATATGCTTGATGCGGCAGGTTTGCCTATTCCTCCGCTAGATTGGACGTGGTCCGATTTACAGGAATATGCACTAAAATTGAAACAACCTAATGTATGGGGCTTGCTCCAGCATGATGCTGCATTTACTACGCAATTCGACGGTACGATTGGTGGAGACGGTTATGTGAAAGCAGACGGCACATCGAACTTCGATAACGCCTATTGGAAACAGGGTTTTGAAATTTTGCACAACATGATGTTCAAGGATAAATCAACTCCGGAATATGGCGAGCAGCTGACCAGCAAGATGCCGGTGGATACGATGTTCCTAAAAGGTGAGACAGCGATGCTGACAGCGGGTGAATTTATTTTCCGTAATGCGAACAATCTAGTCGATTTCCCGCATGATTTCAAAATTGCTTTTGCACCAATTCCGCGTATCTCCAAGGATCAAACCAACTTCAAATATCCAGGCGGATTGGGCGACGTGATTTCGGTTAACGCGAAATCCAAAAATCAAGAAGCGGCTTGGGAATTTGTGAAATGGTACGCTGATGGCGGAATGCTCCCAATGGCTCCGGGCGGACGCATCCCGTCATCCAAAAGTGTAGACAGCACGGAAGCGATCGATTTGCTCCTAAAAGAGTATGAAGAAAATTATGATCGGGATTCTCTTAACAAAGTGGTATTCGGCAAATTCGAATCATTCCAGCTTAACGTGCCTCAGCAAGTGATCGATGCGCGCAAAGAAGAATATGAGAAGTACTTCCTCAATAAGCAAGATATCGACACGACGTTGAAAAATATGGCAGAGCGGCACAACGAATTCATCAAGAAATAAGCTGCGTAAAGAAAGTAAGAAGGAGCAGCCTTGTCCTTCTTACTTTTTTTTACGGGTGAACGAAGAAAGGCGGGTTGTTATGAGTAAAACGAGCTGGATGCGCAAGCAAAGCTGGTTGGGTTATGTGTTTATTCTTCCGAATATGTTGGGCGTATTATTGTTTTTTGTCGTACCTGCGTTATTTTCCTTTGGACTGATTTTTACCGATTATCAATTTTCGAATCCAAATGTCTCGTTCACGGGAATGGACAATATAAAGCGAATGTTTCAGGATGATCAGTTTTATAATGCGATTAAGAATACGGCGATATTCCTTCTTTCTGTTCCAGTATCGCTTGGACTATCCTTTGTCGTCGCTCTCGTTCTGAATAAGAATGTATATCTGAAAGGGCTGCTGCGGGGGATGTTTTTTCTTCCCTATATTTCTAGCGGGGTAGCTGTTGCATTCGTTTGGATGCTCTTGTTTCAACCCTCTCAAGGGCCGATCAATGAAATACTTCGCTGGATTGGCATTGTATCGCCGCCAGGCTGGTTCGCTGATACCGAGACTGCGATGTATGCGATTGACATCATACAGATCTGGTTCTTGTTAGGCTACAACATGATTATTTATCTTGCTGCGCTTCAAGAAGTGTCGCCTGAACTGCTGGAAGCAGCGAAGATAGACGGCGCGAAGAGCCGGACGGTCACATGGCGAATTGTATGGCCGCTTGTTAGTCCGACTACCTTTATGCTGCTCATTACGGGCTTAATCATGACGATGAAATCCTTCTCCATCATTCAAGCGATTACACAGGGCGGTCCGAGCGGAAGCACGACGATCTTGTCGCTATACATTTACAAAACAGCCTTCAGCTATTATGAAATGGGCTATGCTTCAGCGATATCATGGTTCTTGTTCGCTATTATTATGGGGATAACCGTTATTCAATGGATTAGCCAGAAGCGCTGGGTCCACTATTAGAAAGGGGAGTTTTCAATGAACAATCTAGTCAGCTCTGTCAAAACCAAGATGCCGTTAACTGTACTCATGCTCATTTGCGGCGTGTTCATGATACTTCCGTTTCTATGGATGGTCAGCACGTCCCTGCAGAGTCCAAGCGAAGTATTTACAAGATGGCTGCCCTCTAAGCTTGATTGGAGAAGCCATGAACGAATTTGGACAGGTGACTATAATTTCATCACCTATTATTTGAATTCACTTAAAATCTCCATTATTAGCACAGTCGGCGCAGTGTTTCTGTCCGCATTCGCTGCTTATGGTTTCGCGAGAATCGAGTTTAGAGGCAGGAATGCCATGTTTCTCGTCTACTTGTCCATGATGATGATACCGCCACAGGTTATTTTTGTTCCGAAGTTCATCATGTTTAACTGGATGCATATATACAATACGCATTGGGCGCTTATATTGCCGGGCTTGTTCTCGATTTTTGGCGTGTTTATGCTAAGGCAATTTTTTATGAGCATTCCGAAGGAAATTACGGAATCTGCTTTTATAGACGGTGCCGGCCATTTTCGCATTTTCTTTAAGCTTGTTCTGCCTTTAGCGAAGCCGGCACTAGCTACCTTTACGATTATCGACTTCTCGTGGCACTGGAATGACTTTGAGAACGCGCTCGTATTTTTATCCAGCCCCAATTTATATACGATCCCGCTTGGCTTGCAAAATTTTATTTTGGAAAATAACGTCGATTACAACGGCATGATGGCTGCGGCAACCGCTGCGATTGTCCCTATGATCCTAATTTTTATCATCGGTCAAAAATATATTATTCAGGGCATATCGGGCTCTGCCGTTAAGGGCTGATCACTCACAAAGAAAAGGAGCGTTATGATATGAGATCTGAAATTATAAAGACAGAAGTAACCGTCATTGGTGGAGGACTCGCCGGCGTTTGCGCTGCCATTGCTGCGGCAAGACTGGGACAGAGAGTATCCTTGGTACAGAACCGGCCTGTCTTGGGCGGCAACTCCAGCAGCGAGGTGCGCGTTTGGGTATGCGGCGCTACAGGCCATGGCGTGAATCGTTATGCCAGAGAAACGGGTATTATGGGTGAATTGTTCGTAGAAAATCAGTATCGCAATCCTGATGGCAATCCTTATCTTTGGGATTTGATCGTATTAGAGGCCGTTAAAGCGGAGAAAAACATTGAGCTGTTCCTCAACACGGATGTACATGAGGTTGAGGCAACTGGCTCAGAGGTGGATCGTCAGATTCATTCCGTGACAGGCTGGATGATGGGATCTGAACGCAAAATTCGCTTCGAGAGCAAAATGTTTTTAGATTGCACCGGAGACGGTCTAGTCGGTTTTCTAGCAGGAGCAAAGTTTCGAATTGGACGGGAAGCGCATCATGAATTTAAGGAGGATTGGGCTCCTGAAGTTGCGGATGATATCACGCTCGGAAGCACGATTTTATTTTATACAAAGGATGCAGGCCAGCCAGTCAAATATATCCCGCCAAGCTTTGCCAAGGATATTTCCCAAACCTCCATACCGGTACGTCGGGTAATGCGAAGCGGAGATTCGGGCTGCCACTACTGGTGGATTGAATGGGGCGGAGAGCTGGATACCGTTCATGAGAACGAGAGAATACGGGATGAGCTGTGGTCCGTTATTTATGGAATCTGGGATTATATTAAAAACTCAGGAAAGTTTGAAGCGGATAATATGACTCTGGAATGGGTAGGATCTCTTCCTGGCAAACGGGAATACAGGAGATTTGTTGGTGATTATATCCTCAATCAGAATGATATCGTGGCGCAGGAGCAATTTGAGGATCGAGTAGCGTTCGGTGGCTGGTCCATCGATTTGCATCCACCAAAGGGAATGTATGCGGAAGAGAGCGGCTCCAAACACTTCCATGCAGATGGTACGTACCATATTCCGTTCCGTTCGCTGTATTCCAGCAACGTTAATAATTTATTGTTCGCCGGCAGAAATGTTAGTGCGACACATGTTGCTTTTGGCACGACTAGAGTAATGGCTACCTGTGCGGTAATGGGAGAAGCGGCTGGGACGGGAGCTGCCCTCTCTGCTATGAAGGGAATTACACCAAGAGAGTTAGGTCAGTCTCATCTTGCAGAGCTGCAGCAAACACTCCTTAGACAAGATGCTTCCATTATTGGTATTCGCAATGAGGATGCCGGCGATTTGGGGAGAAGCGCCAAAGCAGCTGCTTCGAGTACGATGAGAAACGTGCATATAGATGATGCGTCTAAGGCTTATTCTTTACTGAATCCGGTTGGAATAACATTCCCGGTCAATTCGGAGCTAAACAAGCTGTCTCTGCTTGTTGATGCTTTGGCGAATACAGAAATGACGATTGAAATTCATTCTACCGGAAAAAAAGAAAACTATATTCCAATGGGACTTATCTCCAAGCATACCGTGAAAGTAACACAGGGAACGAAGCAGTGGGTTGATTTTGGACTTGATTATAAGGCGGAGGAAGCGATCAATTTATTCGTTGTCATTCAGTCGAACCCGGAGCTGCAATTGTATACGTCTGAAACGCCGCTTTACGGTGTGTTGTGCTTCGAGAATAAGATTGATTCATCCGCTGATTTCTCCAGTTACTCGGATACGCAGCAGACCATGGCTTGGCAAATGAAGGGGCTGCACAGAACACCTTTCTGCTTCAAGGCATTCCCTGAGACTACAGCATACGAAGCGGTATCTGCTATTGATGGCTATACAAGACCATATGGCGGTCCTCATACATGGGTTTCTAATCGAATGGAGAGCAATAAGCCAGAGTGGCTTTCTCTTGAGTGGGGTTCCTCTGTTTCCATATCCAATATTCATATTACCTTCAATGATGATGTGAATGAGGATCTAATCAACCTGCACCATCATAGAACGCCATTTGAAGTTATTCCTGAGCTGGTGAAGGATTATCGAATTGAGGCTTTTGTCGATGAGCAGTGGAAGGTATTGCTGCGTGAGACGGATAATAGAAAACGTAAACGGACGCATCAGCTGGAGCCTATCCGTACCAATAAGATCCGCGTTGTAATTGAAGCTACAAATGGATGCCCTAATGCAGAAGTTGTTGAAATACGGGCTTATGAGTAGTCATGCTGTGGTGAGCTTAGCAGGACTCTAATTGAATTTTTAAAAAATAAGCTAATTCAAGGCAGATTTAGCCACCGTGAATTAGCTTATTTTTTATTCTTATCCGTTCTTTCATAAAATCTTTCTCCAGTACTAGGGTTAAACCATACTTGCTGCTGAACGCCCGTTGTTGGATCAATAAATATTTCATTCGTTTTCTGGAAACCAGCTGGAGGCTGAAGCGTGCGTTGCTTTAGCCGCCTACGTCGATATATAAACGTACTAATAATAGCGATAATAATAACCAACAATTGAAGGGCGAAGTAAATGCTCATGAAATAGGGCATCGCTAATTTTTCTCAGCCACAACTGCAGTACCATAAGCGACGATTTCAGACATCGTTTGTCCGATTTCACCAGAGTCAAATCGCATCATCACGATTGCATTTGCTCCCATGGCATGTGCATTTTGAATCATACGGTCTATAGCGACCTTACGGGCATCTTCAATCATTTCAGTATATTCTTTAATTTCTCCACCGAATATACTTCGCACAGAGGCTGTAATATTTCCTCCAAGGCCGCGGCTTCTTACTACGACACCAAACGTGTGGCCTAATACTTTATCAATATGATAGCCAGGAATATTTTCTGTAGTAACAACTAACATTTTGGTTCCTCCCATTCTAATTATGTACTGAACATAACATGCTTATCTCAACATAATCATTATTACATCCTTCTTGCGATATAGAAGTCATATCAACTAAAATCATAGTATCACTCATTCCAATAATATCCAATGAAAATATATATAAAATGAGAGGCTAGTACTATGATTTATGTTGTTAGGCATGGCAAACCGATTTATAAAGTGTAATCATTCCATTTGCGCGATAAGAAAAGAGGATCATATGCGGATTCGACTGGCGACGATTAACGATGTACCTGATATCGCTCATGTTCACGTAGAGAGCTGGAAATCCACCTACAAAGGGATAATCTCGGATGATTATTTGTCCAAGCTTAGCATCGAAAGTCGTATTAAAAATTGGTTATGGGTATTTAATCGCTCAAACCCTGATGAAGTGAATTACGTTGTTGAAAATGATGAAGGTACGATAGTAGGATTCGCAAATGGTGGGAAGTGCAGGAGTGAGCAATACGACTACGGCGCAGAGCTTTATTCCATATACTTACTGGAGGAGTACCAGGGGCTCGGGTTTGGAAAAGCACTGTTTTCCGCTGTGGTCGATCATTTGAGAATACATAATTATCAAACATTAATGGTATGGGTGCTGGAGAAAAATAGTGCAATCAACTTTTACTATCGATTAGGGGCGAAGGCTTTTACGAAAAAAGATATCCAAATAGGCCATGATACCGTTACCGAAGTAGGGCTTGGCTGGGATGAGCTCCTGTAACTTATTTCCTTATTTACACGTCATAGCAGTCAAAGGGGCGATGTTATGAGGAAAATGATTATGATCGTTTGTATGATTTGTTTAGCCGTTACAGGCTGTGCTTATGGCGGCGGTTCGAACGAAAGAAACGAAGAAACGATAACATTGGATCAAATAAAGAGTGTATTTGAAAGCCATGGCATCTCGTTAACCGCAAAAACCGATATAAACCCGGGTGCTGTATTTTCTAGAGCCTATAACGATATAAAGCCGGAGCAATTTAACTATAATACAAGTCAAAGTATTAGTATTTATATTTATTCATCAAGCAAAGAGGCTAAAAAGGGCTTAGAGGATTTTGCTAATAGCTGGGCAGCGGCGGATTTGGCGTCTTATCGTTCCCATCATGTAGCCAATGTATTGTTTTTTTATGGAGCGGAAACGACATTGGGAGAGGAACACATCACGATGGCGATCGAGGAGTTAAAAGCTCTAACGAAGAAATAGGTTAGAATGCATATAAAACAGCCCATCATACGATATGGTCAAGCCCCAATATTGTAGACAATGAAAAAAGCCCTATGATATGAACTGTTAAATGACAAAGCGGCAGACCAAATTCTGGTCTGCCCTTCATGATTAAACTATCGAGTTCCCGTTAGCTTAATACCTGTTCCTACTGATGGACCCAATTAGGAATGTGATGTCCAAAATATTTCGTGACTTTTTCTGCTTCAGTGAGAACTGTTTTTATTCCAACTTCATCAAGAAACCAGTTTTCTTTGTTATAACGTAAATCATCTTGCTTAACTTGGAAGGTTACGTTCGGAGGGAATACGGTTTGATAAGTCATCAGTGCCCTCCTTGAGAAAAAGGACTTACAAACTAATATCGCATGTCTTACTTCAATCTGCTGCTCCATGATAACATTCCAGGAATTTCTTGCATTTTCGAATGTGTTTTTCGCTTGATCTTCTTTAAGTATTCGATCTTCCGGAACACCTAAAGATATACCAATCTCCTTTTGAAATTCCCATTCTGTTTTTTCGATTTTTACATTATAGCCACCTGAAGGTAATATGTAATTTGCCATCCCTGAATGGAATAACTCCGATGCAATCTTCATTGGTTTAGTGTGACTGCCACCAGGAACCAGGATAATATCCGCTGGTATAATCTCTTCTTCAGTGACAAATATCAAATCTGTAAGACAATCAAACGGATATTTCAACGATGCTGCAGTTCCAACATGATTGGTAAACAAAAAACGTCCCTTCCTTTCCATTGTCCCATGAAATCCCATTTTTCAATTATATCATCTGTTTGAGTTATTAACGATAAATCCAGCTAGTTGAGAAAACGGCAGCTGATCATCATTTGATCGGCTGCCGTCGTGTCTTTATACCACTATCGTTACCCGATAGCTTAATGATCATCACCGATGTCTCGTTTGACACAATAACTAAGTACAATTTCCCCGTCTTCCATTTCACCAGTCTCTTGAAAGCCGAGACTTTTATATAAACGATTCGCGGCGGTGTTATGTGGTACATGATTAACCCTAATTTGCTTACAATCAGGCCTGGCGGATAGTATCTTGATGACCTCTCTTATTGCCAACGATCCGTAGCCTTTCTTTTGGAAACGCGCATCGACAATGAATCGCAGTATCCAATAGTACCCGTCCTTATAAATTTCATAGTCAAAGAGCAGGAAACCAACCATTGTATCGTCAGTATAAATACCAAAAGGCTTGGATGTTGGTTCTTTCGTAGCGTGTATAATGGAATCTGCATTGGGAGCTACCAGATCCTCCTGCTCCTTTTGGGGCTTTAAATTGATGCACTCAGTTTCGTAGTCTTTAGTTATAGGTCGTAACTGAACCACGTGATCAGTCATAAAATTATCTCCTTCTCGACAAAATACTGATAAACGCCCACTAATCTGCCCGTTAGCGGAGCGAATTTCCAGGGTTGCAATACGCTAGTCTATCGTTCCTCTTGAAAAATATTTATACTATAATTTCTTCTTAAAGAAAAATTGTTTTATATCTTCTGGGTATTCATCATTAACGGCAAAAATCTCATAACTCATACGCTTATAAAATTCCGGCGATTGATACGTGAATGTGGAAGTATGAGCAAATATACAGCCAAGTTCTTTCCCTATCCGCTTAGCTTCTGCCATCATGATTTTTCCATATCCTTTGTTTCTGTATTCATTAGCTATCCAAAATACATCAATATACAAACCGTAAGACCAGGTTTCACAAAATAAACCGCCCACGACTTTGCCTGATTATCCGTTCAGGTCCTTAGTAAACACTACATTTTCTTGTAATCTTTTTTAATTATTGCCATGATAATTTCATCAGAATAAGTTCCGCCATAATATAAAGATTCACGTAAAACTCCTTCTTTTACAAAACCTGCCTTTTCATACGCTCTTATTCCCCGAAGATTATGACTAAATACTTCTAACTCTAATCGATTTAAATTTAGTTCTTCAAAAACAAATCGTAATACAATTTTTAAAGCTTCAGTACCATAACCTTTTCCTGTTAATTTAATTGAATTCATTGTGATTCTAAATCCTGCTTTTTTATTTTCTTCATCAATATCAGAAATAGATAATTCACCAATCATTTGGTCATCATCTTTTAAACAAATAGCAAAATCATAGCGAGAAGGGTTATTATTAATATTATATATATGAGCTTGAATTTGTTCTAAAGTAAAGTTATGTTTTGTACCTGTCATATAACGTATTTCTTCATCCGTTGTATTAGCTAACATGATCGGTGCATCTAATTCTTCAAGTTTCCGCAAATAGATTCTTTCGCTTTCTAAATTCACTTTAAAGCCTCCTCGTATTATTATTTTATGGTAGCAGCTATCTCAAGTTCCAAACCTCACAAGAATTCACAGATAATATATTCACCTCGTTAGTGTAATCGAAAAATATTTATTCTATAATTTCTTCTTAAAGAAAAATTGTTTTATATCTTCTGGGTATTCATCATTAACGGCAAAAATCTCATAGCCCATACGCTTATAAAATTCCGGCGATTGATACGTGAATGTGGAAGTATGAGCAAATATACAGCCAAGTTCTTTCCCTAGCCGCTCAGCTTCTGCTATCATGATTTTTCCATATCCTTTGTTTCTGTATTCATTAGCTATCCAAAATACATCAATATACAAACCGTAAGACCAGGTTTCACAAAATAAACCGCCCACGACTTTGCCTGATTTATCTTTTAGATATAAATTAATATCCTTGCCTGGCTTTTTTAGTAACCCATTTGTCGCACGAACATTGTACTCATATAAATTATTACATACCTGGTTGTAATCAGTGTCATTTGAGTCTACTGTAATCTTGATATTGTCTAAAGTTATATCAGTCATAGGTCTCCCCCAATAGGATATTTGTGCTTAATCGTTTATTAGTATAAACTCTCTCAGACATGTATTAACTTACAAATAATACCACAAAAAAGTTATAATTCATTGGTAAAGAACAATTAAAGCTAATTAATCCTACTCATTAGCTGATATGCTCCCCAAATAGTAGACAGGTGAAATAATAAAAAACCTGTTGCTATGAGGGGAGCATTTTCATGTCTAAAGTTATATATTCCGTATTAGAGAAACCTACTATTATCGGAGAGATTGAAAGTGGTGAACTAGGCCTTATGGCCGCTACCTATAGCGGTGTTGGATTACCTAAGAACGGATAGAGATTGTTCAATATTGCCTGACAAATAACGATGACTATGGGAAGACTGCGGAGCAACATCAGGTTTCCTACCAACAGGTATATCAGTGGGTGAAGAAATACCAAGACGGCGGGCAAGATGCGCTGCAGGATGGACGTGGACGTAAAAAGACCGAAGAAGAGTTAACTG
>NZ_JBFTPA010000008.1:0-311573 GCF_056398245.1 Paenibacillus sp. 01T47
ACAAATAACGATGACTATGGGAAGACTGCGGAGCAACATCAGGTTTCCTACCAACAGGTATATCAGTGGGTGAAGAAATACCAAGACGGCGGGCAAGATGCGCTGCAGGATGGACGTGGACGTAAAAAGACCGAAGAAGAGTTAACTGACACAGACCGCCAAAAGCTTGCCATGAAGAAGATGCAGGCTGAAACTGAACGTCTGCGCGCAGAAATTGCATTTCTAAAAAAGTTAGAGGAACTCGAAAGAAGGCGACGCTAAGTCAAGTACGTCAAGAAAACATCTATCTTGCCATTCAAGCTGTACAGCAAGACGGGCAGTTCAGCATAAAGATACTTTGTGAAATTGCAGAGATTCCACGATCCAGCTATTACAAATGGTTGAACCGCAAGCCTAGCGTACGTGAACTAGAAAACCAGAAACTCACAAGAGCGATGATCTCGCTGCATGAGAAGGTAGGCGGTATCTACGGGTACCGTCGATTGACTCTTCACTTATGCAAAGAAACGGAGCGGCAGATTAACCACAAGCGCATCCAGTAGTAAACCGATGCTTTCAATACACTTCTCTGCGGTTCAAAAAGTCATTTGGCAAAAAATTAACCCATAGCATGTCCCTCGTAGGGAGCTGCATTGATAACAGTCCCATAGAATCCTTCTGGGAAACCTTGAAGTGCTAAAAATTTTATTTGCATACATACCGAACTTTTGATGAGCTTGAACGGGACATTGAAGCCTACATTCACTTTTACAATTACGAACGATTACAGGCRAAACTAAACGGCCTCAGTCCAATGGAGTTTAGGACTAAGGCCGTTTAACAGTTTTTATTTTTTGTAATGTCTACTTGACGGGGGGCACTTCAGTGCTACCAACTTCTAGATTAACGGCAATAATGCCGTATGCTTGAGGCTCCTCGGCTGATGCTCCAAACCAAAGCTCACCGTCTCCGACCATCACACCTAGATCGCGAACGAACAAATCATCCACCTTCTGCGCGGCTAGCGCATCCTTCACGGATTTTGTCATAATGGCATCATATTTCTCTATAAACTCTGCTTTGGATGTAATCTCCATCGATGTTTTTCCGTTTACTCGAAGCGGCAGCAGCACTAGGTCTGCAACGGCCTCTTTATCACCCGCGGCAACAGCTGTCTTAACCGCTTCAAACATTTTGATAAAAGCTTTAGGATCCGTAATGCCAGCAGCGGCGAAGGGGTTATCCTTCTCTGAAGAAGCATTTGTTTCTTCGGTTTGATTAGCGGGAGCGATTGCAGCGGAATCTGGATTAGGCTGAGCACCCATTTCACTCGTTCCTGTTTGACTGCAGCCAGCTAATAAAGTCATCGTTATGCCAAAAGCGGCGAAAGCCGCAAAACCTTTCCGCCTTTTATTCTTACGCGGTATTGTTGTTATCTCATTCAGCATGAGAAGCCTCCTTCATGAAGGGCTTGTATAATCAAGCCCATCAGTTCTGTCTCCATGTTATTTTAAACGAGTTGTCCTAATCTCAATCATAAATCCCCAAAATAATGCATTAGCGTCGTCCTAGTTTCCCTTTACGTTTCAATAGAAGGAATACGGTGACGATAACAGCGGCAGCAACGATGGGAATAATAATAAAATAAACCATGTTAGTCATCTTTTTATATTCATCTATCGCTTCAAGATCGTAACTTGCAAGCGACAATGGTTTTGTTCCGCCGCACCAAGTATCAGTCGCTATTTCGCCTGGTTCATACTTGTATAAGTAATTTTTCTTTGTTGTTTGATAAGCATATACTAGATAGTCTGTGCCTTCAGTAAATTCGCTGCCAGCAGTCGTGACAATGGTTACTTTATCGCTGGAGGTGCCTTTTAATGTCGACTTCACTTCAAAGGTTGTCCTGCTTTTGGGATTCATACTGCCGGCTTCCTCATAGGTGGTCTCCATGGCTTTAGCAATATATACAAAATCATGTTTTTTAAACAATTGCTTGGGTGCATCGCTCTCGGCACATGACCATGCGAAGCTTTTGGAAGGTGCAATCGTTAGAGACAGGGAGACGAATATGATTAAAAAGAGAAGAGAACGGAACATTTTCATTACTGTATGCCTCATTTTTTTCTAATATAAGAAAAGACCAGTATCCAGAAAATGCATCCGAGCAATATTTCAACTCCGCTATCCGTAACATCTCTACCCGTTCCAGCAAGCAGTATGCCTGAAAAAAAGCCTAAAACAATGCAAATTAATACTTCGAGTAATTTGGATTTCATAATATGCTCCTTATACGTTTGTCATGAATCCGTTATTTTAAAATAGTACCCAGCGTTTCTGCATCCTCTTTCGACGTTTTTTTATAAGAATGAATGCCGCTTATATAAATCTCAGCGTTGTCGTTCGTAAACCAAACCTCATATAGTACCGCTTTTGCTTCTGACCCATCGGTAGGTTGGAAATGAACTTTATAATCGGCTGGTCTTGTCATTAGGAATTTAACTTCTTCCCATTCGCCTTTGTTTAAAATGCTCCTCACAGTAGAAACAGACTTCTCATCGTTTATTTCCTTATGATCTTCGTATTGGTTTTCCATGCCAACTCTTTTGGCAATGATTAATGTATCGCTTGATTTGGACAACGATTCCGTCAGGTGATCTTTGTTCACCTGCTCTGTATGAGTGGTTAAGCCATTGTTCGCTCCGGAGCTTTCGCAGCTTGCCAGCCCAAACAGGATAAGTAAGAATGTAAGTAGAAGACCATATCTCAACAAATGCACCTCCCCTTCATATAACCTACTGACTGTTAATAAGTGGATAAAGTTGCATATGAGGCACACTAAAAAGATGAATTGGAATTTTATTTCCACAATGACACTTGTGTTGGCCTTATATAATGTGTTATATTACTACAAAATTAATTATCGGATCACGCCAGTGAAGAGAATCCAACTCGGAGGCGTTCTCGTCAAGGGAAAGGCAGCACCTTCCCCCTAAGTTTACCGGGCCCGCCCGTTATCGCGGAACAAAGAGGATTAGACAGTGCGTCTGTTTAATCAATTTGGGTGGCACCGCGAGTAAAAAACGCTCCTCGTCCCATTGGGATGGAGGGCGTTTTTTGTGTTTTTCTAATGAAAAGGAGCGCGGTTAGCATGTTGGACATGAAATGGGTTAGGCAAAATCAAGAGCAGGTACAGACGGTTGCGAATCAGAAGGGGATTCAGATTTCTATTGCAGAGCTGCTGTTCTGGGACGAGAAGAAACGTCAGCTCATGCAGGAATCGGAAGCTTTACGGGAAATTCGCAACAAGCTCTCGAATCTTATCGGCACACTAGTGAGGCAGAATGCTCAAGCTGAAGTGGAAGAAACGAAGCATAAGGTCAAGGAAACAAATGAGAAGCTGGGCACAGTGGAAGCAGAGCTTGCGATAGTAGAGCAGCATGCAGCTGAGCTCATGGCGTTGGTACCTAATATCGTATCGCCAGACACGCCAGATGGACGATCGGACGCAGACAATATAGAGCAAAAGCGTGTTGGCGAAGCCCCGAGTTTTCCTTTTGAACCAAAGGATCATATGGCGCTGGGTGATCTGCACCAAATGATTGATGTGCAGCGAGGTGTGAAGGCAGCAGGCAGCCGCAATTATTACTTGAAGGGGGCAGGCGTTTTGCTCCATCGTGCCGTGCAGCAGCTGGCTGTCGATTTGCTGCTGAGAAAAGGCTTCACACTGCTGGAAGTACCATTAATGGTCCGCACCGAAGCGATGAAGCATACTGGCTTTTTCCCGCTTGGTGAGGATCAGACCTACCGGATTGCAGGCGAGGATAAATGGCTGGTAGGCACCTCGGAGGTGCCTATGGTTACCTATTACGCGGACGAAATTATAGAAGTAGGAGAGCCAATCAAGCTGGCTGCTGCATCGGTATGCTTCCGCAGCGAGGTCGGCTCGGCTGGCAGAGATGTTCATGGTCTATACCGTGTACATCAGTTTGCCAAGGTCGAGCAGGTTATTTTGTGCGAGGCTGATCCGGCGTTGTCGGAGTCGCTGCTGCAGGAAATAACGGCTAATGCCGAGGAACTGCTTCAATGCCTTGAGCTGCCCTATAGAGTCATGGCAGTATGTACTGGCGATATGTCGCAAAAAACGTATAAGCAATACGATATTGAGACATGGATGCCAAGTAGGCAGGCCTACGGGGAGACGCATTCGTCGTCGAACCTGCATGATTTTCAAGCACGCCGCTCGAATATACGGTACCGTGCAGAGGATGGCTCGTTAAAATATTGCCATACGCTCAACAACACAGCAGTGGCTAGCCCGCGTATTCTCATTCCACTCATCGAGAATCATCAGGAGGAAGACGGCTCGATTCGTATCCCAGCTGCACTTCAGCCTTATATGAGAGGGCTGGAGAAAATAGCAATTAATGAATAAATTGATATGCGGTAAGGAGATGCTCAGCAGCATTTCCTTATCGCATTTTTTTTGTTCTATTTACTTTGATATGAAAAAAGGTTACTCGATTAGGGACAAAGCTAATAATTTGTTATGTGAGTGATGTATTTGTTATATGGAAACGCTTACCTTAGAGCTATACTTCAACTATCCGATTGTAGTACATGAAGTGAAGAGCGGGATTTATATACTAGGGGGGAAAAGCATTGAAGAAGAGAGGGGTGCGCTTTGGATGCCCCGGTTGAAGGGGCGTGGGATATGGTCATTGAGGAAGCCAACGCATCAAGGTGCGGAGTGGATGGCTGAAGAATATGGAACTAGGGGAGTTTGGCGTCTATCGCACGGCAGACATGGCTTCCCGAGTGGTTTGGACGGAGACCGAACGCTTGGATGCAGAGCGACTAAGCATGCCTTAGGCCTACTGGGAATTCGGTGCCACCTTTGGTTTATATAATCGCACAACAAAAGAATGGAACAAAGAGCTAGTTGCAGCGCTATGATCATCACATTAAGGAGGATTTATATGAAATTTACTAAACCGTTCGCATTATTTATCGCTTTTGCCATGCTTATCACTATCATTCTTCCTCCCTCTAAGCAGGTGTTTGCTAACGAGAGCAGCACAACCATTCTCACTTCAGATTTTGAGAATGGAACAACGCAGGGCTGGGCGCGTAAAGGAAACGAGTCGCTAACGGTCTCAGGAGATGAGTATCATGGCGGCTCTCATAGCCTGTATATTTCTGGGAGGAGTGAGGATTGGGAGGGACCCAATTACGTTTTAACAGAATTGTTGGCTCCTAACCGCACCTACTCCATTAGTGCTTGGGTCAAGCTATCCCCCGGTACAACGCCAGCTGATATTAAGCTTACAATGAAGAGCCGCATTGACGGGCAAGACCACTGGGAGCAGATAGGCACGGCGGATCAGAATGCCGCATCGCAATGGACCTTAATTAAAAGGAATTATACGACAGGGAGCAAGAATGGCCAATATGATCTTTATGCAGAAGCCACGGCAGGTACCTCCTTTTATTTTGATGATGTTTCCATAGAGCTCGTGCCTGATTTGGAGGGCCCGGTGGGCGATGATCGACTGTTTATCGATTTTGAAGATGGAACGCTTCAGGGGTGGTTGCCGCGAGTCGGACATGAGGCGCTGACCGTTTCCGCAGCTGAAGCCTATAGCGGCAGCAACAGTATGTTGGTAGAAGGGCGGAGCCGTACGTTTCATGGGCCAGCACTTGAGCTTGAAAATCACCTTCAAAAGAACAAGGAATATGAATTAAAAGCCTATGTTCGATTAAAGGAAGAGCCAGCCTCTGACATCAAATTGCAAATGACGGCCTATAAGAAGTCCGGATCGGAGAGCTGGAATGCACTAGATACCATTACGATTAAGAAATCGGAGTGGCAGCAATGGTATGAGCTTAAGGGACAACTTAATTACAGCGATTCTCCTACGGAGCTACAACTATTCATCGAAACGCCTTACATTACGGAGAATACTTCAGATACGTTATCTTTTTATGTAGATGAAGTAACAGTAGTCCCTGTTTCGGCGCTATCGATTCAAAACGATATCGTGTCCTTAAAGGATTATTTTAAGGATGATTTTCCAATTGGTGCTGCCGTCTATACCTGGCAAATGGAAGGTGCCTATGGGGAGCTTCTCAAAAAGCATTTTAACAGCATAACGGCAACTTATGAAATGAAACCAAAGTTTATTTCCCCAGCTGAGAATCAGTATACATTCGATGCAGCCGATTATTATGTGAAATATGCTCAAGATAACGGAATGGGGCTGCGCGGACATGCTCTTCTATGGCATATTGATGCGGCCGAGTGGATGTTTACGGACAGCAATGGACAGCCTGCCAGCCGCGACTTGCTTCTGCAGCGCCTTCAGTCTTACATAGAGACTGTAATGACACGTTATAAAGGAAAAATATACGCATGGGACGTTGTAAACGAAGCTATTGCTGACAATGGGGGAGATGCGGACGGTATTAGAATTTCACCGTGGTATAATCTCATAGGTCCTGATTACATCGAGAAGGCATTCGAATTTGCTCGTGCTGCGGACCCTGATGCCAAGCTGTATTACAATGATTACTTCACAGAGGTTCCGGAAAAAAGAGAACATATCTATCAATTGCTAAAGCGCCTCAAAGCTAAAGGTCTGATCGACGGGGTAGGCTTGCAATCTCACTATGGGTTGGTTACGCCGCCAATTGAAGAAGTTGAAAAGACAATTAAGCTGTTCTCTTCGCTAGGGCTAGATATTCAGGTTACCGAGCTGGATGTTGATAGCGGAGTGAGCATGGGTACGCCTATGCCTGCTGACATAGCTGCAAAACAAGCACATAGATATAAGGAATTGTTTGACTTATACAAAACCTATAAGGACAAGATTTCCTCTGTAACGATTTGGGGACTGCAAGACGAGAAATCCTACAATAATCAGGCTATGCTATTCGATGCGAATCTCCAGGCTAAGCTAGTCTACTGGGGAATTGTAGATCCACTTACACTTCCGATTATTACAAACCGTACGGTATCACTCATGGCAACGCCAACGGCGGGTGATCAGAATTCTGCAGATTCCGTATGGAAAAAAGCTGTACAGACACGGCTTAAACGCAGCGGCAGCGAGTCTGCAACGTTCCGTACCTTATGGGATATGACCAATCTTTACGTTCAAGTAGAGGTTAAAGATGCTACCCGTGACGCAGCGGACAAGATAGAGCTGTTTATTGATGAGAATAATGGAAAGTCAGCGGTTTACGAGTCAGATGATCGTCATCTTACTTTTAATCGGTCAGGCGCTGAAAATGGCGACAGCAGCTATAAAATAAAAGAAACAGCAACTGGTTATAGGCTAGAAGCCTTTATTCCTTGGAAAGGCTTAGCGCAAGGAACGGAAGAAATCGGATTCGATATTCGTATTCAGGATGCATCGACAAGCGAGATGCTGCCGGTTTATTGGAATGACAGCACATTAAGTCAAGATCTGGACACAAGCAAGTATGGCGTCATTCAGCTTGCAAGTGTGCCAAAAAGCGCACAGTCGATAAAAGGCACTGCACGTATTGATGGACAAATGGAAAGCGAGTGGGAAAAGGCAAAGCCATTCGCTGTGGATCTAACTAATAATAACAGCAAAGCAACGGCTCAAGCTCGCTCTATGTGGACGGATGACAGTCTGCTGCTGCTAATCGACGTAACCGATCCTTTGCTTAAATCAGACGATCCGCAGCCATGGCTGCAGGATTCAATCGAAATTTTCATCGATGAAAATCATCAACGAACTTCGACCTATCAATATGACGATGCACAATATCGGATAAATATTGATAATGCGGCAACTTTTGCTGGAAATGCTTCTCCTTCTCGTCTGGAGAGCGCAGTTGTAAAAACAGAGAAAGGCTACCGCATGGAAGTGAAGATCGCGCTGCCTGAGCTTCGTCCGAATAAAGATAGTGTAATAGGTCTGGACATTCAGGTGAATGACGATCAGGGGGAAGGAGTGCACAGCACCGCCAAATGGAACGATCCAACAAACGATTCATGGAGAAATACTTCCCAATTCGGCATTTTGACTTTTGCCGAGTCAGAAAATAACAGTGGTATCGATAATGGCGGTGACAAACTTGGAAGCTCTGGGCAATCTGGCAGCACTGCTGATCCTGTGATGACCATTACTCAGGAGGATTTTCAGAACGGGTCGCCTAATCAGGTGAGCATCAGCGTACCAGAAGGTAAGCATCAAGTACGGCTGCCCCTTCAATTAGCTGGTCTATTAAAAGGCAGAGAGCTGGAGCTAGCCAAGGGGTCTGCTACACTAACAATTGATTCAAAAGTGCTCCAGCTCCTCATTGATCAGTTGAAGCCTGAATTGCGGAATGGAGCTGAGCTGTCGCTTCGTATGGAGCCCGCTAAAGAAGCTTCAGGCAGTCAGCAGCTAAAAGGAGAGCAAGGGTTATCTGCGAAGTTTATTGGCGGAGAAAGCTGGTCCTTCGAACTGTCTTTAATAACAGGTAATGGTCGTGAGATTAAGGCTGGCACATTTGATGGAGTAGTCACCCTATCTTTCTCCTATTCAGCGGAAGCCAATATGAAGAAGTCGCTCTTAGGCATTTACATGCTGAATGAGCAGACCAATAAGTGGGAATATGTAGGCGGGAAGAATGACGAAAAAACGAATCATATCTCTGTTGATCTTGCGCATTTCAGTAAGTACGCGCTGCTTGAATATGATAAGAGCTTCAATGACGTTAATTCAAGCCACTGGGTTTACGAGCCGTTGAAGGTGCTGTCTGCAAAACAGATTGTGAATGGCCAAACCGCTGCTCTCTTTGCTCCAGACAAATCTATTACGCGAGCGGAGTTTACCGTTCTATTGGTACGCCTGCTTGGACTTAAAGAGCAAGGGGCCTCCAGCTTCAAAGACGCTGCGGAAGGAACTTGGTTCTCGACGGCGGTTAATGCTGCCTTTCACGCAGGAATTGTTAAGGGTGTGTCAGCGGATCGGTTTGCTCCGCTTGCAAACATTACCCGTGAAGAAATGGCGGTTATGCTTGCCAATGCGTATGCATACCAAGCAAAAACGAAACCTGAGGAGACTAACGTCGAGCTAGTATACGTAGACAAAGCTAACATCTCAGCATGGGCGGAGAACGCTGTTTCTATTGTTTCTTCGCATGGAATGATGAAGGGCAAGGATGATCATCGTTTTGTTCCTAGTGAGCATACTACTCGGGCAGAGTCAGTTCAAGCTTTATATAATATGCTCATGATCCTGAATACAAGCAAATAATGAATGGATTTAATGACGCCAAGCTCTCTTCTATAGAAGGGGGCTTGGCGTTTTATTTGTATTCAAACAGCGTCAGCTCGGATATTAACAATTTGTTATCGATGCTTATGATTTATCATAGTAGCGTCTCTAGGCGCCACTTATAATGAGAACAGACGACAGGACAGATAGGGTTTATGTCATTCAAACAGAAGGGAAGCACACAAATGAAGAAATCAATAACGCCAGCAGATGCCCTTGCAGAGACCGCTCCACAGCTGTCTAAACGCACGGATCGCCGCTCCAAATGGCAAAGGGCGTTGGTGCTGGATGCGATGCTGCTGCCAGCGGTTATCCTTACTTTAATCTTTGCTTACATTCCAATGTTCGGACTCGTAATTGCTTTCCAAGATTTCAAGCCTTGGCTAGGATTTTCCCAATCCAATTGGATTGGCTTGGAGCACTTTCGTTACCTTTTCAGTACGCCAGAGTACGTACAAGTCATTTGGAATACCGTTATTATAGCCGGAATGAAGATGGTTTCAGGACTCATCGCTCCGTTTACCTTCGCTCTCTTGCTCAATGAAGTGAGAAAGGCGGCTTTCAAACGGACGGTACAGACGCTGGTTTACTTGCCGCATTTCCTTTCTTGGGTCATCTTAGGGGGCATCTTGCTGGACATGCTGTCCAGTGAAGGACTCGTCAATCAGTTTCTAGGCGCGGTGTTCGGTTTAAAACCGATATTCTTCCTCGGCGACGGCAATTGGTTCCGATTTATCGTTGTTGTAAGCGATGTCTGGAAGGAGTTTGGATTTGGAACGATCGTATTCCTTGCTTCACTAGCAGGAATTAATCCGTCATTGTACGAGGCGGCGGAAGTAGACGGAGCGAACAGATGGCATCAAACCTTGTTCATTACCATCCCAGCACTTATCCCAATTACAATCGTGGTTGGAACACTCTCTTTAGGCAATATATTGAATGCGGGCTTTGACCAAATATTCAATCTGTATAATGCATTGGTTTTCGACAAAGGGGATATTATTGATACGTTTGTCTATCGTATCGGTATCATAGATGGAAAGTTCGGATTCTCCACAGCAATTGGGCTTTTCAAATCGGTCGTAGGCTTCGTGCTTATCGTCGCAGCTTACCGCTTGGCTTACAAACTGGCCAATTACCGTATTTTCTAGAAAGGATGAACCGACAGTATGTATCATAAATCGAACACCTACAAATTATTCACAGTGATCAACTATACGTTCCTAACTATATTATCTATTGCTTGCATTATTCCATTAATTCATATTTTAGCTGTTTCATTCAGTGGGAAAGCAGCTGCGAACGCTAATTTGGTCGGATTGCTGCCCGTTCAGTTCACGGTTGAAGCCTATAGCAAGACATTGGAGAATGAGAATTTTATTCGCTCTTTATGGGTAGCTGTTCAGCGTACTACATTAGGCACGATGATCAGTATGGTACTCGTTACGCTCGCGGCGTATCCACTATCTAAAGAAGCTCAACATTTCAAACGCAGAAGTATATATACGTGGTTTTTTGTCTTCACGATGTTATTCAGCGGTGGCTTGATTCCCTTCTACATTCTTATTCAAAAGCTAAACATGATGAATACGCTTTGGGTGCTTATCATTCCGGGAGCTGTATCAGTATGGAATATGATACTCCTTCTTAATTTCTTTCGCGGGGTGCCTAGGGATTTGGAGGAAGCTGCATTCATCGATGGAGCTGGCCATCTGAGAACACTATTCAGTATTTATTTGCCAGTATCGATGCCTGCAATTGCTACACTATCGTTATTCTCAATGGTTGGTCATTGGAATTCCTGGTTTGATGGTCTAATCTTTATGACTGATCATAAAAACTATCCACTTGCGACTTTCCTGCAGACCATTATCGTACAGCAAGACTTCAGCAAAGTGACGGTGCGTCCTGAAGACTTGGAAAATATTTCACAAAGAACTGTAAAGGCTGCTCAAATCTTTATCGGCATGGCACCCATTCTCCTTGTGTATCCGTTCCTTCAAAGATTTTTCGTCAAAGGAATTGTACTTGGTGCCGTGAAGGAATAATGGATTTGCTTCATGAGAGGGGTGTTGCTGCACAGTAGGATCTATCTATGATTTGGTTGGAAGGGTCAAAGCAAACCAAATAAATTCAATTGGGGGAAATAAAGATATGCTAACTAAATTGAAAAAGCCGGCTGTTATGGTTATGACAGGGGCAATGCTGATGGCATCGCTTGCAGCTTGCGGCAGCAATAAAGACGATCAAACAGAAGAAAAGGCCGATAATGATTCCTTTTATTCAGCGAAGTTCGAGAATGGAAAATATGTGGAGCCTGTTTCGATTACGACGGTCTTCCCTATTACAACCAATTTAAAATTCAAAAATGGCGAAAATATTGATAATAACGTTCATACAAAGTGGGCGAAAGACACTTTGGGTATTGATATTAAGTACTTATGGACGGTCAGCGATCAAAACAATGCCTACCAAACGAAGCTTAGGCTGATGCTTACCTCGGGGCAGGAAATGCCGGATATTATTTCATTCAGGGGCGATCCAACGCTGATTGCTGATTTAATTTCGAGCGGGCAGTTTGCGGATGCAGGAGAACTGTTCGATAAATATGCTTCCGATACCTATAAAGAAGCAATGGCACAGGACCCAACGGTTTGGAACCCGTACATGCGTGATGGAAAACGAATGGGAATTCCGATTTTGGAGAATGCCTACAATAATGATCCAGTCATGTATATTCGTGAAGATTGGTTGAAAAAATTAAACTTGAAGGCTCCTCAGACGATCGATGAGCTTGAAACGGTAATGGAGGCCTTTACTAATCAGGATCCAGACGGTAATGGCAAGAAGGATACCACAGCTTTATCCGTTGGCTTTAAAAACAATTTGAATACTTGGATGTCCGAGACAGGATGGGTGTTTGGCATGTTTGGCGTAATGCCAAACCAATGGAACGTAGGGTACGATGGCAAGCTTGCCTATGGTTCTATTCAGCCAGAGATGAAGCCTGCACTCTCCAAGCTGCAGGATTGGATGAAGAAGGGCTACATTTCGCAAGAGTCGGGACTGTATGATGAAGTAAAGGCTTCAGAAGCTTTCACAGCTGGCAAATCAGGTATCATTGTTGGCCCTTATTGGATGACAGGCTGGCCAATTCCCGATTTGAAAACAAATGTCCCTACTTCTGAATATAAGCCGTATCCGCTGCCTGCTGGTCCTGATGGCAAGGTTGGCCGTCATGGAACTCCAATTAGCACAGGTGCGGTTCTTATCAATAAAAACATGAAAAATAAAGATGCATTCTTCGTCTATCAGAATTACCTATTTGACAACTGGGCAAACCCTGATGGGGATGGTCCATTCTCTAAAGGCTTCGCAAAAGGGTATGACTATGATATTGGCCCGAACGGTGAGATTTACCGCGAGCAGGATAGTGATAAAATCCCTGGCGGTTGGGTAGATGCCATACGATATACACTAACCTTTGATGGAGCCATCATTCCTTTTCTTCGTATCAACGGGTTAGCAAAACTAGCGAACGGTGAAAAGCCGTCCACGCCGTATGAAGAGACGCTTACTACCTCTATTCCAGAGCAAATGCAAGCGGCGAAGATTGTTGTTGATCAGAAGGATGCTATTATGCCTAGTATGTTTACTGGTACTCCTACGGAGACGCAGCTATCCAAAGGCGATATGCTAAGCAAGCTGGAGAAGGAAGTACTGAACAAAATCATTTATAATAAAACCTCGGTTGATGAATTCGATGCTTTTGTTGAAAGATATAATTCTTCAGGCGGAGCGAAAATAGCGGAAGAAGTCAACAAATGGTACGATGAAATTAAGTCAAAATAAATAACAGCAAGAAGGGCGGCTCATTTATGGGCTGCCCTTCTTGCTGTTATTTAATTCAACTAGGTCTTATCCCGAAAATCCTGAGGGGTCATACCATGCTGCTCCTTGAATACCTTAATGAAGTATTGTGAATTTGAATAACCGAGCTTATCCGAAATTTCGTATACCTTATCGGTTGAATTTCGGAGCAAAGCAACGGCATGCTCCATCTTCACACTGAGAATATACTCACTCAGGCTGCTGCCGCTCAGCTGCTTGAACAGCTTGGATACGTAAACAGGATGGAGGGATACGCAATCGGCTATCGATTGCAGGCTGACTGTCGACAGATGAGATGAAATAAATACTTGGATCTCTCGAATAATTGCTTGTTGTTGACTAGAAACGTCTTTCTCCAGCTTCTCCTTTAGTGTTAAGGCAAGCTGTTTTGCCCATTCAATAAGCTGACAAAGTGAGCGGAACGTTTGTCTATACATAAGCGCATTTCCCGCTACATCTGACAGGAGAACATTGTTTCTATGAGCTATGTAATGGAAGGAGGACATGAGCACCGTACTTATTGCATCCAAATGCTCTTCCGTTTGCTCGGATAAAGCGCTGAAAGCTTCCTCAACTTGGTTCAATCTGTCTTCAAATCCGTCCCATTGGCTGGTTTCCAGCAGATGGATAAACGTAGGCGGATCATATAATACGTTCATGGATCGAACGTAGGATACTTGTGACGGCTGCTCGGCAAGCGCTAGAAAATAGCCTGTACCGTTTCCGACTTGCTTTCTGATTGCTGTGACTGCATTCTCATGCATATGGCGAAGATCACTACTGAATTTTCCCGGATAGGTAAGGATGACCGATATGCCGCCCCCCAAGTATTCATTCACATTACGATGCAATTGGAGTGAACGACTGGTAAGCTCCTTTAATAGACTTTCAGAGTTCTGAAACCCGTCTGTTTGTTTTGCTTTGAGCGTAAATATAAGATAATCATAAGCATCTCGGCAATGCCAAGTCTCGAAGGAGTCCTCGAGCAGCTCGCAAGCGATGTTTGTCACTGCATATTCGAAAAGCAGCAGGCTGTTTTGTCCATAGCGGTTGAAATGCTCCTCCAGACGAATGACAAGAAGAAAGACATCATCGTCTTTCCCATAGGTCAGTGAGAAGCTGGAAAGCTTGTCGACAAGAGCCTCCTCAGAGTAGTTCTTGCCTTGCAGCAGCTCATTAAGGAGCTTGTCCTTCATGACAGGAAGATGCTCCCGGAATGTGAATAACGCCTGCTCGTAGGATGCGGTCTGCTCCATCTCCTTTTTCATGATATTTATCGTTTCTTCAAGACAGAGGCCGAGCTTATTATGATCAAGCGGCTTAATTAAATAGTCTACTACCCCCTGCTTTATCGCCTCCTGGGCGTATTCGAATTCTGCATAACCAGTAAGTAGAATGCATTTGATTGCCTTATTGAATTCTTTAACTCGTGTAATGAGCTCTAGTCCAGTCATTCCTGGCATGGCAATATCTGTAATGAGAATATCAATAGAATTCCTTTCAATGACCTGCAGCGCCTCCATGCCGGAATAAGCTGTATATACCTTTTCAACCCCATATTTGGTCCAGGGGAAGGCGATTTCTAGATCATCGACTACATAAGATTCGTCATCAACTAATAATAGCTGCAGCATAGTTGTCCTCCTTCTTCTGAATTGTAATGATATAACAAGTTCCTTCGGCTAATTTTGATTGAATAGTCAGCCCAGATCTCTTTCCAAAATATAGCTTGAGACGCTGGTGTACATTTCTCATGCCTGTGCCTACCTTATTCTCAGAAAATATGCGTTCCTCGATATGCTGATTAACGAGAGCGAGTCTATCCTCCGCAATGCCGACTCCGCTATCTTGAATTACTATACGTAAGGACTGCTCGTCCTCATCCGCACTAATTTTGATATGACCGGGATGCAGAGATGGTTCTATGCCATGCTGAATGCAATTCTCGACAAGCGGTTGAAGGATCATTCTAGGCAAGCGATACATACACATGGATGGTGGGATATCAATAGAGAAGGTCATCGACCGTTTGCGCAGCTGTAAAATGGACAAATAGTGCTCAACGAAGACAAGCTCCTCGTTAATGGTAGAATCAATATTTTCAATTTTTTGAACGTATCTGCAATAAGCACCGAGATGAAGCGTCATCGCAGTTACGGATTCATGGTCCTCGATGCTGGCTTTGCTCTGAATATAATTCAAGCAGTTATACAAAAAATGGGGATTAATTTGAGCTTGGTATTGCTTAAGCCTTGCTTCGGTAACTTCCAGCTCTGCAACGAGCACCTGCTCAATGAGCCGCTGCGTATTCTCGGCCATACGATTAAAGGAGTTGCCAAGCATTCTGAACTCGGTTGCATGAAGATCGATGACACGACTAGAAAAATCGCCGCGATCAAATTTGTCAATAGCCTTCCTTAGTACAATAACAGGTGCCTGAACTTGCCTGCGCAGCACGAGGCTATAAATAAGTGAAATAAGCAGCAGCACAATGATGGAAAATATAAAAAGAATATTATTTTGAGAAATAGGCTCAATGAACTGACGCATAGGGTGGTAATCTATAAAATACAAATCAAGCAAATCAGATTTCATATAGTTGAGCAGGTATTCAGTTCCGTTGTCGTCGACCGATAAAAAGCCGCTCTTGCCCTCAATTAACGGAATAATTCGGCCTGTCGTATCCTCTAGTAGAGGGGAATTACCAGTTTGGATAATTGTTCTGTTAAAAGAATCATAAAGCAAAGGGGTTCCGGATGAGTACTGCTTCATCATTTTAAGTAGATTATCCAAAGACACTCTCGTTTCAATAAGCAATGGACCGATATGGCTGCGGGTCAAATTAGAATAATAGCCTGAACCGTCCTTCTTCCAGTGCACGACCCACTTATTCAGCCGTTGGGAGGGCGGATTATAGGTTGAGAAGGATAATGTACTGTCGGAAGAGACGGTTTCCTTAAAATCTGGATAGTAGAGAGTGATCGTGTTGTTCCAGGATGTAGAGGCACTGTTGAGAGCGAGCTTGTCAATGATAGCTAATTTCGCCTCGTACTTGGAATAGGCATCCCCGAATTGCAGGACATAGGGATATCCTCTGACCGAATGGTCTTCAGACATGGTCGTCGTATTCATAAGGACTTGCTCGAACTGGGTGGAGAGTTGTGAGGTCATGAATTTGACTTCACCAATTTTGTTTTTCTTTAGTTCTTCTTGGATGTCCGTTACATTAAGCCGATATATAATCCAGAAAATAATGATGATTAAGAAGAACATGAGCAGTAGCCCTAGCATCAGCTTTTGAAATATAGAAAGACCAGCATTCATGATTAATATTCCTCCGGAAATTTAAATAGCAGCACCTTCTATTTTACTATATTTTAATAAGCATAGTGGGAATTATACTGAAAATTAGGCATTAAGCAGCTTGTTTTGCGCACTAAATAAAAGGCTGCGCCAGTTTGAGCGCAGCCTTGCGGGAATTAATAATTTAATTAGTTCTATTTAGCTGTATTTCGTTTATAACGAATATTACATAGCTGCATCGATGTTTTCTCCATAGGTCTACTTACTGCCTACCTTAGGCAAAGGCTTGCCTTGTATAACGAGGCCAACACCCTCCGCACAGACGCCATATTTTTCCCAAGGGCAGGTCGTGCATAGATGACTGATGTCCTCAGGCACCATCGTTTCGGCTACGCGGTCACATATGGACTGCCAGCTTCCTCGCTCAGCTACTTCAAGCCCAAGCTTTGCGAGTATCGCTGCATCCAAGCTGTAGACGGTTCCCTCGCAATGATAGGCTTTGTCCGGCGGATATGCTTTGCAAACATCGTCTGGGCCTAAAATAATTTCAATTTCAGTTTCAGGCTTTGCGAGCAGCAATTCGTAAATGGCAGTCATATTGACGCAGAAATCATCCGAATAACCCATACCTCGGTAGCCTAGTAGACAAAGCAGATGGTGTCCTCGTAATCGAATCGTCATAGAAGTACCGCTCCTCATGCAAAAAAATCCTATATGTTAACCATTTTATCATAATAAAAGGTTTACATATAGGATTTTATCTAGCTATTCATTAAGTTAATGAGCGAATAAGAGAAAACGATTTATTTTCCTAAATATTTTTCTTGAATGATGTTCAAATGATGAGTCTCATGTCCGGCAATAATGTAAGCGAGAGCTCTAGCGGAGATATTGCCGCCATTAGCTACGCCAATGCGAAGCCATGCTTCATCCGACAAGCCGCGCAACAAAGCGAGAGTAGCCCGGCGAACCGAGATGTAGTCCTCGATAATCTGTGATAAAGACCATTCTTGAAAGGTGGCGCCGTTCATAAATTCGTCCTGATCATAGCCGGCAAGAGGTGTCTTGTCACCCCGTGCGATTCGAAGCAAACGGTAGCTCATGACGCGCTCATTATCCGAGATGTGACCGATGACTTCCTTAAGCGTCCATTTTCCTTCCGCATAGCGGTAATTAGCCTGCTCCTCGGGAATATCGGAAAGCAATTCAGTTGTGCTTGCGAGCTGTTTTGTAAGCCATTCCGTAACAGATCCTTCGCCTACTAGGCCGATATACTGTTCATAATAATCAAAGTATTCATCCCGTGACGGTCGTTGTGTCATGCGTAAAGCCTCCCATTCATATTGAAGAGCATTTATTTTCCAAAAGCTTTCATTATTTTTATCGGCTATCCGCTGCGTTTTTTATAGCGGTATTGCCCTGGAGTAATTCCCTCTTGTTTGCGGAAGGAACGGATGAAGTTTTGCGGATTATTGTAACACAGCTTTGCAGCGATGTCTTTAATTGGCAGCTCGCTATCAGCGAGCCATTGTTTTGCCATTTTGAAACGGTACATCGACAAATACTCGCTAAACGAATAATTCGTCTCCTTACGGAAAACGCTGCTTAAATAATTGGCATTATAGTGAAGCCGCGATGCACATTCTTCTAGCGTAAGATCGGTGTCGTACAAATGCTGTACGAGGTCAATGATCTTCTCCGAAATGTTGTGGTACTGCGCCTCCTGACGATCCTTGAATATGTTGATCATTGGATAAACAACGCTAGTCCAGAACCAATCATCGATCTCGGCAGAGGTATGCAGCTCAAGCAGCTCCTCAAGCAGGGAACCCTTTAACGGATGGATTTGATTAAGGCTTACGCCTGATTCCTGCATAACGATCAACAGATTATTGAGCAGCCGGGCAAGCGGAATTTGATATTCCTGCGGCGATAGCTCCACGACAAATACCGCCTGCAAAAAAGCTCGCAGCAGCTCCTTTGATTTATCCTTCTCGGCCAGCTTAATCGCATCGATAAGCTCATTCTCGATATGCCCTGGGTAGTTGAGATTCAAATAATGTTTGCCGGCATTCACATTCTCATACTGAATAATGATGCCTTCGCCTAATTTCATGCGCTGCTTCAGTGCCTCAAGGCCTTCTCTGTACGCTGTCGACAGCGATGAGAAGGAGTCGAACGGCAAGCTCATGCCAATGCTGACCTGTACGTTTAGGTAGCTTGCGATCTGCTGCTGCAGATGCTCCGTTAACGCGTATTTTGCATTGTGGAAAGCTTCCTTGCCCACTTCTGCGCTGCCGATAATCGTCACAATCGTTTGATCCATAATGATCGGGGCAAGTCGCTGCTCGAAGGGAATAAGCTCCTCGATGATGTTATGGACAGCGAATAGGAGCAGCTCCAAATCACTTTTGGAGTAACGGCTGTTATCAGGAAAATCAATTTGCAGCGTAATCGCGGCTATCGTTTTCCACTCTTTTAGCTGAGAGTCATAGCCGAATTGAGCCAGCTTCTCCGGGATTTCACTTGACTTGATGTTGCCTTGGAAAGCTTTCATGAAGAAGAAGGTGCGCACTTGATGAATATGCTGCCTAACCTCTTTTTCAAGCTCGGTTTTGGACTGGAATAAATGGGTGACGCGTTCGCCAATCGCTTGGAATTCATTTGTTTTCCGCTTCTGAATGTCGGTCAGACGCTCGCCGATTTGATTCAGCAGCAATTGAATTGGCGAATACATATGCCGTGAGCCGATCCAAGCGAGCAGCATGGATAGCGTGAGCATAAATAGACATACATAAAGTGTATACGTGCCAATTTTATTTGATTCCTTCGTCATGCCGGCAATGGACGTGGCAGAGAGATAGATCCAGCCGTTAAGGTCGGAACGGTAATAGGTGACGGAATAATCCTTCTGTTCAATCGATTGTGTAAACTGCCCAGAGGGCTCAGTGAGCTGTCCCATATGCAGTCCGCTCTCGAGCACAGGCTTGCCGATTAATGCTTGGTCGGGATGGAGCAGAATACGGTATTGATCATCCAAAATCATAATGGTCGAAAAAGGGTCCTCATCGCTCTTTAGCAGCTCCTGCAAGCTGCAGGTCGGAATGTTGGCGAGCGCCAAGCCGTATTTTTCAAGCCCATTGGTCGGCAGCTTCTTCACGAGGCTGATGCTGTAGCTGCAAGCAGCGCTTTCCGCGGCTTCCTCACTATAAAACCAGCTGGACGGGTTAAGCACCCACGAGGTTCCTTCGGGCATTTGCATAAGGCTGGACAGCTCATCGAAATAAGCATATTGTTCAAACGAATATAGTCCGGAATTTTTGATCATCCAGTTATGGCGCTCATTGATCAGGATGACATCCTCAAGCTTGGTGTCAAAGGATTGCATATGGCGGATCTCGTTCCGCAGGTCATCATACATCACAAAATCGTTGACGGTTAGCGGCTGATTCATCGCTTTTTTGAGCACGGTCGAGTTAATAACCTGATTCAGCGTGTGGTTGACAGTCGTCAATTTCTGCTCTACATTGGAGTTGATTTGCATGATAAGCTGCATTTTCCCACGGTTTACATTTTTCTGAATTTCACTGGAAGAGGTCGCATACGAGAATGCGCCGATAAAAATGACGGGAAGCGTGCTGAGCAGAAAGCCGAAGATCGTCATCTTGCTTAAAAAGGTTAAAGATCGCACAGCTATCAACACCTTGTCTAGTAATGAGCGAGCATTAGCTTTATTTTAGTAAACGCATACATTTTGAGCAATAATCATCTATCGCGCAAATAATCATTTCCTTAGATTATGAAGAGAAAAGGCTGATAAGACAAGGGGGATTAAGGTGGTAATCCATTCACGGAACATAGGAGTACGCGCAGGCTGTCGCTTTTTTATCGTGCTGCTTATCCTTTTCATTTGCGCTTCATGCACCACATCTTCTGCTCCAAATGAGCGAAAAGACGCAAACACAAAAACGACGATCTCCATTATGGCACCGCTGCACTTTCCCCATCCGCCAAGTGAAGAGATCATTGCGCTCATCGAGGATTTAACAAATGTGAAGCTTGATATTAACTGGGTACCGGACGGCATCTACACAGATAAAATGAACACAGCCCTCTCCACAAATTCGTTGAAGAAGGCGACTTTCGTGAAGCATACCGATTATATTTTTGTGAAAAATGCCATTCGCTCGGGCTCATTCTGGGAGATCGGCCCTTATTTGGAGCGGTTCCCGAATTTAAGGCATTTGAATAGCGGCATTTTGGGGCAATCCGCAATAGATGGCGGCATATACGGGCTTTACACGGAGCGGCCATCGTCTAGACAAGGCGTTATTATAAGGGAAGACTGGCTGGATAATCTCAAGCTGGACAAGCCGGGAACGATTGAGGAGCTGTATGAGGTCATTCGGCAGTTTACGCTCGGTGACCCGGACCGCAATGGGATAAAGGATACCGTCGGGCTGGCTGACCGTAATGATTTGGTATTTGGGGCCTTTAAGACGCTGAGCTCTTATTTCGGCACGCCGAACAACTGGGGTATCGTCGATAAGAAGGTAGTTCCAGAGTTCGAAACGGCAGCCTACATGGATACGATGAATTTCATGAAGAAGTTGTATGATGAGCAGCTCATTAACGCGGATTTTGCGGTAACGAGCAAGGAGATGCAGCGGGCTAACATTATACGAGGTGCAGCAGGCGTATATATCGGCAGCATGACCGACGTGCAGCGGCTCTCGGATGAAGCGAAGCAGATCAATCCTGCTGCGCGCTTCACCTTGGTGAATCGCATTCAAGGACCGGAAGGGTATCGTGTCTGGTCGATTCCGAATTATAACGGGCTATATTTATTTTCCAAAAAGGCGATTCGGACGGAGGAGGAGCTGCTGGAGCAGCTTGCGTTCTTCGACCGTACGATGGATAAGGATGTTGCCAATCTTATGCGGTATGGGATAGAAGGCAAGCACTATCTTATGGAGGGTGAAGAGGTTCAACTGCCTGAAGAGACGTCTCAGCTGCGCGTAACAGAGGTCAACGCGCTTTATCCGCTTATGATTGCCGATCTAAGCAATCCGAATGTACTTAAGGTAGCAGAGAAAGAAACGATGTGGGAGATGGCGGAGCGTCTTAGCGCAGATAACGATAAGTTTCTCGTGACGGATAAGGTTATTGGCCTTGAATCGAAGACGTACGATGAGAAGAGCATGGAGCTGTACAAAATCATTTCCGACGCGACATACAAATATATTCTCGGGCAGATTAGTATGGAAGGATTTTATCAGGAGGTCGAACGCTGGAAGCGCAGCGGCGGCAGCTTAATGATTAGCGAGTATACGGATGCGTATTTCAAGAAGCAATGAGCGGGTTGAATTTCAAGTAACAACATATTAAAAGAGAAGTAGGCAATATCATTATTCATAGAGCAGCTAAGCAGGCTATTTATACCCTGCGTGGCTGCTCTTTTTTTGTTTATAAAAAATAGCAGAGTGTTCATATGAGCACAAAGAACTAGGTATAAATATCGATTTTAAAATAAAAAAAGATATATAATTGTCGAAAAATCCCGTAATTTGTTTAGAAATTGCATAGAACAGCAGTATATAATAAGAATCTGCTTACGTTGTTGGCAGAAGTGAATAAGACGATATGGAGTGTGACGTATGATGAAACCTGATTTTTTCCAAGAAGTACATAAACTCGGATATGATAACGAATGGAGATACCAGCTGCTTATACGAGGTCTGCGCAACATACAAGAAGAGAAAAAGACCCAAGGTTTTTTTAAGAAGCTGGAGAGAAGATTCGTGAACAAATATAAGAAGATCAAGGTTTCTGCTTGGAAGTAAAGGGCGCCATGAAATAAGTGCCATTTCATATAAACTACATGATTTGAGGGTGAAGAGCGATCTTCACCCTTTTTGTGTTGCGGTATTTAGTCAAAAGTGTCACCAGAAGCGGCAATAATCATTAGCTCAGATGCCTCTAAAACGATATGCCATATGAACAAATGATTGTTTCGGCACTCTTCTTCCAGGTGGTAGCTTGAAGAGGTAGCAACCAAAACGATATATGGAGGTCAACGCTGTATGAAGAAAAAATCGTTTTCGATTCTGATGGGCGTAGTTTTAACATTTAGTTTATTGCTCGCAGCTTGCTCAAGCGGCAGCAATAACGGAAAAAATAGTACGCCGCCAGCAGCAACCAATGACAGCGCAGCAAAGACGGAAGAGACAGACAAACCGGCAGAGCCGGAGAAGCCGACTGAAATTACGATCATGCTGCCTCTTAACATCGCAGAGACACCGCCAGATACAATCAAAAACGAGCTGGAGAAGCTGACGAACACAAAACTAACGTATCAATTTTTTCCGGCAGACACGTATGAGGAGAAGCTGAACGCATCCTTTGCGACGGGTTCGCTGCCGCAGGTTACTTATTTGAAGAACCAAGCGACCTTCGTTCAAATGAAGGAAGCGATCAGAGACGGTCAGTTTTGGGAAATTGGCCCTTATCTCAGCGAGTTTCCTAACCTGAGCAAGCTGAAGGAAGAGATTTTGAACAATACAAAAGTGGATGGCAAGCTATATTCGCTATACATCGGCAGACCGCTGGCTCGCCAAGGCATTATTTATCGCAAGGACTGGGCAGATAAGCTTGGCCTCGCCGCACCTGCTAACGTGGATGAGCTGTTTGCGATGATGGAGAAATTTACGACAGGCGACCCGGATGGCAACAACAAGCCGGACACGATTGGTTTAGCTGACCGGAACGATCTCGTATATGGTGCGTTCAAAACGGCCTCCGCATGGTTCGGCACGCCGAACAACTGGGGTGAGCGGGACGGCCAGCTTGTTCCAGAGTTTACGACGCCTGAATATGCAGCCACGATGGATTTTATCAAAAAAATTCGCGACGCCAAAGCGATGAACGTAGACTTTGCAGCGACAAGCAAAACAGATCAAGTCAATATGTTCACGAGCGGCAAGGCAGGCGTATACATCGGCTCCATGCAGGATGTGGACTCACTAGTGAAGGACCTTGTTAAAAACGTGCCGACCGCAGTCGTTGATACACACAGCATGATTGCTGGACCAGACGGGAAGCTGGCATCATGGTCCATTCCGGGCTACAACAACGTAGCGTTATTCCCGAAATCTGCGATTAAAGATGAAGCCGAGCTGAAGAAGATTTTGGCTTACTTCGATAAGCTGATGACGCCGGAAGTGGCGAACATGATGTTCTGGGGCATTGAAGGCACTCATTATACGGTAGTGGATGGCAAGGCAAAAGCATCGGCAGATAAAGAGCTGACGGAGCGCGAGGTCAAAGGCTTTAAGGACAGCGTTATTGGTGAGCCGGAAACAAACGGTATGTACGATGGTTTCCACGAGCTTCCGGCGAGAATTCATGCGGAGCAGCTCATTATCGAGAACGAGAAGATCGCCATTGCCGATCCTACTGCGCCGCTTGATTCGAAAACGTATACCGAGAAGGGCACGGAGCTTCAGGAAATTATAAAGGATGCCACTTACAAATATATTTATGGATCGATTGATAAGGCTGGATTCGACAAAGCGGTTGAGGATTGGAAGAAGCGCGGCGGGGCTCAGATTATCGAGGAATACAATGCTGCTTACAAAAAATAAAGAATAGCCCATAGAGGCTGCTCGCATGCTCGAGCAGTCTCTATAACCTCCCGTGGAAAGGAAGAACCCATATGCAAGAAGCTCATCAGGAAAACGCGGTTCAACTGGCAAGGGTACCTCAGCCTAGAACGAGCGAGCTTAAGAAGCGGCTTTGGAAAAACAAATGGCTCTATGTCATGCTGCTGCCGGGCGTACTTTTCTTCATTATTTTTAAATATATTCCGATGTTTGGGCTTGCTATTGCCTTTCAAGACTATAAGCCGTTCAAGGGTATTGGCGGGAGTGAATGGGTGGGCTTCAAGCATTTTGAACGTTTGTTCACGGAGCCTGATTTTTTGAACATTTTAACGAATACACTGCTGCTGTTTGGCATGAATTTATTATTTTATTTTCCGATCCCGATCCTGCTGGCGCTTATGCTGAACGAGGTTCGATTCTCTTTTTTCAAACGGACGTTTCAGACGCTTGTGTATTTGCCGCATTTTATGTCTTGGGTCATTATTGTGTCGATCAGCTTCGTCATGCTAACGTCGGACGGCGGTATTGTGAACGAGCTGCTTGAGTACTTTGGATTCGAAAAAGTCAATTTCCTGCTCAGTCCCGAGTGGTTCAGACCAACCTATATCATTCAGGTGATCTGGCGGGAAGCGGGTTGGGGAACGATCATATATTTGGCGGCCATCGCCTCCGTCGATCCTGGCCTCTATGAGGCAGCACGGATGGATGGAGCGGGCCGGCTTAGACAGGTATGGCATATTACGCTGCCTGCCATTCGTAGCGTTATTATTATTTTGCTCATTCTAAAGATCGGCGATGTGCTTGAGCTTGGGTTCGAGCATGTGTACCTGCTGCTGAACTCGATGAATCGTGAGGTTGCTGAGATTATCGATACCTATGTCTATACGGCTGGACTTAGACAGGGGAAATTCAGCTACAGCACGGCGATTGGCTTCTTCAAATCCTTTATCGGGCTTGTGCTTGTAATGACGGCCAATAGGCTCGCGAAGAAGATGGGCGAGGAAGGCATCTATTAGGATAAGGCGCTCGAAGGTTGAAATCGCCAGAAGCTTCACTACAAAAACTTAAGGAGGATTCAGCATGGTAGAGGATAAAACGTTTAGCGGGCGGCTATTTTCCATTGTGAACTTCACGCTCCTTGCCATTATCGCGCTAGTTACGGTGCTTCCGTTTCTGCATGTTGTTGCCGGATCATTCACCACAAGCGCCGAGATGGCGATGAAGAAGTTCATCCTCGTGCCAACGATTTGGAGCTTTGATGCCTATAAATTCATATTCTCGACCAATACGATTTTCCGTGCCATGACGGTATCGACCGGCGTTACGATCGTCGGCACCCTGTTCAGCATGTTCACAACAGCGTTGATGGCCTATGGCTTGTCCCGAAGAGATCTCGATGGACGAAAGGGAATTATGTTTCTCGTCGTATTTACGATGCTCTTCAGTGGCGGACTCATTCCGACATTTCTCGTTGTGCGCGATATGGGGCTGATCGACAGCTATGCAGCGCTCATTATTCCGTCGGCAATCAGCGCGTTCAACCTTATTATTTTGAAAAACTTTTTTCAAAATATACCCGAAGGGCTTGAGGAATCGGCCAAAATCGACGGCTGCAACGACTTTGGCATCTTGTTCCGTATCGTGCTTCCGCTATCGATGCCTGCGATCGCTACCATTTCATTATTTTACGCGGTCACCTATTGGAATACGTATCTCAGTGCGATTCTGTACTTGGATGACAGCGCCAAATGGCCGATTCAGGTGCTGCTCCGCCAAATCGTCGTGCTGGCTAGCGGCCTAGACTACAGCTCCGACCTGGATGCAGCAGTTCCGCCGCCGGATCAGACGGTGAAGATGGCTGTCATCGTTGTAGCGACGCTGCCAATTCTGATCGTATATCCGTTTTTGCAAAAGCATTTCGCTAAGGGTGCGATGCTGGGCTCGATTAAAGGTTGATGTTGTTTGAGCTTGAACTGTGACAGTGGAAAATGGAGAGGAGTACTGTTTGGATGCGAAATGATGTGAAATTGACACCTATCGATTGGGCGAGAGCCGCTTGCGATTCATTAATGGACACCTATTTGCCAGAAAAGCTTCCTCCTGCTGGACGGTGGCATTATCACCAAGGCGTGTTTCTTTGCGGGATGGAGATGCTGTGGCAAGCGGAGGGGGATGACCGTTACGCTGCTTATATTAAGCGCTACGTAGACAAGCTGGTGGATGAATGCGGCAACTTTGATTTTGCTCGTGACGAGCTGGATGCTATCCAAGTGGGGCTGTTATTGTTCCGTTTAGATGAACAAGGAGATGAGCGCAAATACCGAATCGCAGCCGAGAAGCTGCGAGGCCTGTTCGACACGCTGCACCGCACCTCGGAGGGCGGCTTTTGGCACAAGGATAAATATGCCTACAATATGTGGCTGGACGGCTTGTATATGGGCGGAGTATTTGCGCTAAAATATGCGAACGCCTACGGAGAAATAGGGCTGCGCGAGTTGGTGCTGCATCAAGAGCAGCTGATGCGCCGCTATATGAGGGATGAGAAGACGGGGCTGCTTTATCACGCTTGGGATGAGAGCAAGCAGATGCCTTGGGCAGATCCTGAGACCGGCTGTTCGCCAGAGTTTTGGGGTCGGTCACTTGGTTGGTACGGTCTTGCAGTCGCTCAGTTTCTTGATGAGATAGCGGAAGGCGAAGCGGGACGTGCTGAGCTGGAAGCCGTGCTGGCTGATTTCTCCCAGTCGCTGATTAAGTATCAGGATGGAGAGAGCGGACTCTGGTATCAGGTCGTGGACAAAGGCCATTTGGCTGATAATTGGCTGGAAACTTCTTGTACTTGTTTGTTCGTTTATACGCTAGCAAAAGCCTATAAACTTGGCATTGTAGGAGATGAGTGCTTGGATGCGGCAAGGCGCGGGTTTGAAGGGCTTGTTCGAGTGGTGCAGTCTGACGAGCAGGGGCGTTTCATCCTGCCGGATATTTGCATTGGCACCTCGGCTGGCGATTATGAAAACTACGTCACGCGCCCAACGAGACAGAACGATCTGCACGGCGTCGGCGCTTTTATTATGGCATGTGTTGAGATGGAGTCGCTTGTTGATCGGAAGGAGTAGCGGATAAAAGAGAAAGCTCTGCGGCAGAGTGAGCCGCAGAGCTTTGTTTAAATGTGCGCTTAGCTCCTGTTATCCTTAATAAGCTTTAAAGCACCTGCTCCAGAAAACGTGCAGCTCTCTCGCTTTGCGGCTTAGTGAAAAACTGCTCAGGCTTCGTTTTTTCAACAAGCTTGCCGTTATCTAGGAAATAAATTGTGTCCGCAGCTTCGCGGGCAAACTTCATTTCATGCGTAACAATAAGCATCGTCATGCCGCTGTCGGCAAGGCTGCGAATAACATTAAGCACCTCTTTGACCATCTCAGGATCAAGCGCAGAGGTTGGCTCATCGAACAGCAGGATGTCGGGTTCCATCGCTAAGCTTCTTGCGATCGCAACGCGCTGCTTCTGACCGCCGGATAAGCGGGATGGATAACTATCTGCTTTGTCCGAGAGACCTACGCGAGCTAGCAGCTCCATCGCTTTCTTATGGGCCTCCTGCTGCGATACTCCTTTGACCTGAATCGGAGCAAACGTAATATTGTCGATCACGGTCATATGCGGGAATAGGTGAAAATGCTGGAATACCATGCCGATCCGCTGCCGCACGCGGGCAATATTTGTTTTGGGATCCGTAATGGCTGTTCCATCTATTGTAATCTCGCCGGAAGTCGGTGTCTCCAGCATATTTAAACAACGTAGAAAGGTGGATTTTCCTGAGCCGGATGGTCCGATTAGAGCAACGACCTCTCCTTTTTCAACGGTTGTTGTAATTCCTTTTAGCACTTGGTTTTTGCCGAAGGTTTTTGTTAAGTCGGTTACATTAATCACTGCGGCGCAGCCTCCTTTCAAGCATTCGAGCAAACGATGTTAAGACAAGCACAAGCACGTAATAGATTGCAGCTATAAATAATAATACTTCGATGGAGCGGAACTCAGTGGAGCGCACTACATCTGCACGGCGCATCAAATCGGATACCCCAATGACAGATACGAGTGACGATTCCTTAAGCAAAGCAACACATTCGTTCACGAGCGCCGGCAAAATATTACGAAGCGCCTGCGGGAATATAATGCGAAGCATCATCTTCCGGTACGGAATGCCGAGTGCAATGGCAGCCTCGCGCTGTCCTTTGTCCACGGCCATTATGCCGCCTCGGATCGTTTCAGACAAATAGGCAGCTGAATTGAGTCCGAAGGCAAGGCCGGCAGCCATTAACGCAGGTATATCGTAATTGAATAGCTGCGGCGTTGCATAATAAATAATGGTCAGCTGTACAAGCAGCGGCGTGCCGCGGAATATAGATGTATAAGCGGTTGCGAACCACTCGAGCGGCTTAATGCCGGATATTTTGAATAGGGACAACACTGTACCCCACACAAGTCCGAACAATGCGGAGACAAGGGTGAAGAGCAGCGTGACATATACACCCTTTAGAATATAAGGAGTGTATCCCTTCAGTATACTGAAGTCGATGTTCAAATTAAGCAGAGAATTGGATTGTTCCTTCTCAGCAGCAAACCATTTCTGCACGATTTCATCGAGCTTGCCATCGTCCTTCATTTCGGAGAGGACACCGTTAAACTCGTTCACAATAGTGGACTTCTTAGGAAATGCAATGGCATAACCATTTTCCGCCGATTCAGCTGGCAGGAAATGCATCGCCAAACCCGGGTTAAGGCTGGTCATCTCAATGGCGACAGCGTCTTCTACGATAGCCGCATCGACACGTCCGGAGTTCAGCTCTTGGATAAGATCTGGAATCTTATTAAGCTTCTTAAGCGTGGCTCCTTCAATCGTTTCTGCGTAAAGATCCTGTGTGGAGCCAAGCTGCGTCGCGACTAGTTTACCCGATAAAGAAGCTTCTGTTTCGAGCGGTGCAGACTTCTTTGAGACAATCGTATTGCGGGCAGCGTAATACGTATCAGAGAAATCGACATTTTGCCTGCGCTCATCCGTGGCGGACATTGCGGACATGACGAAGTCGACTCGGCCGGTCTGAAGCGCAGCAACAAGCCCATTGAAATCCATGTGTGTGATTTCCAGTTCGTATCCGAGCTGACTAGTGATATACTTGGCTATATCGATATCTAATCCAACGAATTCGCCGTTGTTTTTGGCATCGACGCTTTCGTAAGGTGGATAATCGGCGGATGTGCCCATTATGAGTTTCTTTTTTTGACCATTAACTGTGGTGCTTGATGCACTCTCTGCACTAACGGAATAAGCGCTGCTTTTCCCCATAGGGAAGGCTTGTCCAAGTCCGATTAGCAGAACCGTAAAGACGATAAGCGATAAATAAATGACTTTGAGCTTTTTTCGATTCATGGTGTCCTCTTTCTTCTAAGTTGATAGGTTTAACAGGCTTATCTGTCATCACGAGATGAGTGTATATGATAAAATAGCTCCGTTTCAGCCGTATGCGCCTGCAACATTAGAAATTATATGGTGTTCACTATCCTTTGTAAATAACCAAAGGTCCGCTTTTGTGAAAAATTCAGCATATTTATTAGTACCCACTTATATTTATGCTGAATAATTTATGCGAAAAGACTGCATTTATTGAAGAAATTAGTGCCTGCCATTTTTGTTTGCATATTCGAGATTTTGACAGTCGTCATTTGATCAGAATTACTGTTATAATATCCAGATAGAAAGAAAACTATTTTTAGATGAAGGGAGGTGAGTACATTGTTCGAGCTTGAACTGCATGACATCATACCGTATCTCATTTCAATCAGCTTACTTTGTTCATTAGCGTATGCTTACGCTTCTCATTTGCATTCTGGTGCCTATGAGTACTGGGAACGGAATCAGGTTGTAAGTATAATGTATAGTTTGCTGCCGCAGGTATTGATTCGTTCAATTCCGCTGCATCATTGGTTAGTTCGCAAGGTAAAGCGGAAAGAATCGCCAGATGATGACATAGCAGACTGTTCCAACTCGTTTGTTCAGCTATTTTCAAACAAACGAGGAGGATTTTTATGCAAACGAACAATGTATTCACTTCTTTAAAATACGGACGTGTATTAATGGCCGGTTTGATGCTGGCAGGGCTGCTTCTAGTAAGCGGCTGTAGTACGGCTAGTGGTACGATTGATGGAAATACACCGGGTATTTTTAACCACTATGTCATTTACCCATTATCAGCGGTGCTTCAATATCTGGCTGATATGTTTGGCGGAAATTACGGTTTTGCGATTATTGGCATTACACTTATGATCAGACTTGTTCTACTACCGCTCATGATGCGCCAGTATCGCTCTCAGAACCAGATGAAAACAAAGATGGCTATCCTTCAGCCGGAGCTCAAGCAGCTCCAAGATAAATACAAAAACAAGTCAGATGCAGCATCCAAGCAGAAGCTGCAGCAGGAAACGATGCAACTTTACCAGAAGCACCAGGTGAATCCGCTCGCTATCGGGTGTTTGCCAATGCTCATTCAGATGCCGATATTGATGGGTCTATATTCCGCGATTAAGCTTACGCCAGAGCTGGCGGATCATTCGTTTCTTTGGTTTAAGCTAGGCTCGCCGGATATTGTGCTGCCGATTATCGCAGCGCTCGTTTATTTTGTACAATTCAAGGTTTCGCAGACGACGCAGCCCAATGCGAATGCTGCACAACAGAAGCAGATGGCTTTCATGGGTTACCTGTCTCCGATACTGATGGGCGTATTCGCTCTATCGGCACCGGCAGCGATCTCACTTTACTGGGTAACAGGTGGTTTGTTCATGATTGCGCAGTCTTATTTAGCCAAAAAAGTCTACGCGCCGAAGGTGGATGTCGCACTCGAGGGCAGCGCCTAAATTTGAAGGAGACGATCAGATGTCAGTCGGTGTACTCGCTCATTTATTCGGAAGCTTGCCGTACAAGGAGCTTGCTCCTAAGGTTGCGGAGAGCGGCTTCAGCCATGTGCAGCTAGCTTTGTGGAAGGCGATTAGCGATGTTGATTTCAGCAAGCCTGGGAACTTAAGCCCAGGTCTTGCGAATGCAATCGGCGAGCAGTTCGATAAGCATGGCGTTTCGATTTCAGTGCTTGGCTGTTATGTTCATTTATTTGAACGTGACGAGCAGCTGCGCCGTGCCAATGTGAATCGCTTTAAGGAGCTGCTGCGCTATGCGAAGTTTTTCGGAGCGCCAATGGTAGCTGCGGAAACGGGACGGAATGAAGGCGGAGACTACACTGACCGAGATTGGTCCGTGATGAAGGCGACATTAGAGGAGTTAGTAGAGGAAGCTGAGAAGTGGGGCGTCTTTGTCGGTCTAGAGGCGGCAAACGACCATTTGATTGGAACGGCTCCTGAGCTGGCTCGGATGCTGGGGGAGGTTCCTTCCTCCAATATCGGTGTCGTTATTGATCCTGGCAATCTGCTGACATCTTCTAATTTTGCGAGGCAGGATGAGGTCATTGGGCAAGCGTTCGAACTGCTCGGTGATCGTATTATTGCGGCTCATGCGAAGGATCGCATGCTGCTCGGGAGTGGCGAACTGGCTACCGTAACTGCTGGCCTCGGACAGATGAATTATGAGCTGTATATGAAGCTTTTGAATCAATATAAGCCGCATGTACACATCATCATGGAAGAAGCGAAAGAGCATCAGATGGCGGAGTCAAAGGCTTATATAGATGGAATTCGTGCGCGTGTATAAGGGCTTAAAAGCGAAAAAACAGTAGACCATGGGACTCCCGAGGGCTGCTGTTTTTGTTTTTTTATATTGGAAAATAGCCCGTCCTATTCAGTTGTGATTTCATCTACAGTACTTGAAGTCGGAACATTTCGAAGCAGCACAAGTAATTTTTTTTTGGAATCGGCATGAACTACTCCGCGAAAAACCTGATGTTTTGTATGGATGTCGAGTGAAAATTTTGTATGGAAAGGATCTGTTTCCGTCAATTGATAATAAACAACATCCTCCCAAGGAATGACTGTTTTTGCATGGTACACGCCATCTTCACCAATTGAATAATTGATTTTACCGCCAGAGAATATGGTGGTGAGCATAATGGGAAAAACATACGCAAACCAGTGCTTATAAACGATATCCGTTAAACCAAAGATAAGCAGTATCCATAAGGTTGTAACGATAACTACATACGACAGCACCGTGAGAGTGAATTTTTTGTCGGGAATAAGGAAAGATGGATTATATACTTGAATATTTTTTTTGGATTTTTTAAATATCCGAAATTGTTTATGCTCATTGTAGAAGGACCAAATGAGGATCAAGCAGCTGAGGATGTTCAATAATAATGTAAACAAAAAATCGATGTGCAATTCGGTCGCTCCTCGTATATTTGCTGTAGTTGTTAGTATAAAGGGATATATCCGATAAGGTAGAGGAGATACTGAAAGCAGTGAAAAAAGAAATGTGACTCTTCCATTGATTATAGAGATGACAATACTTTTGTACCAAGGGACTAATTTCCTATTTCATTTAAATTATATTTGATTTAAAAGAGCGCAAGCAACGAAATATAGTTTGGTAATTTCCGAAAGAGGTTTTGCGTGCATTAACTAAACGCAAACAACTGTTTATCGGTTGAATTTAAAAAAGAAGTAAATAGTGCAGAAAATGCCGTAGCCTTATCACTTTAGGTTAACGGTATTTTTATGTTGGCTTAATTGAAAATTGATTTGAAATCTTCAAGTAGGCAAGAATGGAATAGGAATTTATTGTAACTATTTTTTAAAAATACTATGATGAAGAAGGAAACGACGAGAGAAAAATTAAATGATGAGTAAACTTTGTTACAGAGCCAAGGGAGGCACATCGTGAGCCATAAAATATGGATGGGAATTGGAGTAGCTTTAAGTTTATTTTACGGATACGATTTGATCAAGCAGTGGATAGACACTCAGGCTATATCGTATTTTCGTCTGCTGCTCTTTTTTGGCTGCCTTTTGCTCGTGTTTACTCAGTGGACTGAAATGAAAAAGAAAGCTAAAAAAGATTAACTTTAATTAGTTGTAGATAATAGGAGGGAGGTTCACAGCTATGACCTCATTGCGACCTATAAAGAGAAGCCAGTTAAGGATTTATTTTGGAAAAAAGTATTACCGATTTAAGCGTTATCTCGATTGGTACTTTGGGGAGAAAAAGTTTGCGAAACATCGCCCCAACCATGATCTTCTTCCTTTTCGTATTTTTGAACATCGCACACCACTACTTCGTAAGCTGCGGGATGTGGATATGTGGCTGCAGCATAATAAGATTACAAACCTTACAATTGCCTCGAAAAAAATAAACGGCTTAGTGATCAAACCGGGTGAAACCTTCTCGTACTGGCGATTGATTGGGAACCCTGCAAAAAGAGATGGTTATGTAGATGGCATGATTCTGCACTATGGGAAGGTGACTACAGGGATAGGCGGCGGGTTATGCCAATTATCGAATTTAATTTATTGGATGACCTTGCATTCTGCTCTGACGATTACGGAGAGGTACCGACACAGCTACGATGTTTTTCCGGATTCTAATCGAAAGCAGCCTTTTGGCAGCGGGGCAACCTGTTCCTACAATTATTTGGATTTGCAGATTAAGAATGAAACGAATCATACCTATCAACTGTGTTTGAGTCTGACGGATACACATTTAGTTGGGGAATGGCGAGCCGAAATTCCTCAAATCAAAACATACGAGGTATATGAAAAAGAACACTGGATCACCCATGAATTTTGGGGCGGTTATGTCCGGCATAATAAAATATATAGAAAAGTGTATAACACAGAGAAAATACTATTAGAAGATGAGTTTATTACAGAGAATCATGCAATTATGATGTACGAGCCTCTACTTGGTGATGCAGCGTATTCTATTAACAGTAACGGATAAGTTAGCAAAATAAATCGTTGTACAAAGAACTAATACTCACGATAATAAACATGAAGCCCTTCGCATAAAGGGCTTATTTGCATTGTTAATTGATAATGATTATCACCACTGGTATACTGAAAATAATAATATTTAAGTAGAGTCCTGCGTAAAAAATGAATCTATTTGTTTTTGGGCAGGCTTAGGGGGATTATGATGGACTCAGATAACAGTCTTCTAGAGGAGGAGCGCATTCGGTCGCCACGGGTGGATTTGTTGAATATCCGAAGCTTTATGGAGGAGCATTACCATGAACCTTTATCCGTTGACCAACTGGCTAAACTGGCAAACATCAGTCCAAAATATTTTGTAGACTTGTTCAAAAAAACGTACGGTCAGAGCGCAATCGATTATTTGACGAATCTTCGCATCAATCGTGCCAAAAGATATTTGACCGAGTCGGATTTGCGGCTGCGGGAAATTGCATTGAAGGTAGGATATAGCGATGAGTTTTATTTTAGCCGGAAGTTTAAGAAAGAGGTTGGCGTATCTCCCTCTGCTTTTATAAAAAATCCTAGGCAGCGCATCGCCGCTTATTCGCCTGCCATCATGGGGCAATTGCTAGCGCTGAATTTGATACCTGCGGCTGCTCCGCTTGATTCAAAGTGGACGCCATATTACTACAATGTCTATCAAAACGAGATTAAGCTGCATATGAGCTATGGTGAGGAGAAAAGCGGGACAGAATTAAATAAGTTAATAACAGCCAGACCGGATGCCATTGTTGCAGGAGATGCTTTGCTGGAAGAGGAGAAGCAGAAGCTTGCTGGCATTGCCCCGACGTTATTTGTGCCTGCAAAGCAGACAAGCTGGCAAGAGCAGCTTCATCAAATAGCATTATTTGTTGGGCGAGACCGTCAAGCCAAAGCATGGATAGAAGACTATAATCGGAAAGCGGCTTTTGCTAAACAAAAAATGGAAGAAGCAGTAGACAAAGAAACTTTTGCGGTAATCCGCATTAATGGCAATGGCCTTCATATTTACTGCAACAGGGCAATTCATGATGTGCTTTATGAGGATTTGAGACTGAATCCCGCTTATAAGGGAGAGAAGCTCTACAATAAAGAAATATCCTTGAAGCAGCTTGAAGAGATTAATCCGGATCACTTACTGTTATTGGTCTGTCCAGAGAGGGCTTCACGTACGTATTGGCTAACGCTTCAACATCAAGTGGAATGGCGCAAGCTGAAAGCAGTAGAGAAAGGCAGCAGTTATCTCATTCCTTCTGATCCATGGTGTGAATACTCTGCTTTTGCCATTAACCGAATGCTGGATGAAATGCTGCTTCTATTCACAGGATATTGTCCAAACCCATATGCGGATAAAGTCCATGGAAGCACCCATGCGCATGAAATATAATCTTCTTAAATGAGAAACGTTATCACAGGAGGAGATTGTTTTTATGCAGGCCAGAGACTATTCATTCATTAAATCGTTCAAAAAGGGCGCACTAGTGCTGCTCGTATTCATACTGAGCATCAGCCTTCTAACCGCATGCGGCTCGCAGGGCGAAACGGAAGTGACCAATCAAGAAACCGCAGTCCCGAACGAAACCGCAGCTTCTGAAGGAGCGGAGACAACTGCTTCGACTCGGGTAGTTACAGATGAGCTGGATCATGAGATCACAATTCCGACTAAGCCGCTTAAGGTTTTTGCTCCATATATGGAGGATTCCATGATTGTCTTAGGCGTTAAGCCGGTGGCGCAATGGGCTGATGGGAAAAATGGGCAGTTATATTTGCAGGATCAACTGGCAGATGTGCCTAAAGTTAACTTTGTTGGTGGGCTTCCGCCCGCACCAGAGGTAGTCATGGCTTTCGAGCCGGATTTAATTATTTTGCATACAGCCTTCTATGCTGAAAATGGCGTTTATGAGAAGTACTCCAAAATTGCGCCGACTTATGTATTTAAAAACGCAGCAGGTGATCTGGTAAGCTCAGTCACAAAGCTTGGCGATTTGCTGGGCAAAGGGGCAGAGGCAGAACAGGCGCTGAAGGATTATGAAAAGAAGAAAGAGGAAGCGAAGGCAAAGCTTGCGCCTGTGGCGGAAGGCAAGAAGGCAGCACTTATCAATTTTAATGGAAAAGGCATGTATATGATTGGCGGCAACTATTTTGGCGGATACGTTCTATCGCATGAACTGGGTCTTGGAAAGAGCAAGCTGGTAGAAACGAAGAACAGTATGGATGTTTCACTTGAAATTATACCGGACATAGATGCCGATTTTATTTTTACAATGAACAACAAAGGTACAGGAACTGCAAATATGAAGGAGCTCACCGACAACGCGATCTGGAAGAACACGCCATACGCCAAAGCTGGCCATGTCTATGAGGTTGACGATACTTATTGGACAGGAAGCGGACTGATTGCTTATGGAAAAATTATCAATGATGTTGTGACGCTGCTTGCGCCATGAGTCATAACAACATTAGCAGCCACTATGTCGAAGGCCGTTTTGAGCAAGTCATTTACTCAAAACATAAGCAGTTGGAATATAGAATTATGATAGCTATTCCGAGCGAGCCGCCTCCAGCAGAGGGGTATCCGGTCATATATGCTCTCGATGGGGATGCTGTATTCGCTACCTTTGCGGAGGCCGCTCGTCTTCAAACACGCAAGCCGCATGGTTATGATCCTGTGGTTATAGTGGGCATTGGTTACCCTTCAAGGGAACCCTTTGAGATGAGCAGGCGATGTTATGATTTCACAATGCCAGCAGAGGTTCAGAACCTGCCTGCTCGTCCGAATGGGCAGGAGTGGCCAGAGCATGGGGGCGCTGATGCGTTCCTCCAATTTATTGAGACGGAGCTGCGCCCAGCAATTGAGCAACAATATCCGATTAATACGACAAGACAGAGCCTGTTTGGGCACTCACTGGGAGGTTTGCTAGTCCTTCATGCCTTATTTACAAGGCCTCAAGCATTTCAAAACTATGCGGCGGGGAGCCCCTCTATTTGGTGGAACCCTCATGCTGTGCTAGAGGAAGCCGAAGCTTTTGAGAAGAGTTTCATAAAAGAGGGCAATCTGCCGAGGTTGATGCTGACTATTGGTGCAGACGAGCTTCCCGCTATGGTGAAGGATGCAGAACAGCTTGCTGAGCGGCTGCTGCCCCTTGTGGAAAAAGGCTTTTATTCTGAAATGGTGAAATTTTGTGAAGAGAGTCATGTCAGTGTGCTGCCAGCGGCGATAAGCAGAGTATTGAGGTTTGCGTTATCGAGCAATCATAAGGGATGATTATTAAAATAGTTTTGATTAATCGTTATATTCATGAAAAATAGGGCGAACCCCAGTAGACATTTGCTACTCGGATTCGCCCTTTTAGTTATTTTATAATACGTTCAAATGAGGAATAACAAGACCGCCATAGGCGAATGCGATAACGATGACGATGGCAGGATGAATTTTGCGGAACTGCATCGCCCAGAAAGCGACTGCTGCAATAATGAGCGATTGCACAATTCCGATTGATTCGATAGAGCTTTGAGCCATTTGCCATGTAAGAAGCAGCATCATTATGGCAATTACGGGCTGTACAAGCAGCGTCATTCCTTTGACTACAGGCGATTGACGATGCTTCTGCAGCACCTTAAGAAGTAGAATGAGCGCAACAGCGGATGGAACAATCGTTGCAGCTAATGCGGCAATTAAGCCGATCCAGCCGCCGACATCGTAGCCGACAAAGGCGGCAATTTTAGTCGCAATCGGACCTGGGAGTGCATTGCCAAGCGCCAGTATGTTTGAGAATTCTACTGGTGTCGTCCACTGATGATTCGTTACAATCTCCCTGTACATAAGCGGAATGGAGGCTGGTCCGCCCCCGTAGCCAAGCACATTAGCAATAAAAAATCCGATAATTAAATTAATCCATTCCACGTGTTACGCCCTCCTTCTGCTGGCTGCTTCGGAGTTGCTTCTGCTTTTTTTTGCGCTGAAGGGCTGCAACTGTTTTTAGATGAAAAGCACCGTAACCAAGAAATAAAAGAATGACGATAGCAGGATGAATATGAATGCCTTGCAGCAGTCCAAATGCTAATGCAAAAAAGCCAAAACCGACGTATTTGCCAAGTCCTTTGACGGCACGTTCTCCGAATTCATAGGCCATCATGCCAAGCATGACAGCGATGACAGGCGTTACCGCACCGATCATACCTTGTATGAAGGCCGCGCTGCTGAGGAATTGAACCGTCGTTAATAGCAGAATCATCGCAACAGCAGAAGGGATGATATGGGCGAGAACAGACACGATGGCACCGAGAGTACCTTTTTCGCGATACCCTAAATAGGCGGCAATCTTTGTTGCGATCGGACCTGGCAGTGCATTAGCAAGCGCAAGAATTTCGCCAAATTCCTCATCTTCAATCCATTTATAGTTCGTAACTGCCTCGTATCGAATCAGCGGGATAACGGACGGGCCGCCCCCGTAGCCAAGAATACCTGTCTTCATCATCGCCCATGAAAGCTGCATGTAGCGGTTATTCATTATTTTGCCAGCCATCATCTACAGCCTCATTCCCATTCGACTCTTGTAACGATTGATTAACACTTGACAATCGACGCTCATAATGCCGGGCAGTGTGTAAAGCTTATCTTTGAGAAAATGCTCCATCTCCTGATTGTTGCGAAACAGACCATGCATATGCAGTTTACTCGGTCCAGTCATATGGTAGAGGCTTGTGACAAACGGCTCTGTCGAAAGCTGATCAGCAACGGCGTGCAGATGCTTAGGCTCTACCTCTACATTGAAAAAAGCCGATACATTTATACCGATTCGCTCAGGGTTAATGACGGCCGTGAATCGTTCGATGACGCCGCCGTCCATCAACGCATTAATCCGAGATTGGACAGCTACTCGCGATAATCCAATCTCCTTCGCTAAGTCTGTGTAAGATATTCTTCCATTAATATTGAGCTCAGCAATGATTTTACGATCGATATCATCAATTTCCATGATTTTTGGTTCATCAATAAGCTTTTCTTGCACTTGTTCATCAGCTCCAATTTTATTTCATTATTTTGCAAGGTGTCTTGTAATACCGAGTTTTAATTACCATATGTATAAATATATACACATCACCATTCGTTTTCAACACAATTAATAAAAAGAAGTTACATTTTTATTGCCTATCATTCTCTGAGGTGGTATTTTAAAAGAATACACAATGTTATATTATCTAACATATTAATAATGAATTGCGAGTTTGATTAGAGTTATATCCATTTTTAGGGGTGGTAGATATGAATCAATCGGTCATCGGAACCAAAACTATGGTTGTCAGCCCTCATTATTTAGCTACTGCAGCTGGCGCTCGTATGCTTGCGCAAGGTGGGAATGCTTACGATGCAGCTGTCGCTGTGAGCGCATGTCTCGCCGTCGTTTATCCGCATATGACAAGCCTTGGAGGAGACTCCTTCTGGCTCGGCTATCATCATAGTGAAGGAAAGGTGCGCGGCTATAATGCCAGCGGCCGATCTGGTTATAAAGCTAGTATTAGTGCTTACGATGGCTTGGCGGCGATTCCGAATCGGGGCATTGGCAGTATCGTAACGGTGCCCGGCATGGTAGATGGCTGGGATGCGGTTCACCGAGAGTATGGCAGACTGGACTGGGCGCAGGTGCTGGCACCCGCTATTGATTACGCCGCGGATGGCTTCCCTATGTCGAATGATCAATATCAAAATACGGTTCATAATGAAATCGTTCTTGCAAGAACACTCGAAACAGCAGATATATACTTGCCAAACGGGCAGGTGGTTAAGGTTGGCGAGCGATTTAAGCAGCCTGCGCTTGCGAAGACGCTGCGCCGTTTAGCTGAATTTGGGCGCGATGAGTTTTATAAAGGCGAAACTGCAAAGGAAATGACGAGTTTTTTGGGCAAACAAAATGGTCTGCTTGCCGAGGATGATTTTGCGGATCATCATGGCGACTGGGTGCTCCCGATTGAGGGCACTTACCGAGGATATACGCTTCATCAGATGCCTCCCAATTCACAAGGCTTCTCCGCTATTATGGCGCTTCAAATACTAGAGCAGTTTAAGCTCGGTGAAATTGAACATGGCTCCCATAATTATTATCATCTATGCGTCGAGGCATTAAAGCTAAGCTTCCATGACCGGAACAAATATTTATCAGACCCTGCATTTACGAGCATACCGCTTGAGCGGCTCTTGGATAAAAAATATGCGGCAGCGCTAGCTGCTTCAATTGAGTTAAATCATGCTTCATGCGAGAAATCAGAGATGCTGGGCAGCGACACCGCCTATGCAGCAGTTGTAGATGAGGAAGGGAATTCCCTCTCTTTCATTCAAAGCTTGTACTTCGAGTTTGGATCGGGCGTCGTAGCGGGCAATACGGGTGTTTTATTGCAAAACCGCGGCTCGTTTTTCTCGCTTGATCCGAATCATGTAAACAGTCTGAAGCCAGCTAAAAGGACATTCCACACCTTAATGCCAGCGATGGCATGTCGTGATGGCAAGCCTGCTGTGCTGTATGGCACGCAAGGCGGCGAGGGCCAGCCTCAGACGCAAACGGCGATATTTACCCGGATGATTGATTATGGCATGGATCCTCAGCAAGCGATAAATGAACCTAGATGGGTATGGGGCCGAACGTGGGGAGAGCCAACGCAGGAGCTGAAAATAGAAGGACGTGTTTCTGCAGACGTACTAGCATCGCTGGCGCAGGCAGGTCACTCGGTAAAGAAAGTGAAGGACTTCGACGGCATTATGGGCCATGCTCATGCGATTATGCGAGATGAGCAAGGATTACTGCAAGGCGGATCGGATCCGCGCTGCGATGGCGCAGCAATGGGATGGTAAAGAGGAGGCGGGGATCTTGATGAAGCAAAGCTGGAATGCGTATGCGACGGAACAGCTTGAGATAGAGCCTTTAGCTGAAGGTGTCTTAAGCGGTAAAACGTATGCGGCAAAGGATGTATTCGATATTGCTGGGCATATCTCTGGTGCAGGCAATCCTGATTGGCTGCGAACACATGACGAGGCGGATAAGCACGCTTCGGTCATAAATCGGCTGCTTAGAAACGGAGCGACATTAAAAGGAACAACCATTACAGATGAATTGATGTACAGCATTAACGGGGAAAATGCCCATTATGGAACACCGGTGAATCCTAAAGCGTTTGGCCGAATACCCGGAGGCTCCTCCAGCGGATCAGCTGTTGCGGTGTCGGCAGGATTAGCAGATTTCGCTATAGGTACGGATACGGGAGGCTCCATTCGAGTGCCATCCGCCTATTGTGGAATTTATGGAATACGGCCTACGCATGGTGCAGTGGATACGAATGGGCTTATACCGCTGGCGCCTAGCTTCGATACGGTAGGCTGGATGGCCCGAGATGCGCAGACACTGCTTCAAGTGGGCAGTGTACTGCTTGATGAACAAGGGAGCAGTAAGGAGACATTCACGCGAATGGTGTTTGCGAAGGATGTATGGGCATTGACGGATGAGCACACATCTACAGCTTTGTCGCAATATTTTCCAATGCTGCATGATCTAGCCCGGAGGCATGAACAAGCCATCATTGCGCCAAACGGGCTGCGAGAATGGGTGAATGCTTTTCGTATCATTCAAGGATTAGAGATTTGGCGTGAGCATCGGGACTGGATATTGCGCGAGCAGCCTGCCTTCGGACCGGGCATAGCGGAGCGATTTGCTTGGGCGAGCACGCTGCGGGAAGAGGATAGTGGTACAGCTTTCACCATTCGGGATGAAGCGCGGGCGCTTATGGATGGATGGCTTGGAGAGGATACGGTGCTCGTTGTGCCGACCGTGCCTGCGATAGCGCCGCTGCTCGGATTATCGGGCTTGGAGGTTGAGCAGCGTCGTGCTCAAACGCTCGAAATGAGCTGTTTAGCAGGGCTGGCAGGGCTGCCGCAGGTTACGGTTCCGATTGCAGGCGAGCTGGGTTGTCCAATTGGCCTCTCCTTCATTGCGGGAAGAAGTCAGGATATGAGGCTGTTGAAATGGGTCGCTGATCACGTCTCGATACGAATAAAGCCATTAAGCTAAAGAAAAGGAGCTGCTGGCAATGAAAATATCAACAGTAAAAAGGAATGGCAAGGAGCTCGCTGCGATACCAAGTGCAAAGGGCCTTGTTCTTATAGAAACGATTAATGAGGCGGAGAATGCCAGCTGGAGTACAGAGCTGTTCGAGCTTATTCGTTTGGGCGAGCTGGAGTTTTTAACAAAATGGTACGAAGGAGCAGGGAAGGAAAAGTTGAAGCGATTGCCGGCGATTCCTTATGAGGAGGTACAGTACGCTCCGCTATACCGTCACCCTCGCAAAATTTGGGGTATCGGCATGAACTACGTAAAGGATGCGGCAGAATTAGCGTTGGCGGACCCAAATGAAGAGCCAGTCAGCTTCATCAAGCCGGATACGACGATTATCGGCCCGCTTGATGCGATACAAATTCCAGAGGGAGTTGGGAAAATCACAGCAGAAGCTGAACTCGGCATTATTATCGGAAAAACCTGCAAAAATATATCAGAAGCTGAAGTATACGACGTCATTGCCGGGTATACGACGACAATTGACGTTACGGCAGCTGATATTCATGCTAGACATCAGAGGTTTTTATCGAGGGCCAAAAGCTTCGATACCTTTTTCAGCTTCGGACCGGAGTTCATCACGAAGGATGAGATTCCTGATTTGCTAGAGCTGAATGTGGAAACCGCAATTAATGGTGAAGTCGCACATCGCAATAAAGTATTCAATATGAAGTTTCGCCCTTTTGCAGCTGTTGCTTTTCACTCCAGAGTGATGACGCTGCTGCCGGGCGACATTATGATGACAGGAACACCAGGTGCTGTCGTTATTCGCGGCGGAGATATAGTAGGCTGCCATATCGATGGTTTCGAGCCGCTGCTGAATACTGTTCAATTTTAAGCTTGCTCAGAGAATGAAAAACTGCTATATATAAGTAAGTAAATAAAAACTTGTTTGGAGGAGAAATGATGATCGACGTATTCCCCGCGGCATCGCGGCATTCGGCGGATCTAGGCTGGCTGCGCAGCCACCCAAGCTTCTCATTCGGAGCTTATCATGATCCGAATCGAACAGGCTTTAGTGTGATGCGTGTGTGCAATGACGATTATTTGGCTCCGGAAAAAGGTTTTGGCGCGCATCCACATAGCGACATGGAAATCGTATCTATCGTATTGAATGGTCGCATTAGACATGAGGATAACATGGGCAACTCTGTCGTGTCTTCATTTGGCGAGGTGCAACGGATGTCAGCTGGCACGGGCGTTATCCACACGGAATTTAACGCATCAGAAGATCAAGAGCTGCGTTTGCTCCAGCTGTGGTTCATGCCGCAGGAACGAGGGATGAAACCTTCCTATGAAGCGAGCCGATTCGATGTAGACAAGCTGCATAATGCACTGCTTCCTGTCGTTTCAAATCAGGTTTTGGAACAGGTTGCCTCCATAAATCAGAATATGACGATTTATCTGAGCAAGCTGGAGCAAGGAAAACAGCTCGAATACGTTGTTGAACCGGGGCGCAAGCAATTTATATATATTATTGAAGGTGAACTGTCGGTTCACGGCGAAACGCTTTTTGCCGGTGATGAGGCACAAGTTGAGGCAGCTGAGGAGCTTACACTCACCGCTGTGGCTCCAGCCTTTTTTATGCTGATCGATTTGCCTTAGGCTTTCGAAGTAAGTTTGCATGCGCAAACTTTAAGCATACGCTTTCGAAGTAAGTTTGCATGCGCAAACTTTAAGCATACGCTTTCGAAGTAAGTTTGCATGCGCAAACTTAAGCATACGCTTTCGAAGTAAGTTTGCATGAGCAAACTTAAGCATACGCTTTCGATGTAAGTTTGCATGCGCAAACTTTAAGGAGGGATAAAAATGAAACAAACGTTTCTTGTTAAACACGCGGTGGGTGGTCGGATGTTTATTGATTCGAATAAGCTGGAAGTGCCCTATACGCTTGTTCCACAGGGGGAAGGCTGGCGATTCACGGTTTCTGTGCCATGGAGCGAAAGTATCGAAGAGCTGCTTGCACATAAAGCGGAGCTGAACGTGTTTGTTTTCCAAGAGTTTGACGATCAGCCAACGCTAAAAACGTGGTATTACGTCAAAGACGGTCCAGTTGAATATGACGCTGACCAGAACAGTCTCACGATTGTAGCGGATTCTCATATTGCCTACTACCCTCACGAGTATTCGGTTTAAAAGCGCGAGGCAATCATGTGCAATTATCAATTCGCTGTACACATAGGCCAGTCAGACATGGTTACACATGTAGGGCTGGTTTTTATTTGTGACCATACATGTCGGAGTTGCCCAGCTGCTGAAAGAAATGCCCTTCTCTGAAAAGCAAGGAAGGTGCTGCCACCTTGCGGCGACAGCACCGTATCGAAGCCTTATCCAATCATTTATTTATTGGTGCTGTGCTGTTTGCTTGCAAGCCTCTCTGCAGGGTTGCCGTTGCCGTTTCTTCTTTTGTTGAGTTCGGCTTTACGCTGCGTAGCCTGTACCTTTTGGACAAACTCACTTGTGCTTTCCAATTGTATTTCCTCCTCGTTTTTTTGGCATTCTTTCCAACTTCCTTAATTAGAATATCCAACATTCAAAAAAACTGGCGTTAGCGTCACTTATTTTGAGAAAATCGATTGATTGTAACATTGGGCTCCCTTATGATACCGATATATACTACTATGTTGATGCAGTCATTCACGTTTAACTATACAGGGAAGCTTTAAATTCGAATGCATTTCAATTGATCGTACGAGCGGAGCGAGAATAATCATGTTTAGAGTCATAGCGAGGGCGCAAATGAAAGAAGGCTTCGAGATGGAAGCCATCGAAGCGGCGAAACAGTCAGATGCTGTACAGCAGCTAATAGAGCAAGGGGAGATTATGACGGTTGGCTGTTTCCAATGGGAGCGAAATGTGTTCATTTATTGTGAGTGCATCGATCGAGTGCTCGAGCCCGAAGAGCTGCTTCCAGAGATGGCTGCTTTTTTGGAGAATTGGCCCGGACAGTCAGCTGCGCGAAAATGGATTCCGATGATTGATGTCTTCCATTTCAACGAGCCAGCCAGCTTTGATCATTGGCTTCGCAAAGAAACAGTTGAACGGCGTGTTGGAAGAGTGGCGCATTTAAAGCCGGATATGGCAGCAAGCTATATTTACTTTCATTATCAGCTCCAAGAGGAGCGGGCTTTCCATGGGCCGAAGTATGAAATCATTGCGATGCATGAGAATTTACTGTTTGGTTATCAGGAATTTCCTGCCGTCGTCGAGGAGCCCATATTACCGGGGAAGCTTAGTACGACAGGGACTCCTGCCAATTGGAGCGATTCTAGAATGGATCTTCATTTTCAACCTTGGGAGGATGGGCATTTGTATTTCAAACCGATTGAGCAGCTGTTTGCGCATTACTGCCACTCTCCAAAAAAAAGGCGCTAAAATATAGGCTGATATTTGCCTTTATTGGACGAAATATGGTACAATAAAATCAATTGCAAGTTTGAAGCAAATATTCACAATACACTGCTGTTTATAAATGATAACTGCCCCTTACTCTAAGTTCGAGGCAGTTTTTCCTTTTTTATCGCGAAGGGGGCTGACCATATGTACAATCGTAAAAAACCGCTTGAAGAAATTCCGGAAGAAAACACGAAGGTATGGACATGCGAGACGGAAGGGTGCAACAGTTGGATGCGCGATAACTTTGCGTTTGATCACGTTCCTACTTGTTTAATCTGCCATGAACCAATGGTCAGTGGCGAGAAGATGCTGCCCGCGCTCAATAACTCCAATAGTGACATGAAGACGTTGAAGAAGGGTACACCGATTATGTAGGTGTCTTTCTTAGACAAAGAGAAGCTGAGTTTTGCTCGGTTGGTTAACGCCAATTGAACGAAGCTCAGCTTTTTTTTGCCTTTGAATCAATTTATGGAGCTGACTTTAATCCCTTAGCGAAAGCAGGTTCCCGCTAACTATCCCCACTGTAATGGTGTTTCCTATAGTCGTTGGGAGAGCAGTTCGTACGTTTCTTGAAGACGCGGCTAAAATATTTCTCATCCTGAAAGCCTACCAGCTCTGCAACCTGAGCGATCTTTAACTGCCCGTTCGCCAAAAGCTCCTTTGCCCGCTTGATCCGAACCTCCGCAATAAAATCGGATAAATTGCCATTCGTCTCCTGCTTGAATTTGCGCGAAATGTATTCTCTGCTTAAATAAAAGCGCTCGGATATATCCTGCAGCGTGATCTCCTCGTGAGGATGCTGTTCAATATAGGCAGCGATGTCCTCAATGACACTGCGTTCCTTGTCATGTTCAGCCAAACGCAAGGAAACATCACACGTTTCTATAAAAACGCCCTGTTTCCACTGTTCGTAATCAAAAAAACCATTGGCATCCAAGGATAAGAGTGCCTGATCCTCAATTAAATCTGATTTGTTTCCAGTTTTGTTTTTGTCGCTTTTGTATTCCCATATAGACTTGGCGAATTCAAATTGCTGACGCCAGTTCATTAGCTGCTCTTGCGAGATGAATCCTGCTTGATCAAGTGAATCGAACCAAGGCTTTAAAGCGCGGCGGATTTGTTCTTTGTTGCCGCTCTGCACAGCAAATTTTATTTTTTCTTCATGCTCGCTAAAGAGCGGAAGCGTGTTTTTGTGCTGATGAACTGCTGCTTCAAAAGTATGGCAATACGAATCGTTAACGAGCAAATTCCGGCGCAAAAGCGCATGCTTTGCTTGTTGATAAGCGGTGGCTGCTGATGAAGGAAAGGCTGCAGCATGCCCGAGTCCAAAATGAAACCGCGTCTTCAATATTACAAATATCGCATCATTCATTTCCTTGATTAAAGCAGGCGCCAGCTCTCCATCTCCCCAAAACAGCAGCAATAGCTCCTGCTCCTGTCCGCGGTGGCGAAGCGCGAAGCCGATTTCTTTTTCCTTTAGAAATTCATTGCAAATATTCGTCAAAGAGAACAGCAGCAAATCGAGTCCTGAGGCAAATTTCTCTCTGATGAACGGAGAAGCAAGCTCAAGCTTGACCAGCGCAACACGTGCATGAGGTATAGGCTTCGTAATCCCTAATTCCAGTCTGAGCGTATCAGCAAAATTAGAGTAGGAGCCGGGTTCGTTGATCATTGCCGAAAAATATTGCTCCAAGTACATCGGCTTAAGCTGATTAAGCTCGATATTCATCCTCGTCTTGCGGCATCGCTCCTGCTCCTCCGCGGTATAGCAGCTCACTGCTTTCGCTAATGCACTAACGAGCTGCTCTGCATCAATGGGCTTCAAAATATAATCAATTCCGCCGTATTTGACCGCATGGCGAACGAGGCTAAAGTCGTCATGGCCGCTAATGACGATGATTTTGCTGGAGGGCGCATGCTCAGCCGCCCATTGCAGCAGCTCCGTGCCATTCATATTAGGCATCATCATATCGGTAAAAATAATTTCTGGCCGCTCCGCTCGAATTAAAGTAGTAGCGGCGATACCGTCTTGTGCTTCAAGCAGTGTATCGATACCGTAATCATCCCAAGGGACGAGCAGCCGTATCGCTTCCCTCACATGCTTCTCATCGTCAATGATTAATGCCTTCATCGTTCATTCTCCTTTGCCAGCGGAATATGAATCGTAACGGAAAAGCCATGCGGCTTCACGTGACGCAGCTCCATAGCAGCCGTTTTATTGAAATGCAGGCGCAGACGCGAAAGCACGTTAGGCAAGCCAATGCCGCCCTCTTCTTGATCATTCGGCTGCCCGGTTCCGATTGGAGGCATTTTCTCCAGTTGAAGCCGCACCTCTTGCAGCCGATCTTCGGATACGCCGCAGCCATTATCTTGAACCGTAATCGAAAGCCATCCCCCTTGTTTATCCAAAACGCTGGTAATCAGAAGCTCCGAAGGCTCCTCCGATGATTGCACAAACCCATGCTTAAAAAAGTTTTCGAGCAGCGGCTGCAAAATCATTTTTGGAACGAGTATTTGCCTTGTCTGCTCATCAATTAGCAGCTGCACATGGAGAGCTGTGTCAAAACGCTGTTTCTGCAGATCAAGATAGGCCTGAACATAATCGAGCTCCCGGCGCAGCTCCACGACCGAGTCCATGGCGTTCATTTGATAGCGCATCATTTTCCCAAGAGACGTAATGAGTGAATACGCTTTGGTGTCGCCGTGCTGCAGTGAAACGGTACCGATCGATTGCAGCGCATTATAGAGAAAGTGTGGATTTACCTGAGCTTGCAGCGCTTTCAGCTCATTGGTTTTATTGGCAATCTCAAGCCGATATTCGGTCAAAATGAGATTGTTGATAGTCTGCATCATCGAGCGGAAACGCCTTGCGAGCAGGCCGATTTCATCATTGCTGTGTATGTCGATCGATACATTCAAATTGCCGGTCTCAATCTTGTTCACATAACCGATTAAGCGAAGCAACGGCTTCGTAAACCGAATTGATATGAACAAAGTGGCTAATACGACAATGGCTAGAAAAGCGATTCCGACTGCCGTATTAATGCGGGCAATCCGATCGGCAGCGCTGAAGAGATGCTTGTAGGGCGTCTGTTTAATTAAATACCAGTCCATGTAAGGCGTCTTAATCCGATCATAAAAAATCATGCCCTTGAACGATTCCTCTTTCCAGTCAAAATGGCCGCTGTCTTGCCCGGAGCCCAAAATCGTCCCCAGCCAGCTCTGTTTAGCAGACGTACCGATTTCGTTCTTATCCGAAGAAAGCACAATTTGACCATTCGAATCCGCAATATAAAAGCTTTCCTCACCGCCGTCATAGAGCTGGCGGTTTAAATCCTCTAATACATTCAATCTTACATCGATCGACAATTCAGCGAGCAGCTCATCACTTGGGGCGAGGAAGATCGGACGATGGATCGTAAATACCATTTCCTCGCTTGCCGAAGATTTGAGGTCAACGAGTCCGTAATTATGGCTCATATGCGTAGGCTCTATATAAGCTTTCTTAAAGGTTTGTGGAATGGGAACATTATTTCGCCCAACCTTAATGTCGTCATTCCATAGTAGATACGTTGCGTTTTGGTTGACCGCATAAAGCCTTACTTTATGAAACTCACTGACACTTTGATACATGTTGTATAAATGATCCTTCAGCAGGTTGCGATTGCGAATGACGTCGGTAATATCGTTCGGGAATACCTCATCCTCCATGCTGTGCTCCAAAATATAATACAAAGAGCGCGGAACGTTCATCGCGTTGTAGACAGCGAGTGACTTCTGATTGATGTTGTTCATGTAGTTCATAATGTTGGTTTTTCCGAGCGACAGCAGTCGATTGTTGCGGGCAATCGCATCCTCTGTAATCGATTTGGTTGTCGCATTATAAGAGATAATCATCGAGGTTGCAATCGGCAAAATCGTAGCTGCGAGCAGCAAAAGCATGAGCTTTTTGCGAATCGTGTTAAATGGCTTAATCGTATTCATGATCACAATCGCCCGCTTTCTGTCTAAGTCACTCTTGCATAAACACAGTAACCGATCCTGCTGCGGATGGTCAATATAGTCCACCTACCTTATCATCATCCTCTGTGGTTTGATGGGGGACTCGGTTTTATACTGTGATTATCAACAGATACATTGACACATAGGGAAGAGAAAGGGGACGAGAATGATGTCCAAAAAAATCAAGTGGAACGAATGGATACAGCAAACGGTATTTGTTGGACCGGGACTCATTGCCTTTATATTGATTGTGCTTGCGCCATTCGTGATGGGTTTTTACTACACCTTTACGGAATGGAACGGGATGGACCTCGGCAACGCCAAATGGGTAGGTATGAAAAATATAGTAAAGATTTTCTCGGACGATGAACGTTTTTGGAACGCATTCTGGTTTACGACTAAGTTTACGGCTGCCGCGGTTATCGTCACCAACCTGCTGGCATTTCTGTTATCTCTGCTGCTTACGCGAAACCTGAAGAGCCGCAACATTTTGCGAACCGTATTTTTTCTGCCTAACGTAATCGGGGGACTGCTGCTCGGCTACATTTGGTATTTTATATTCGTAAGGGGTTTTCGTGCTATCGGCGAAGCGACGGGCTTCGGATTCTTTAACCTTCAGTGGCTAGGTACTCCGAATACTGCCTTTTGGGGTATCGTTATCGTATTCGTATGGCAGACGGCAGGGTATATGATGATTATTTATATCGCAGCTATGATCAGTGTGCCGAAGGATTTAATCGAGGCCGCCAAAATCGACGGAGCAGGAGCTTGGCAAATGCTGCGTTCAGTCACCGTGCCGCTTATTATGCCAGCCATTACGATCTGCTTGTTCCTGACGACATCAAACTCGTTCAAAATGTTCGATTTGAACCTGTCGCTCACTGCTGGCGGTCCTGGCAATGCAACGGAATCGATTGCGCTAAACGTTTACCGCGAGGGGCTGGTTAACAACCGTTATGGACTTGGAACAGCGAAAGCGATGATATTCTTCTTCGGCGTAGCTTTAATTACAGTCACGCAGGTATGGTTCACGAAGAAGAAGGAGGTGGAGGCGTAATGGAAAACAAACAGCGCTATACACCACTCATTTTATTGCTCGAAATTATAGGTATCGCGGCTGCGCTCATTTTCTTGGCACCGTTCTACTTTTTGATCATCAACTCGTTCAAGGAGCTCAAATTTATTTTGCTCAACGCCGCTTCGCTGCCGGAGAAGCTGGGGCTGGACAACTTCAAGCGCGCATGGGTTGCTATCGATTTTCCGACGGTGTTTCTGAATTCGTTTATGGTGACCTCGATTAGCGTCCATATGCTTGTCATCGTCAGCTCCATGATGGCTTATCGCTTAGTTAGGCGTCCGACGACCTTTAATAAAATATTGCTGACGGTGCTTATTGCTGCCATGATCATTCCGTTCCAATCGGTTATGCTGCCGCTGATGCGCATTACGTCGATGTTCGAATTGCGCGGACATTTGTATGGTATCGTTATATGCTATATGGGCTTCGGCATTTCCTTATCGATGTTTCTGTATCATGGGTTCATTAAATCTGTTCCGCTAGAGGTAGAGGAAGCGGCGGTCGTGGATGGCTGCTCACCTTATGGCGTGTTCTGGCGTATCGTGTTTCCGCTGCTGAAGCCGATCACGGTAACGGTCATTATTTTGAACGTGCTGTGGATTTGGAATGATTATTTGCTGCCAGTGCTCGTTATAAATGATAAGCTGACTACGATTCCGCTCGCCGTGCAAAAGTTTTTTGGCCAATATTTGCGCAAGTGGGATCTCGCAATGGCTGCACTCACGCTTAGTACAATTCCGATTATTTTGTTTTTTTTATTTTTGCAAAAGCACATTATTGAAGGAATTACAGCCGGTTCAGTTAAAGGTTAATGATAAAAAGTTTAATTATGGAAGTTATCAACATTTTACACCTAGAAGTACAATATATTCGGTGTTGTGCTACGTTGTTGCACAATTATAATGACGATGTAAGCGATACAAAAACGAAATGATATATAAAATTTGCGGGAGGTCATAAGATGAAAAAAGTTTCCTTACTTATGCTAGCTGCTATTATGCTCATCGTTCTGGCAAGCGGCTGTGGAAGCAACAACGGTAACGGCGGGAAAGTAACAAATGCACCGAAAGAAACTGAAAAAAATGGCGGAACAGAAGCGACGGCAGCGCCGAAGAAGGACGTTACCATTAAAGTGTTTCAGTTCAAGGTAGAGATAGCTGATGCACTTGCCAAAATGGCTGCTGAATACGAGAAGGAAACCGGCGTAAAAGTGGAAATCGAGACACACGGCGGCGGGGAAGACTACAGCGCATTGCTGAAAGCAGAGCTGGCTGCCGGCGAGGAGCCGGAAATTTTCAACTCAAGCGGCTGGGCGGGCTTCGATCCTTACGTGGACCGTGCGACGGACTTGACTGGCGAGGCTTGGGCGAAGGATTTGGTTGAAGCATCGAAAGCGCAAATTACGCGTGACGGCAAGCTGCTTGGCATGCCGATGAACCTTGAAGCTTATGGCTTCACCTACAATAAGGATCTATTTGCAAAAGCAGGCATCACCGACCTGCCGCAAACGCTCGAGGATCTAGAAGCAGCAGCTAAAAAGCTGAAGGATGCTGGCATCATTCCATTCGCGCTTACTTCGGAGTGGTGGTCGATGGGCATTCATACGCTAAATATCGCATTTGCTAACCAAGCTGATCCTGCGGCATTTATCGAAGATGTGAAAGCGGGCAAAGTGAAGCTGAAAGATGATCCGATCATGAAGCAGTGGATTCGCCTAGTGGACATTATGTTCGCGAATGGTCAAGACAATGCGCTGACAACGGATTACAATACGCAGGTAGCGGAGTTCGCAGCAGGCAAATATGCCATGATTCAGCACGGCAACTGGATTCAAGGCATGATTGATGAAATTGATCCCGCGCTTAACCTTGGCATGATGGCTGTCCCTCTTCAAGGCAAGCCTAACGTATTTACCGGCGTACCGAACAACTGGATCGTCAACAGCAAATCCGACCAAGTGGAAGAAGCGAAAGCCTTCTTGAACTGGATGGTTACTTCGGAAACAGGCAAAAAATTCATTTCAACCGATTTCAAATTTGTACCGGCATTGTCCTCCATCGAGCCGAACCCAGAAGCGGTAGGCAAAATCGGCGGCGACTTCGCAACCTTCGCGAATGCTAATCCTGAGCAAGTGAAAAGCTGGAACTGGGATCGTTTCCCTGACGGCATTACACAGCAATGGGGTGCAGCAATGCAAGAATATCTCGGCAAGCAAATTACTAGCGATCAATTGCTTGAAAAATTCGATAAAGCGGTACAGGATATCGTGAAAAAATAATATTTTGAGCAAGCAGAAGATTATGATGCTCCCGTATCTTCTATAATAAAAGAGGCAGCTCCTTAGGTTATTGACCTAAGGGGCTGCCTCTTATTCGTGAGAGACTTACCCGTACACGAGACTATACGATGTCTCTATCCATTGCCTCGCAAATCAACATGGCGAACAGGCTGTTGGACCAAGCGAACCATTCTCGCGAGAATACGGACGGATCGTCCGGATGGAAGCCCTCGTGCATAAAGCCCGTATCTGCATCTGTATTCACGAGCATATCGATAAGCTCTTTTATTTCTTCATTATTATCAGCAGTCAACGCTTGCATCGACAAAGCCATATGCCATACATGCCCGGCAGGCGTATGAGGGCTGCCTATGCCTTTGGCAAATTTGCCTTCAAAGTAAAACGGATTTTCATGGCTCAGCGCAAACCTGCGTGTGTTCTGATAAATGGGATCGTCCACAGGCGCATAGCCGAAATAAGGAATAGACAGCAGTCCAGGTGTACCCGCGTCATCCATAAGACAGTAGTTTCCATACCCATCCGTTTCATAAGCATAAATTTTGCCGAATACGGGATGATTGACGATGCCGTACGCTCTGATGCCGAAGTCGATCTCCTGCCGCAGCTTCTCTGCTCTTGCAGCCAATTCTTTGTCGCCATACACTTGATCCGCAATATCCCGAATATAGCCCAAAATAACGACGGCAAACATGTTGGAAGGAATGTTGTAGCCGAACAGGCAAGCATCATCGCTTGGACGGAAGCCCGACCAAGACATGCCTGTGTAGTTGACCGGCAGTCCTAACCCGTCATTTTGCAGCGTTTCGGTTTCTTTAAAGCCTGGACGCACGAAGCGGTAAGGGGACTTCTCTTCATGCCGCTGCTCTGTTTTGATTACATGGACAATCGAGTTTAAGGCTTGATAGCAGGCATCGTCGAAAATATCGCTTTTGCCCGTTTCCTGCCAGTACATATAGGCGAGCTGAGTAGGGAAGCACAAGGAATCCAGCTCATATTTGCGCTCCCACATCCAAGCTGTCATATCCGATTGGTCACCTGCATTATAATGTTTGCCGCTTGCCGTCTCATTAAATGCGTTCGTATAGGGATCTATATTAATGTAGAACATTTGACGGCGAATTACGCCGCTAATAATACGCTGAAGTTCAGCATCCTCCTTGGCATAAGGGATGTAATGACGAACCTGCTCCGTAGAATCCCGCAGCCACATCGCCGGAATATCTCCTGTAATGACAAAGGTTGTGCCATCGTCCATCAGTTTGATTGTTGTCTCCAGCGTATTTGGGAAACAATTTTTGAACAGCTTTTGCAGCTTGGGACGATGCGCAAGGCGCTGGTCTGCCTCAGCTAATACGTTAATGATGGAATCTGGTAATTTCATAAGGTTTGCCTCCTGATTAGTTCAATTGTAATGAGTAGGTTATAATTTTTGCTTTTCCAATGGTTTGGCGTACAGAGCTGTTCTGAATGCTCGCGGCCTCTTGGCGCCGTTCCAAAATATCGCTTTGATAAATATGATCTACGCCAAAATTAGCTTCAAACGCCAGCTCCTGCGGCTCGCCCGCAAGGTTGTACCAACGAATAATGACATCGCCGCTTTGCTGCGACACTTTAAAGGCGGACAAAGCGAACCCTTTGCCTTCCCACTTCAGTGGCTCATAGGTTGCCGGGAGCGAGCCTTGTTGATTTCCGGTTTGCAGGTGGAACCAAGGCGCTTGGAATTGGTAAGCTTCCACAAATGCCTCCGAAGAAATAGCATCGCCGGCGTGCGGGAATACGGAGAACTCTACGGTATGCTCGCCAAGGCACTGCGCCTCTGGTGTCGGGAATACTCCCCAATCTCCCAGCTCAGAAACAGAACGGAGAAGCGTAACCGCTATGGTATTAGATCCATCGCGAAGCACTTCGTATTCGTTAAGACCTTTATTAGCGACACTTAAGCCGTGTTCGCCGTCGGACACACTAACAAATGCATGTTGATGCTGGGCATTGCTTGGATTTATCCACTCCTCCGCTGGCGTCGTATCACGGGAAGCGACCTCGAAGATCGAGTCAGCCAAATGCTTGTCCGACTTCAACCCAGTAGGGAACAATACGCGAAGGCGATGATCCTTGGCCTGATTATTGAAGGATGCCTCCAGCTGCAGCCCTCTGCCGGATTGCTCTAGGCTAACGCGAGTGACGATGCGCATCGGCACCATATGCTCGACTCGTTGGGCCTGCCGATCACGGAAACGGACCATTTTTCGTTTTTCAGTCGTGAATGTATCATCAGCTCTGGCTGGAATTGCCCATTCATGGACAATCTCGTACGTGACCCGATAAGCTTCATTCTCAACAAGGGTTATCGTTGCCGGAATACCTTTGGTCGTAAGAGGCTGTTCTCCCTCAGGCTGCCGGAATACATATTCATTGCCAATGTCGCCGCAATCCTCGTAAATGCCAAGTCCTTGGAATGTCTTTCCGGTTACTTTATCTGTTAAATGATAAGAGCCGTCTGCTTCAAAGCTTACAGCAATATATTGATTTTCCATGCCGCTTGGGCTGGCGATTAGTGATGTGTTAGGCACTAAAGCCGGGGCTGCAGCGGATTCTTGCCATGCATACGTTTTGAAGCCAAGTGCCGGAACACGGCTTGCTTCAAACGTTAACTTTATTTTGCGGGCCATATAAGGCTGGCGGAATTTATCCTTCGGCAGCTCATAACCGAAATGAACGCCTAAATCCTCCACTTTGGCAGCAATCGCATAACCCTCGTCATCCAGCAGAGCTCCATTCTCCAAATGAAGCGGGAGCTTCTCAAGCCGTTCAGCAATGGCAGCAGGGTTAGGCCCTTCCTTGAAATAAGCTTTGGCAACGATGAGTTCCGCGCTTACTGTGCCGCTGCGCTCCCAACCTGTCATGTTGAAAATAGTAACCGGCACGCTGGATTCTCCCCATGCTTTAACTCCGCTTGTATCGATCTGTCCCGCAATTGCACTTAGGCTCTCCGCTATAATGGATTCGGCCGTATGGCGGCTCTTATCGAATCGCGTCACCATTTCTTGATGCACTTCGTCTACGCTGCAGCCGCAAATACTGTCATGTGGATGATTTTGCATAAGCGTCTTCCAAGCATAGGTCAATAGCTGATGCGGATAGCTTTGGCCGCCGACTAGATGTGCAAGTGCAGCTAGTGGCTCAGCGCCTTTCTCCAGCAAGGTTTGTCCCCGCTGATTGAGCTGCTTCAAATAAACCCGAGCGGAAGCCGTATTGACGAGCGTGCTCCACCCGTCTGTATGCTGGCTGCGCAGCTCGCCCTCGACCGTCGTCAAATGAGAAGGCAGCTGTCCCTTCAATGCCTCGATATATTGCTCAAAGCTGGAATGAACAAAGGTAACGTCCGGGAAAAGCTCGCTTGCCGTGCGAATGCCTTCGGATAAGTTGGTTTGAACAGGTTGATGATCACAGCCGTTCATGAATAGAAGCTCTGGCGTAGAAGCGTATTTGCTGGCATCGCCGAGCCGTTTGGTCCAATAGGCTTTCGCTTCTTCTGGATCAGTCGGCACTTCCATCCCGTTGTTGTACCAGTTGGCAAATAGCAGTCCCAGCACGGACGAACCGTCCGCAGAGGTCCAGTGCATTTCTGAATATGGAGATTCATAGCTGGAGCCGGTCGTTTCGCCGACCATATTATCGAAGCCGGTCGGCTTAACGCCCCGTCCAAACACAGCGGTATCAATATCTGCTTGCTTCAGCATTTGTGGAGCCTGCCCCATATTTCCGAAGGAATCGGGGAAATATCCAAGCTTTGAAATAACGCCATAATAAGCAGCGTCTTGATGCCCAATCAACAAGTTGCGGACATTCGCCTCGGAGCTTGTCAGAAATTCATCCTGCAGCACATACCATGGACCGATAATAATTCGGCCTTCTCGAATGTATTTCTCGAGCACTTCTCTTTTCTCAGGATGAATCTGTAGATAGTCTTCAATAATGATCGTCTGTCCGTCCAGATGAAAGCTGCGGAAGCTGTCATCCTCTTCCAAGATGCGAAGCAAATCGTTCATTAGCTCTGCGAGCAGCGTATGGTGGTATTCGTAAGGCATGTACCATTCGCGGTCCCAGTGTGTGTGCGAAATAAGATGGGCGGTTTTGTTTGTCACGGTCAAAAGCCTCCTGAATTGGATTGGAATTGTATGCGTGTTCATAAGAGATAATTGATAACGGCTGTTCAGAAACAGGCATTCGTAAGAAAGGTTCACACATTTATCCGCAAAGCACAATATGTATCACTTGCACCCCATTTTCGGACAGCATATCTAACACATTAAGAGCGTTCTGATGAGCAGAAATAGGACAACTGTCATTGCGAAAAGCCTGTAAAACCCTATGGTTACGGCGTTTTCGAATGACAATGCAGATCATACATATTTACCGTTGATGGTGAAAATGACTACAATTTGGAATGTAAGCGCTAGTCAATTACAATGCCGGTTGCCGGTAGAGTGAAGCTGCGAATAACAACATAGAGAGAGGAGGATTCGAGAGAGATGGAAGGAAACGAATTGCAAGCTGTTCCATTAAACAAGAAAACAAGCGGAAACAAGTCGCTCGCAAAAAAGATGCTGCAAAACTGGGAGCTCTACTTATTTATGACTCCTGTCATGCTGTACTTTCTTATCTTCCATTATGGTCCGATGTACGGTATCCAGATTGCTTTCAAGAACTTCATTCCGACAAAAGGCATTATGGGAAGTCCGTGGGTAGGCTTCGAGCATTTTGAGAGATTTTTTAACTCCTATTATTTTTGGGACTTATTGTGGAATACGTTCAGCATTAGCTTATATGAACTGGCCATCGGTTTTCCGCTGCCCATTATTCTAGCGTTAGCATTTAACGAAATTAAGAACGGCTACTTTAAGAAAACTGTGCAAACGGTTACTTATGCACCGCATTTTATTTCTGTCGTTGTTATGGCCGGGATGATTATCACTTTCTTGTCGCCATCATCGGGAATGCTTGTGAGGCTAATCGAGCTGGTTGGCTTGGAGCCGGCTGCTTATCTTACGGATCCAAAATGGTTTAAGACGGTGTATGTCTTATCAGGCGTGTGGCAAAGCGCGGGGTGGGGGACAATTATTTATCTTGCAGCATTGTCTGGCGTAGACCCTCAGCTTCATGAGGCTGCTATCGTCGATGGCGCAAGCCGTTTCAAACGAGTGCTGCACATCAACTTGCCGACGATTGTACCGACCATCACCATTTTATTGATTTTGAACATGGGCAATATTTTGGGCGTTGGCTTTGAGAAAATTTTGCTGCTGCAAAATCCATTAAATATGGGGTCATCGGATGTCATTTCTACATTTGTTTACCGAACCGGGCTAGTAGATGCACAGTATAGCTTCTCTACAGCCGTGGGCTTGTTCAATTCAGTCGTGAATGCGCTTTTGCTTATCATGGTCAACAAAATTGCGAAACGCACAAGCGAAACCAGTCTTTGGTAGGAAGGAGGAGCAGAAACGTATGGTTACAGCAGTAAAAGAATCAAAGGGCGATAAGCTGTTTCTCATTTTGAACTATATTTATTTGCTACTAGCGCTAATCGTTGTGTTGTACCCGGTGCTCTATATGGTCAGCGCTTCGATAAGTGATCCGAAATACGTCAATTCAGGCGAAATGTGGCTGTTTCCGAAGGGGATTACGTGGGAAGGGTACAAGCTGGTATTCGATAACGCGAAGGTTTGGAATGGATATCTCAATACGATCATTTACACGGTCGTGGGTACTCTGCTCAATCTAGTCGTTACCCTGCCTGCCGCGTATGCGCTGAGCAGAACCGATTTCATAGGGCGCAAGCTGTTCATGGGCATCATTCTAGTTACGATGTTCTTCAGCGGAGGCCTTGTGCCAAGCTACTTGTTAATTAAAAACCTAGGCCTCATTAACAGCATGGGTGCGCTTATTTTGCCAGTCGCGGCCTCAGTATGGAATATCATCGTGGCGAGAACCTTTTTCCAGTCTACGATTCCGAAGGAGCTGCAAGAGGCTGCACATATGGATGGCTGTACGAACTTGAAGCTATTTGTCCGTATTATTTTACCGCTATCCTCACCGATTATTGCCGTTATGGCTCTCTTCTATGGAGTAGGGCATTGGAATAGTTATTTCTCTGCATTGATTTATTTGAATGACGAGGCGAAATATCCGCTTCAAATGATTTTGCGTCAAATTCTTGTGCTGCAGGAAATGACAGCAGAGACTACGGGTGCCGCGGTTAGCGGTGAAGTAGCGATGGCGATGAATTCCAAGGCAGATGCGGCTTCTTTGGTCAAATATGCGGTCATTATCGTATCGACGCTTCCGATCATTGCCGTTTATCCGTTTTTGCAGCGTTACTTCGTACAAGGCGTCATGATTGGCTCTGTAAAGGGTTAGTTGCCTTGTTCGGAGCTTTTCCGAAGGACTTTGTGAGATAATGGACGAAGGAAATCATTCCTTCGCTTATTATATAGCATCATTTAAATAGAATAGAGGAAAAAAAGGGAGGATTTAAGAATGTACAAATCAAGAAAAGCAGCGTCCTTGCTGCTTGCAGGTGTGATGACGGTTACATTGCTTGCAGGCTGCGGCTCGAACGGCGACAAGGAAAAAGGAAATACGACTGGAGCGGGAGCAGGAGCAGCTGCAAACGTGAATAAGGAAGGTTTTCCAATCGTTAACGAGAAACTTACCTTAACGCTAATGGCGCCGGACATCGGTATTCAGAACTGGAATGACATGCCGGTAATGGACGAAATGGAGAAATTGACGGGCATTAAATTTGAGTATTTGAATGCGCCTAGAGACAGCTTTGATACGAAAAAAAATCTAGTTTTTGCAAGCGGCGATTATCCTAATGTATTGTTTGGCGCAAAGCTAACTCAGGCTGAGGAGCTTAATTATGGTGGACAAGGCATTCTTATTCCACTGGAAGACCTTATTGACGAATATGCACCGAATGTGAAGAAGCTGCTTGAGGCTTACCCGGATATTCGCAAATCCATCACAGCACCGGACGGGCATATCTACTCCTTGCCAAGATTTGATTTAAACCAGCCATGGTACCGCAATCCGCTTTGGTATAACGGCGACTTTCTGAAAGCGCTTGATATTAAGAAAATTCCTGAAACAACGGAGGAATTGTACACTTATTTGAAGCGGGTCAAAGAAGAGGATCCGAACGGCAATGGCCAAAAAGACGAAATTCCACTCGCTTCCTCCTCGAAGATGAGAGATTTGCGGACGTGGATTCTAGGAGCTTTTGGCGCATATGAGGAAGAAATTTATGTAGATGACAAGGATGTTGTTCATTATACGCCTATGGAAGAGCCTTACAAGGCGTACCTGGAATACATGAATCGTCTTTGGAGTGAGGAACTGCTCGACCATGAGTCCTTCTCTCAAACGGATGATCAGAAGAAAGCAAAAGCTAAAAACAATCAAGTCGGATTGTTCTCGGAGTGGCATGCATACTTTACACTCGGCGGCGAGCCAGACACCGAAGATGTGCTGTTCAGCCCTGTGAAGAGCGATATGGTAGCAGCTCCTGCAATTGCAAAAAATAGAGGTTATTCAACAGGCGCCTTCGCAATTACGAGCAGCAACAAAGCGCCGGAAGCATCGATGCGTTGGGTCGATTATTTGTACTCCTATGATGGAGCAATGCTGTTTGACAAAGGACCTGAAGGTACGCTCTGGAAATACACTGACAAAGCTTCAATGACGAAGGAATGGCTGCCTGTTCCAGGCGGCGGCGATCGTGAGGAATACCGCTCAACACTTACGCCTAACTATGGTATTGCTGCGCCTATGGTAATTAGTGATGACCTTACAAAGGGCTTGAAAACAGAGTTCGATGAGTGGGTAAGCAAGGAAAATAAAGAAAAGCTGTTGGATCGCGGTGCAAGAGTTCCGTTTCCAGCTTTGTTCTTAACTGCAGAAGAGTCGGCTGAGGTTACAAAGCTTCGCTCTGACCTGAGCACGTATGTTATGCAAATGGAAGCTAAGTTTATTACAGGTCAAGATTCGATTAGCGGTTGGGATAAATACGTTGGCACGATCAAGAAAATGGGTGGAGAACGGATGGCGGCGATTTATCAGACGGCATACGACCGCTGGAAAACGAGCTAACATCCAAGTAAATAAGCCAACTCTTGCACCGGAAACGGTGCTTAAGAGTTGGCTTTGATTATGAGCATGATGACAATGATGGGCTTTACTCCACATGGTGGACTTCGGGAGCATTAAGCTTACGGTATTGCCCTGGGGTAAGGCCTGTTTCTTTCTTGAATTTACGAATAAAGTTCGGTGTATCCAAGTATCCGACTTGCTCAATAATGTCTTTAAGTGGAGCATCGGTGCTCAGCAGCAGGCGCATGACCTCATCCATACGGCAGCGCGAAATATATTGTGAAAAGTTGAGACCTGTTTTTTCTTTGAAGCTGCGGCTCAAATAGGATGTTGAGATCGCGTATTTCAAGGCGATATGCTCGAGGCTGAGCGTGTAATCCGCATATTGCTGATCCACGTACGCTACGATATCGTCCATTAAAGAATGCTGCTCGGTCTCGGTATTTCGTTCCACCTGCTCGCAAATTTGTTCGGCAAGCCTGTTCAGCTTTTGTTCGGTTTCTTCGAGTGTATCGAAGGTTGCCATGGCAGAAATATGCTGAATAACGCTGTGCATGCCCATTTCAGAGGCTGCCCGCAGCAAGGCATTCAGCAGGTCATAGCAAAAGCAGCGCAGCAAGGATACCGATAATGACTCGTTTTTCATATCAAGGATGATGCTGCTAATCATTTGTCTGGCTACGATTGCGTTTCCTTGCTTTAAGCTTTGCTCTAGCTTGAGCAGCGATTTTTTGGAGATCCAGAAGGTCTCTGTATCAGGCGAGCTGAGCTCTGCCAAGTGTTCAAAGTAAGTGACATGGCCATTGCCGCCTGCCAATCGGAATTCCAGCGCGGTAGCCGCTTCGATAAAGGATTGATTAAGCTCTGCCAGATTCTCGTATGGCGTACCAACTCCTAGCGATGGCAGCAGCTGCGAGTTTTCCATAATCATGAGCTTTATGGACTCAACGATTTGTTCAACCTGCTCCTGCAAAGGTACGGACTCTGATGGTACAAGGCTAACCATGAACGCAAATTGCTCTGCTGGGGAGAACTCGATCCCATAAACTCGCGAATGAAGATCCGGCAGCTCCAATTCATGGAGCATTTCCTGCATCTGCTGGCGTTCCTGACGGGAATTTTCGCCCGTATTGGAAGCATTCCAAGCCAAAATAACAGAGAAATAATACCCTTGCCCCTGCGGAAGCTCAAGCCCTGCATCCAAGACTAGCTGCTCGATCTCTGGGTCGTCAGGCTTGCCGTGCTTGAGTAGAAGCAGTAAGCATTGATTGCGAACATAAGGCACCTGTATATCTATTCGAGCATTATAATCATGAATGGTCTGCTTGATCCAATCCCATTCGTTGCTGATTTTTGCTGAATCTAATGCAGTGCTTTTGCTCTTTTGTTTGGCGAACTCCATTAAATCTTTAATGGGATGGTATTGACGCTTGGCCAATAACATAGCTGCGGCAATGCCCGTCAGTACGACGATGCTGAATACAAGCAGAATCAGAGTCTGAATGTGAACGACACGGCTGAAAAATTGATGGCTCGGCATTGCGGCGACGTAAGTCCATCCATTCTCTTGCGATAGGACAGCAACAACAGACTGCTTCTCGCCGTTCAGTGTCAGGCTGTGAATGCCTGGCTGCAAAGCAGAGAGGATAGCTAAGTCACCCTGCGGCATGCTTGCTCCATGATTATTGGCCGTCAGCATTTTGCCATCCTGATCAAAGATATAGCTGCTGCCGGAAAAGTTGTTGAGGATGGAATCCATGACTCCGGTCAGCTTGGACTCTTCCATCAAATAGACAACGGTTCCATAAGGAAAAGGATCATTTGGCATAATCGGAACGAGCAGCGTAAGCATAGATTCCTTGCGGTAGTTAACGTTGACCTGCTCAGCAGGACGCATAATCGGACCTTTGGCTTCATTTAGGTCATGAAGTAAATCCTCTTTACTCACTTGATTAAACTGATAGGTTTGGCTGAATAAAACATCTACATTGGTAAGGCCGCGAGATGAGTAAATAGTGGAATCCTCATGGAAATATAGGAATAAATCTTCCAAAATGCTGCTGTTGGCTTTGTAGGTAGAAAGTTGACGAATAGCTTCCCAGCCGAAATAGGGATCACGAACCATATAAGGCGTTAATTGCTCGTCGTAGGCTATTTTGCTGGCGATTTCCTGAAGCTCTCTCATCCGGTCATCAATCGTCATTTTCACTTGATTCAATTGATTCACATTGGACTGTTCTATCTCAGAGCGAAGACCAGTGACTGCGTTTTCATAAACGAATATGGTAACTCCGGTCAAAGGGATTAGGAAGATAAGTATGTACGACAAGGCGTATTTCAGAAGTAAGCTTGATTTCAAATGATTCCAATTTATTTTGGCTCGTGACAACGAAGTTGACTTATTTGTGAGCTTTGACACGACTGTGTTCGCCTCCAGTACGTAATTGTAATCCATGTTCAATCATGATGCTTAGTCTTCCATTATGCAATAAATAGCGGATCATGGAAAGTAAAGATCCATAAACAATAGAGAAATGATAGGAGCGAGAACCATGAAAGCAGTACTATTTTATGACCCTACTTTTCCGTTAGACGGCTGTGCGCCAAATACAGAGGCACTTCAAAAGCTGAATAGTCTGTTTAAAGTAACCGATGCGGAAGGATTGTCAGCAGCTCTTAAAGAAGACGGGGTAAACTGCCTCGTTCATTTGCACGGATCGTATTTTCCGAAAGCATCATGGCCGGAAATACTCGCTTTTGTAAAGCGGGGCGGGGGATTGATTCATGCAGGCGGAGCCCCTTTTAAACTGCCGGTGAGCCGGGATGGCGAGCAGTGGGACGTCCAGCAGGAGATGACAGCGTACCATCAGGAACTATTTATTCATGAGGCACTTGCTGTCGATCATACGCGCTCGACTGAATTGTGCCACAATCAGGAGCTGCCTTTGCTGCAGGGCAAAGAGCATTTGTTCACAATTGAACCTACGTTTGGCCTTATTTTGCATGTGACGCATGAGCGGGATCAGCTGAATCAGGCTACGGGCTCGCAGGGACCGATGAATGCACACATTCGTCCGCTTCTAAAGGGAATGTCTGCAGGCGGCCGGGAGGTATCGGCTCCTGTCGTTCTGATCGAGCATAACAAGGGCGATTTTGCAGGCGGACGCTGGTTGTTTGTGAATCAACAGCTGACTGACCGTTTCTGGTCGGGCACAGGCGCGGATGCTCTTGCAGAATGGGTGGCATTTTGTTCAAGGGGTGTGACTGAGCTTTGGATTAAACCGAGCTACGCGGTTTATTATGAAGCAGAGAGACCATATCTGACGCTTCAAGCACAGCAGATTAAAGCGGCATACGGCTATGAGCAAAGCAGCAAGCAAGAGAACTGGTCGATGGCTATTTCTATTTATAAGCAAGGAGAGACTAAGGCGGTATGGGAGCATCAGTTGAGCGTGAGCGTTGGAAGCGAAATCGAGTATATGAGTTTTAGTGTACCGCTCGCTATTGAGCCGGGCTTGTATGAGATTGTATGTGAAGCCGAAGCTGAAAGCGGAGAAAAAAGAGTACTGCGGCAGGGCTTCTGGGGGTATGACCGCGATTTGCTGGAGAGAGGTACGCCGCTTGCAGTTGGTCGGGATTATTTTGAGAAAAATGGCGCTCCCTTCCCGATTGTAGGAATGACGTATATGACCTCGGATGTTGGCCGGAAATTCGTGTCTATGCCAAATGCCGCGATCTGGGATCAAGATATGGCGACGATGAAGGAAGCCGGCATCAACCTGATTCGTACCGGTTTATGGACGGCGTGGCGGCATCTTATGTTCGAGGATGGACATGCATCGGAAGAGCTGCTCAGAGCTGTAGATGCTTTTATTTTGACAGCGGCTAAACATGAGATTGAAATGACCTTCAGCTTCTTCGCCTTTGCTCCCGAAGCTTGGGAAGGCAAAAATCCGTATCTCGATCCAAGAAGCGTACAAGCACAAAAACGGTTTATTGCAGCGATCGTATCCAGGCATAAACACACGTCCAATGTACAGTGGGATTTGATCAATGAGCCTTCATTATTTGATCATATGCGCATTTTCTCAGGGCCTCGCTCCATGCATGATCCTTTTGAAAAAGCAGCCTATGTGAATTGGCTAAAGCAGCGGCACGCATCGATTGGCAAGCTGCAGGCGCGGTGGAATATGACGAGCACGGAGCTGCCGGACTTTGAAGCGATCACCTTGCCGGAGCAAACGGACATCGCGTTTGATATTCAAGACGTGAAGAAGCTGAAGAAAAACACGCGCTGGCTGGACTATACACGGTTTACGATGGATATGCATAACCGCTGGGTAGGGGAGCTTACGGCAACGATTCATGCCATTTCCCCGCGTCAGCTCGTGACCGTTGGCCAAGACGAGGCGCTTGGCATGGGGCCGCGTCCTTCTCCGCTAATTTATGCGGAAAGCGTAGATTACACAACCGTACACACTTGGTGGCTGAATGACAGGCTGCTATGGGACAGCGTATATGGCAAAGATCCTAGCAAGCCGACCTTGATTCAAGAAACGGGCATTATGTATGTGGAAATGCCGGATAACCGGGCGAAGCGTTCAGAGGAAGAGCTGAGGAACATCTTGGAGCGCAAATATGCATATGCTTTTGCCGCAGGCGGCGCAGGTGCGGTGCAGTGGCTGTGGAATACAAACTATTTCATGGACAATGTTTGCGAGTCGAATATCGGTGCACTGCGGGCTGACGGGACACAGAAGCCGGAAGCGGATGTATCCTATGACTTCGGCAAATTTATTGGGCACATTTCGAGCTTGTTTGAGGAACGCCAGCTAGAGGAGATTGCGGTAGTGTTTCCTTACTCCAATGATTTCTCCAGCCGTCGTTTTGCTTGCGAAGCGACAGGAAACTTGACTCGTGTGCTGGGCTACGAAATGAAGCTTCCGCATCGCGGCATTGGAGAGTTTCACTTGGAAACCTTGCAGCGCGACAAACCAAAGCTCATTATCGTTCCGAGCGCTCACAATTTCAGTGATGCTGCGCTGACGGAGCTGCTTGCGCATGTTGAAGCGCATGGAGGCACGCTGCTCTTCACCGGACCTATTGGGCTGGATGAATATTGGAAGCCCACTTCACGGGCCGAATCGATTGTGGGACCGTATCGTTTAAGCAATATATCACGGGAGGAAACGCTGCAAATTGGCGAGCATACCTTCAAAGCTTCTTTCGGAGGCAAGAAGATTGGCGAGCTGAACAAAGAAATTGCTTTGGACAGCAGCGGAAGCTATTCGGATGGCATTTCAACCGTTCGTACCGTAGCCCACGGATTAGGCAAAGTCATGTGGTGCCCGCTGCCGCTGGAGCTTAACGAGCGTACGGATACCCTTATTGCGCTTTATGAGGCTGCGCTGCATGAGGCTGAGGACTTGAAGCCAGGCATCGTATGGGAAGCAGGCGGAGACCATTCGGGGATCTTTGGCAGCAAGCTGCAATTTAAGCAAGGAAGTCTGTATACTTTTATCTCGGAAGCGGGTACGGATTGTCCTGTAACTGTGCGTGACGCAAAAACCAACAAGAGCTACAGCTTCGTGCTGGAGAGTGAACGCTCGGTTCTATTTGCGACGGATTTGGAAGGCCATGTGCTGGCGTCCTATCGCGATATTATCGTTTGAGTGATGTAGCAAGATTATTAGCTTAGACAACTGCAAAGTTTACCGAGAGGCTGCTTCAAAGGTAGATAAATCTACTTTTGGAACAGCCTCTGTTTCATATAAGGCAGTTGTTTTCAAAAAACGGCTTCGCTAACTTTAGCTGAACTATATCAAACAAACATAAGCTTACTTTCTAGTTCTATTCTTGATCAATGGGCTTGTTTGTTGAAAACAAGCCTAAATTTTAGTTCTATTTTTGCTGAAACGGCTCCAAATCATGCTGATTTGCGGGGGATGAGGAAGTTTAAGTCTACTTTCTAGCTCTATTTTTGAATAATGGGCTTGTTTGATGAAAATAAGRCTATATTTTAGYTCTATTTTCGCTGAAACGGCTCCATATGATGCTGATTTGCTGGTGATGCGGACGTTTAAGACTAATTTATAGCTCTATTTTTGAATAATGGGGGCGTTTGAAGAAAATAAGGCTATATTTTAGCTCTATTTTCGCTGAAACGGCTCCAWATSATGCTGATTTGCTGGTGATGYGRAAGTTTAAGACTAATTTCTAGCACTATTTTTGAATAATGGGGGCGTTTGATGAAAATAAGACTACATTTTAGTTCAATTTTCGTTGAGAGGAGCAGAGGCGGATGAGAGCGTGCCGCATGGCTTCTTACCTTTTTGGAAAGCACCTTCTTTTTGTGCATCGGTTCCTTTCTGTCTAAGAAGTTGCTTATTATGCACGTTTGCTACTTATGGTTTCGGCATAAATCGCTGCTAACGCAAATAAAATGGTAGATGGTGGGTGACAAGCTGAGGCGAGGCGGGGATCTAATGAACAGAAGAGGGATCATTAAAGGTTTGGCTATTGTTTTATTGCTGCTTGTAATCGTCTATATCGGAGTAGCGGCGATTCCGGATAAGCAGCTGGAACAGCTGTGGACTAGTGAGCAAGGAGAGATTATTGAGATAGCGATCGCAATTGGCATGATCGGGTTTGGGGCCCTGCTAATCCTGATTATTGTATTCGATCTGCCAGCTGGCAACAGTCGCATAAGCAATCGCAGCCATGGAGTGGTTGAAGCCGCTAGAGCGGAGACGGAGTCAAGGCCAGAGGTTGCCGTAACGCCTGCATGGGAGCCGCCACCCGTCCCTCTAAAAACACCTTCAATCGAGCAGATCGTTGGAGCCGCAAACGCTGCCGCTGAGTTAATATCGAATAGCCGTAATGCTGTCATCACGATGAAGGTCATCACTGGTCATGCACAGCATATTGGCGAGCGTGAGGAGCAGCAGGATGCTTATGGCTTCTCGTCACTCGAAGATGAAGAAGCTATTGAGCGTCACGGTGTGCTCGCTGTGCTTGCGGATGGCATGGGCGGCTACGCTATGGGGAAGGAGGCGGGGCAGCTTGCCGTGCAAACGATGCTGAATGAATATATAGCAAAATCAACAGAGGAGTCTATCCCGCGGGCATTGGAGCATTCACTGCATCTTGCCAATCAAGCTGTATATGAGATGGCGCTAAGTCATGAACTCGAATGGAGTGTCGGAACGACGCTTATTGCGACCGTCATTCATCAAGGAGAGCTGTATTGGATATCTGCCGGCGACAGCCGAATTTATTTGTTTCGAGGCGGAGTACTCATGCCGCTAACGAGGGATCATATTTATGCGAATCGGTTACGGGAGTATGTTTTGGCGGGCAATCTAACACAGGAGGAAGCCGAGTCACACCCGGAGCGCCATTTGTTAACAAGTTATTTAGGTATCCCTCGCATAACAGAAATCGATGCCAATCAAGAGCCGCTGCACCTTTTGACGGGCGATCTAGTTATATTGTGCAGTGACGGGCTCTATGACGACTTATCAGATAAGCTGCTGGAGGAGGCGTCGTGCTTATATCCTCCGCTTGCCGCCGCGTTTATTTTGCAGAATGTGCTTGCAGAACAAAGGCCTTACCAGGATAACGCAACGATAGCCATATTAGCTTGTGTGTAGGCTTATGGTTAGAAACGCCCAGATAGTGGGTAGTATAAGGTAGGTGATATGAAGAAGGAGGTCTTTATAATGGATAATGAACATGATGTGCGGCATGCTAAAAGCCTAGCAACGGAAAAGGATATCGATCCTGATTTTGGTTTGTTTACGGAGGATGCGAGTGGCGCAGCTGTGCCTCATGCATCGGAGCTGCTGGAGAAGCAGCATCCCGATACACACGTGCTTGAATCTCATATTCCTGCTTCGCTGGATAATCGTGCGGGGCTGGACGACGAGGTTGATACGCCAGAGGAAATTTCTGAGGAGCTGGCTTCGGTGCCCGATGCGGACGTTATGGCGAAGGACAGTCCGATCGATCCTGCGTCTCCCGGTGAGGAATTCCACGGCATTGACCTATTGAATGGTGTCGGCAATCACCCTGAGGATGAGACGGAAGAGCTCTAACTACTGATCCGCATAGATTAGCTGGAGAATAAGGCTTCCATAATAGACGTCTATGTTGTATTCCATACAATATTGACGTCTATTTGTCGATTTAATACATGCGATAAGTAGCTTCGCCAAGCGAATAACAAACATAACTGTTGTGCGATGATGATGATGCTTATGTTACAATAGAGGAACAAATGTTCTTTATGGGAGCGGTAGAAGGAAAATATGCTGATAAACGATACGGTCACGATATCGGTGAGAAACTTAGTCGAATACGTATTTCTGAGCGGCAGCATCGACGTAAGGCTAAATGCCATCGATACGATGCATGAGGGCACGAAAGCGCATCAGAGAGTACAGCTAACCTATGGTGAGCAGGATCAGAAGGAGGTCTATGTCAAAGCGGATATCCAATTGGATGATCTGCTGTTTGTCGTGGACGGTCGCTGTGATGGACTGCTCGGAACAGACCCGATATTGACCGTAGATGAAATCAAATCGACTGGCGGTGACTTGGATCGTATAGCGGAGGACGGTTATCCTGTCCACTGGGCGCAGGCGCTATTTTATGCCTACATGTATGCTAAGGAGCATGAACAGTCCGCAATGCGTGTACAGCTTACCTATGTGCAGACGAAAACAGAGGAAGAGCGGCGGTTCATGCGGGAAGTCAGCTTCGTAGAGCTGGAGCAATACGTTTATGAGATTACTGCGCGATATGCTCCCTATGTGCAGCAGCTCCGCAAGCATGAGCAGCTAAGGAACGAGAGCATTAAGGGGCTGGCTTTTCCGTTTGAGACGTACCGAGCAGGGCAGCGCAAGCTTGCCGGAGCGGTCTACAAATCAATTGAGGAAGGCGTTCGTTTGTTTGCGAAGGCGCCGACGGGTATAGGGAAAACCATATCGACGACCTATCCAACGATCAAAGCGATAGGAGCAGGCATGCTGCAGCGTTTTTATTATTTGACAGCAAGGACGACAACAAGAGCGGCAGCCGAGGACGCCCTATTTTTTATGCGCGAGAAAGGGCTGCATCTGCACGCTGTGACGATTACGGCTAAGGATAAAATATGCTTCCAGGAGGAAGTCCGCTGCGAGAAAGAGCATTGCCCTTACGCGGAAGGCTACTATGATCGGATTAATGGAGCCGTGCTTGATATATTGGAGCAGGAAACGATTATGACGAGGCCTGTTATCGAAGCCTATGCCCATAAGCATAAGGTTTGCCCATTCGAATTTTCGCTAGATTTGGCGTATGCATCGGATGCGGTTGTCTGTGATTATAATTATATTTTTGACCCGCGCATTTCATTTAAGCGTCAATATGCGGAGATGAAGAAACGGACAGCGCTGCTTGTGGATGAAGCACATAATCTTGTGGATCGAGCGCGGGAGATGTTCTCTGCGGAGCTGACGAAAGCTCCGTTTCTTGCGCTGCAGCGAGAGCTGAAGGGCGTGCATAACGAGGGGTATCGCACCGCCAAGGCAATCAATGATTATTTCATCGCGCTGCGCAAAAGCAGCGATGGGGCGCCGCATTTGATTCAGCGGCAGCTGCCGGAGGAGCTGGTCACATTAGTGGATGCATTCGCATCGGCTGCGGAACAGGCGATCGCTATAGGTGTTAGCGGAGACAGCACGCTGCTGGATACTTATTTTGCAGCGCAAAATTTTGTGCGGACAGCTAAGTTATTTGATGAGCGTTATGTCGTCTATATCGAGCTTTCGAAGAGCGATGTTCGGCTTAAGCTGTTTTGCCTTGATCCCTCTCAATTGCTGCAGCAGGTGGGCAAGGGTTATCGCTCGCATATCTATTTCTCTGCAACGCTCTCTCCCGTCTCGTATTATATGGACATGCTGGGAGCGGGTGAAAATGACTATACGCTCGCAGTGCCGTCTCCTTTTGCGAAGGAACAGCTTGATGTAGTCATTAATCCGCTTTCTACAAGGTACCATGACCGCGATCAATCTAAGCTGCCGATAGCGAAGCTGATTATGGAGCTGATGAGTGAGCGGCCGGGTAACTATTTTGTATTTTTTCCATCCTACGCTTACATGAATGCTGTTTATGAGACGTATATGGAGCTGAAGGAATGGTCTGTTCCAACAGGAGCGGCCTCGGATGCAGAGGTACTGCTGCAAACGCCCGATATGGCAGAGGAAGAGCGGGATCGTTTTTTAGGTGCATTTCAGGCTGGGAGCGGGAAGTCCTTGATCGGTTTTGCGGTGATGGGCGGCGTGTTCTCGGAAGGCGTTGACCTCGTCGGAGACAGATTGGTCGGCGTTATCGTTGTTGGGGTAGGTTTGCCGCAGCTTGGTGTAGAACGCAATATGCTGAAGGATTATTTTAACGAGCAGGGCAAGAATGGGTACGATTATGCTTACGTATTTCCGGGAATGAACAAGGTGCTGCAAGCTGGAGGAAGGCTCATCCGCTCGGAAACCGATCGCGGCACACTCGTGCTCATCGACGATCGGTATTTGCAGTCCCAGTATCAACGGCTTTTGCCTGAGGAGTGGAAGGGATAATCAATTAACAGAATCGGATTCTGTTTTTGGTTTGCGGCTGAGAAATGACGGCAATTGCACGGAACCAAACCTTTTTTCGACATATGCTGCAGCCGATAAGGTGATCAATAACCCGAGCAGCGATCCGCATACGGACAAGGGAACGACCCAGAATAACGTGGGATGTGTAAAAAAAGGAATGAGTGCGACGGCCAAAATCGGAGGCGCATTCCATTTGAAGGTTCGGATGCAAAAAATAACGATGATAAGCGTGAGAAGCAGCGAAAGAGCGCTCGCGTTCCAGTGGGCAAATAAAGAGCCGATAAGCGAGGAAAGCACGGCGCCAACGGCGATTTTGCGAAGCTCTGCTTTCTCGAATGGACGCGAGATGAAGAGCAGGCTGAAGGCACCCAAGGTAGGGAAAAACAAGGTGTGCATACTCGGAATATGTAACGAAATCCAGTAAATCGTGATGATATATAAGCAGATTGCATAAGTTCTAATACGCATGCTGTAAAATCACCTTCTTTCAAAAATAAGTGGCTGCTGCGAGCCATTTTACATTTTACCTTCCCCGTTCTTGTACCGTCAATCGCTGATATATTCCATTTGCCATCTTGCTCGGCATAATTTGTTTTTTTACCAATCGGTATTGACAGTAATTTCTATGGATGGTAAAGTGACTAATATATTTTAGCGAGAGGAGGGTTACGTTACATGAACACTTACGATTACAATCAATTTGCAGCGAAGAATAACCATCATTTGAACATGAATAACGTAATCCATCCGCGCGTTGTTTCACTTTGATTAAAGGGTAAACCCCATCATCAGAGGCGCATGATTACGTCATCGTAATTATGCGCCTTTTCTATGACCTCGCGAGACTTGACTATGTTCTAAGTCGCGTTTTTTTGAGGGGAAGAAGCGTGTCGTTACGACGACACGCTTTTTTTGTGTTCTCGGGAGTAAATCGAAGGTAAACGAAGCTTGGATGGATAGCGGAAGGTGTGGTAGAGAAGCATGTTTAGTGTACTCAAAAAATTAAGCTGGTTTTTTAAATTGCATTGGAAGCGTTATACGGTTGCTATAACACTTCTAGTTCTAACAGGAATTATTGATGTCATCCCGCCTTGGCTTATTGGCTATACGATTGATGGCATACATCAGGATTTACTCGGTCAAGCCGATTTTAATCGCGTGCTTTACGGCTGGATCGCACTAACGGTAGTAGGCTATGTCATTACGTACATATGGCATTACAAGCTGTTTGGCGGAGCATTTGTGCTGGAGAAGTTGCTGCGGTCACGATTAATGGGACATTTTTTACGAATGACCCCCACCTTTTATGAACGCAATCGGACGGGCGATCTTATGGCGCGCTCGACCAATGATTTAGGAGCGGTTGCGCAGACAGCCGGCTTCGGTATTTTGACGTTAATCGATTCGACCTTATTTATGATTACGATTCTAATTGTTATGGCAGGCTTGATAAGCGTGAAGCTTACGCTTGCCGCATTGCTGCCGCTGCCGCTTATGGCGCTTGCGATGAAGCATTATGGTAAAAAAATTCACGAACGTTTCATGGACGCGCAAGACGCATTTGGCGATTTGAACGATCAGGTGCTGGAATCGGTATCTGGTGTTCGGGTTATCAGAGCCTTCGTGCAGGAAGAAGCAAGCGAAGCACGTTTCAGCGCCAAAACAAATGAAGTGCTTAACAAAAATATTGCTGTTGCGCGTATCGACGCGTTATTCGAGCCGACGATGAAAATACTCGTTGGAACAAGTTATTTGATCGGGCTTTGTTATGGCGGATATCTTGTATTCCATAATGAAATTACGCTCGGGGAGCTCGTATCCTTCAACGTGTTTCTTGGTATGCTGATCTGGCCGATGTTTGCAATCGGTGAGCTCATTAACATTATGCAGCGCGGTAACGCTTCGCTCGATCGTGTAAGTGAAACACTTGGCTATAAGCCTGATGTTGCTGATGCAGCAACGCAGGTGAAAGTAGATGAACCAACGTCCGTTGAATTTAAAAATGTGACGTTCCGTTACCCGTCCTCCCAAGTCGATAACTTGGTTGATCTCTCCTTTGCATTGTCGCAGGGGCAGACGCTTGGTATCGTAGGCAGAACAGGCAGCGGCAAGACTACATTGCTGAAGCAGCTGCTTCGGGAATATCCGCTCGGACGCGGCAGTATTCATATATCTGGAGAGCCGCTTGGCAGCTTGAAAATCGATGACATGCTGGGCTGGGTCGGATATGTGCCGCAGCAGCCGATCTTGTTCTCGAAGACGATTCGCGAAAATATTTTCTACGGCCTAAAAGAAGGCACAGACGCCGATTTGCAGCGAGCACTCGAGCGGGCTTCATTCGCCAAAGATATTAAATTTTTGCCGGATGGACTTGAGACGATGGTAGGCGAGCGGGGCGTGGCATTGTCCGGCGGACAGAAGCAGCGCGTGAGTATTGCGCGTGCCCTTATCGCTGATCCGGAAATATTGCTAATGGACGATGCTTTGTCAGCTGTTGACGGGAAGACGGAATCCGAGATTATTGAGGGCATACGTACAGAAAGAGCAGGCAAGACGACATTCATTACGACGCACCGGTTATCCGCAGTACAGCATGCGAACTGGATTATCGTTCTCGACGAAGGACGAATTGTGCAAGAAGGCACGCATGAGCAGTTGCTGGAGATGGGCGGCTGGTATCGCGAGCAGTATGATCGTCAGCAGCTTGAGGCTATTATTGAAACGTAATAAATTGGAGGCGTGAAGAGCAATGGGCAACACAGGAAAACGATTGTTTCAATACGCCATGCTTTATAAAAAACCGATCCTGCTTGCGCTTCTTCTGCTCGTGCTTGCTGTATGCGCAGAGCTTGCAGGACCGCTAATTGCAAAACGGATGATTGACCAGAATATTCTCGGCATTGAGAAGAAATGGCATGAAGTCGAAGCAAAACAAGAGTATGCGGTTCTTTATAAAGATAAATGGTATAAGCGCGAGGATCACTTTGCCGCTTCGGAACAGAAGGGCAAGGAGGTTCGCGTGCTGCAGGTAGGACGCAAATTTTATTGGCTGGAGGATGCGCTGGCATCTGATCAAGGCAAACGTGTCGTAGAGGGGAACAACCTTGCAGTGACAAACAAGGAAACGGGCGAAACGGTCTCGTATCCAGTAACACAGCTTACATCACAAGAGCTGTATTCCTTCTATAAGCCGGAGTTTCCGGCGTTAATGAAGCTAGCAGCTATGTATTTCGGATTTTTGCTGCTCGTAGCTGTCTTCACCTACGGACAGCGGCTAATGCTGCAGACGTCAGCGAATCGTATCGTGCGCAAGATGCGTACGGATATATTTGCACACACGCAGCGGCTGCCGGTCAATTATTATGATAATTTATCAGCTGGGCAGGTTGTCTCGCGGGTGACTAATGATACAGAAGCTATACGCGAGCTGTATGTCGCAGTGCTGGCAAATTTCTTTACAGGTGTTATTTATATGGTGGCTATTTATGGAGCCTTGTTCTTGCTTGATGTGCGCTTAGCGCTTCTGGCTCTGCCGCTTGTGCCAATCCTCATCGTTTGGATTATCGTTTATCGTAAATTCGCTGCTCGTTATAACCGTATCATTAGATCAAAGCTGAGTGAAATTAACGGAATGATCAATGAATCGATACAAGGGATGACGATTATTCAGGCGTTCCGCCGTCAGAAGGAAACGACGAAGGAATTTGAGGAAATGAATGAGCATTATTATAAATATCAAAACAAGCTGCTCAGCCTCAACTCGGTGACATCGCATAATCTAGTCAATGTTATACGGAATACATTGTTCCTCATTGTACTCATTATGTTCTGGGGCGATTCACTCCGCGGAGCGGTATCGGTCGGCGTGCTTTACGCATTCATCGATTATATGAACCGTATGTTTGCGCCGATCGTTGGTATCGTAAACCAGCTATCCAATCTCGAGACGGCGCGCGTATCTGCAGAGCGAGTATTTAAGCTGATGGATGAGGAAGGAATCGATGTCGTTTCCGGCAAAATGGACCGATATAAGGGCGATGTTAAGTTCGAGGATGTTTCTTTTGCTTATAAAAAGGATGAGTATGTGCTGAAAAATATTTCCTTCCACGCTCAACAAGGCCAGACGGTTGCGCTAGTAGGCCATACCGGCTCAGGCAAAAGTTCGATTCTTAATTTGTTGTTTCGTTTCTATGATTCGAACGAGGGCAAGATCATCGTAGATGGCACTGATGTTCGCGATATGCCGAAGCAGCTGCTAAGGCAGCATATGGGTATCGTTCTTCAGGACCCATTCCTATTTACCGGAACGATTGCATCGAACATCAGCCTTGATAACCCGGAGATTAGCCGCGAGAAAATTGTACAGTCGCTGCGTGACGTTGGCGCTTACGACATGTTCAGTCAGTTCCAAGGCGGCATTGATGCTCCTGTTATTGAGAAGGGAAGCACACTGTCTGCTGGTCAAAGGCAGTTGATTTCCTTTGCAAGGGCACTTGCTTATGATCCCGCTATTCTTATTCTCGATGAGGCGACAGCCAGCATTGATACCGAGACGGAAGCCATCATTCAAGAGGCACTTGATGTACTGAAGAAAGGCCGCACGACGTTCGTCATCGCGCACCGCCTGTCGACGATTCGCAGTGCAGATCAAATTCTTGTGCTTGATCGCGGCGTCATTGTGGAGCGAGGCAGCCATGATGAACTTATGGAGCATCGCGGCAAATATTACGCGATGTATCAGCTGCAATTCGGCGCAGCATCTGCATCATAGAAAACGGCAAAAAAAGGCTAAGCGAGAGTCATCCCGCTTAGCCTTTTTTATTTGGGCAGATATTATCGTTTGTTAGTACATCAGGTCTTGAAGCGGCTGATCGCCTCATTCAAGGTAGAAGCTAAATTACGCAGCTGCTCGGAGGAGCTTGCAACCTCCTGCATGGAAGCAAGCTGTTCTTCTGACGCCGCAGCGACACGCTGTGAGTTTCCTGCGGAATTAGCCGTTATGCCCTCAAGCGCATCTAGCGAAGCTGCAATTTGCTCGCTGCCAGCTGACATTTGCTCCGACGCTGCGGATACTTCCTGTACTTGACTGGAAACATCACGAATGGAAGTAACGATAGAGCGGAAGGACTCGCCGGCTTGTGCCGAGATGTTTGAGCCGAAACGCGCGGCTTCCACAGACTGCTCCATTGATGAAACGGCTGTTGAAGCATAACTTCCGATGCTATGCAGTATAGTTCCAATCTGTTCGGAGGATTCCTTGGAGCGTTCAGCCAGCTTGCGGATTTCATGGGCAACGACAGCAAAACCTTTGCCATGCTCGCCGGCACGCGCCGCTTCAATAGACGCATTAAGTGCAAGCAGATTAGTCTGATTGGCTACATCGCCGATCAAGGCGAGGATGCCGCCTATTTTGTCACTCTGCTCCTTCAACTCATGCAAGGTCGTAACCGTTTCGACTACATTGGACTCGATAGTATTCATTTGATGCAATGTTTGATCAATAACGGTCTCGCCTTCCGTAGCCATTGCCGTAGTGTCCGCTGCCAGCTCAGATACAGATGAGGTCGACTCTGCAATTCTTTGAATGCCGATCGTCATTTCTGTCATCGCGCGCTGGCACTCTTGCAAGCTTTGCAGCTGTGTTTCAGAGCCGGAGGCAACTTCTTGAATAGCTTCAGTTACTTCTTCTGTCGCACGGGAGGTCTGCTCTGCACTCTGCTGCATGTTGAAAGCCGAGCCAGCCACCTCATCGGATGTTATTCGAATGCTGCCTGTGAGCTGACGAAGGCTTGCGATCATTTCATTAAAGGCGATAGAAACTTGAGCTATTTCATTGCCTCCTTTGACCGCAACGGCAAGCGTCAAGTCGCCATTCGCTGCTAATGAGGATACTTCCGCGAGCCGTTTGAGCGGCTTCAACGTCATTCTTACCAGTGCAACAATAATAAGTATGGCAATAAAGGCTAGCAGCGCTGCAATCCCTATGCTTTTCCAAAACATAAGATTTAAGGCATCATCAATTTGTTTGAAATCAACATCGATGCCAAATATGCCGATTAATTTGCCGCTTGGGTCTTTTACGCGTGCTAAATAAGAAATCCACTGACCATATTCATCTGTAACGACTTCGGTCAAAGCAGATCCCTCATTTAGGGCATCATCAATTTTGCCAGCGAATGCTTCACTCATTTCATACTCATCTCCAGGTCCAAGGCCTGCGGCGGAGAGAGCCTCATTGCTCTGCATCATCTTTATAAATTTTTTTCCGTCGCGTTCGATTACCTCAGGCATATACACATATGCATTTGCGACGATATCGTTCTTAATCATGACGTCGAGCTGCAGCTTAAGCATCTTGAACGTAGCATTATTGGTATCACGCCCAGCGGATACTTCGTTGTATCCAAAAGTAACCAGATCATGACCAGCTTCGATTTGATAACCAAGCGTTTGTCCAATCCGTTCAATTTCATCTAAATAGGATTTTTTCTGCGTGCTGTAGGATAAATACTCGGTGACGCTAATGACAATAACGAGGAGAAGGGCTAATACGATGGAGCTGGTAACGACTAAACTTCTGTCCTTAATTCGGAACATGCAATCACACCCCATAATGAAAAGTTAAGATAAGATAAGTTATCGTCGAATTCTGTCGAAAAATGAATAGTAACGATACAGTCCATTTTTTTACAATTCAATGAATGACATCTGTTATTACAATAACAAACTTTTATTAGAGAAATACGGGGCTTTATGTTAGAAAAGTGTTCAATTACAGCATGTCTTCAGCCAACTTTCAGCGGGGATTAAAGGAGGCTTAAGTTTTATTGTCTATGCTAGGTCTTGTAACAACAAATTTGAAAGTGAAAGGTGGAATATTCAATGAAGAGAGCAAAAGCTATAACAGCGGGTGCTATTGCGCTAACGCTTGCCTTAGGGGGCGGAGGCCTATGGGCTAGCCAATATGTAAATGCGGCAGCAGCAAGCAGCGAGGCGCAGCAAGAGCAAGGTGCACAAGCAGATAGCAGCGCAGCTAAGAAGGATCATGAAGGCAGACATGGCGGTTTCGGACGCGGCTTTCAACAAATACAGGAACAGTTACTAACGTACTTAGGGCTCGATGAAGCGGCGCTTCAGACTAAGCTGCAAACGTCAACGCTGGCAGAGGTTGCAGTCGCGAGCGGGAAAACGCGAGCTGATCTTAAGACTAAGCTTGTTGAATGGCTGGAGGCAGCTGAGGCAGCTAATCCGAAACCTGACGCAAAAGTAGAAGCAGACAAGCTTGCAGAAACTGGACAACAGCAAGCAAAGCCGGATGCTGCTGCACAGGCGGAGAAGCTGCTTGATTCCAAAGGATTAGGTTTTGGAAAGCATGGCGGCGGTGGTGAAAGAGGAGGCGGCTTTGCGAAAAACGTAGATGGCATAGCTGCAGCGCTAGGCATAACGGCAGATGTATTAAAGACGGAGCTTGAATCAGGCAAGACCTTGGCGGCAATCGCTGAGGAGAAGGGTGTTGCGATCCAAGTGATCATTGACGTGCAGGTAAAGGATCAAAAAGCGAAGCTGGCGGAGGAGCTGGCAGCGGGAACGATTACGCAGGAGCAATATGATACGAAGCTAGCTGAGGCTGTCGATCGTGCAACAAAACATGTAAATGGAGAAATCCCGGCGCGCGGAGGCCATGGCAAGGGTGGACATGGCGGAAAAGGACCGCGTGGCGAACGTCCGAGTGACGATGCAGCGAAGAGTGAATCCACAACGGATACCTCCGCAGCAGCAACACCAGCTCCAACTGCATAACAGTTTTGTAGGCAAAATATTCAATAAGTCAGTGTAGACTTTAAAAAGATGAAGGAGCTGCTCCGGGTCTATGACCTTGAGGCAGCTCCTTCATGTCTGTTGTATAGCTTATTCATTCTTACCGAGAAGAAGCGCCAGCTCCTGTGGCGGCAGCGGTTTACTGAATAAATAACCTTGCAGCTCATCGCACTGCAGCTCCGTACAGAAATTCGATTCGGCAATTGTCTCCACGCCTTCTGCAACAACCTTCATATTCATGCTATGTACAAGCTCAATAATTGCTTTGACGATCGATGATTTTTTCTCGTCATTCGTAATGCCTTGAATAAAGGAACGATCCAGCTTTACGTCTGATATAGGCAGGCGCTGCAGCTGATTCAAGGATGAATAACCCGTGCCAAAGTCATCGATTGATATTTGAATGCCAAGCCCCCGAAGGAAAAGAATGGTCTCGATCACTTGATCCATATTCCGCATAAATACACCTTCAGTAATTTCAAGGCTTACATATTGCGGATCAAGGCCGGTGTCCTTTAACGCTTTGACGATCATTTCAGATAAGTTTCCTTGGTAGAAATGTCTTGCTGAAATGTTCACTGAGACGCATATATGCTGTAGTCCCTCATCCTGCCAAGCTTTATTTTGCCGGCAGGCCTCATGGAAGACCCAGCTGTCAATATCTAATATAAAACCGGATTGCTCGGCAAGTGGAATAAACTTATCGGGCGGAATCATGCCAAGCTCGGGATGACGCCAGCGAATGAGCGCTTCAATGCCGCATAGCTCGCCGGTTGCAGCATTTATTTTTGGCTGATAATGTAGCGAGAACTGTTTGTTTTGCAGCGCATTATAAAGCCCGTTCTCGATCTGCATCTTCTCTGTCATCGCGGATACCAGCGTTGGTTTGAAAAACCGGTAGCAGCCGTCACCTTGCTCTTTGGCGCTATACATAGCAATATCGGCGTTTCGGATAATGGTATCCATATCGCCGCCATCCTGCGGGTACACGCTAACGCCGACGCTAACGGTTAAATAAAGCAGCGTTTCGTCGATCATAAAAGGCTCATTGAAGGAATCTACGACGGCTTGGGCATTTGCAGCCAGTTCATCTTCATTCTCATACTGTCCGACAAATACAAACTCGTCTCCACCCAATCGGAAGACGTTGCATTCATCAAACACCGCTGCTCCGAAGCGTTCTGCTGCCTTGCCGAGTAAAATATCACCTACAGCATGTCCAAGCGTATCATTAATTTGCTTAAAGCGATTGATGTCAGCGAACATGATGGCTATCGGTTTTTTCATAGCAGCGTTCATAGTTATCATGTCTTGAAAATGGAGTGTGAATTGCAGCCTATTCGGCAGACCAGTCAGCATGTCGTAATAGGCAAGCTGATGCAGTCTTTCCTCCGATTGCTGCAATAAATAAGTTTGAGCCTCCAGCCTCTCGTTGCTTCGCTGCGATTCTTGAAACATGTGAATAAGATTGGTTGACATATGCTTGAAATTTGCAATCAATGAATGAATTTCTACAATGCTGCTTCGTGGCCATTCCAATGTGTTCATCTCCTGAAGCTTCAGCGGAAGGTTCGTTGTTGCTTTCGCTAACCGAGTTAAACTGCGAGAGAGCCACCAATTAATGAGATACGCTAGAATGACGGCAAAAAAGGCAAGCCCGATCATATAAACAAAATGAATGAAATATTTGGTAAACAAATATTTTTGATGATTTTTAATGGGAAAGTCAACGTAAACAAGCCAATCCGATGCCTGAAGTTTATCTTTATATATCAAATTTCCATCATACCAGGTCTGGAAATGCCAAGAGTATTTTTTTACGTCAGGCATAACTAAATACGCTTTTTTGTTCATGGGAGTAATGCTGCTTTCTTTGGAGAAATCAAGCATTTCACCTACAGTCTCAGGCGCGCTGGATGCAATAACTTTATGGTCGGCGTTCGTCACAGATATGATAGAATTCCCGAAATGTTTGCCAAGGGCTAGTTGAAGGAAAGCAATCTGATCTTGCTTATCTAGATCGGTGCTAACCGCCTGCCATTTATCCAATGATTCTGAAATGCGATTGATTTCGATCGAGGAGATTCGCTCGGCATATAGACTTACTTCTTTAATGGAGCTCAAGCTGTTAATGAAAATGTTGAGTAAAAACGAAAGGAATACGATACCGATGGAGAAATGAAACAGTACCTTGCTGAAGGAATTTGGTCCTTGCTGCGAGCGGGCAAACCCACTCCATTTGCGCAGTGGCATGTACTGGTAGATAATCTCAGCGAACAGTGCGTTAAATAGGCCATTCATGGCAATAATTCCTGCAATAAGAAGCAAATCCTGCGTTATGAGCGTTGAATGAAAGGAGTAGAACCAATAGATAGCGGGCATTCCGACTAGAACCCAGAAAACGGCGTCAATCCCAAACAGTTGATTCTTGTATTTGCGAAGAAGCAAGCCGATAAAGGCAGCTTCAATAAGGATGATGTAATGAAAGAGGGGCTGCTTTAATAAAAAAGTGCCTAGGAATAGGACAACTGCGCTCATTAAGAGTCCTGGCCAGTAACCGAATAATCGCAAGCCAAGAAGTGTAAATAGACTCGTTAATGAAAAGGTAATGCCATACAAAAATTGAAAATGGTTCGACTCGGCGATTAGCGCAAGAAGCGCACATAAGGCAAATGCGAAAGCAATCGTCAATTGTTTGTTGTGCTGCTGAAACAATGGGTTGCTCACCGTCGGCCTCCTGGAAGTGTGACAAAACCTTTTACGTTCAAATAAAAGGGTGCCGAAGCACCCTGACAAGGATAGGAACATAAAAAGAGTTTGATTATTTTCCCTGTTATTCGACAATTTTTTCTAATATCCTGCTTTTGTTTCAGGAAGATACTGTTAAACCTTTAAAATATCGTGATCCACATAACGTTCGCCGTTTAATTCGCTAATGATGTTAATGGCAGCTTTTGCCCCATCCCCTGCAGTAACGACTGCATGCACGCTTACGCCAGCAACCGTTCCTGCCGCCCAAATGTGATCAATATTCGTTTTACCAGCCGCGTCGACCGCAATAACGGTTTTGATACGAGGCTCGGTACCCGGTTTTGTAGAGATCCCGATATGCTCAGCCAGCTCAGTCGAAACGCCTGTTGCAATAAGTACATGCCTTCCTTCATAGCTTCCGCCGTCTGTTTCCACCCGCAGGCCGTCAGTGATGGTAACGATATTTTGTACGGTTTCCTCCTTGAACTCTGCTCCGAATTTCTCAGCCTGTCGTTTGCCTGTATCCACAAGGTCGGGGCCGCCAATTTCTGAAATTCCGTAGTAGTTCTCGAACCAAGCGCGTTTTGTCATTCCTTTGTTGTTCTCAAACACGAGCGTCTTTTTGCCTGCTTTTGCAGTAAAAATGGCTGCACTTGCTCCAGCCGGACCAGCACCAATAATAACGATATCGTACATACGACATACCTCCAATAATGGTTGGTTTGATTACTTCACTAGTATATAAACGGCAGCTTGAAAAAAGTAAATAGCTTGTCCTTCTCTTGTACACATCTGTTCACAATATATTCTAAATTAAGGCGTTGTTTTAAATAAAATCGTTTGATATAGTTCTATTATCGAACTGTTTCATAATAGAATTAATTTCGTGGATATTTAGAAACTACATAAAAAGGGGGACACCAGTGTGGATCGAGCATCATTGAAACAACTCATCGATCGCTACGAAGCGGCTAATTTTCTTGTAAACCGTCGACTAAATGCGATGATCCGCGAGTTAATGCCAGATGATCTAACGGTAGACCAGTTTGCGACACTACGTTATTTGCATTCGAAGGAAATGAGCACATCGTCCGAATTAGCGGACATTTTTTGCGTGGGGAAAAGCTCAATAACCGCGATCATTACGCGATTATTTGATAAAAACTTAATTCAAAGATTTCCAGATGAGAAGGATCGCAGGGTCATCTATTTAGCGCTAACCGAGGAAGGCAAGCAGGTTTGCGATCTCATGGAGGATAAGATACAAGTGCTGCTGGCCAAATACATTAATCGTTTTGAAGAGCAGGAAGCGAACTGTTTTATCGAAACCTTCGAGAAGCTTGCTAAAGAAATGATGAATCCATAGTTTTATTATATTTGAGGGGGAACAAAGATGAGAACCGTTTTGAAATTTAGATGGTTTGTTCTTATATTGTGGCTTGCTGCTGCCGTAGGTTTAATGCTCAGCGCGCCGAATATGGAAGAGCTTGTTCGTACGAAAGGGCAAATCAACGTGCCTGATGGATATTCTTCGTCGGTCGCCAGGGACTTGGAGAAATCGATTGGCGGAGGCGATAATGCAGGCGCCAGCAGCGGAATGCCTACCGTGCTTGTATTCCATAAGGACGGCGGTCTGAAGGACGCTGATTTAGCGGAAGTAAAGAGAGGAATCGATGAGCTGAAGAGCAAAGGCGAGGCTATTGGGGTTCTCTCCGTGACGACTCATTTTGATACCAAAGAGCTTGAGGAGCAAATGGTATCGAAGGATGGAAGCACCATCCTTGCTCTTGTGAATGTCGAGGCTGGCGACCGTGAGCTTGCTGAGCTAAGAGACGGTCTCTATGAGACGATTTCAGATGTGAAGGTAGAGCATTATTATACAGGAAACTGGCTTATTTCTGAGGATGTTGTACAAAGCTCGCAGGAAGGGCTTAAGAAAACCGAGTTTATTACGCTTGGATTTATTTTAATTATTTTGTTTGTTGTATTCCGTTCTGCGATTGCGCCGCTCGTACCGCTAGTGGCCGTTGGATTTACTTATTTAATATCACAATCCGTTATTGCGTTTTTAGTCAAATATTTTGATTTTCCGCTTTCCAACTTCACGCAAATTTTCCTAGTTGCCGTATTATTTGGGATCGGCACAGACTATTGCATCCTGCTCATTAGCCGCTTCAAGGAAGAGTTGACGCATAGCGGCGGCGACAAGACAGAAGCGATTGTTCAAACTTACCGCACTGCGGGAAGAACCGTATTATTTTCTGGCTTAGCTGTGTTGGTGGGATTCTCTGCAATCGGATTCTCAACGTTTATGCTTTACCGCTCGGCAGTAGCCGTTGCAGTCGGGGTAGCGGTACTGCTTATCGCATTGTTTACGATCGTGCCGTTTTTTATGGCGGTGCTGGGTACAAAATTGTTTTGGCCGGCGAAAGGCTCGCTTGAGCATAAGCCGAGCAAGCTTTGGGGTACAGTGGGTAAGTTTTCACTAAAACGCCCTTTGTGGGCGCTCGTTATTTTGGCAGTAATTATTGTACCTTTCCTTACAGCGTATAAAGGCACAATTTCTTTTAACTCGCTGGATGAGATTGGCGATAAATATGACTCTGTTAAAGCGTTCAACATTATTGCGGATAGCTTTGGACCTGGTGATTCACTGCCTACTACCGTTGTGGTCAAAGCTGATAAACCGATGGACACACCTGAGGGGCTTGCTGTACTAGAGCAAATCAGCCGCGAGCTTGCGAATTCTGGAGGCATCAAGGCCGTTCGCAGTGCAACTCGTCCGACAGGTGATGTAATGGAGCAATTTCTCGTGGCAGATCAAGTTACCACCCTTGAGAGTGGGCTTGGTCAAAGCGGCGAAGGCTTGGGCAAAATCGGTGATGGTCTCTCCGAGGCAAGCAGCGCGTTAAGCGAGAATAAGCCGAAATTAAATGAAGCTGTTGACGGCGCCGGTAAGCTCGTTAATGGTACGAATGAGCTGAAGGCTGGGATTGTACAGCTTGGCGCAGGTTTGAAGAAGATTCAGCAAGGGTTGCAGGATGGATCTGCAGGTGCGGGAGAGCTTAGCGAGGGCTTGAAGCAGGCGCAGGCGAGTGCGGAGCAGCTGGCAGGCGCGAGCCGTAAATTGCTTAGCAGCTACGAGCAGCTAGGCGGCGGTCTTGGTCAGCTTACAGGTGCATATAGCGCGATTGCATCTGAACAGGAGAAGCTTGCGAGCGGGTTATCCGGCGTACAGCAAAGTCTGACTGCACTTCAGGAAAGTCACCCAGAGCTGCAAACCGATGAGACTTTTAAACAAACCATGCTTGCTCTTGGAAATCTCCAGCAAGGAGCAGCAGGAATCAGCGGGCAGTTGTCTCAGCTTAATGAGCAGCTAACAGGCATTTCAGCGGGAATGACACAAGCAAATGCCGGTTTCTTGCAAGCAAGTGAAGGGCAAACGGCACTAGCTTCGGGTCTTGGCAAGCTTGCTGCAGGACTTGGAGAGCTGCAAAAAGGAATTGAGCAGGCAGCCGCAGGCCAAGGTCAAATTGTATCGAAGCTGCCTGGTGTCACGCAGGGCTTTAATGAACTATCAGATGGTCAGAAGGAACTGCAGGCAGGGTTTGCATCGTTAAACGATCAGCTGGGCGAATTGACCGGCGGTTTGGATCAAAGCGTTGACGGCTTATCGAAGGTAACCGATGGACTCACATCCGCTGGCGGATATTTGAATAGTCTAGCGGAATCGCCGAATAAGCAAATGACGGGCTTTTATATTCCAGAGGAAGCCATTGCGAACAAGGAATTTCAGGCTGCCCTTAATGTGTATATGTCGGAGGATCGCCAAACAGCGAAGTTCGATGTCATATTTAAAGGCAATCCGTATGCACAGGAAACGATGGCGCAAATCGACGGACTGGAAGCAGCTGTTCACCGCGCGATTCAAAACACCGATTATAACGGATCACAGGTAGCTGTCGGCGGTGTAACAAGTATGAATAACGATTTGAGCAATATTTCAGCGTCGGATTATTCGCGTACGGTTATTCTCATGCTCATCGGCATTTCAATTATCCTTATCCTTTTGTTCCGCTCGATCGTCATGCCGCTTTATATGATCGCATCGCTTCTCGTTACGTTCTATTCCTCGATGGCGATTGCAGAGGTCATATTCGTAAGGCTGCTTGGGCAGTCGGGCATTAGCTGGGCGGTTCCATTTTTCGGATTCGTCATGCTCGTCGCACTAGGAATTGATTATAGTATTTTCTTGATGGATCGCTTTAAAGAATACCGCCATCTGTCGCCTCAGGAAGCCATTTTGGAAGCGATGAAAAACATGGGTACGGTAATTATGTCTGCAGCTGTTATTCTAGGCGGGACATTCGCAGCGATGCTTCCTTCAGGAGTAATGTCACTTCTGCAAATTGCAACTATTGTGCTTTGTGGACTGTTCATCTATGCATTGTTGATGCTTCCATTATTCATTCCAGTTATGGTACGCACTTTCGGTCCTGCTAACTGGTGGCCGTTTATGGGACGCAAACAGGATGCTGAGAAAACGGATCGTTTGCATAGCGGTCAAACGCTTAAGGGCCATCATGTTTCGCATGATTCAACTCACTAGTTAATAAAGCAGGGTTATCCAGGGTCTTTGGTGCATGACAAAGACCTATGCGATAACCCTTTTCTTGTTACTTAACGTCCTGCCATTTCGTATGGAACCATAGCTGCATTCGCATTTTGCACGGACCCATCGAGAAAGGCGCTGATTTGCTGCTGCTGCTCAGTTAACAGACGCTGCAGCTCTTCTGCTTGCTCTTTGCTCGCGGATGCTTCTTGTTCGGCGCGTGTTACCAGCTTAAGCAGATTAAAGGATTCAATCGATAATCCAAGCTTAATCCGAATTTTCTCATTTCGGAACGATTCGGCTTTTGGTGACGGGCTGCCGCCCTCGGCGTTATTATGCCTTGTTTTTTCAGGAAGCAGCTGCAATGCTGCACGGCCTTGCTCGGTAATTTTATAGACTTTTTTGGCGCCATCCTCTAACTGAACGGAGACGAAGCCGGATCCCACAAGCATCTGAAGCGTGGGATAAATGGAGCCGGCACTGGGTACGTAAAGTCCGCCAGACTGCTCCTCTAAAGCCTTCATCATCTGGTAGCCGTGCATTGGCTGGTCGATGAGGAGCTTCATAAGTGCAGCCTTCACGCCGCCGCGGCCAAAATAACGCTTGCTGCTGCGCGGATTGACTTTAGGCTCTTCCTTGCTATGTTGATGATGCTCTTTGGAAACATAATTAGTAGACATCTTCAAGTTAAGTCACCTCGATCTTTATGATAAGGAAAGCTTCTGTTTTTCAATGCTTGAGGGTGAAGTGAAACATAAGGGATCGCTCATCAGCTGTCATTTGGAATAAGCTTACTCTACTTACAGCATTGACAATGATAATTATTATTATTTACAATTTATAAAATAATATTGTTTATTAAGGATGTGAGCGCGCATGTCGCAGCAACCGAATCAAACAAAGTACGGTGAAATGCTCTATATTGGCACGGAGGAAGTTAAGCTCCCGTCGCTGCACCATATGCAGTTGAACAATCGAGAGGAGCAATGCTTTGCGTTTGTGCTTCAACATAAAATAAAGGTTTCCATTGTGAAGAAGGGGCAGCACACGACTAAAAAAGCCGTTGGCGGTGAGCTGTTTCTCATTCCGTCCCATTGTGAATGTACGCTGCTTAATGAGGGCAACCATCTAGCTGAAATCGTACTTATTCGCTTCCGAAGCGGTTCGACAGCAGCAGGCGCGGAGATGCTCCCTTACCGAGACAGTATGGGATTAAAACTGCTGAGGCTGCCGCAGGCGAGAAGCTGGCTTCAGGACTTTCAAAGCGACTGCGGTACTGATGATGTGGTTTTATACTATCAGCTGCAATCACAGCTTTATGCAATGGTCGCTGCGCTCATTCAGTCCGTCCAGCAGCCGAGAGAGACTGAAGCTGATTTAATTGGCTACGTCGAGCAAGCCAAGCAATTTATGATTGAGCAATTAAGCACACCGATGGATATGGAGGAGCTTGCAAGATCCTCCGGGGTGAGTACAAGCCGTTTTTATCAAGCCTTTCGCAGTTATACAGGACTTACACCGCTTAAATATATGACCAAGCTGAGGCTCGATGCTTCTATGCGCATGCTCTCGGGTACGTCCTCTTCCATCGTCGACGTAGCCCATTCCGTCGGCTATCCTGACGAGTACTATTTTAGCCGGCTGTTTAAGAAACATATGGGACTGGCTCCTACGGAATATGCTCAGCTTGCGAAGAAACGAGTAGCCACGCTTGTATCTGTGTTCGCGGGCGACCTATCAGCTATCGGAATGCCTACTTGCTTGTCCTTTATTCGGTTGAGCACTCATCAGCATGAACGGGTGCTCCAGCAGCTGCGTGAAGCGGAGCCGGATCTCATATTGGCAGGTATGCTGGATGAGGAAATGTACGCGGCATGTTCGGCTATCGCTCCGGTTCTAATGCTCGATTGGAAGGCTTATTCCTGGAAGGAGCGGCTGCTTGAGATAAGCAATGCATTAGGCTTGTCCACCGTAGCAGAGCGCTGGTTGTCCTATTATGAGATGAAGGTGCAAAACGCGCGTGAGCAGCTCAAAAACAGTTTAGGCGATGAGCCTATCTTAATTGTTCATGCCGGAAAAACGGGCTTTCGAATATTTGGCCCGCGCCGCCGCAAGATGAAGGACCTTTTTTATGACGATCTACAAATGACCTATCCGAAGTCGGCACACCAGATCGGATTTCTTGATACGAGCTCGCTAAGGGAGATCGCTGAGCTAGGCTGCAGCAGCGTTCTCTTCCTCGTACCAGCGGAGGCTTCCCGTGATTATTGCAACCAGCTGGAGGAGGGCTGGCGCCGCTTGAGGGAAAAGGATGCGCGTAGAAGATGTATCTTTATTGGCTATCACGACCGGCTGAACTATAATCCGACCGTCCACGATGGGCTTATCGATGAGACAGTGAGGCATTTGATGAGTTACGCGCAATAAATGAGGGCGCTCGTTCCATTTTATCTGTGGTATTTTGAAAAAAAAGAAGAGGTCAGCTGTATTGATTGAAGCGCGTGTAGCCGATAAAGAAAGTAATGGTTATGCATCATTACTTTTTGATCGGGAGGGAATTTATGAAGCTCACTCAAATGGGCAAAGCACTATACCCGCTCTCGTTAATTATCATAATATCTTTCATAAGCGGTTGTACGCTTAATCCAAATAGTTCGGAACCGCTTGAACAGACACCAGCTCCGAATAAGGTGACTTTAAAAATTGTTGAGAGCCTAATGACGCCGCTGCGGACAGTGGAATTAGACAAATTAATTGCACAATTTGAACTCGACAATCCAACCATTGAGATTGTGAGAGTGACATCAGAATACGAGACCGCTGATCAGACGATCTTGACGATGCTGGAGCAGAATCAAGCGATTGATATTGTTGAGGTGCGGGACGTTACGGTACATCAGCTTGCGGAAAGTGGTCTGATAACCAGCTTGGAGAGTTATATTTCATCATGGAGCAATTATATGCTGCTTAACAATAATGCAAAGCTGATGTCTAGAGATGCAGGCGATGTTGCTTATTATATTCCGAGCAGTCTTTATCAAGTGCAGCTTTATTATCGCAAGGATTGGTTCGATGCCAAGGCGCTGCAAGTGCCAGAAACATGGGAGCAGCTCTTCTTTGTCGGCAAGCAATTGACGAAGCCGATGGAGAGGATATACGGCTTTTCCTTTCGCGGAGGCAGTGGTGCCGTTAATACGTTGTCTTCAATCGTTCAGGACTATAACGGAGAGAACGTCGATATAAGCGATTCCATGTTTAATACGGATGGCTCGACGATATTCTCAGGCAAGCGGGCAGCAGAGGCTGTTGAGCTTTACAAGAAGATTTATACAGAGATCTCAGATCCTGCGTCCATAGATTGGGGCTTTAATGAACAGGTTCAAGCATTTGTGAACGGCAATGCGGCTTTGCTTATCCAAGACTCAGACGTGATAGAGATGATCAAGGAAAAGCTGGAGAGCAGCCAGTGGGCAACAGCCCCTTTGCCTACAGGGCCTGATGGGATCTCTCATTACAACGTTGGTGCAGCCGGCTGGGGGATTGCTTCCCAGTCTAAGCATAAGGATGAGGCTTGGAAATTCATTTCCTATTTGTCTTCGATTGAGAACAATCGCGCCTTTGCTGATGCCTCAGGCGTTATATCCATCTATAACAATACGATTGAAGAGGAAAAGTATTCTACAGGGCCGTATGCCCCTTATATGCTGATGGCAAATGACCCCGATCGGTTTCAGGGCGTAAGAAAACCGAGCTATTATAAAAATTACAGTCAATTTTTTCAAATGGGAACGGATTTGGGTCGACAACATTTGTTGAATGTCATTTCTACGGAGGAATTGCTTAAGCAGTTCGATGATTTTTGGCGGAAGCAAGGAAAACAGGAGCGAGATTAAATGAATGGAGGATGCTGTAGGCATGTGAGTTGCAAATGCCCAGCACCTCCTTTTTTAATTGGATGAATAGGCGATGTGATCTCGTATGAAGCGAGTTGCACAGGGCAACATGTAAGGATAGGGCTTGTGCCTTGACCAGAGTGTAGAGACGCATATACGATAGTAGAAGTTATCTTTTTTTATCGCTGGCTAGCGATTGCAGGACAATAAGGAGGAACATTTGTGAAGCAGTTATTGGTTGTTTTTACAGGCGGGACCATTGGAAGCAAAAAGCAGGGAAACGGCATCGATGTTAATGACGCGGGATCTTATTCGCTTATAGATGATTATATCAACAGTGCTGAGCAGCACGATGATGTTAGAATTGATGCGATACAGCCGCTTAACTTGTTAAGTGAAAATATGACGACCGAGGATTGGATCGCGCTTGCAGAGGCTGTCCATGGGATAGATACCGACTCGTATGCTGGGATAGTCATCACCCATGGTTCGGATACGCTGGCTTATAGCGCAGCGATGATCGGTTATTTGTTCGCAGATACAAAAATTCCAATTGTGCTGACCGCCAGCAATTACCCGGTTGCCGATGAAAGAAGCAATGGGCGCCGTAATTTTGCAAATGCAATCAATTTTGTAGTGGATGCACAGCTGCCGGGCGTATTTGTCGTTTACGAGGATGACAAAGGGGATGCACTTGTTTACTTAGCAACTAGAGTTACGCAAGCGATGTCCTTTACGGATCAATTCGGCAGCCCCTACGGCGTGCCGTACGGAAAGATGGCAGACCGAGTTTTCAACTGGCTGGACCATGAGAGAAATCCAAGACCGGAAGCGCTGAGTACTAAGCCTAAAGCGTCGTTTGCATGGGAGCCGGACACCCTTAAGCTCGATTCCAGCATCGTCTATATTCGGCCATATCCGGGCTTGAACTATTCGCTGTATGATTTTACAACGATTCGGCCGAAGGCGATCCTCCATGATTTGCATCATTCGGGTACAGCAAGCGCAATAGAAGCAGGGCCGTACTCGCTTCCTGCGTTTATTGCAAACTGTAAAAAGCTTGGCATCGATGTATACATATGTCCGATCCGAGATCGTTCGGCAGCCCTATATTCGTCGTCGCTGCGCCTTATTGAAGCGGGTGCCATTGTAATTGAGAAGCTGTCGGTTGAGGCTGCAATAACGAAGCTCATGCTCGCATATGGTCTATATGATGATAAAGCACAGGCAAAAGCTTTCGTAACGGAAAGTGTTTTGTATCACGAACATAACGAGGTGTAAAATGATTATAGAAAAGCTGGTGCTTTTGACAGAAAAAGCAGCAAGCATTTTGCCTTTTTATAGGGATGTGCTGGCATTGCCGGTTATTCGCTCTGAGAAGGACAGCTTTACTGTTCAGGCAGGCTGGAGCGAGCTGACCTTCCAAGAGACTGGTGATCAAGCTGCTGAAGCGTATTGTTATCACTTTGCCTTTACGATTCCAGAGAATAAGCTTGAGGAAGCAAAAAAGTGGATCGAAGCACTTGTTCCAATCGGTACGGAGGCAGGTCAGGATGTGTCGTATAGTGAATCATGGAACTCGCATTCTGTTTATTTTGAAGACCCGTCGGGTAATATTTTAGAGCTGATTGCCCGCCATACGATGGATAACGGTGTTGAGCGTACCTTTGACCCGCAGCAAGACATTCTCTGTATCAGTGAAATTGGCATAACGACCAGCGACGTTCCTACAGCAGTCGATCAATTTGCAGAGCTTGGCATCATGACCTATAGGACGCGCAATGACAATTTCAATCCGATCGGCGATGATAATGGTATATTTATAGTGGTTGGAAAAGGAAGACGCTGGCATTTTACGAACAAAACCGCAGAGAGCTTCCCGGTTCATGTGACCGTGTGCGGGCTGGGTGAGCTGTACTTGGTGGAAGGCGAGCAAGGCTTGTTGATTGAAAATAAAAAGTAGAGGAGCATTCAACGATGGGAGAACATTTAAAAGTAGGGGACCAGGTCCCGAATTTTAAGCTGCAAGCATCCAATGGCAAAGAAGTTGAGCTTGCAGATTACTCAGGCAAGAAGCTCGTTATTTATTTTTATCCGCGCGACATGACGCCTGGCTGTACGACTGAATCATGCGATTTCCGTGACTTTAACGGCGAGTTCGGCACGAACAACACAGAGGTAATCGGAATCAGCCCAGATGATCTTGCCTCTCATGAGCAATTCGTCGACAAGCATGAGCTGCCATTCCTATTGCTGTCTGACACCGAGCATACGGTTTCGGAGCTGTTCGGCGTATGGAAGCTGCGGAGCTGGAACGGTGAGGAATTTATGGGTATCGAGCGATCGACTTTCCTGCTTGATGAACAGGGCAAGCTTGTTAAGGAATGGCGCAGCGTAAGTGTGGATGGACATGTGAAGGAAGTACTTGAAGCGGTAAAAAGCAGCTAGCTTTGTCATTTGCGAAAAAAAAAGGCTCCTCTCGAAGCGTGATATACGCTTCAAGGGGAGCCTTTTAGTTTTATTATTATTTGGTCTTCCAAGAAGGCAGCTGGCTAACATAGCTGTCAGATAAGTTGAGGAGCTCTAATGCACGCTGATACTCATCTTCTGTCGCAGCCTGCTCCGTAATGCCGTCTCCGGCTAAGGAATAGTGCTTGCCGTCCTCATATCCGCTGCCTGACATGAATAGCTCTTTGCTGCTTAAGAATGAGCCAGTCGGGAGATAATAACGTTGTGGCAATACGTTATACGACTGATTAAACAAGTCTTGGCCGAAGTGGATATGATCATCCAAGGAAATGCCAAGCATGTTCGCGATCGTAGGCAATACGTCAACTTGACCGCCAAGCTGATCGAATACTTTGCCTTCTGTTACGCCTGTCGATGCAACAACGAGCGGAATGTTGATCATATCGGTGTAGCTATATTCATGACCATAAATTTCAGCCATAAGCGCTTTGTCATCACGATCCAGCGAGTATACTGGAAGGCCGAGATGGTCACCGTATAACAAGATTAAGCTGTTGTCCCAAATGCCGCGTTCCTTCAAATCTGCAATGAATTCGCCAAGTGCGAAGTCAGCGTAGTTTTGTGCACGGATATAGTCACCAACAAAAGTTTTCTCATAACGCTCAGGGAGCGTCATTTTGTATTTGTCAGCAGGAATGGTGAATGGGTGATGTGATGTCATCGAAATAACATGGGAATAAAATGGTTTGCCATTCTCGCTCATGCGTGACATTTCAGCAGCTGTTTTCTTGTAAAGCTGCTCATCGGAAGCACCAAAAAATACGGTATCTTCATCTCCAAAAAACTTCTGATCGTAGTAACGGTCGAAACCAAGCGCTTTGTAAAGCTCGCCGCGATTCCAGAATTCAACAACATTCGTATGGAACGTAGTTGTGTCATAACCGTTTGCTTTCAGCAGTTTCGGCAAGCTCGGAAGCTCTTTGTCGGCATAAATCATCGTTGCCGCGCCGCGTGGCGGAATATAGAAAGACGTATTCACGACGAATTCCGCATCGGATGTATTACCTTGGCCGACTTGCTGATAGAAATGCTTGAAGTAATAGTTTTCGTTGACCAGCTTATTAATGTTAGGCGTAATCTCTTTTCCGTCAATCTTCAAGTTGACGAGGAAGTTTTGAAATGACTCCATTTGAATAATGATGACGTTTTTGCCTGCTGCTGTTTTCCACAGCTGCGGAGCGGCAGGTGTTTCGATCTTTTTGACGGAATCGATTTTTTCTTGCGTGATATGGTTTGGATCAACAAAGTCAATCGTTTTGTTCTTGAAAATCATATAAGCCTCGTAATTGAGTATGCCCATTTGCTCCGCTTTGACGATCTCATTCATGCTGGCGCGGTTAGGCAAAATGTTGAACAAGCAAAGCGCAATTGAAATGCTGAACAGGGCAAGGACAAGTCGTTTGCTTTCCTTAACGGAGCTTTGTTTCTTCCAATTCACGGCTTTCTTAGGTCTAAACAACAGAACAGCCATAATGATAATGTCGATAAAGATGAGCAAGTAATAAGGGTCCATCAGTGAAAATACGCTATTTTTAACCGCGGTAACTTGGTTTACCTGCTCTAGAGCGAGATAGGTTACAATAACACCGTAATACTTGTAATACATAATGACGGCAAATAATATGAGTGTCATTACTAGATTTGCTATTAAATAGTAAATAAGTTTACGTTTCGAAGCGAACCACTCTATGAGACAATAAACAATGAGGACAAACGGAATTTCTTTTAAAATAGTAGTCCACGAAAAACCATCCTCGAAAATGACCATCCAAGCCAGATAGCTTTTGAGAAGCATAATAAATGAAAAGAAAAGGATGGGACGAGTGCTTAATAATCGTTTTGGAGTTAAAAATGTCATATAACCGCCTACCTTTCACAGCAAAAACTGGCCATCTCACAGAGGCAGCCAGGCCGCTAATCATAATATACGTTCGTTCTGTAAATTCTTATCCATTATGCTCCTAATTATAGTCGAATGTCAAAAGGCAAAAGGCTCCTCCATGTCCAATCATAATTTATTGTAAAAAACAAATTTATTAGGATTTTTGTTTATTCCTATTCATTACAACATTTCCAAGCTATTAGATTGAAACATTATTGCTGATTTAGTAGTCTATTAATTAGATGCTATTAGACAAACCATGGTTACAAGTATAATTACATGAAATATATGTAAAAAAATATGTTGGAGGCTTATCATGAAAAAAAGAAGAAGAAGGCTGCTGCTGTTTATTATTGTATGCGCAGGAATGGTGTTTGGTTACTCTTTATTTAATAAGGATGAGACAACCACGATTCCGCCAAAGCAAGCTTCCGCTGATGGTTCCGCTAACGGCGGGGAAGTGTCGGGCAGCATAGGTTCTGAGCCTACGGATAAGCCGAGCGGCGGAACTCCAACAGATGGACAGCCAACAGCTACGGATAAGCCTGATTCAAGCAATAACGGCAAGGGCTCTGGAACAGGAAAAGCAGAGCAGACTGAGGATGGAATGGTCGTTATTGCCAAACCAGAGGATATCGCGGTGCTTGTGAATAAGCAGCACAAGCTTCCGGAGGAATACAATCCCACGGATTTAGTTTATCCTGAGGTTCGGTTTATATTTGCTGAGAAAATTGAAAAACGCATGATGAGACAGGATGCAGCTACAGCGCTTGAGAAGCTGTTTGCAGCCGCTGAGGAAGACAACATCCAGTTGGCCGGTGTATCCGCTTATCGCTCGCATAGGACGCAAACAACGCTCTTTGATCGCTATGTAAAGAGGGATGGACTCGAAAAGGCAAGAACTTATAGCGCGCTACCTGGTACAAGCGAGCATGAAACGGGACTGGCGATCGATGTGTCGGGTAGTGACGGCAAGTGTGCGGCTGCCGATTGTTTTGCAGATACAAAGGAAGCGCAGTGGCTTGAGAAGTATGCGCACGAGTACGGATTTATCATTCGTTACTTGGAAGGCAAAGAAAAGATTACAGGCTATCAATATGAGCCTTGGCATTTGCGGTATGTAGGTGTGGATGTGGCCACTGAGATGGTGAAGAGCGGAGAAGTGCTGGAAGAGTATTTTGACGCGGTTCCTGTTACAAAATAAGAAGCAATAGCGCAGCGCAAGCTGTATTCGGACAAGCCTTATTGTTCATAAAGGATAGTCGCTTGCGCTGCTTACTATTGGTAATGCCCTTCGTTAGATCTTTGCTTCAAACGTTTTGCAATCTGTTTCTTCGGAGTTGCTGGCTTGCTTGCCGCGATTGCTGACCACATAAATAGAAGAGGCGCCGCAGTGATTACCTGCTGCCCAGAACTTGCATGAATTCACTTCGCACAGTACATCCTTAGCCATTGACAATTCACCTCCTCTCTATATAGGATGGACAAACGATATATCGTTTTATACTCAGGAAGGATGGATAGATATGGGAGTTAAGCTTTATTTTAATCATGACGCCGGTGTAGACGACCTGGTATCGCTTTTTCTTCTTTTGCAAATGAAAGATGTTGAACTGCTTGGGGTATCCGTTATTCCAGCCGACGGCTATTTGGAGCCTGGCAGCAAAGCCAGCAGCAAAATCATTGACCGCTTTGGCGACCCTGTCAAAAATAAATCGCTTGAAGTGGCTAGATCAAATTCACGCGGTGTAAACCCATTCCCTGCTGAATGGCGTATGCATACGTTTTTTGTGGACGCGCTGCCTATTTTGAATGAATCAGGAACGATTAACACGAAAGTATCTGCGCTGCCAGCGCATCAACATATGATTGAACAGCTTCGCAAATCGGATGAGAAGGTGACATTGCTGTTCACAGGTCCGCTTACGGATCTAGCAAGAGCGCTGGATGAAGCTCCGGATGTGGAAGCAAAGATTGAGAAGCTTGTATGGATGGGCGGCACGTTTAATGAGAAGGGCAACGTTCAAGAGCCTGAGCATGACGGAACCGCAGAATGGAATGCCTTCTGGGACCCTGAATCTATGCACCGCGTATGGGCAAGCAGCATTCCGATTTTGCTTGTTGCGCTTGAGAGCACGAACAAAGTACCTCTTACGATGGATGTACGCAACCGCTGGGCATCGCTTCGCAAGCATGAAGGACTAGATTTTGTCGGTCAATGTTATGCTGCATGTCCTCCACTTGTTTATATGGAGACGAACTCGACATATTATTTGTGGGATGTGCTAACGACAGCTGTTGTCGGCAACCCGGATCTCGTGGAAATTAAGACGGTACACAGCGGCGTGATTAAGGATGGACCTAGCCAGGGCCGTACGGTGGAAGTGGAAGGCGGTCGCCCGGTCAGCCTTGTTTATGATGTTGATCCTGTTCGATTCTTCGATTATATTACGGACCTTTCTGCAAGTGCGGTTAGCTACAATGTTAAGCAAGACTAAACCATAACAAAAAGCGCAGCTTCGAATGAGTTACACTCATTCAAGGGCTGCGCTTTTTTTAAAATATAAGAAAGTATATTATTTTCTCATCCTTATCTTATATTTCACCGTCTAAGCTGCTTCAGCGTCAGAAGGACGCCGAAGGCGTTTTAGCTTGTTTAATCCATTTCATAAATTGAACCTGATTTGCTGGCATAAAGCTCGGCGTACACCTTCTCGGCGTAAGCATCGGTCATACCCGAAATATAATCCGCAACAAATCGCGGCCAGCTCCATTTGTTCTTATGGATCTCGTAATTTTCTATCCAGTCTGGCGGAATGATAAGGCGACCAGATTCTTGAACCTTGAAACTGTCCCATAACCGTCTTATCATGATTTCACTGCGCATTTGCAAGCGCTGAACACGGAAATCCTTAATGAGGGTCACCCATGCAAGCTTCTTCAAAATCTCCATCGTGCGGAGCAACTCGATATCCTGTTGCCCATTGTTGACGAACGTGACCTTTTTCCAGCTGCGCGATGTATCGTCTATAATGCCGACTTTGCCTGCAAACAAGCTGACCCAGCGCGCTTTCATCTCCCGCCTTGTGCGCGAGGCTTCGCGATCACAGCTTACATACAGCTCCTGCCACTGCTCGAAATAGGAGACGAGTACACGTTTCACCATCGCAGGGATATCGACCTCTCCCCAGCCGATTCCGGTATTGCCTTTATCCTCGACAATTTCCTGAACAACATGGTCGATAAGTCTGCTGTCTTCAAAGAAAGTGCGATTCATTTGGATTTTACCTGCACGTATGCCGTCTTCGATGTCATGTGTGGAATAAGCGATGTCATCACATAAATCCATGAGCTGTGCTTCCAATGTTGAACAGCCTTCTGGAATTTTCCATAAATGGCGTAGCTGTTCAATCTCTCCCCACTCTGTGCTGTAAAGCCCTTTTAGACGGCCAGGCTCACTGAGGCTAAAAGGGTATTTATTAATAGCAAGCAAGACAGCTGCAGTTAAATCAAGGCCGCTTCCGCTTCCTGCCCTTTTCTCTAAAAACATCAATATTCGAAAATTTTGCGCATTGCCCTCGTATGGTATGCCATACTCCTCCATGAGCAAATGGTTGAGCACTTCTTCACCTTTATGTCCAAAAGGGGGATGACCCAAATCATGCGCGATCGCGGCAATCTCGACGACAGCGGGATCTAATATGAGCCCCGGATGCTCTTTGCGCGCAAGGAAATCATATTGTTTGCCTAACTTGCGAGCAACCTCGCGTGCAATCTGCGACACTTCGAGAGAGTGAGTTAGCCTTGTTCTATAGTAATCGCCCGTACCTGCGCCAAATACTTGTGATTTACCTTGCAGGCGGCGAAAGGCGGGAGATTGAATGAGTCTCGCATAATCTCGTTCATACTCATCTCGCTCCTCGCTTAAAGTACCGAGCGCTTTCTCGTCCAATCTAAGCTTGCGTATGTCCATCGTAAGTCCTCCAGTGCCGTTTATGCGGGTAGTATTGAAATATATTAACTCATCTAGTACATGTTGTAGATAGGTTTTTTTACGTCTTAAATTAGGAAAAATGCTTTGTTGCTTGAATTGTAGCATATAATGAGGCTTGAACATACACCGTGCTTGGAGTATGATCGCATTAGCTTTAACATAAAACTGAGGTGCTATAATACGGATGGTCATAATGCAAAATGCATCTGCAATTATTATGCTGCTAAACATTTTTTTGGCGATTACGGTTATCTTTCTAGAGAGACGCAGCGCAAGTACAACTTGGGCTTGGCTGATGATTCTTTTTTTCATCCCCGTTTTCGGCTTTGTTTTGTATTTAATATTAGGGCAGAAGGTACGTAAAAGAAAGCTGTATAAGCTGCTGGGCGATAGTCAGCGCATTATCGAGCATACGGTCGAGAGGCAAATGCGCCAGCTGCGAGAAGATGAAATTGTATATAATGATCCGGCGATGCGAAGTTATCAAGACATGATCTATATGAGTCTGAAAACGAGCTATGCGGTATATACGAGCAATAATGCGGTTGAGATCTACACGGAGGGCAATCAAAAGTTTGATGCGCTGCTTAAGGATATAGAATCAGCCCAGCATCATATTCATCTCGTTTATTATATCGTCCGAGACGATGAGCTTGGCAGAAGATTGGTTAAGGCGCTGGCAGCGAAAGCGGCGGAGGGCGTAGAAGTCAAGTTTTTGTACGATCATATAGGAAGCTCAAGCTTGCCGAAGCGTTATTTTGCGGAGTTGATTGCAGCAGGCGGCAGGGAAGCGGCGTTTTTCCCTTCGCGAATTCCTTATTTGAATTTAAAAATCAATTATCGCAATCACCGTAAGCTCGTTATCGTTGACGGACAAGTCGGTTATATTGGCGGCTTCAACATCGGTGATGAATATTTAGGATTAAACGAGCATTTCGGCGAATGGCGGGATACACATCTTAGAGTTCGCGGCAATGCCGTGCTGCAGATGCAGGCGCAGTTTCTGATGGATTGGAATTTAGCGGCTTCCGGTCGAATTGAGCTTAACGAGCTGTATTTCCCAATTATGAGCGATGATACGGGAACGATTGGCATGCAGCTTGTAGCGAGTGGCCCGGATACGCAATATCAGCAAATTAAAAATGGTTATATCAAAATGATTTACTCAGCTCGGAAAACAATCAGCTTGCAAACGCCATATTTTGTACCGGATGAAAGCTTGATGACCGCGCTGAAGATCGCTGCCCTGTCCGGGGTAGATGTACGTATTATGCTGCCGAGCAAGCCGGATCATTTCTTTGTATACTGGGCAACTCATTCTTATTTGGGAGAGCTTCTCGCAGGCGGAGTGAAATGTTATATGTACGAGAAAGGCTTTCTTCATGCAAAAACGCTTGTCATCGACGGCAAGGTGGCGTCCGTTGGAACAGCCAATGTCGATATTCGCAGCTTTAAGCTTAATTTCGAGATGAATGCGTTTATCTATGATACGCAGACATCGGCGAAGCTGCAACGCATTTTTGAAGATGATGTTAAACATTGCACGCAGTTAACGGAACAAGTTTATGCTAATCGTCCAATCATCAATCGATTGAAAGAATCGATTTCCAGGCTGCTTAGTCCAATTCTATAGACGAACATCAGTCTAATTCAATAGACGCAAATCAGTCCGATCCTATAGACGCACATAAGAAGGGCTTCTGCTTATCTAAGATAACCAGAAGCCCTTCACGTGCTTGGTAGAGAACTATTCAATTTATTCTAACGCTCCAATCCGCTGTTTGCCTCTTCTTCGTCCTTTCGAATTTGTTACAAACCCTATCGACTTCGATCCTAATTTTATTGACCTCGATCAACTTCCTTTCGATTTGTTTCAAATCCTTGTTGCTTGTAAGTACATCTCATCCAAATGATCGACTACATCCGTCTTCGCTATTGTCCCAGCATGTCCGGCAGTGATTGAATGCTCCTTCCCGAGATTATGAGACATGCATCGCTAACCTACTTCAATGGGCTATCCCCTCTCGTTTAAGATAGGCTTAGTATACACCTTTATTTGAATTTTGTAAATATTCAGATTATTTAATTCGACAAAAAATTTTGTGTTGTTTTTTAGGTGTGATTTTGCGTGTGAGGTGGGAGTATGTACATCTTAAGGTAGTGTAAGCTGTTGATCATGGTGAGTGGAAGTTGCGCATGATGGTAGGGGATGTAGAAATGGTTGCTTGAGCTGTAAACGCGACAAAACATTGACTATTTTGCCCGCCAGCGTTCAACCTGTACTTCATACACCTCAAACAGTAACTTTTGTGACCGTCACCATTTTTGTAATGAGCGTAAAAGTCGAAGTTAATGATGAGTGGAGTTCATGCTTGCCTCTAACGAACTTAGAAGTCGTTATTATAATGATTTAGGCTTAATCTGAATTCTAACGAACTTAGAGAGCGCTATATGCTCAAAAATGAGTTAAATCATTGATATTGGAGGCTAATAGGGTTATCTGGGTTCGTTACGTTTGAAAGTGTGTGGAATTGAAGCAAATAAGACTTCTGGAGTTCGTTACAACTTTTCGCGAGGCGCTTTTGCAGAGTTCGTGTGGCTTCTGTGTGAAGTTAATGAGTTTCCATATTGATTCGACAAGTATTGGTTGTGGCTTTGAGCCGCCTTTTGGAATAAGGAGGATAAAGGAAAGCCTGTGAGGTTGACCGTATTCGACCTTCAATTTATACTTAGTCTAAAATCAGTAGTAAAAGGAATGATCTTTTTATGAATAAAATTAACTTAACGATACAGCGCAAGGCCATCTTTGAAGTTGTGCAGCAAGCCCATGATCACCCGACGGCGGCCGATGTCATTGACCGGCTTCGGGGCAAAGGCTTCAACTTCGCTTACGGCACCGTGTACAACTCATTGCGTTATTTGACAGATGTGGGTCTCATTAGAGAATTGAAGCTTGGAGAAACGGTTAGCCGCTATGACGCTCGGACGGATGAACATCAGCATATTGTGTGTACTGTATGCGGGCGCGTGGATGAAGTATTGACCGACTTGCCGAGTGAGTGGATGGAGAAGGTCGCTTTAGAGACGAAATACAAGATCGAGCATGTGCAAGTTGTATTAGAGGGGGTTTGTGATCAATGCGCGACGAAACAACCACAATGAACAACGATTATTTGAACGGGAACATGCCGCTCGACCAGAGTGCAGCCGCTGGCTATTCAGAGGAAGAGTTGCTGCAAAACGGGATGCTTTGCTCGATCACGAAGCGGGTCATGATTATTAGTCCGTTGCCAGAGAGGGTCAAAAGCTTGCTTGTCGCGCTTTCATCCGAATGCTTTGACGTGTTTTCACTGCATGATTTCAATAAAAGCATGCTCCAAAGCTTGCAGCCAGAGCTGCTCGTATTTGATGCGATTCCTGTAGCTCAAGCTGCCGCGAGCCATACGCTGCAAGCAGGTGCAGAACTGGTGGAAGCGGCTGAGCTGCATGCGGTTCCTGTCCTCATTTTAATGGATCAAAAATCGTATGATAGCCGTGAAACTTTTGCCCTTGGCGCATCTGAGCTGCTAGTCTGGCCGGCTAAACCTGAGCAAGCGATAAAACAAATCAACCGTATGCTTCTGAATAAGCCAGCAGCAGCTGCGAAGGCGGATAGCGACATTCGTGTGTTTAAAGATATTGCAGTTGATCTCAAAAAAATGACCGTTGATCGGGCGGGGCAGCGAATTGAGCTTACCAAGACGGAATATGATTTGCTTCTGCATTTCATGACATCGGACGGTTCCGTTCTAACGCGTGAATCTTTGCTTGATACCGTTTGGGGGCTGCATTTCTATGGAGGCAGCAACTTGGTGGATGCTCATATTAAGAGCTTGCGCAAAAAACTAAAGGATAGCGCCGTAGCGCCAAAATATATAGTTACCGTGCGTGGTGTAGGCTACCGGATAGCGGATATTCGTGACTAAGGAGTAAGTGCATCATTTTTATTTCACCAGCATGCTGTGGTTCATGAAATATTCATTTTTCATTCATTAGGCTTTCATGACAGTTGACCGTTGATTCGATAAGATTGTTTTATGGATTTAGATCAAGTCTAAATATATAAAATGATCGATGAGGTGCTATCATGGAAAACTATATGACAACGAACCAAGGCACGCCGGTTGGCGATAATCAAAACTCGCGCACAGCGGGGCAGCGTGGACCAACTCTAATAGAGGATTACCATTTGCTTGAGAAGCTTGCGCATTTTGATCGGGAGCGTATTCCAGAGCGTGTCGTGCATGCCCGGGGAGCAGGCGCACATGGAGTATTTCGTACGGAAGTTAGTATGAAGGATCATACGAAGGCTCTTTTTATGCAGGAGCAGGGAGTGGAAACGCCTGTATTTGTGCGCTTTTCAACGGTTATTAACGGAACAGGTTCGCCGGAGACGGCGCGCGACCCACGCGGCTTTTCGGTAAAGTTTTATACGCAGGAAGGTAACTATGATCTTGTTGGAAACCATTTGCCGGTATTTTTCATTCGAGATGCGATGAAATTTCCTGATATGGTGCATTCCCTCAAGCCAGCGCCAAATACGAATGTCCAAGAGCCTGCGCGCTACTGGGACTTCATGACGCTCTCCCCAGAATCGACGCATATGCTCACTTGGTTGTTCTCCGATGACGGAACGCCTGCTACTTATCGTGAAATGGACGGATTCGGCGTTCATGCCTTCAAATGGATTAATGATGATGGTAAGCCGACTTATGTTAAATACCATTGGAAGTCGCTGCAAGGAGTACGAAACTTTACAGCAGCGGAAGCTAGCGTGATGCAAGGCAAAGACTTTAACCATGCGACACGTGATTTACATGATGCGATTGAACTCGGCAACTTCCCAGAATGGGAGCTTCATGTACAGCTTATGCCTGTCGATCATGTGGAACGGTATGCGTTTGATCCACTAGATCCAACGAAGGTGTGGCCGGAGGATATGTATCCGTTGCAAAAGGTAGGCACGATGACGTTGAACCGCAACCCAGTAAATTATTTTGCAGAGGTTGAGCAGTCGGCTTTCTCGCCAAGCACACTTGTACCAGGAATCGAGCCATCGGAGGATAAATTGCTGCAAGGCCGATTGTTCTCTTATCCGGATACTCAGCGCTACCGCCTTGGAGCGAACTATCTACACATTCCAGTAAATTGCCCGTATGCACCTGTTCGCAACTATCAACGAGATGGTGCAATGACGATGCATGCAAATCCTTCTCCAGTGAATTACGAACCTAATAGCTCATCAGAGAGTCCAAAGGAAGCAAAGGCTTACGGGGATTCTTATGTACCTCTTCAGGGACAGGCTGGCCGCCAAAAAATCGACAAAACTGACGATTTCACTCAAGCGGGCGAGCGCTATCGCTCACTGCCTGAAGAACAACAAGCAAACCTAATCGCCAATTTGACTGGTGAGCTGGAGCAAACAAACGATGATATAAGACTTCGCGCCATCTGCAACTTCTTCCGGGCTGATCGCGAATTAGGCATGAAGCTTTCGCAAGCGCTAGGCGTTGATATCAGGAAGTTTGTACCTCAGAGCTAATTCAAAAGTAAATGGGAACATGATGACAGAAGCACGCTAAAGATGCGTGTTTCTGTGTTTCTCATCTTCATATTCTTAAATCCACTAGAAGCCATGAGCAAGCTTAAAAGTAACCTCCAGCTGTGAGAAATCACAATCCGTCAAACCAAACTTTAAAAGATAACCCGTTCAAGACGAACGATTTAACCAAGAATGAAGAAACTTTTAACCACCCAGTACTCTACTCAACAATCTACGAACTATTGAACCGACGTATCGACGAACCACGAACCCACGAACCCACGAACCCACGAACCCACGAACCCACGAACCCACGAACCCACGAACCCACGAACCCACCAAACAAACTAACTAATTCTTTCAATATCAACTAACACTAACAGGAAAACCTCCGGCTAATTATGCTAATCCAGCTGATTTCACTCACTTAGAAGGAATATCTCCCGTTAATTTGTTGGATATTAGCAAATTCAGCTGAGATGGACAGTATTAACAGGAGAAATTCCTCTTAAATTAATATTTTCCGTAAAAAAGTGTGAATTAGCGGTAGAAATTCCAGTTAAGCTACTTTTCTTTGAGGAGGCAAGTAAGTTACATTTCTTAGGCGAAGGATACGTTCATTTTAACCAAATCACTCAACATCAATTAACACTAACAGGAAAACCTCCATCTAATTTTACTAATTCGGTTGATTTTAGTCATTTAGCAGGAAAGCCTCCCGCTAATTTATTGGATATTAGCAAATTCCGCTGAGATGGACTGAATTAACAGGAGAAATTCCTGTTAAATTATTATTTTCCGTAAAAAAGGGTGAAATAGCGGTACATATTCCAGCAAAGTTACTTTTCTTTTGAGGAGACAAGTTGAGGAAGCAATTTAGTTGCGTTTCATGCCAACTGATCGTTTATATGAGGTGGATAAGGTTGGACTTTCAGGCAACGGATAAGTTTGATATAACGCTAAAAAGAATGCAAGAACAACACTATTCTTATGATTCCAGATGCCTTATAATCAAAGACAAGAGACGAAGAACGTCCCGTTACCACTCACTCTAGAGTGGTGACGGGACGTTTTCTATTTTCCAGAGGGGATGATTGAAGGTGACTTATGAGGAGGCGCATCGCTCATTTATTCAATACCATGTAGATAAAAGGTCAGGGGAACGTCGCGGAAGGCTGGAAAGAGGGCATGGACATGCGGAATCCAAATTTTTGTGTAATGTCTGGTGGCCTTTGTGTGGAGATTTTCGAAACCTGCATCCTGAGTATGAAGTGTTGGATTGGCGCGGCAGATCCTATTTTGCAGATTTTGCTTGGTTTTCCGGTACCGTAAAGCTCATTATTGAGATCAAAGGATTTGCATCTCATGTTAGAGACATGGATCGACAAAAATATTGCCATGAACTAAACCGCGAAACCTTTTTGCATGCGATGGGATACCCGGTCATCTCTTTCGCTTATGATGATGTTGAGAAAAACCCTGAGATATGTATGACCATGCTCAAAATGGTGATGAGCAGGTACCAGGCTAGGCGAGCACCAATAACACGAATTCAACTAGCAGAGAAAGAAATTATATGGCTTGCAGTTCAACAGGCTCGTTTAATCAGGCCAAAGGATGTGGAGCGTCATTTTGGTATTGATCATAAAACAGCAGTAAATTTATTGAAAAAGTTATGCTCAAAAGGAGGGCTTATCCCTCTTTATCGTGGCAATCGACAACGAGTCGTAGGATATGAGCTCGCTCATGACTTTCTTAATTTTCTAGATTAATGTTTCAATCATTATTGCGACCGGCTTCAGCTTCTTTCTTACATCGCAGCTAACATGAAGCTAGATGATAACAAGGAACTTTTCAAACAAGAGGAAAAGCCTCCATAGACGATCACAGGTTTAAAAAAATAGCGTATGTTTGCGATGTTTATGGTTTTGAAGTACGATGGAATAAAGAGTAATTTATTGCTGCCTTGTAAAGGATTAAGAGCATTTTCGCGATTATAAAAATAGGGCATCCACACCATGAAAACGGGGGTAATTAGCGGTGCTGCTGTCAACGCAAGTGATTCAAGTTGGTTCCATCGTCATATCAGCTCTGGCCGGTCTTACACTTATTGTCCTGCGTATGCGCGCTGGTAAACGGCCGACCTCATTGCGAAAAATCATCATACCGCCGTTAGGCATGGCAACAGGCTTCGTCATGTTTGCCTTTTCCCAGACGCATATTCCATGGTTTTGGGGGTTAGCCGCTTTTTTGACCGGCATGCTGATCTTTGCTTTCCCATTAATCGTCACGACCCGTTTGGAACGCGTGAAGTCGGAAATCTATGTAAGACGATCTAAGGCGTTTGTTTTTATTATGCTGACGCTGTTCATAATCAGGCTTTCTCTACATAGTGTCGTAGAGCAATATATGTCGATTCCGCAAACCGGGGCGGTTTTCTATTTGCTCGCTTTTGGCATGATTCTACCATGGCGCTTGGCTATGATTAGTGATTATATGAGACTGCAAAAAGTAGAAATGTAAGTTGAATGGGGGAGAATGTATGGATTCGAAGCTGACAGAACGAGTGAAGCTGACCCAGAGCAAACTTAGAAGACGGACACTATCTGCGATTTTTCAAGAATTTGATCAAAAAATAATGAAGCTTGAGCGCGGTAAACGTGAAGAAAAGTATCTTAAAATGTCGGAAACGCCATTTTCTTTTTTTCGCGGCAGCGCTTATTTGTTTTATTTTGACGCATCACGAATTTGGTTTCCTTATCACACGCCAGAGGAGCGTCCCACTTGGGTTCAGGGCGATCTGCACTTTGAGAACTTTGGTGCTTTCCGCAATGAGCAAGGTACGCTCGTCTATGATGTAAATGATTTTGACGAAGGTTATCTGGGCTCATATTTGTATGATTTGATGCGAATGTCGGTAAGTATAGCGCTCGTCGGCAGGCTTAAAGGACAAACCCATGCTAATCAGATTAGCGCGGTTGAAGCTTATCTGCAGGCCTATTCCAAGCAGATGCGCCGATTCGCAAAAGGCAAGGATGATCCCGGCACTTACGTGATTGATATTGAACGTGCGGAAGGTCCCGTCAAGAAGCTGCTCAAAAAACTGCAAAAACGCAAGGATCAGCACTTCCTTGAAAAGGTTACGGCGCTCGTACAGGAGCATAGGCAGTTTGCAACGACAGATGAAATTGTATCTCCGACAAACGAGGAACGTGAAGCTTTATTGCAAGCATGGCCGATGTATTTAGATACTGTCAAAGCCGATGACTCAGAGGAATTGCGTCATTTTCAGGTAAAGGATATTGCAGTGAAGCATGGCTCGGGGACAGCATCTATTGGGCTCGATAGATACCATGTACTGATTGAAGCAGGCGAAGATGCACAAGGCGAGGACGATATCGTGCTTGAGGTAAAGGAAGTGCGCGTTCCGGTTCCAGCTTATTTTATGCCTTATGATGAGACATTTTGGTCTATGTTTGAGCATCAGGGACAGCGCGTAACCATGACTCAGAGAGCGATGCACCATGAGGCAGACCCGTATCTTGGATGGCTATCCATTGGAGAGCGGCAGTTTTATGTGCGTGAGCGATCACCATATAAGAAGCGGCTTAAGCTAGAAGCGCTTGATACGGCTGGAGATTTGCTGTCGGTTACGACGAGCATGGGCAGGCTGACTGCAAAAATGCATGCGCGGGCGGATGCCGATGTAGCGCAAGGTATTCTGGCGTATCACAGTGAGATTGAGATTGTGAAGGCGATGGGCAATGACGAGGATGCTTTTTGCACGTCAATTGCCAATTGGGCGCTTTCCTACGCAGATCAAGTGGAGCAGGATTATGCTTTGTTCACGGAATGGCTGGGCAGTAGAAAGAAGCAATCGCAATTATAAATAATATGACTGCACCTCGGTGCAGTCTTTTTTTGCGTAGCAGCTATAAAAAAACGGTGGTCAGCGTAGGTGATTACATATAGCGACTGGATTATCTGTTTTAGAACCATGCTTCGCTTTTCCTATAAAGGCTGTAGGTTTGACATTCATTTGTTTCGCATGGTATTCTATGTAGTAATTAAATTGTGTACAATTTAATTTATTATAACTCACATATTTTAGAGGAGGCAACAAACAATGAGCATTTACTCACATGAGCTGCAAAGCATTAATGGTAAACAACAAAGCATGGAACAATATAAAGGTAAGGTGCTAATTGTCGTCAACACAGCAAGCAAATGCGGCTTTACACCGCAATACGCGGATTTGCAAAAACTATATGAACAATATAAAGATCAAGGTCTTGAGATTCTTGGTTTTCCAAGTAATCAATTTGGCGAGCAGGAGCCGGGTGCAAACTCTGATGTTCAAAGCTTTTGCCAGTTGAACTACGGAGTGACATTCCCTCTTTTTGAGAAAACCGATGTACGGGACGAAACCGCTCATCCTCTTTTCAAGCAGCTAACGGAAGATGCGCCTTTCCAAGGTTTTGACACAAGTAACCCTAGCGGTAAAATGCTCAATGCTTTCCTTTCGGAGAAGCTGCCTCATTACCTCGAAGGCAACTCAGTCAAATGGAACTTTACTAAATTTCTAATTGACCGTGAAGGCAATGTCGTAAAACGGTTCGAATCGACCGATGAACCTGCCGATATGAAGGCTAATATCGAGCAGCTGCTATAGTGCTCCCTCACTTAAAAATGAAATACATGCGGCTTCCGGGCGAAAAAAAGCCCGTTTAATGGTTGTTTTAGTCGTTTTGTAGGTAAGACTGGCGTCTAATGGCGAATAGCTTCCTTATAACCAAACATTCTTCGATGTGAAGGACTATACTTCGACCTTTGGAAGTAAATGCAAAGCTTACTTCTATATGCGTGAATCGGATGGTTCATAGAAGTGATATAGAATAAAGTAGGATCATTACGGACAAAGAGATGTGCGAGGCTTGATCAATATGCTATCGCAATTCCGTAAAATCAACGGGTAATTGCTGAGGTTTTGATAGAGTGAACAACGAGCAATAGATGGGTTTTTAATTGGGAGAACAACGGATGCGACTACACGTTCACACACCGTCTAATAAGCAAAATGTGAGCGGCTTAACCTCAGTTTAAGAGTTAATTGTTGGGCTCATCATACACTTCATACTGTGCCTTTTGATCCTGCAATTCTTATGAAAATATCGTACTTATACTCTATTAAATTAATAAAAGATAGAAGTTGAAAATGGACAGAAACGAATAATCGTTTCTGTCCATTTTTTGATGGTCCTAAATATCTTGAAATTCAATATTTGAGCATTTTCTGATCTCCAATTAAAGTTGTAAATATGCAATCATATTCAGATAAAAATTTTTACGTATTAAACATAACTCTTTATTATATAGGGGTTTATTCATTACATGCACATGAGTAATACGAAGTTTAAAAAGGTTTATATATGCAAAAATAAAAGTTGATTATTCCTGTTAACTAGAATCAAATGAATAAATAGAAGTGAAAACGGAGCGGCAATGAGGAAGTGTGAAATATGCTGATTTATGATACCGTTCGTGCCACCATTCTGATGATTGGCGAAGCACAAAGTAACCATCGTCAATACACATTTCAGCCTGTTGGATTGTGTGTTTTTCAAATGAAACTATACCGGCTCAGAACGTGCGCTTGCAGATATATTTTTTGAAAAAGGTTATACTACCCATCGGAGCAATAGATAAGTCGCAGACAGCTTAGATTACTACAGGAGGAATGGCTTATGAAGGATCAAAAACAAGAAGGAGCCTCGCAAAGCGGGGAGAGCGGTACAGGGGAGCGGTTTACGTCCTCAGGATTTATTTTGGCGGCAATAGGAAGTGCGGTCGGACTCGGCAATATGTGGAGGTTCCCGTATATTACAGGTAAATATGGAGGAGCGGCCTTTTTTCTTCTATTTTTTATATGCATGCTGCTAGTAGGACTGCCGGTGCTGCTAGCGGAACTATCAGTAGGTCGAGGCGGCCGCGGCAATGCGTCCTCATCGTTCACTCGGCTGGGCGCGCATAAGCTGTGGAGCGGCTTCGGCGTTATTATCATTTTGGGAGCGTTCGTTATATTGTCGTTCTATGCGATAGTCGCAGGCTGGACTTTGCATTATGCGATGCTGTCTTTTACAGGGCAGCTGTTTGAAAATAATGATTTTGCGCAGCAGTTCAGTGATCTTAATGGAAGCTGGATGCCGGTATTCTGGCAATTCATCGTCTTGCTTCTAACGGGCCTCATCATTATTCGAGGTGTATCGGCAGGTATTGAAAAGGTTAATAAAATTTTTATTCCAGGGCTGCTTGTACTGCTCATTGTACTTTGTGTGCGTGTAATGTTTCTGGATGGAGCCGGCGAAGGCGCAGCCTTTTTTCTAAAGCCTGACTTTAGCAAGCTGACAGCGGAGTCTGCATTCGTAGCGCTTGGCCATGCCTTCCTATCCCTTTCCCTTGGCATGGGTACCATTATTACTTATGGGGCGTACGTGGATAAACGGCAGTCGCTTTCTCTAGCAACAGCAGCAGTAGGTACAGGCAATATTGTTTATGCACTTCTTGCAGGACTGATTATTTTCCCTACTACCTTCGCATTTGGACTCGAGGCTTCGCAAGGCCCTGGTCTCGTATTCGTAGCCTTGCCTGCAGCATTCTCAGCGATGCCGTTAGGGTGGCTGTTTGGAGGGCTGTTCTTCGTGATGATCGCCTTTGCGTCGCTTACTTCAACCATCTCACTGCTTGAGGTGCCGGTTGCTTTCGTTCGTGAGAAATTTGGATGGAGCCGAAGCTTTTCAGTTATTTTGTTATCCATTCTTTGCTTCGTTATTGGGGTGCCATCGGCGTTATCGCTTGGTGACAAAATACCTTGGCTTACGTTTGGCGGAAAGTCGTTTTTTGACTGGGTTGATTTTGTATGCACTAACATCGTTCTGCCGCTTGGCGGACTAGTCGTTACTATATTTGTCGGGTATGTATGGAAAGGCGGAGCTAAGGAGTCAGGCTTGTCTGCATGGTGGCTGCGAGTATGGTTATTCATGCTGCGTTATGTGGCGCCTATTCTGGTATTGCTCGTATTTCTTTATTCTTCCGGCATTATTTCGTTCTAGTGCGCTGGATTGCTAGGCTCGGGAGCGTGCTCTGAAAGTGGCATATACATACTAAGTATTATAATTTGACGGGAATTTGTGTATTATAAGAGGATAAATATTTTCCGTGGGAAAGGTTGGTCGCAGATGGAGAATGCAGTAGATAACAAGTCCTCATCCTCGAATTTTATAAAAAGCATCGTAGTCGAAGATTTGAAGAGCGGCCAAGTGAAAGAAATCGTCACTCGTTTTCCGCCAGAGCCAAATGGCTATTTGCATATTGGACATGCCAAGTCGATTTGCTTGAACTTTGAGCTGGCTGATGAGTTCAAGGGCAAGACAAACTTGCGTTTTGACGATACGAATCCGTTAAAAGAAGATACTGAGTATGTAGAGTCCATCCAAGAGGATGTTCGCTGGCTTGGCTTCGAATGGGACGACCTTCGCTTTGCTTCCGATTATTTTGAAGAGCTTTACAATCGTGCGGTGTTTCTTATTCAAAAGGGCAAAGCATATGTATGTGATCTGACAGCTGAGCAAATGCGCGAATATCGCGGCACGTTGACTGAGCCAGGCAAGGAAAGCCCGTATCGGAACCGTACAGTAGAGGAAAACCTTGATTTGTTCGCACGCATGCGCGCAGGCGAATTTAAGGACGGCGAAAAGGTGCTGCGCGCAAAAATTGATATGGCTTCACCGAACATCACATTGCGTGATCCTGTGTTGTATCGCATTGCGCATACGCATCATCACCGCACGGGAGATGCTTGGTGCATCTATCCGATGTATGACTATGCTCACCCGCTAAGCGATGCCATTGAAGGCATCACGCACTCGATCTGTACGCTGGAATTTGAGGACCACCGTCCACTCTATGATTGGACGATAGCTGAATGTGAGATGGCTTCCACACCGCATCAATATGAATTTGCCCGCCTGAACGTAACGAACACCGTTATGAGCAAGCGCAAGCTGAAGCAATTGGTGGATGAAGGGGCAGTAGACGGCTGGGATGATCCGCGTATGCCAACGATCAGCGGTTTGCGCCGCAAAGGCTATACACCGGAATCGCTGCGTGCTTTCTGCCGTGAGATCGGTGTATCGAAAAGCAACAGCCTAGTGGATGAGCGCAACCTGGAGCATTTTATAAGAGAAGACTTGAAGCTGAAGGCGCTTCGTACGATGGCTGTATTGCGTCCGCTTAAAGTGGTCATTACAAACTATCCAGAAGGTCAAACCGAACTGCTTGATGCCGAAAATAATGCGGAAAACGAAGAGATGGGAATCCGTCAAATTCCGTTTTCGCGTGAGATATACATTGAACAGGATGATTTCATGGAAAATCCTCCGAACAAATATTTCCGTCTGTTCCCTGGCAATGAAGTGCGTCTAAAACATGCTTACTTCATTACATGCCAAGAGGCGATCAAGGATGCAGAGGGCAATGTGATTGAGCTGCGCTGTACCTATGACGTGAAGACGAAGAGCGGATCCGGCTTTAATGAACGTAAAGTGAAAGGCACCATTCATTGGATTGAAGCTTCTCAGGCGATAGCTGCTGAGTTCCGTTTGTTTGAACCGCTCATTACGAGCGAAGCGGAAGATGAAGGCAAACCTTTCATGGAATGCATCAACCCGAATTCACTTGAAGTATTGCAAGGCTTTGTTGAGCCTAATATGAAAGATGCTGTCGGCGGCGATAAATTCCAATTTTTCCGTCACGGCTACTTTAATGTAGATCCGAAGGATACAACAAGTGAGAAGCTTGCCTTCAACCGAATCGTTTCATTAAAGAGCTCGTTCGATCCGTCCAAGGCGTAAACCCGTCAAAAATAATACAAGCCTGCCTTGCCTGAGTGCTCGGCAGGCTTTCTTTCTGTTTAGAGGGGGATGAGAAGATGGCGAAGCATGATATTTATGGCTTAATACTAGCTGGAGGCTTAAGCACGAGAATGGGAGCCGACAAAGCGCTGCTGCTTATTGAAGGCAAACCGCTCCTATATCGTCTTGTACAACAGCTAACAGAGCTTGTGCAGCATGTGGTTGTCTCAGTAGGAACGCCTCAGCGTGAAGAGCTTTATCGTAAAAGCCTTGAAGAATTAGGAGAGACGGTAAGCTTCGTGACGGACCATTATTCAAAATGCGGCCCGTTATCGGGAATGCACGCGGGCTTGTCCATGATTGCAGAGGGTTATGTATTTGTTATGGCGTGTGATATGCCGCAGTTGTCCGAAGGATTGCTTGCTGATCTAATGACTCATGTGGAAAAAGGGGTAGACGTAATCCATGCGTCTGACCAGCCTTTTCATGCTCTCTATCATGCTAGCATTGCCATTCAAATAGAAGAAGCGCTAAAGGATCAAGACTATCGTCTCATGGGTCTATTGCGCCGGCTTCAAACCATCGAGGTTTCTCTGCTAGAGCAGCATGGTGTATCTGTTTTTACGAATCTCAACACGCCTGAAGATTATAACAAGTATAGGCAGGGACAAGGGGTCTGAAGAAGCTCGCCCTCTATAGGCGGAATTAGACGGAATCTACCATGCAGCATAGATGCTTAAACATTCAGCGATGTGATATAATTTGTCAAAGTTGTAATAGGCCTATTTAAAGCAGCATCCATCTAGAAGTAGAAGGGTAAGAGGTGGCAGGTATGACCAAAGAACTCAAATATGAAATTATCGATGCGCAGCTAAGTGATCTGGGGCGTATTGTTGATATTTATAATTCAACAATTGCAAGCAGAATGGTGACGGCTGATCTTGAGCCAGCTACTGTAGCTAGCAAAAAAGCGTGGTTTGATGACCATTCCCCTGATTTCAGGCCGCTATGGGTATTAACGATTGAAGGGGAAATCGCAGCTTGGTTTAGTTTCCAATCGTTTTATGGCAGGCCGGCTTACAATGCGACTGCCGAGATAAGCATTTATATAGCGGAAGAATACCGCAAGCTTGGTCTTGGAACGGTACTGATTCAGAAAGCGATTGAGGCAAGTCCGGGCTTGGGGATAAATACGCTGCTTGGTTTTGTATTTGGACATAATGAGCCGAGCCTCGCTCTGCTTCGCAAGTTTGGATTTGAGGTTTGGGGTCATTTGCCTAAGGTAGCGGTACTGGACGGTGTAGAAAGAGATCTGGTGATCTCGGGGAGGCGTATATGAAGCGAACGCTTGTGATTAGTGATATTCATGGATGTTATACACCTTTTAATGATTTGCTTGAACGTATGAATTATTGTCCCGGCGAGGATCAGCTTATGCTGCTGGGTGATTTCGTTGATCGGGGTCCGCAAAGCAGAGAAGTGGTGGAGCAGGTCATCGGCTTAGTCCAAAAGGATGGAGCAATTGCCATTCAAGGCAATCACGACGAGAGGCTCGTTGATGTTATGCTGGAGCGAAGCGAGCAGGCGCTGCTTAAGTTTACCGGCCATGGCGGCAGGCAAACCGCAGAGAGCTATGCTGGCATTAAGCAAGGTCCGATTGAGTATGTTATCGATCAAGCCAAAATAGCTGTTCAGGAGCGTTACGCGCATCATATGACTTTTCTGGACAACCTGCCCTATTATCATGAGGATGAACACTTTATATATGTACATGCGGGTCTTAATCCGAATTACTTGAATTGGAAAGAGCAGCCTGCCAGAGATTTTCTTTACATAAAACAACCATTCCTTGAGAGGCCGACCAATGTAAACAAAACGGTTATTTTCGGCCATACAAAAACCATCGATATTCATGGAAAACCAGATGTTTGGTTTGGCGCAGGGAAGATTGGCGTTGACGGAGGATGTGCAACAGGACATCAGCTTAACGGACTAGCGATTACAGGAGCGGCAGAGTTTAACGTGTATTCTGTCCCTTGGAGATTGTAGGGAATGCGCGGGTATTCGAAAGCCATATTCAAAAGCTCTCTGCTGAATATGTTGATTACCGTAATTGCTTTGTTCTACACCTTGATCATGTGCTGGCTTTTATTTCATCGTGGCCGTTATTTTGGCGAGGGGTATAACTATAATCTGGTACCGCTTTATACGATAAAAAAATATATCATCCATTATGATCATTTCAATCCTGACATTTGGTTCAAAAACTTATTCGGAAACATTGTCTTATTCATACCGATTGGCATATTCCTGCCCTTATTAAATAAGAAGTACTTGAAAGTATTTAGACTGACAATGGTCACGATTATGTTGATTACAGCCGTTGAGCTTACTCAAATGTTGACGCGGGTGGGCAGCTTCGACATTGACGATATTATTCTTAATACGTTTGGCGCGCTGCTTGGACTGCTGATGACTAGGCTTGTCGTTCGTCGGACTCTGTAAGTAACAAATCCTTTAATGTTAAAATAATTGAAAAGAAGCGATAGAAATATCGATTACGAAAGGAAGAAACGTCATTGAGTAAATTTTGGAGTCCGCTCACTGCTTCACTGGTGCCGTATGTTCCAGGCGAGCAGCCTAAGGATAAGACGTATATTAAACTGAATACGAATGAGAATCCGTACCCGCCATCTCCGAAGGTAATTGATGCGATCAAAGGAGCAGCTAATGCTGATCTGCGGCTATATCCTGATCCTACTTGCGAGGGGCTCGTGAAAGCAGCTGCCTCCTATTACGGATTGCGAGCAGAGCAAGTGTTTGCGGGCAACGGTTCTGATGAAATTTTAGCTTTTGCTTTCGCAGCTTTTTTTGATCCGGCTAAGACGGTACTGTTCCCTGATATTACTTACAGCTTCTATAAGGTGTATGCGAAGTTATATGGCTTGCAAACAGAGCTTATCGCATTGGACGAGCAATTTAACGTTCAAGTCGAAGCTTTCCATTCGGACAATGGTGGTATCATCATACCAAACCCAAATGCGCCAACGGCTCAATTGCTTCCGCTCGATGATATTCGTACATTGCTTGCAAGCAATCCCGATCAGGTTGTTATCATCGACGAGGCTTACATTGACTTCGGCGGACAATCAGCAGTGGAGCTTATTCACGACTATCCGAATTTGCTTGTCGTTCAAACACTCTCGAAATCCCGTTCGCTCGCTGGCCTTCGCGTTGGTTTTGCTTTTGGCAGCGAGGAGTTGATTGATGGATTGAATCGAATCAAAAATTCATTTAATTCCTATACGATGGATCGGCTTGCTTTGGCAGGCGCCATTGCTGCTCTTGAGGATGACGCTTATTTCCGAGATACGACGGAGAAGGTCATTGCTACACGAGAACGTGTAACGGAGCAGGTGAAGGAGCTCGGCTTTGCTGCAACAGACTCGAAGGCAAACTTCGTCTTCATTTCGCATAAAACGATAGCAGCTAAGGACATTTTTGTGCAGCTGCGCGATAAGGGCGTGCTGGTCCGGTATTTCGATCAACCTCGGATTAATGAATATTTGCGGGTGAGCATCGGAACGGATGAAGAAATGGATGCCTTTATTCGGGCACTCCAAGAAATCGTAGGCGAGTAATGGAAGAGGTTACGAAGGAGCAATTGTTGTTTCGGCGGTCGATGCGGTTGGTACTAGTTTTAAGTGCCATCTATGCTGCAGTGAGCAATGTGTTTCTATATACAGCTTATTATTATAGTGGGATTGTGGAGCAGAGCTACATCATTTGCATGATTATGATTATTGCGTTCGCTTTGCCGATCGTAAAGTTTTTTCGAAATCAGCATTGGTACTTTCCGATCTTCATATTTTTGTTCTGGATCCCGTTTAGCGTGCTTCTCGCATTTATACTAAGCCAAGTGCTTCCTCTTTCGGACAATACGGTCGATTTTGGACTGCTGCTTGTTTACTGCCTTATTTTGAACGTTATCGTTACGCTGCTTGGCATTACACTCGGCATGATCTTTAATGGAGGATCTACCCTTTGGAAGAAATATAGCCAAGCCTCAAAGCAATAACAATAAAGCCATGTATGATCTCCAATGAAGGGGGAGCATGCATGGCTTTATTTGATGATAGTTATTTTCATCTTGACTAAATGATTATTTCACTTTAAAATTTGTGAAAAACTAACGTTCGTTAGGCAGGGGAACGAAAGCGGATCGGAGGGAATGACATGAGTGCTGAATTAACAACGTCGGAACGAATAAAGCTGGCGGCGCTGACGATGTTTGCAGAATCAGGCTATGAGGGGGCATCCTTGTCAGAAATTGCTAAGGCAGTGGGCATTAAGACGCCGTCCATATATGCACATTATAAATCGAAAGAACAACTGTTCTTGCAGCTCATTCAGGAAATGATTGTTGAAGAGCATAATCAGTTTATAGAGCTTCTTCAAGATATGGATCAGGCGCCGATTAAGGAGCAAGTACATCGACTGTTTACTTTTTTTACCGATCTCACTCATTTAACGACAGGTCAAGCTTTCTTGAAGAAAACGATGCTTGTACCGCCGCGCCATTTGCGCGATCAGCTCAATCAAGATTTATTGCGCTATGAGTATGAACTGAACAAGGGAATTATTAGCGTGCTGGAAAAGGGAGCGTCACAAGGGTTGTTTAACCTGGAAGAGACGGAACGGTTAATTGCTACCTTTTATGTATGTGTAGATGGCATCCTTGTTGAGAATCAAATATATGGAAAAGAGCTGCTTGAGAAAAGGAAGCAAATGGTGTGGCAATCATTATGGCAGATTTGGACGATGACAGCGAGAGAGGATTGAAAAAAATGCAATGGGTCTTTTTATTATTAGCGGGGTTTCTTGAGGTAGGCTGGACGTTTGGCCTCAAATATTCGGAGGGCTTTACAGTGCTTGTTCCAAGCATAATAACAGTGGTGCTGCTTGTCCTAAGCTTTATGCTGTTTGCCCGCGCAATGCGTACGATTGAGATTGGCGTTGCCTATGCTATGTTTACGGGAATTGGAACAGTAGGCACTGTTCTCGCAGGCATTATTATACTGAATGAGCCGGCTGATTTTTGGCGTTTGTTCTTTATCGCATTGCTTGTAGGGGGCATAGTTGGACTTAAGCTTGTGTCAAATGACAAGCCAGCTCCTGACAAAGCACCAAAGGCTGTAACCAACATAGAACAAGATAAGGTGGGTTCATAAAATGGCATGGGTATTTTTAATCATATCAGGCTTCGGTGAGGTCGCCGGCGTTACTTTCATGAAGCTCTCTGATGGCTTTAAACGCTGGAAGGGAACGGTAGGGGCGATTGGCGCTGGTTTCGTGAGCTTTTTCTTCTTATCTAAAGCGTTACAGACGATTCCAATTAGTACGGCATATGGGATATGGACCGGAATCGGCTCGATAGGCAGCGTAGTGCTGGGTATGGTCATTTTTGGAGAGTCGAGAAATTGGCGCAAGATGTTGTTTCTCTCTATGATTATCTCAGGCGTTATCGGACTGAAAGTAGTAAGTGGAGGCCATTAGGATCAAGTTTGAAGCGAGACCGTGCAAAAGGGCTGTAAAGCTTTTTGGTGCGGTCTTTATTTTTGCAGCTGCTGGTCTTACAATGAAAGGAAAGCATGTATGTAGATAGGGAGAAGAGGAGTACTTACTATGGAGGAGAAGCAGCTGAATACGTTTATTGCTCTTATGGAGCAGTCATTGCTCTCGGAGCTTGTGCTTGATAGCGTTGACCCCACAAATCCAATCCGGGTAGCGGAGACGCCGCGAGGTTGGAGACTGCTTGGGGCGGGCAATTACGCAGGCGTATTTACACATCAGGATTATTCGGATATAGCTGTGAAGGTTTATGCGCCAGGCCGCGACGGCTGGGAGAGTGAATGCGAGGTTTACCGGCGAATTGGCACGCATCCTGCCTTTTCAACTTGTTATCATGCCGGAGAACATAAAGGCCATTATTATTTGATTTTAAAGCGATTAAAGGGAAAGACCTTATATCAGTGCATCATTGATGGAGCAGCAATACCAAAAAAGGCGATAGAAGATATTGATCTAGCGCTGGAGTATGCAAGATCCCGTGGTTTGTTCCCGCATGATGTGCATGGAAAAAATGTAATGATTAAGGATGGAAGAGGCATCGTGCTTGATATTTCAGATTTTTTGAAGGAAGAGCCGTGCACGATGTGGGATGATTTGAAGAAAGCCTACAATCGTATTTACATGCCTTTTCTATCCAAAAAACCGATTCCGGTTCCCGAATGGGTGCTGAACGGCGTCCGTAAGGGCTATCGTTTTATGAGGAATTCATCCGTAGTGGGACGCTCGTCCTAGGGAAGCAGCACAAGCAGCGGCTGCCCTGCAAGGGTGCCGCTGCTTGGCAAAGCTTTGCCGCACATCTTAATGTTCCTCGTCAAACGCGTCCAGCAGCGTCTTGGCGAGATCGGCATCCTTTTTAAGCACATGAATCCGTTTCAAGGAATTGCCCTCAATGGTGATTTTGGTTTTCAAACCATTTGTTTTGAAATGAGCTTCCAATCGGTCTATGAGCTCCGATCTAGAACCCCCTTCCGTACGAATGACTATCCATCGATTCCAAAATAACGCCATTATGCGTCACCTCCTTAAAGTTTTACAATGTAAAACTAGTGTAGGAAGCCATGTGCCCATTGGATTTGAATGTCTTCTTATACGTTCAAATCAATTAAGGATGCACCTTTCATATTTATTCAGCAGAAGCCTTCAAACATGACAGAAAACCCAAAAAAACATTTGCCGTTAATCCAAAATCTGTTGGGGAATAACGTGATTGCTCCTGCCGTATCCTAAGAAAGCGAGATGGCGACCTGACCTATTGACAAACTTAACTGTAACGGATAAAATTACAGTATAAAGCAGGGAGGCCCTTAAACAGTGAACAGCGAATTTACGATTGCCGTACACAGTCTCGTTTACTTGGCTTATTTACCGGAAAGAATGGCTAGCAGTGATATGATCGCCGAGAATGTCGGCACACATTCTGCTCGTGTTCGCAAGGTAATGGGTGGTTTGCGCCGCAGTGGATATGTAGATACCCGTGAAGGCTCAGGAGGCGGCTATAGGCTGACGATTGACCCTAATGTGGTAACACTTGCCGATATCTATCGCGTGATGGCACAAGGCTCGCTAATTCCGAGCTGGTGCTCGGGCAACCCAGAGATGGATTGTGTTGTTGGGTCGAATATGAATCAAGTGATGTTCGGCATATTTTGTACAGCGGAGAAGCAGTTGGAAAGTCATTTTAGCGCGATTACGATTCAGGATGTGTTGAAGCAAATTCACGCATGCGGTTAGCAAATGATGTTTCATTTAACGGTGAGACGGGTATTCCCTTTATCATACACATTGTTTGGAGAGGATGATTGAAATGGCAGTAGCATTGACGAAAGAAAACTTTAACGAGTCCATTCAAAACGGCGTTTCTCTTGTAGATTTTTGGGCACCTTGGTGTGGACCTTGCAAAATGCAGCTACCAATCGTTGAGGAGCTTTCCGCTGAGCTGGAAGGCCAAGCAGTAATTGCTAAAATTAACGTTGATGAGCAGCCAGAACTTGCTTCACAATTCGGCGTTATGAGTATCCCAACATTGATTTTGTTCAAAGACGGTCAACCCGTTGACAAAATGGTTGGCGTACAATCCAAAGATGCTTTGAAAGCAAAAATTTCCGGCCAAATGTAAGCAACATTTTGTAATAAATAACCGTCTTAATATCGTCTGGTATCAGTGAGCAACTGGTGTCAGGCGATATTTTTTTTCTGGAAACTCTTATTTTCAGTAAGATAATATTGGTATAAAAGGTACTAAGTGTGAATGTAAAATTCGACCTAATTAAGCAAATGTTAAGGAAATAATAAGCGTTTATACCAACCTTATCTGTTGCTTTATACTAATTTAGTTAGTAGAATTAAAAATAATTGTACGCAGCAGCGTGCCCTAACTTTGATTTATGGAGTGGTGATGTAGTGAACGCAGTCAGTACGAAAAAGGACAAAACGGTTACCGGAGAGTCCCTGCGGCAAGGTATGACATCTTCAAAAATTTTGATCATTATTCCGGCTTATAATGAAGAGCATAGCATAAGCCATGTGATACATGATGTGAAGACACATTGCCCATCTGCTCATATTCTAGTCATTAATGATGGCTCCAAAGACCGTACACGTGAAGTAGCTGAAGCGAATGGTGCTTCTGTTATTACACTTCCGACCAATTTGGGCATCGGCGGAGCTATGCAGACGGGATATCGTTATGCCCACCGCTATGACTATGATGTTGCCGTTCAAGTGGATGGCGACGGTCAGCATAAGGCGGAGCAGCTTCATTTGATTTTGGACCCCGTGCTTAGCGGGAAAGCGGATTTGGCGATTGGTTCACGTTTTATTGAACAAACCGGCTTCTTGTCCTCTGCAACGCGCAGAGTCGGTATCAAGATTTTATCTACTATTGTTACTGCAATGACACGCAAGCGTGTGCTGGACGTTACCTCAGGGTTCCGCGCTGCAAATAAACGTGCGATTGCTGTATTCCAAAGCGATTATGCGACAGACTATCCAGAAGTGGATTCCATCGTGCTCATTCATCGCAGCGGATTGCGTACAAGCGAAGTAGCTGTCGTAATGGAAGCACGTACAGGCGGTACGTCATCAATAAATGCGATGCGTTCGGTTTATTATATGGTTAAGGTAACATTGTCGCTATTCATTCGCAGCTTGAAAGCAACGAAGCCAGTCGAGGTTCAATCTTAGAAAAATGCTTACGATGAGAGTTTGCTCTGCAAACTTTAAGGAGGATACACCATGCAAGCCTTGTGGATTATCACAAGTGTGGTTTTTTTGTTCGTGCTGATTATGTTGATTAACCGGAGATTGCTCCGTGAGCAGTATTCAATGCTCTGGCTGTTGTTTGGTGTAGTGATGCTGATATTGTCCGTACGCGTCCAGATTATTGATACGCTGGCCCACGCGATTGGTATCGCTTATGCGCCGGCATTGCTTTTTCTAGTCGGAATTTTATTTTGTATTATGCTTATTTTGCATCTTACAGTCATTGTATCCAAATTGTCGGAGAAGGTTATTCGTCTTACACAAGAGCTTGGAATTTTACATCACGAGCTGCATGAGCGCAAAAGGTCGGATTCATAATGGCATATATCATATTGTTTCTTAATATTTTGCTGCTTGTTTCTGGCCAGTTATTGTGGAAAACAGGAATGAACAAAATGGATACGGCGAAAGGCGACACATGGGTATCGTTATTGTGGTCGCCTCATATATGGTCAGGACTTGTTTTGTACGGAATTGCTACCGTTCTTTGGTTGTACGTACTCAAGAAGCTGCCGCTTAGCCTTGCCTATCCGCTGCAAAGCTTGGCTTATGTAATAGCGCTGGTTGCAGCTGTATTTATATTTAACGAATCGGTACCGCTGCAGCGCTGGATAGGCGCAGCTATTATTTTGGCGGGTGTAATTGTACTCGCTTGGAAATAAGCCGCTTTCAACATTGGGGAGGATCAATTTACGTGGTGGAATGGGTTAGGAAAAACAAAGCATGGACGATAGCGATCGTTCTTATTTTTATGCTTGCCTTGTGGCTGAGGGTTGATTTTCTTACATCGGTCAAACATAACATTTCACATGATTCGAAGTATTACGATGAGATGGTGCACCGGTTGCTTGATGAAGGCATTTACGCCTACAAGGAAGAGGTTCCAAATGCAAGGGTAACACCGGGTTATCCACTGTTCATGACGGGTATGTATCTGGTGGCTGATCAAATCGGCGTAGAGCCGTTCCCTCTTATTCGCTGGGTACAGGTGTTAATTAGCATGGCTACACTCATTATCATTTATATGATTGCGATGCAGGCAACAAGAAACAAATGGGTGGCAATTGTTGCGTTTTTTATTAGTGCAATTTATCATCCCTTCATTTGGGCAAATGGAGCAGTTCTCACAGAAACGCTCGCATTATTTCTCTTAATGGCCTATCTGTCTATGCAGTTATATGCCTTTCGTACCGAACGAAAGCGTGATGCTGCGTTTGCGGGTATCTTGTTAGGCCTGACAGTACTTGTTAGGGCGGAATTTTTACCGATTTTTGTTCCTTTGTACGGAGTGTTTTTGCTGCAGAAATGGTTCAAGAAGAAATCGGGTGTGCAGACCGAGGTTATATCCAAATGGGCTATTTTCAAAAAAGTTTTATTAATGGGTGTTATTACTGGACTATGCTTATCGGCTACGATGCTTCCTTGGTGGATAAGAAATGTCGTTTCATTAAATGAATTTGTATTGACTGCTTCTCAGTCCAATCCGTTCAAAGCGGGTACTTATCCGAATAAAGATTATACTGACAAGATTGTTGATCCAACGGGATTGACGCAGGATGAGGTTGCATGGGCGCGCATCAAGGCCGGCTTCACGCAGCAAACCTGGAAATATGTAAAATGGTATACGGTAGGAAAGCTTAAATATACTTATACGCATATGTTCTTCGGCTCAGGTCATTCTCCTATGTACCATGCCTATCCGAAGGTAGCATACTTACATGTACTGATTATATACAGCACGATTATTCCTCTGCTTGCGCTTATATGGAGATGGAGACATCCTGCAGCCATGCTGGCGGTGGTCATCTTCGTCATGACGATGATTAGGCTTGTGTTCGTACCGGAATATCGATATAACTTTACCGTTATGCCCCTGTTTATTATATTGTTCTCTTGGCTCGGTATTTATATTTTGCAAAAAATATGGGCATATATTGAACGTAGAAAAACGGCGTAGCAGTTTTAACTGTATATTGTAAAAGACTGCCTAAAGGACAAGCGCCTTGGGCAGTCTTTTTTCGCTTATTGTGCAACTTCCGCAATGTATGGCGCGTCTAATTTATGAATAAATTGGAAAAGCATTGGAGGGTGAAGCAGTGAGGATCAATCATCGAAAGAGGCTTGCGGTAGTGCTATCAACAGCGATGCTTATGAGTATGTTGCCAGCAACGGCATTTGCTGAAAGCTCAAACAAGCCAGCAGTGACGAATGCAGCAGCAAATGCCGTGCCATCGTCGGAAGGAGACATCATGAAAGAAGGATTTGCAGCTCCAGTTGATGTAGCAATAACGAAAGAGAAAGCGGAAGCGCTAGCGAGGCAGTATGTAAGCATTCCGAAGGAGTATGTCCTCCAAGGGGCTAGTCTTAATATGGAAGTGATGGCTAGCGGCAAACGCAATGCTTGGGGACTGGATTTCGTGAAAAAGGTGAACGGCAAGCACTTGGGAAGCATCTACGTTCGTATTCATGCGGATAAAGGTCAGCTTCTTGAGTTCAACTCTTATACCGATAACCCATCTGCCAAACCAACGTATCCGCTTAAGGTTGAACGTGATGCCGCTCAGCAGATTGCGCTCCAATTCATAGATAAAATCGCAGCTGATTATAAAGGACAAATTCAGTACAATCCTGACTATGGTGTTCAACTGCGTCCACCGCTAACGGGTGAGGTTGTGCATTCCATTCGTTATGATCGGTTGGTGAATGACATACCCTATGTAGATAACTACATAGAGCTTGAAGTGGATAGTGAGGGGCATGTCCGAAGATTTTCCTTGCAGTGGGATGATACAATTATTTTCCCGAAAGTAGATGCAAAGCTGTCTGCAGCAGAGGCAAATGAAAAGCTGCGAGCAGCAGCAGCTCCACTGTTAGCTTATATAGTGCCTTACAATATGCAGGGGAAAAGGAAACCTTTGCTTAGTTATGAGCTTCAGCCTATATCGATCGATGCGGTGACTGGCCAGCTAAAGGATCAGTCGAGAGACAGTTATTTTAGAGCGGGAACGATATCGGAAACACCTATATCCGAGAAACCTTTAGGCGAAAAGCCGAAGGCGGGGGCAGTTACCGAGAAGCAAGCGATAGATGCGGTAAAAGCTGCTTTTGCGCTGCCGGCAGGGGTGGAGCTGAATGGTTCCAACTACAGTGAAAATAGCAATGAGAGCACAGGTGAAACCGAAGCTTATTGGCAGCTGAATTGGATAGTGAAAAAGGATGGCAAGGAAGTGGGCTCAGCTTCAGCTTCCGTTAACGGTCGCACTGGAGAGGTTCGCCATTTCAATACGTATATGTATAACGAACAAAGTCAATCAGGCGGGACAGAGGTGACGCTAGAGCAAGCGACTACAGCAGCGGTAGAGGCAATTAAGAAACGTCTGCCATGGCTAACGGATGAACTATATCTGGTCAAACCTGATCCGAAGCAATATGAGGGGATTGTCGCAGGGCAGCCTAGTCAATACTATTTCAATTTTGTACACAAAATCTATGGCGCAGTGGTTGAATATGACAACATTAACTTGTCGATTCATTCAAGCACTGGGGAAGTTGTAAATTACGATGCTAATTTGTCGAACTTTGAATATCCAGCTGAGGCTCCTGCTTTGATTAAGAAGGAGCAGGCAGTTGACAACTGGCTGAATTATTACCGAACACAGCTTACGTATCGGCTTGTGCAAAGCTTCACATGGAACGGGCAGCCTATTCCAATTGAAAAATATAAGTTAATGATTGCTTCTGGAGAAATGAGAGGCGACGAAGTGGATAGAAAGACAGAGGCAGAACTAGTATACCAATTAGTGCCTAAGCTTATGGATGAGTCGGTGTTCCTTGATGCAGTAACGGGAGGTTGGCGAAATCGGGAAACAGGTGATGTCACACAGCTCGAGAAGCCGAAGGCTAAGGATATTGATGGACACTTTGCACAGCGTCAGCTTGAACTAATGGTTGCATACAAAGCGCTTGATGTGAAAGATGGTCTTGTGCGTCCTAATGAGGCGGTTACACGCGGAGAGCTGATTAAAATGCTGGTATTAGCGCGCAGCAGCGGAGTATCGCCGCTCTCGATGTCCTTCAGTAATCAGCTTGGTGGTAAAGCCTCATTTAATGATGTAGCTGCGGATTCCAGCTATTTCGTTTATGTTGAAAGTGCATTGGAACAAAATTTGATAGATGTTGGGGATGGCTCCTTTAACCCTAGCGGTAAAGTATCCCGTGATGAGATGGCGGAGCTGATCGTGCGAGCACTTGGTTATAACGCGCTTGCGAATTATGATCATATTTTTAAAGCCTCGTTTAAAGACTCTGATCAGATCCAGAATAAGGGGCAGGCAGCCATTGTTGTAGGTCTCAAAATTATGAGCTTATCGGATGGCAAGTTTTTGCCTAAGAAACAAGTGACGCGAGGCGAAGCATCGGTAGCGTTTTTCCGTTACCTTCAATCGCGCGCAGAGCTGCAAGAAGCGCCGCTTCGGATGTAATGTATTCTTAATACAAGAAACCTGGATTCTACAAGTGGATGATACGCTTGCAGAACCCAGGTTTTTTATAGATAAGGGCTTGGAAGTTATCCTTTAATCCGTTTTCTTCTTTTTCGAGGTAAAATTTGTTACTGATTTCGCATCCTCAATGGTATCGTTTACGAATGCCATATCTTGATTTTTGGCTTTCATATTCGTCGTTCCTTTGTAATTGCCCTTATGAGTCTGATTTTCCATAAGCTTGCCTCCTCAAATTTTAGGTGCTTGTGCGCACAGCTTAAGCCAGCGCCAACATAGTATTTCCGCAGCGCGGCTTATCATTCTCAGAAGTGACTATCTTGCGGCGAGGCACAAATACAATACCGTTTAGGGGTATAAAACGGGTTAAAAACAAACGGCTGTTCAAATGCAGGGTTTTATAGGTTTTCACAACTTACAATGCTTTTATCGTTCAGAAAACCGTCTTCATTTGCCAAGGAAGCCATCAAATGCCGTTTAGGCTTGACGGATGGCACTTTCAAAGTAGGTGACGCTGGGGTATAATAGCTGGAGTTGTTTACTTTCGGGAAAATAGGGGTGTCTTATAGCATGGCATTGAAAGCAGGAATAGTAGGTTTGCCCAACGTCGGCAAATCAACATTGTTTAACGCAATTACACAAGCAGGAGCAGAATCTGCCAATTATCCTTTTTGTACAATAGATCCTAACGTTGGTGTTGTTGAAGTACCGGATGAGCGTTTGGACAAGCTGGTTGAGCTTGTTGTTCCTAAGAGCATCGTGCCTACAGCGTTTGAGTTTGTAGATATTGCCGGATTGGTTGCTGGTGCAAGCAAAGGCGAAGGCTTGGGAAATAAATTTTTGGCGCATATCCGTGAGGTAGACGCCATTGTTCATGTGGTTCGCTGCTTCCAAGATGACAACATTACGCATGTATCTGGCAAGGTAGATCCAATTAGCGATATTCAAACGATTAATTTGGAGCTTATTTTGGCGGATATTGATTCGGTTGATAAAAAGATTGAACGCTCCCGTAAAAACCTTAAGGGCGGAGACAAAAAAGTTGCTCAGGAAATCGAAGTGCTTGAACGCATCAAGGAAGCATTGTACAACGATAAGCCTGCTCGCAGCCTAGAGCTGAGCGATGATGAGAAGCTGCTTGTTCGTGATTTGCATTTGCTGACAATGAAGACGGTTTTGTATGCCGCTAACGTGAGTGAAGACGAAGTTTCAAATTCAGACGGCAATGAGTACGTACAAAAAGTACGCGAATTTGCAGCTGCTGAAGGTGCTGAAGTTGTGCCAATCAGCGCGAAGGTTGAAGCTGAGATTGCTGAGCTTGAAGGCGAAGACAAAGAAATGTTCCTTGAGGAGCTTGGCATGTCGGAGTCGGGCTTGAACCGTTTGATCAGCGCAGCTTACAAACTGCTTGGCCTATACACTTACTTCACAGCAGGTGTACAAGAGGTTCGCGCATGGACGATTCGCAGTGGAACAAAAGCGCCGCAGGCGGCTGGCGTTATTCATACCGATTTCGAACGTGGATTCATTCGTGCTGAGGTTGTTTCCTTTACAGATCTTGCGGCTGCGGGTTCGATGGTAGCGGCTCGTGAGAAGGGGCAAGTTCGTCTTGAGGGCAAAGAATATGTCGTTCGTGACGGCGATGTTATCCATTTCCGTTTTAACGTGTAAATATTAGGGGAACAATAGAGCCCTGTAAGTGCAGCTTTGCGCTTACAGGGTTTTGTTGCAATCAGGATTCATGCTGGATGCTCAGTAACCAATGGCGGTTGCCTGGCATATGAAGATTGAAGCGGTTCGTAAAAATGGGCATGATTAGCTGGCTGTAAATCGAAACCAGCAGTCGATAGAAACTCGATGATATGGTATAATGAACATTATCCTAATGGAATAAACAGAGGTGAATGATCGTGTTTGACCGTTTACAAGCACTCGCAGACCGGTATGAGAAGCTGAGTGAGCTATTGTGTGATCCAGATGTATCCAGTGATCCCAAGCGGCTTAGAGAGCTTTCCAAGGAGCAGTCGGATTTACAAGAGGCATATGATGCCTTTACGGAATATAAACAAGTTACCGAGCAGCTGGACGACGCTAAGCTGATGCAAGCTGAGAAACTCGATGACGAAATGCGTGAAATGGTTAAAATGGAAATCGACGAATTGAGCAAACGTCAAGCTGAGCTTGATGAGCAAATTCGTATCGTTCTATTGCCGAAGGACCCTAATGATGACAAGAACGTTATTGTCGAAATTCGTGGTGCGGCTGGCGGAGACGAAGCAGCATTGTTCGCATATGAGTTATATCGTATGTATACAAAGTTTGCTGATGCACAAGGCTGGCGTGTAGAGCTAATGGATTTCAGCGAGAACGACGTTGGCGGATTTAAAGAGGTAATCTTTATGATTACGGGCAAAGGCGCGTACAGCAAGATGAAATTCGAAAGCGGCGCTCATCGCGTACAAAGGATTCCAGTAACGGAATCAGGCGGCCGTATTCATACATCAACATCTACGGTAGCTGTTATGCCTGAGGTTGAGGATGTGGAGATTGAAATTTTCGACAAGGATATTCGCGTGGATACTTTCTGCTCCAGTGGAGCGGGCGGTCAATCCGTTAATACGACGAAATCCGCGGTACGTGTATTGCACGTTCCAACCGGCATTATGGCGACTTGCCAAGATGGCAAATCACAGAATGAGAACAAAGCGAAGGCACTTGCCGTGCTTCGTGCACGTATCTCTGATGTTCGCCGTCAAGAGGAAGAAGCAAAGTATGCGGGCGAGCGTAAGAGCAAGGTTGGAACGGGAGATCGCAGCGAACGTATTCGCACATACAATTTCCCGCAAAGCCGTGTAACGGATCACCGTATCGGATTAACGCTTCATAAGCTGGATTCAGTGATGAACGGCGATTTGACAGAGGTTATTTCCTCCCTGACGATTGCAGAGCAAGCTGATCTTATGGAACGTGAAATGGCTTAACAAATTTGCGCTGGGTCGCTGGTTGCTTACAATAAGCAATCAGCGGTCTGGCGTTTTGTTCGGTTTGGGGTAGCGAAGGCAAAGCATGTGGTCGTGTGGAGCACATAAATAGATCGGGCATGGCAGTGAATTATAGTCGAATGTGCTGCTAGCTGTGAGGCAGTAATGGCAAAAGATTGGCTATAGTTGCTGCATGAAGGAGAAGGAAGTTACTTTAAAGTGGGAAGGGCGATGCAGGTATGAGCAAGCATTCGGAGGAGCAATGGTTTGTTGCGCCATTAACATTGCGGCAAGCTTGCATGCAAGCGACAGCGATTTTGCAATCGGAAGCGGTGGAAGAGCCGCGCAACAATGCAGAGCTTCTGCTCATGCATTTGCTGAATATGGATCGAGCAGCATTGCTGCGTGATGGCAGTGAGTTATTTCCTGCAGAGCGGTTAGCAGAATGGGAAGGCCTCATACGTCGTAAGGCTGCTGGGGAGCCTGTTCAATATATTATAGGTGAGCAATGGTTTTATGGGCGGCCATTTACAGTCTCGCCTGCCGTGCTCATTCCGCGTCCGGAAACAGAGCTGCTCGTTGAGGCTGTGCTTGAAGCAGCTGATCTTATTTGGCCCCCTGCGCTGATTGCAGGGGATATGCAGCCGCCGACGATTGTCGACGTCGGCACAGGCAGCGGCGCCATTGCCGTGACGCTAGCTTCGCAGCGTCACGCATGGCGCGTATGCGCGTCCGATCTATCGCTGGACGCGCTGGCAGTCGCCCGCACGAACGCGATCCGCCATGAAGCGGCGGATCGGTTGACATTCGTGCAGGGCGACCTGCTCATGCCATTTGTACATGGGCATGAGCAGGGTGAACTGCAGCACGGCGAGCTTCGCATCGACGTGCTTGTATCCAATCCGCCGTATATACCGGCGGCGGATATGTTAGAGCTGCAGCGCGAAGTTCGCGACTATGAGCCGCATCTCGCGCTGGAAGGCGGGCCGGACGGGTTGATCCCGTACCGGCGCATGCTGGAGCAGCTTCCGCTGCTCGCGCAGATGCCTCGCATCGTCGCATTCGAGCTCGGCATGGGCCAGCCTCGCATCGTTGCCGACATGATGCGCGAAATGTCCCAATGGGACGACATTCGAATCATCAGTGACTACGCTGGAATCGAGCGCCATGTCATTGCAACGAGGAGTTAACTTCGCTTGCAGCAAAAGAGGCTTCCCCAAAAGTAGATTTATCTACTTCGGGAAAGCCTCTATTTCATTTAAAGCAGCCATTTTCAAGCAGCAGCCTGACTGGGCTCAGCAAAATAAATCTATTTTCTGGATTTATTTTCGCTCGAACACATCATTTACCGCTTTTTTGTAGCTCATGAGCAAACATAAGCCTACATTCTAGATCCATTTCCGCTGTAACCCATCACTTAGCGCTTTTCCCTCAATGTTATCAGCTCACACTTATTCCGGCATCATACCGGTGCTTATCGCAAGACGGTTCCACCCGTTGATCGTAATAATAGCCATAATAATCTCGCCGACTTGTTTGCTCTCGAAATACCGGGCAACTTCTTCATATACCGCATCGGGCACATGCTCCTTCGTAATGACTGTGACAGCCTCTGTCAAAGCGAGTACCGCTCGCTCCTCCTTCGTAAAGTAAGGCGTATCGCGCCAAGCGCTCAATGCGTAAATTCGCTGCTCAGTCTCGCCCAAGCTTCTTGCGTCTTTCGTGTGCATATTAATGCAGAAAGCACAGCCATTTATTTGCGATGCGCGAATTTTAATCAATTCTAGCAGCTGCTTGTCGATGCTCGTAGTGCCTAGGTATTTCTCCAATCCGCTCATTGCCTGATATGCAGCAGGTATTTCTTTAGCTATTTGGACTCTTTCTGTCATGTTCCTCATTCTCCTCTATGTTCTAATTATTTGCTTTCATCCTCTAAGACAAAACACAGTTATCGGTTGTGACAGAAGGTTAAAAAAATTTTTATTTAGTCGTCTTTGTTTAGTCATACTTTAGTCATGCTGTGTTCGAAATTGGCGGTTCGTAAATTTTCAAATGGTCATTCGATCCGAACATGCTTCAGCTTATCAGGGTTCAACAGGACATAAATCCGCTCAACCTTCTGCCCTTCCTCATCGAGCCGAAAGCTGATCACACTTCTTGGCATACCGGCTTGGTTAACGATGACACCAGCTTGTCCGTTCACGTCAGCGAATTGATGGCCATCTCCCAAGAAGGTCTTGGGAATGACACCCTTCAAAAAGGCGATGACTCTTTCTCTGCTAATAATAGCGAAAATAGCTGCACGTACCTTGCCTCCTCCATCGGAAACAAGAATCGCTTCTTCGGATAAAAGAGAAATCAGTTTCTCGAAATTTCCGGAGGAAGCTGCTTCCATGAAGGCAACAGCGAGGGTCTCGGCTTTATCCGTGTTCATGGGAAGCATCGATCTATCTTCCTGAAGCTTCTCTTTGGCTCGGCTGTATATTTTACGACAGTTTGCTGTCGTTTTATGTAAGCATGAACCAATATCCTCATAATCGTACTGAAGCGATTCTCTTAAAATAAACACAGCCCGTTCAACGGCTGTAAGCTGCTCAAGCATGACAAGCAGCGCGTAGGAAATCTCTTCATGCTCCGCATAAATTTCAGCAGGGTCTTGTTTTACGGTGCTGACGTCTGGTTCGGGCAGCCACTGTCCAACATATACTTCTTTTCTTTTGCGAGCGGATTGGCTGAGATTGATCGAGCGGTTAGTGAGCATTCGAACGAGATAGGCCTTCTCATTTTTAATTTCACTAGGGTCCAAAAGGCTGTAGTCTGCAAACACATCCTGGACCAAATCCTCGGCCTCGCTGAATGTGCCAAGCATCCGATAAGCAATGGAATGGAGCAGCGGTCGATACGCTGCATAAGTATTTTGGAAATCCATTCTTCATCCATCCTTCTCATTTATTGAAAATAGTATAACTTGCTAGAAGAGCGTCTGCGATAAGATAAATAATAGATAGATTGATAGGTTTATATATTAAGCATAACGGACATAATGACGGATAGATACGTTCCGGAACGCAAGCAGACGCACTGACGGGTGCGACGAGAGGAGCTTGTGTTATATGTCCAGCCATTATTCTATTCATTCCTATTCCAATATTTCTAAATCCGCTCATTCTAATTCGGGTAAGGCTAATAAATTTGTTTATCGCAAATCATATGGTTTTATTATTTTTGCACTTATCATTTTAATTATGAGCTGGGAAGCTCAGCAAATGGATGCTGCGGTTGCAGGCGGAGAAATTCCGCAGGAAGCCATTCGCCTTCGTATTTTAGCCAATTCCGATAATCCTGCTGATCAAGTCGTGAAACGTCTTGTCCGGGATGAAATCGTTAAAGCGATGAATAGCTGGGTGACGGGACCTCAGACGATTGAGGAAGCACGTCAGACGATTCTCGCCAATATGCCTGAAATTGAACGCATTACAGCAGAAGTGCTAAAGAGCCGCGGCTTTGAATATGGCTCATCCGCAGAGCTTGGAATGGTACCGTTCCCGACAAAAATGTACGGCAATCAAGTTTACCCTGCTGGCGACTATGAAGCCCTTCGTATTACACTTGGTGAAGGCGGCGGACAAAATTGGTGGTGTGTATTGTTCCCGCCGTTATGTTTTATCGATGCTGTAAGCGGTGAAGCATCAGCAGCAGCTGGAACAGAGACAGAGCAAGCATCAGTTGTGAAATCGAATAGTGCAGCGGCTAAGACAGCTTCCTTAGCAGCAGCTCCAGCAGATACTCCTTCCCAAGGCGAAGCGCCGGAAGCAAAATTTTTTATTTGGGAAATGATCGAATCTTTTATCAATTGGATTAAATCATTGTTTTCATAAGAAACGACAGCTGCACCTTTGAATGTAAAGGTGCAGTTGTCGTTTCTGCTTGTTTGCGGGTGCTTATGCTATAATAACGAATGAATGAACAATTTCAATTAAGAGCAAGGATTGAAGGATAGAGATGACTAAAACAAATGTATGGCGCGTAAAGCAGGCTCATGATTCTCAGCTGCGCGAACAATTATCGGAAGCTGCCAGCCAATTAAGAGAAGGCGGTATTATTGCTTTCCCTACGGAGACGGTTTATGGGCTTGGATCGGATGCTCGCAGCTCGGCGGCGGTTGAGCGGATATTCACCGCAAAGGGACGTCCATCGGACAACCCTCTCATTGTGCATATTGCGGGTCGCAAGCAGTTAGATGAGCTGGTGCTGCCGTATTCGGAGCTGGCTTCATCGTTGATGGAACAGTTTTGGCCAGGGCCACTTACCATTGTACTGCCCGTTCGTGAGGATGCGTTATCGCCGCTCGTAACGGCTGGACTGTCTACCGTTGGTATTCGAATACCGGATCATAGAACAGCGCTTGCGCTGCTTGAGATCGCAGATTGTCCAATTGCTGCACCAAGCGCCAATCGTTCTGGAAGGCCAAGCCCAACACTTGCTGAGCATGTGCTGGAGGATCTGGATGGGCGGATCGATGGTCTTGTTGATGACGGTGCAACAGGCGTCGGCCTGGAATCTACTGTAATTGAGCTTGCTGGCGAGCATGGCATTCGTATTTTGCGGCCAGGCGGCATTACGCGCGAAGCGCTTCAAGAAGCGGCACCCCATGCGTTGATTGATAGTGCCTCGATAGAAGAACCGGAGTCGGCTCCGCGATCACCAGGCATGAAATATACTCATTATGCGCCACAAGGGGAGCTTGAGCTTGTGCAAGGACATTTTGAAGCTGTCGCAGCTTACATTCAAGATCAAGTAGAAGCTGCAAAGATGCGCGGCGAGGTAACTGGCGTACTTGCTTTCGAAGAGAGATTGAATCGCTACGATGCAGATCATGTTTTCTCATTAGGCAGCGAGGCGGAGCTTGGCACAGCAGCGCATCAGCTTTATGCCGCATTGCGTGATTTTGACGGGGCAGGCGCTCAGCGTATTTGGGCAGAGGGCTGCACGGAGCATGGGATCGGCGCAGCGCTTATGAATCGGTTGGCCAAAGCGGCTGGAAACCGAATTATTCGTGTATAGAAAGTGTTCTAAGGGGAACGATCATTTTTGAAACTGAATTAGCTTGAAACCGCACTAGTATGTTTGTCCTCATGTCCGCATATGTTTGGTAAAGACTACAAGCGGACATGGGGGAGATAGGCTGTGATTGAAGCACAATTACAAGCTGGACAGTTTTTGACGCTGCTTATTATTGCGGTGGCACTCAGTCTAGACGCATTTTCTCTTGGGCTCGGCATAGGGCTCAAAGGCATAAGGCTGCGAGATATTTTGAAGCTGGGCATTGTAACTGCGTTGTTTCATATGATCATGCCGCTGGCAGGTATTTTTACAGGTCAATACGTGGGCTCCTTGCTTGGAGATGTAGCCACGACTGCGGCAGGCATTTTGCTAGTGCTGCTCGGCGGACATATGATTTATAGCTCGCTGCGCGGCGAGGCGGTTCAATCTTTTGACCATAAATCTTTTTGGGGCTTGCTCGTGCTTTCGCTTAGCGTCAGTATCGACTCGTTCTCAGTAGGCATTACGCTTGGGATGTTCGCTGCAAACATGTTGATGACGGTTTTACTTATCGGTCTGCTCGGCGGGCTGATGTCGATATGTGGTTTAATGCTGGGGCGTAAAGTCAGCGGTCAGCTTGGCGAATATGGCGAGGCCATAGGCGGAGGAATTTTGTTCGTGTTCGGCATCTTGTTTATCTTTTAGAATATAAGTAAGAAAGCAGAACAATATTGCAGTCTTATTTTAAATTTCAAGTCAAAGCTGCTTTAGCATCTAAGGAACGCTGCAGGTGTTTTCGCTTAATCGTTGAACAGCTTGGAATAACGTGCAAAAAGGAGTTGGCAGTGTGAAACGTATTTTATTTGTATGTACAGGCAATACATGCCGCTCACCGATGGCAGAGGCTATGCTTCGCCGAATGGCTGCTCTGAGAGGGATCACCGTAGCCGTTCGCTCCGCAGGCATATCTACTATTGATGGACTGCCTGTGTCAGCTCATGCTGTGGAGACTCTTAGGCAGCGGGACATCGAGCATAAGAGCACGTCGCTGGCGCTGACGAGCGAGGCGGTTGGTTGGGCTGATATTATTTTGACAATGACGGTCAATCATAAGCGCGGTTTGCTGCAATGGCATCCCGAAGCGGTCGACAAAATCTATACGTTAAAGGAATATGCAAATCAAGACGCTCAAGTGCTCGCGGATATTGAGGAGCTGGAGCAGCTCTATACAGAGCTTCATATGAAGCAGGCGCTTGGCCAACAGCTGACGACTGGCGAGAGAAGACGATTGCTTGAGCTGGAGCGTCGCATACCGAGCTTTGACATCGTTGATCCTTTTGGAGGCTCGCTTGCTATATACAGCAGCAGTGCTAATGAAATAGAGGACGCGCTCGTCAAGCTGCTGGACAAGCTTGCCAAAAGATAAGTATTTAGGGTTGCAGAAGCCATTTTTGCTTCCATTCGATTGATTTTTGCAGCTGTATAAGATATAATAAAATGACAATATACGGTTTCCGATGTAACTGGCGACGGAAGTGGGTAACCACGGTGGAGCATCGGAATATACGGCCGGTCGCCTGGGCAAAGAGCAGCATGCTAATAAGCATGTCTTGCTCTTTTTTCGTCTTTTTGGGCAAAAATAGGTATACTAGCACTGTGATGTTTCATTTCTAAGGAGGTCTTTTGCGTTGAAAATTGCTATTGGTGCTGACCATGCAGGTTATCGTTTGAAGGATGAAGTTGTACCGTTTCTTCAATCGCTTGGTCATGAAATTGAAGATCTTGGTTGCAACTGTGACCAATCCGTCGATTATCCGGACTATGCATTGCCCGTATGCGACCTTGTTACGAGCGGCAAAGCAGAGCGCGGTATACTCATTTGTGGAACAGGTATCGGCATGTCGATTGCGGCTAATAAAGTACGCGGCATCCGCTGTGCGCTTGTGAATGATATGTTCTCAGCCAAAGCCACTCGGGAGCATAATGATACTAATGTTTTGGCGCTTGGGGAACGAGTGATCGGTCCTGGAGTGGCACTCGAAATTATTCGCATATGGCTTGAAACGCCGTTCTCAAATGGAGAACGTCATGTCGGTCGTGTTAGTAAAGTGAAACAAATTGAAGAACAGTACAGCAGCCAGTCCTAATTAGGGGGCATTCGCAATGAACGTAGACGAAAACGTACAGCTAGGAAGCATTGCAGAACAGGTTGAGCAAATTGTTCGGGAACTGGCAGCGGCAGGCAAGCTTGGTATGAGTCAGCTGCTAGTAATCGGTGTAAGTACTAGTGAGGTGCTTGGTCATCGCATCGGGACTTCGGGCACCATTGAAACGGCTGCACAAATTTACGCAGGCGTTGAAACGGTTCGCAGCGAAGTTGGCTTTATTCCCGTTTATCAATGCTGTGAGCATCTGAATCGCGCGCTTGTCATTGATCAAGCTTCCGCAGAACGATTGGGGCTTGATATTGTAGGTGCAGTGCCAGTGCCTAAAGCGGGCGGTTCCATGGCAGCCTATGCCTATCGTCAGCTGAAGGAGCCTTGTTTGGTGGAAACGGTGCAGGCGCATGCGGGCATCGATATTGGTGATACGTTTATCGGTATGCATTTGAAGCGGGTGGCTGTTCCCGTTCGTCCGACGATTCGTGAAATTGGCGGAGCGCATGTCACGATGGCTATCACAAGGCCAAAGTTAATAGGCGGCTCCCGAGCAGTATACGAGCTTAGCGAGAATCTAACGGTAGAGCAATCTGCTGGAACTTGCGAATAGTTGATTTATAGCCATAATTTTTTGATTTTCAGCGTCTAAAGGACACCGAAGACGTTTTTGCTTGATAAAGGGTATCTAATTTGAGGAGGAATTTAATCATGGAAAATTTGCGCAAACAAGACCCAGAAGTATTGAAAGCTCTAGGACTAGAACTTACTCGTCAACGTGACAATATCGAGCTTATCGCATCCGAGAACATCGTTAGCGAAGCGGTATTGGAAGCTATGGGAAGCGTTTTGACGAACAAATATGCAGAAGGTTACCCAAGCAAACGTTTCTATGGCGGTTGTGAGCATGTTGACATCGTTGAGGATATTGCCCGCAACCGTGCAAAAGAGCTTTTTGGCGCTGAGCACGCGAACGTGCAACCACACTCCGGCGCACAAGCGAACATGGCTGTTTACCTTGCAGCTTTGCAGCCTGGCGACACTGTGCTTGGTATGAATCTAGCACATGGCGGACATTTGACACACGGCAGCCCTGTTAATGCATCTGGATTGCTTTATAACTTTGTTGCATATGGTGTACAAGAAGATTCCTTCACTATTGATTATGAAGAAGTTCGCAAGCTTGCTTTCAAGCACCGTCCTCGTTTGATCGTTGCAGGCGCTAGTGCATATCCGCGCACAATCGATTTCGAGAAGCTTGGCAAAATTGCTAATGATGTAGGCGCATTGTTTATGGTTGATATGGCTCACATCGCTGGTTTGGTTGCTGCAGGCCTTCACCCGAGCCCAGTGCCTCATGCGCATTTTGTAACAACTACAACGCACAAAACCCTTCGCGGACCTCGCGGCGGTATGATCCTTTGTCGCCAACCTTGGGCTGCTGCGATTGATAAAGCAGTTTTCCCAGGCTCGCAAGGCGGTCCTTTGATGCACATTATCGCTGCTAAAGCAGTAGCTTTCGGCGAGGCGCTTCAACCTGAATTCAAGCAATACGCAACCCAAGTTGTTAAGAACGCTAAAGTTCTTTCGGAAGAGCTTGTTGCAAAAGGCTTTAATATCGTATCTGGCGGAACAGACAATCACTTGATGCTGCTCGACACACGCAATCTGAACATTACAGGAAAAGTAGCAGAACATGTGCTTGATGAAGTAGGCATTACGGTTAACAAAAATGCCATTCCGTTTGATCCAACAAGCCCGTTTGTAACATCCGGTATTCGTATTGGTACACCTGCAGCGACAGCTCGCGGCATGGAAGAGAACGCAATGAAGGTTATTGCTGAGGTTATTGCACTTGTGCTTAACAGCCCTCAAGATCAAGAGGTGCTCTCCAAAGCGCGCGGCATGGTTCGTGATCTTACGGCACAATATCCACTTTACCCTGGTATGACTTACTAATCATAAATATATTATTAATAAAAAAAGACCTATTTGTGCATATGCATGAATAGGTCTTTTTTTGATTATATGCCGTACATAAATAATATATCTAAAAAAAATAATACAGTTAGAAGCTGAGTGGAATAAATGAGCAAACGTCAATGTTGAAATGAAAAAACGTTCATTTTGCACGATCGAAAAATAATAATTAAATATAATGGTCGTTATTATTTATGTTATAGTATAAATACCGAAAAAACACGTTATATATTTGTGGAATATATATGTAATTTAAAATAAAATGGAAATATAAAGGATTTTCAATTTAATCTGTATTTTTAAGTATTAGTGCTATTTTTGTAAATTAATGACTGTAAAAATATTAAACTGAAATATTATTAAAATAATTAACTGAATAAACGCTGTACAGCATTAACGCAACAGAATAATTAATTGAATAAACGCGTTAATGTGTTAAAGAACAGTGTATAAAAGTAATTATAAACAAAAATTTACAGCTTACATATTCTTGATAAATAATTAACATGGTTGTATAGTGAAATTTATTATTATATTTAAACTCATTGTTTAAATGGGGAAAATGTTTAGCATTGCTCAAGAGGATACGTATATTTGCATTGGACAAGCTAGAAGAAGATGCAAACGTTTGTGTACAAAGCGAGTAAGTTGGACGATTTTGCCTTGTTGAACTGAGCAGAAAAAAAACGGGAGGATTACAATGAGAACAAGAAAGTCTGCTTTATCATTTATTGCTGCTTTACTCATTCTTGCTATTGTCGCTGTTGGTTGTACGCCTAAAGAAGAAACAGGCAACAACGGTGCTACGAACGGCGCAACAAACGGCGCTACAAATGGAGGAGCATCCGAAGCGAAAGTTTTCAGAATGAACATTCACTCTGAGCCTTCGACACTTGACCCGGCACTTATGGAAGACAACGTATCAGGTACACTTGCAACTGGTATCTACGAGGGTCTAACTCGTAAAAACGAGAATGGTGAATCCATTCCTGCAACAGCTGAAAGCTGGGTAAAATCAGAAGACGGCAAAACCTACACATTTAAAATCCGCAAAGACGCAAAATGGAGTAACGGCGACCCTGTTACTGCAAATGACTACGAATTCTCTTGGAAGCGCGCGCTTGATCCAGCTGTAGGTTCAACTTACGCGTACCAATTCTACTACATCGTTGGCGCACAAGATTATAACGAAGGCAAAACGACAAACACAGACGCTGTGGGTATCAAAGCTCTTGATGCTCAAACGCTTGAAGTTAAACTCGTTTCACCTACACCATACTTCTTGAGCCTTACATCATTCTATGTTTACAACCCTGTTCATCCTTCTGTGAAGGACAACGAGGCTTGGGCTGCTGATGCTAAAACAATCATCGGTAACGGTCCTTTCAAAATGAGCGAATGGCAGCACAATACTTCCATTAAGCTTGTTCCTAACGAAAACTACTACGATAAAGCACAAGTGAAATTTGCAGGCGTTGACTTCACAATGATCGCTGAATCTGCAACTGAACTTGCTAACTACGAAACAGGCAAACTTGATTACACTGGTAAACCAACTGGTGAAATCCCAGCTGAGCAAATTCCGGTTCTAAAAGAATCTAAAAAAGACGAGATCGTTACTAAAGGTATCGCAAGCTCGTACTACTACCAATTCAACACAGAAGAAGTTCCTTTCAACAACGTAAAAGTACGTAAAGCACTTGCAATGGCGATTGATCGTCAAGCAATCGTTGAGAGCGTAACAATGGCCGGCGAAGTTCCTTCGTTTGGTTTTGTACCACCAGGCATCATCGGTTTGAAAGAAGATTACCGTAACGAAGTGAAAGATGATTTCTTCACTGAAAATGTTGACGAAGCAAAAACATTGCTTGCTGAAGGTCTAGCTGAGCTTAAGCTTGCTAAGTTCCCTAAAGTAACATTGACGTTCAACACAAGCGACGGCCATAAGAAAATTGCTGAAGCAATCGTTGAAATGTGGCGTCAAAACCTTGGTATCGAAGTTGGTATCGAGAACCAAGAGTTTGCTGTTCTATTGAAAAACCGTACTGCAATGAACTATCAAATCGCTCGCGCGGGTTGGGGAGCTGACTACAACGATCCAATGACTTACTTGGATATGTTCGTAACTGGCGGCGGTCAAAATAATACAGGTTTTGCTTCACCTGAATACGACGCTTTGATCAAAAAAGCGAATGCAAGTGGAGATCAAGCTGAACGTATTGCGGCTATGACTGAGGCAGAAAAAATTCTTATGGAATACATGCCGATCATGCCAATTTACTACTACAGCAACGTTTACATGCTTAAACCTGGATTCAAGAACATCTTCTTGGACTACAAAGGGGACATCGACTACACAAGAGGTTTCTACGAAGCGAAATAGTCGTCCTTCCAGCACCTGAAGCTAGGGATATATGCGGGGTGTCCGCATATATCCCTTTCTTGTTGACAGATTCAGGCTTTATCACTTTTTAGCATTACTTCTTGTTTATATTCTGTAAGGAGGTGTCCATTGCGTTGATAAAATATGTATCCAAGAAGTTTCTGTCCATGTTTGTCTCGTTGTTTGTTCTTGCGTCCGCTACGTTCTTTCTTATGAAAATTATCCCGGGCGATCCCTTCATTAGGGAGAAGGCTATTCCCGAGAAAATAAGGGAGCACCTCTTGCAAATGTACGGCCTTGATCAGCCGGTATGGAAACAATACTTGATGTATTTGAACAATTTGCTTCATGGCGACTTAGGGATGTCAATGAAGCAGCAATATATGTCCGTTACTCGTATTATTAAAGAAAGCTTTATTTACTCTGCGCAAATCGGCCTTTTTGCTGTTATTGTGTCGCTAGCATTAGGTTTGATTCTGGGCATCGTTGCAGCTCTTAATCATCGTAAATTTTTGGATAGCTTCACGATTGTTATTGCAGTGCTTGGGGTATCGATTCCCAACTTTTTGGCAGCATCAATTTTACAATTCGTCCTAGGCAGCAAGCTGCGTTGGCTCAATGTATCGGGACTTAACGATCCTACAGATTTTATTATGCCTGTTCTTGCGCTTTCGTTTCTTCCAGCTGCATTTATCGCGCGTCTGACGCGCTCAACGATGCTAGAAGTACTATCCGCTGATTACATTAAGACCGCTCGTGCTAAAGGTCTCAGCGGCCGCATTATTTTGGTTCGTCATGCTCTACGCAATGCTATTTTACCAGTAGTAACTTATATCGGACCGATGACCGCTAACATTATTACCGGTTCTGTTGTTGTCGAACAAATTTTTGGTATAGGTGGAATTGGGAAATATTTTGTACAAAGTATTACTAACCGCGACTATACGCTCATAATGGGGCTTACTTTATTTTATGGAATTATCCTGATGGTTGCGCGTTTCTTGACTGACGTTGCTTATGGCTTTGTCGATCCGCGTATCAAGCTAACAAGAGGAGGCGGAAAAGGATGAAGGATAAGACCTTTACGCCGGATCAATTCGCGAAGCTGAACAAAGATGAGAAGCACACGGAAGTAGTTGTTCGTGAGAGCATCTCGGCATGGAAAGATGCTTGGCTGCGTCTGCGTTCCAACAAAATAGCGATGTTCAGTTTAATTGTGCTGCTTATCGTCTCCCTTATGGCGATTTTTGGCCCGATCATATCAGAGCAGGATTTTCAAACGAATCACTTGAAGGAAAAGAACCTGAATCCTAACGCTACCTATTGGTTTGGTACAGACGATCTCGGGCGGGATCTCTTCACCCGTACTTGGATGGGGGCAGGGATATCTCTGCAGGTTGGTATATATGCTGCACTCGCAGACTTGGTTCTTGGTGTAATTATCGGTGGAATTATGGGTTACTTCGGCGGTCGTGTCGATGAGATATTGAACCGTTTTTGTGAAGTTCTATACTCCATTCCAAGCATGCTTATTATCATTCTTTTGATTGTCATATTAGAGCCGAGCATGTTCACGATCGTGCTTGCGCTTAGTATAACCGGTTGGATCAGTATGGCTTGGATTGTGCGCGGCCAGATCATGCAGCTCAAAAATCAAGAATACGTTATGGCTGCTCAAGCGCTCGGCGCAAGCACTCCACGTATTCTATTCAGACATCTTATTCCTAACGCAATGGGTCCGATTATCGTAACGTTGACGCTTACTGTTCCAAGTGCGATCTTCGCAGAGGCATTCCTCAGCTTCTTGGGACTAGGTGTTCAATCCCCTGCTGCGTCTTTGGGTACGATGATAAATGATGCAATTAAAGCATGGACACTGTATCCGTGGAGAATGATTTTCCCAGCAGCAGTTATAAGCGTTACGATGCTTTGCTTTAATATTTTTGGCGATGGTCTGAGAGATGCGCTTGATCCGAAAATGAAGAAGTAGGAGGTGGTCAATGATGGAGAAATTACTTGAAGTAAAAGACCTTCGTGTTAATTTCAAAGTTCGAGGCGGTATCGTTAAAGCGGTTCGCGGTGTGAATTTTCACGTCAACAAAGGCGAGGCAGTAGCCATCGTTGGGGAGTCCGGTTGCGGCAAAAGTGTAACTGCACAATCGCTCATGCGTTTGATTCCATCGCCTCCGGCCGATACTAAAGGATCGATTATGTTTAAAGGCCAAGAAATTTTGAAAATGTCCAATAATCAAATGGAGGACATTCGTGGTAAAGAGATGGGGATGATCTTTCAGGATCCAATGACCTCTCTTAACCCTACGCTAACGATTGGCCGTCAAATTACAGAGGGACTAATCAAGCATCAAGGAATAAGCGGTGCAAAAGCGACTGCACGCGCGATTGAGATGCTTGATCTTGTAGGTATTCCGAACCCTGCTTCACGAGTTAATCAGTATCCGCATCAGTTCTCTGGGGGCATGCGTCAACGGGCGATGATTGCTATCGCGCTTGCATGCAATCCATCGCTTCTTATTGCGGATGAGCCAACAACGGCGCTAGACGTTACAATTCAAGCGCAAATTATGCGAGTCATGAAGGACTTGCAGCAAAAGCTTGGCACTTCTATTATTCTTATTACGCATGATTTAGGCGTTGTAGCAGATATGTGTGATCGCGTTATCGTTATGTATGCAGGCAAGGTTGTGGAAACCGGTACGAAATGGGAGATTTTCAAAAACCCTAAGCATCCTTATACAAGAGGCTTGCTGCGCTCCCTTCCTCGTCTTGACCAGAAGAAGGAAGAGCCGTTGGTACCGATTTACGGTATGCCGCCGGATTTGATTAAGCCGCCGACGGGCTGCAGCTTCTGTGCTCGCTGTGATGAAGCCATGCGGGTTTGCGTGGACAATGACCCTGAATTGCTCCCAGTGGATGGCAATGAGAATCATGAGTCGGCTTGCTGGCTAGCACATCCTTATGCAAATCGGGAGGTGTCAGTATGAGTGCGCCATTAATTGAAATTAATAATTTGCGTAAATCGTTTAATTTAGGCGGAGGAGCGACGCTCCACGCTGTTAATGATATATCTTTCTCCATCAAAAAAGGAGAAACGGTCGGCGTAGTTGGTGAGTCCGGCTGCGGAAAATCAACAGCTGGTCGTACTATTATGCGGCTGTATGAACCAACTAGCGGCGGTGTTAACTTCGACGGGCAAGATATTTATAAGTTGAAGGGCCCTAAGCTAAAAGAGCTTCGCCGTGATATGCAAATGATATTCCAAGATCCTTACGCATCATTAAACCCGCGTATGACGGTTATGGACATCATCGGAGAAGCGCTTGATATTCACAAGCTTGTTGCAAGCAAGAAAGAACGCAAGCACAGAGTTGAGAACCTGCTTGATGTCGTAGGTCTTAATCCAGACCACGCTACAAGGTATCCGCATGAATTCTCTGGCGGTCAAAGACAGCGTATTGGTATTGCGCGCGCGCTTGCCGTTGATCCGCGCTTCATCATTGCAGATGAGCCGATCTCAGCGCTCGACGTATCTATCCAAGCGCAAGTTGTTAACTTGATGATGGATCTACAGCGCAAGATGGGTTTAACTTACTTGTTTATCGCGCATGATTTGTCCATGGTTAAGCATATAAGCGATCGTGTAGCCGTTATGTATCTTGGTAAAATCGTTGAGCTCGCAGAGAGCAGCGAGTTGTACGCGAGTCCTGCTCACCCTTATACAAGGGCTCTGCTTTCGGCTATTCCGATTCCAGACCCGGAGATTGAAGCGACTCGTGAGCGTATTGTATTGACTGGCGATTTGCCTAGCCCAATCAATCCGCCTACAGGCTGCCAGTTCCATACGCGTTGTCCGATTGCGACAAACAAATGCAAGGTGGATGAGCCAGCTCTGCTTGAAGTGAGAAAAGGGCATTTTGCTGCTTGTCACTACGCGTCAGTTTAATCATTATCAATTATCTAGCATAAAGCTAGTTGTGAATAAGTTTTTGAAAAAAGATGGAGCAAGGATGATTCCTGCTTCATCTTTTTTTGTTTTTAGTAGGTTGTGCACAAAAATGTTGATAACATGTGGACAATTGTGGATAACTCATGCCAAAAATGTGGATAGTTTATCATTTAAACGTTTTTTCAATAAATAATTTATTATTTTTATACTGATTGTGGATAGAAGTTTACATGGTGACTTCAAGGCCCACTATATAAGCTTGAGGAGAGCGGCTTCGCCGTGTGTAAGTGCAAGGAGCAGGATCGTAGAGCGGTTGTACTGGACACTACGGGGTTAACTGAGGGAAACCCTTCCGTATAATGAAGTAGGCATACAGGGCAATACAGCGCTGTTTAAAGGCTTCTATTCAGAAGAGAGCCTCGATTTTATGTGTGACCTTCATTATTCTCTTGTTTACCATGCAAATGTTCATAACCGCTTGGCGGTTTTTTTTATTCTGTAGGGAAACAGCGATGACCCGTGCGATTAGGAGATGTGTTAATATATGGGTAAGACGAACCGACGTGGGAGGAAGAGATGGGGAGTTTAGTGATTATTCCAATTATATTTGTGATAGTACTGATTATCATTGTCGTATTTGCAATTTCGAGAACCTCAAAATTTATCGAACAATCAGGCGGCAGAGGCCGAGAATATGCTGGCCGTACCAATGCGTTTACACCTTGGCCAAATGCCGAGCTGCCGACTGCACTTGGCGTGCCGTACGGGCACCCTGCGAGAACCGCGGCGGAACGCTTGGAGTCCGCGCTAGGTATCGATTTTGAGAGCCGAGTGAAGGACAGGGTATTAAAGGAATTCCCAAAAATATCAGATAAAGAATGGAATTGGACCTGGTTTGAGCTGAAGCGATATTTTCTTATGTGCGGCATCATGCGCAGTGTTCCTATGTATAGCAAGCAGGTTGATGCGGTATGGCATGAAATGCTTATGTTCACGAGGGAGTATGAACAGTTTTGCATGAAATTCTCCGGCGCAATGATTCATCATGCACCTCATGCGCCAGGTGCGCAGCCGCTCCCGGGAGAAAGAGCGATGTTCGACTGGGCTTATGGCGAGCTGTTTGGGCAGGCTCCGGTTAGCGGCAGAATATGGGGAGCCTTTTACCGAACGCAAATGTCGGAGCAACGGCTGGAGGAGCTTGCTGGCTGGAGTACAGAAGAGCTGCGCAAGCAATGGTTTAACGTGAGTACGACAGAGAGACACTCTGATTTGAAAGCGACAGCTAACTATATGATAGATAGGGCCAAATCTCAGCTTTTGGCTGCTGGAAAGGGCAAAGCGCCTTACGGGAAAGAGCCTAGCTCCGCGAGCAGCTATGGGTATGATCCTGTTTTAGGAGCAACCGGCCTATTATCAGGTCTTCTCATTTACAATTCTATATCGCACCCGAATGATTTTGCCCAGCAGATGGATCAAGCTCAAAATGAAGAGGAACGTAAAGCGAATGGAAGCGGTGATACCACTTATGCTTGCAGCGGCTCATCCGACGATGGAAGAGATGACCATTCGTGTGGAAGTGACGGCGGTGATAGCGGATCAGGCGGGGATTCCTCCTGCGGAAGCGGTGGAGACGGCGGCGGATCATCCTGCGGCGGCGGAGGCTGCAGCAGTTAAAAGGAATATACTTACAGCGGCCTGTGACTCCTAATTTTGGAATCACTGGCCTTTATTTGCGAAAACATAAAACTCAAGATGCAAGGGCTTGTTTACAATGCTATAATATACGGGATTGTGTGAAGACTACTATACAATAACAACAACAAACGGGAGGAATACGGCTCCATGAGCAAAGTAATTATTTGCGACCATCCGTTAATTCAGCATAAGCTGACTTTTATTCGGAATAAAGAAACGAATACAAAAGATTTTCGGGAATTGGTTGATGAAGTTGCAACATTGATGTCTTACGAAATTACGAGAGAAATACCGCTTGATACGATTAAGGTGCAGACGCCTGTAGCCGAGACGGATTCGAAGGTTGTATCCGGAAGAATGCTTGGGCTTGTGCCTATTTTGCGCGCTGGTCTTGGGATGGTTGACGGTATATTGAAGCTGATTCCATCGGCAAAGGTAGGGCATATCGGTCTAGCGAGAGATCATGAAACGCTCCAGCCTAAAGAGTATTACATTAATTTGCCTACAGATGCACCGAATCGTCTGCTTATTGTTATCGATCCGATGCTTGCTACGGGCGGCTCTGCTATCGCAGCGATCAATTCACTGAAAAATCATAATTGCGATCAAATTAAATTAATGTGTCTTATTGCTGCTCCGGAGGGTGTGAAGGCTGTTCAAGAAGCGCATCCTGATGTCGATATTTATATCGCCGCACTCGATGAGCGTCTGGATGAAAGAGGCTACATCATCCCTGGTCTAGGCGATGCTGGAGACCGCATGTTCGGAACAAATTAGCACAGTGTCGTATGAAATGATAATAGGAGTGGAATCTTTTGTCTAAACTGAAGGTAATGACTATTTTTGGAACACGTCCGGAGGCAGTCAAGATGGCGCCGCTCGTACTCGAGCTCCAGAAGCGAGAGGATGAAATCGAATCGATCGTTTGTGTAACTGCGCAGCATCGCCAGATGCTTGATCAGGTACTCGATTTTTTTGAAATTCATCCAAATTACGATTTGAATGTGATGAAGGATCGTCAAACGTTAACGGAGACGACTGTTCGCGTGCTAGAAGGGCTTGATCCTGTTCTAACGCAAGCGAAGCCTGATATCGTGCTAGTACATGGCGATACACAGACAACGTTTCTAGCAAGTTATGCAGCGTTTCTTAAGCAAATAAAAGTTGGCCACGTTGAGGCGGGGCTTCGTACTTGGAATAAGCTTTCTCCGTATCCGGAAGAAATGAATCGGCAGCTTGCCGGCGTGCTCTCAGATGTGCATTTTGCTCCGACAGAATGGTCGGCGAACAATTTACGCAAAGAGAACAAGTCGGATGCTGCCATTTATGTGACTGGGAACACCGCGACTGATGTATTCCAATATACGGTAGATGAGTCTTTCTCGCATCCGGTCATCGACTGGGCTAAAGGGAAACGGATGATTCTCATGACAGCACATCGTCGTGAAGCGTTAGGAGAACCGCATCGCAATATTTTCAGAGCGGTGAAACGAATCGCCGACGAGCACGAAGATGTGGTAGTCGTGTATGCAGTCCACCCGAATCCTGCGGTCAGAGAGCCTGCGAATGAAATTTTGGGCGATCATCCACGTATTCGCTTGATTGATCCGCTGGATGTGTTCGAGTTCCATAACTTCTATCCACATGCTTTTATGATTATGACGGATTCCGGCGGTTTGCAAGAAGAGGCTCCATCGTTTGGCGTGCCGACTCTTGTGCTTCGCGATACGACAGAGCGTCCAGAGGGCATCGAAGCAGGAACGCTAGAGTTGGTAGGTACAAATGAGGAGCTGGTGTACAGCAGAGCTCATGCACTGCTAACCGATTCTCAGCTGTATTCTCGCATGAGTCAAGCTGCTAACCCTTATGGGGATGGCACCGCTTCCGAGCGTATTGTAGATGCGATCTTGCATCATTTTGGCAGACTAAAGGATCGTCCTGTTTCGTTCACAGAACGTTCATAGATTACACAGGAGTGATGAGCTGAGAGGCGAATGTACAGCATACAGTAGTACTGTACGGTTTCCGGGACGCACAACACCTTATGTATCAAGGGTTTTGGTCGATCAATTCACCAAAAGTTTGCAGTGATTTCAATTGACAAACGTGTTGTGGCTTGGATAAAATAAATGAGGATTGACAGGGGTATGAACCATGAATAAAAAGGACAGAAGGGACAATCCACTGCTCGCAGCCGGACTAGTCGGCGCACTCGGATTGCAAGTCGCTGTATGTATCTTTTTAGGCTATTGGATCGGCTCTTCTCTCGGGAACCGTTTTGGGGACGCGAAGGGATGGACGCTCGGTGGCATACTGGTCGGTCTGGCTGTCGGACTACTCTCAGCCATTCTGCTTGTTAAGAAGGTTATGGAGGACGCCGATGGATAAAATAATGAAGACAGCATTACGTACGCTTATTTATGCAATGGCGGTATGCCTAATTGTATGGGCTTTCTTGCCGGACTGGCGTACGGTGTCTCTCGGTCTTCTTGTGGGATTGGCAGCAAGTTCCATGAATGCGTTTTTACTAAGACGCAGAGTAGAAATGGTCACCCTAGGAGCAGCGGGGGTTGGACCACGCAAGAGAGGTCTTGGTCTAGGAAACCGCATCGCAACAGTGTTGCTGGTTGCCATGATCGCCTATCGTTTTCCGGAGGATCTCAGCATGCCGGCCGCGTTAGCTGGCTGTATGGTCATGCCGTTTATTCTTTTGGTAGCAGCATATATTCACAATAAAAACAATCTTAGCGGAAAGGGGTGAAAATTTTAGATGCATGTATTTCCGGTGATACCACTCGGGCCGTTTAATATTGATCTCTCGACCTTGATAGCACTTGTGGTGTCAGTCATTGTGACGTTCTTGATCGCTAAGCTGGCTGTTCGCAACCTTTCGGTGGACAACCCGTCGAAGATGCAGAACTTCATGGAATGGGTAGTGGAGTTTGTACACAGCTTTATTGCTAGTACAATGCCGCTCAACCGTGTAAAGCCATTCTTGTCTCTAGGTCTAACGCTTATTATGTTCATATTTATCTCCAACGTGCTAGGCTTGCCATTCGGTATCGTTACTGAACCGCATCATGCGATGCCTTCGATAGGATTTACTGAAGAGATGTTAAAAGAGCATAAAGAAGTAGCATGGTGGAAATCACCAACGGCTGACATTTCAGTAACTGCTGGGCTTGCGCTTATCGTATTCGTGATCATCCATTTCCTTGGTTTGAAGCAGAATAGAAAGCACTACTTGAAGCATTACTTGCATCCGTTTCCGGTTTTCCTTCCAGTTAACTTGCTAGAAACAATCGCTAAGCCAGTAACACTTGCGCTTCGGTTGTTCGCTAACATCTTCGCAGGTGAAGTACTGATTGCAACAATCCTGATGCTGGGCTGGATTGGTACGCCGTTCCTGGTTGCATGGCAGGGCTTCAGTCTTTTTGTAGGCGGCATACAGGCTTTCTTGTTCACGATTCTGACGATGGTTTATATTTCACAATCAGCCATTCACGATGAAGAGGAAGCACATTAATTTTCGCTTTATGTCTTAATTCAACATTGAGGTTGGTTATACAAAAAAACAACAATTTTCGAGGAGGATTTTAAAAATGGAATTATTAGCAGCAGCTTTGGCAGTAGGTTTGGGTGCGATTGGCGCGGGCGTAGGTAACGGTATGATCGTTAGTAAAACAGTAGAAGGTATCGCTCGTCAGCCAGAACTTCAAGGTAAATTGCAAACAACAATGTTTATCGGTGTAGGTATCGTCGAAGTTGTGCCTATCATCGGCGTAGTTATCGGTTTCTTGGCTTTCTTCCAAGCATAATATTTGAAACTGGCGGGGAAGGCCTTAGCCCTCTTCGCCTTCGTTATGATTAAGACAATATTGTGGTGAGAAAGGAGTGGCATCAATGGCATGGATTTGGGAATCGACAGTAATCGCAATGGTCGCGTTTGGCGTATTGTACTGGTTACTTAATAAGTATGCGTTCGGTCCGTTATTCGATGTAATGGAGAAGCGCAGGCAGCTAGTTTTAGAGCAAATGAATACAGCTGAAAACAGCCGCAAAGCAGCCGATCAGCAAATGGAAGAGCAGAAGTTGGCACTCCAACAAGCTCGCAAAGAAGCTTATGAAATTATTGAGCAATCCAGAACGACGAGCTCGAAGCAAGCAGACGAGATCGTTCAAACAGCAAAAACAGAAGCATCCCGTCTGAAAGACGATGCTCTCAAAGATATCGAAAGCGAGAAAAACAAAGCAATTGCTGCGCTTCGTACTGAAGTTGGCGGCATTTCCGTAAAAATCGCATCGAAAATTATTGAGAAGCAAGTGGATGAGAAATCACAAGAACAGCTTGTTGGTCAATATTTGAAAGAAGTTGGAAATAAATGAGCCGCGATGCAGTCGTAGCGAAGCGCTACGCTAAAGCACTGTTCGAGGTTGCACAGCAGCAAAAGGTTGTTTCAGAGGTTCAGGAGCAGCTTAAGCTGATCGTGCAAGCTCTTGAGCAGGACGCTGACATTGAAAAGTTCCTGTCTGTTCCAAGTATTGCTCCAGAACAAAAGATTGCTGTTCTTAAAGCAGCATTCGGTGATCGAGTATCTACACTGGTATTCAACACTGTACAGATTCTTATTACTCGCAGACGCCAAGATATTATTGCTGAGGTTTATGCAGCATATACGAAGGTTGCGGGAGATTCGCTCGGTCAAGCACATGCTACGGTTTATTCCGCACAAGCTTTGTCTGATGCTGAGCTTGCTAACGTAGCGGCGCAGTTCGGACAATTGACTGGCAAAGCTATTATTGCTGAGCAAATAGTAGAACCTTCATTGCTAGGTGGCGTACAAGTACGCATCGGCGACCGTCTTTATGATGGAAGCTTGTCCGGCAAGTTGGAACGTTTACAAAAATCGTTTAAAAACTAATGCACTGTAGATAGGGGTGAACGAATTGAGTATCAGACCTGATGAAATCAGCACGCTGATTAAACAACAGATCGAAAATTTTAAATCCGAAATTCAAGTCGTAGACGTCGGCACCGTAATCAATGTCGGTGACGGTATCGCCCGCGTACACGGTTTGGAAAATGCGATGCAGGGTGAATTGCTCGAATTCTCAAACGGTGTAGTCGGTATGGCTTTGAACCTCGAAGAAAGCAACGTCGGTGTCGTTATCCTTGGACCATACACGGATATTCGCGAAGGCGATCAAGTTAAACGTACAGGCCGTATCATGGAAGTACCTGTCGGCGAAGAGCTTCTTGGCCGCGTAGTAAATCCACTTGGACAGCCACTTGATGGTAAAGGACCAATCAACACGACTCAATTCCGTGCGATTGAATCTCCAGCACCAGGCGTAATTGACCGTAAATCGGTTCATGAGCCTATGCAAACAGGTATGAAAGCTATCGACGCAATGGTACCAGTAGGCCGTGGACAACGTGAGCTTATCATCGGTGACCGTCAAACGGGTAAAACATCCATTGCAATCGATGCAATCATCAACCAAAAAGGCAACGGCGTAAAATGTATTTACGTAGCTGTTGGTCAAAAACAATCCACTGTTGCAAACGTAGTGGAAACACTTCGTCGCCACGGTGCTCTTGAATACACGATCGTAGTAACTGCTGGTGCATCTGAGCCGGCTCCATTGCTCTTCCTAGCTCCTTATGCTGGTTGTACAATGGGCGAGTACTTCATGTACAAAGGCGAGCACGTTCTTGTTATCTACGATGATCTATCGAAACAAGCTGCTGCTTACCGTGAGCTTTCCCTATTGCTTCGTCGTCCACCGGGTCGTGAGGCATACCCAGGTGATGTATTCTACCTTCACTCCCGTTTGCTAGAGCGTGCGGCTAAACTAAGCGACGCTAGAGGCGGTGGTTCAATGACGGCATTGCCATTCATTGAGACACAAGCATCAGACGTATCGGCATACATTCCTACGAATGTTATCTCGATTACAGACGGTCAAATTTTCCTAGAAGCAGATCTGTTCTACTCCGGTCAGCGTCCAGCGGTTAACGTTGGTATCTCTGTATCCCGTGTAGGTGGTTCCGCTCAAATAAAAGCAATGAAAAAGGTTGCTGGTACGCTTCGTCTGGATCTTGCGGCTTACCGTGAGCTTCAAGCGTTCTCGCAGTTCGGTTCCGACCTTGACAAATCGACGCTAGCTCGCCTTAACCGCGGTGCGCGCACGATGGAAATTCTTAAACAAGACGTTAACAAGCCGATGCCTGTTGAGAAGCAAGTTATCTCAATCTTCTCTGCTGTTAAAGGTCATTTGGATGAGATTCCAGTTGGCGATATCCTTCGCTTTGAGGAAGAGTTCCACGCGTACCTCGATTCGAACAGCCCTGAAATTGGCCAATCGATCCGCGATACTAAGGATCTTGTTGCTGACAACGAGAAAGCTCTCGTTGAAGCTATCAATAAATTTAAGAAAAGCTTCTCTGTATCGGCATAATTAAGCATATACGGGTGAAACTTATACCTTCTTATAATCCAATATAAATCGAAGCCCGTTCTTAATGTTCGGGCCTAGATAACTTTCTCCACCAACACCAGGCTTTGGAGCAGGTCCAAAGCAACAAAGGCGGGTGAAACCAAATGGCAAAAGGTATGCGCGATATTAAACGCGAAATCAAGAGTAAACAAAATACGAAGCAGATTACGAAAGCAATGGAGATGGTTGCCGCTTCCCGCCTAAGAAAGGCACAAGAAGCAGCGCAAGCATCACGCCCATATGCTGAGAAGCTGAAGGAAGTTGTAGCAAGCATCGCAGCTGGCACTAAAGATGTGAAGCATCCGATGCTAGAGAAGCGTCCAGTGAAAAAAACGGGTTATCTCGTTATTACATCGGACCGTGGACTAGCGGGCGGCTACAATGCGAATATTCTTCGTAAAGTAACGCAAACGATTCGAGAGAATCATAAGTCGACGGATGAATATGTATTGTTCGTTATCGGACGGAAAGGTCGCGACTATTTCCGCCGCCGCAATATGACAATCGTCGAGGAAGTTATCGGCTTGCCGGATGCTCCTACATTCGCAGACATTAAATCGGTTGCTTATTCAGCCGTTAATATGTTCTCAGAAGGCGCTTATGATGAGTTGTACTTGTACTATAACGAATTCGTTAATGCGATTACTCAAGTGCCGACAGACGTACGTTTACTGCCTCTTGCAGAAGTAGGCGGGAACACGGCTGTCACATCGTATGAATACGAGCCATCACCGGAGGGCGTGCTTGAAGTGCTGCTGCCTAAATATGCGGAAACGCTCATTTACAGCGCAGTTCTAGACGGAAAAGCAAGTGAGTTCGGGGCACGTATGACTGCCATGGGAAGCGCCACGAAAAACGCGACGAAAATCATCAACCAATTGACGCTCACTTACAATAGGGCGCGTCAAGCAGCGATTACACAAGAAATTTCCGAGATCGTTGCTGGGGCAAATGCTCAATCTTAATATATACACTGCAAGGGCCAGGCGCTTGCGATAAGCTGACCGGCGTGCAGTTACAAGAAGGAACCAGGAGGGAAAACCATGAAAAAAGGACATGTTGTATCCGTCATGGGTCCGGTCGTAGACTTAGAGTTCGAACGCGGCAATTTGCCGGAAATTTTGAACGCTGTCAAAATCGAGCAAAAGGGCGAAGCAGGCGGCATTGATATTAACTTGACGCTTGAAGTAGCCGTTCACCTCGGTGACAATAAGGTACGTGCCGTAGCTATGAGTACGACAGACGGTCTTGTACGCGGTATGATTGCCGTAGATACAGGCGCACCTATTACTATTCCGGTTGGTGCTTCTACGCTTGGTCGCGTATTTAACGTGCTAGGCCAACCGATTGACGAAGCTGGCGATGCTTCATCGGTAGTTAACCTTCCGATTCACCGCGCAGCACCTGCTTTCGACGAATTGTCCACGCAAGCGGAAATTCTTGAAACAGGAATTAAAGTAATCGATCTTCTCGCTCCATACGCAAAAGGCGGTAAAATCGGCCTCTTCGGCGGCGCGGGCGTAGGTAAAACGGTTACGATTCAAGAGCTTATCAACAACATCGCACAAGAGCACGGCGGTATCTCCGTATTCGCGGGTGTTGGTGAGCGTACTCGTGAAGGTAATGACCTTTACCACGAGATGAAAGATTCCGGCGTACTAAGCAAAACAGCGATGGTATTCGGACAAATGAATGAGCCGCCAGGCGCACGTCAACGCGTTGCTTTGACTGGTCTGACAATGGCTGAGTATTTCCGTGACGAAGAAGGAAAAGACGTACTATTGTTCGTCGATAACATCTTCCGTTTCACACAAGCAGGCTCCGAGGTTTCGGCCCTTCTAGGCCGTATGCCTTCCGCGGTAGGTTACCAGCCAACATTGGCAACTGAAATGGGTCAATTGCAAGAGCGTATTACGTCTACGAAAAAAGGTTCGGTTACTTCGATCCAAGCGATCTATGTACCTGCCGATGACTATACGGATCCAGCTCCAGCAACGACATTTGCCCACTTGGATGCTACAACGAACTTGGAGCGTAAAATTTCCGAGATGGGTATCTTCCCAGCGGTTGATCCACTCGCGTCATCTTCACGTATCCTAAGCCCATCTGTTTTGGGTGCAGAACACTATAACGTAGCTCAAGGCGTTAAGAAAATTCTTCAGCGCTACAAAGAGCTTCAAGATATTATCGCAATCCTTGGTATGGATGAGCTAAGTGAAGAAGATAAATTGACCGTGTCTCGCGCACGTAAAATTCAACTATTCCTTTCTCAACCGTTCCACGTTGCTGAGCCGTTCACAGGAACTAAAGGTAAATATGTACCTGTAAAAGAATCGGTTCGCAGCTTTAAAGAAATTCTCGAGGGCAAACATGACGACCTTCCGGAAGAAGCTTTCCGATATGTTGGTGTGATTGAAGAAGCCGTGGAGAAAGCCAAAACGCTTTAATAGCGAAAGGCGGGAGGAATCCACATGAGTTCTTTTTTAGTAGAGATTGTAACACCTGAGCGTAAAGTATACGTAGAGACTGCTAATATGGTTAGTGTAACAGGCGTTGAAGGTGAGCTTGGCATATTGCCAAATCACATTCCACTTGTCACACCGCTTCGTATTGCACCTGTCGTTATCAAACGCGGTAATCAAGTAGATGTAGTAGCAGTTAATGGAGGCTTCATCGAAGTACGCAAGGATAAGATCGTTATCCTTGCTGAGAGCGCTGAGCTTGCAACTGATATTAACGTTGAACGTGCAGAAGCCGCTAAACAGCGTGCTCAGCAGCGTCTTGCTGCGAAGCAAGACCAAGTTGATTTCCGCCGTGCAGAGCTTGCTTTGCAGCGTGCGATGAATCGTCTGCATATTAAACACAAATAAGCAACAACCACCAAAGCACTGTCAGCGCCTTTAAGGCGTTGGCGGTGCTTTTTTTATAGGAGTGAGAGGTTGAGTGTGAAGGCAGCAGCTCATATGTAACATCTCATAATGAAAGTGAATTTGAATGGTAGTTTTCAATGTCAGGTTGATTCGAATATTCGTGTTTCACCCCCTATTCGGTGTTATGTATTCTGAAATATGCGTATTTTCGACAAAAAAACTAATTATTTGTATATAATTCTCCCTAATATATGTTAATATAGTTAACATCATAGACGATGAAAATAGCGGGGGGAGAATCATATGTTTGACTGGCTAGGTATGAAAGTAGGGTTTCCGCTCTGGGTTTCATGGCAATTGAATAAAGATATGAAAACAGATGTCGAGCAAAGCTTTGAGGGGATTGCGGAGACACGTAAGGAATTGCTAACTGCATGGGCAATGGAGTATTGGAATTACATCGATCAATTGGGTGGCCAACTGACGGAACTCCTCGCTCAAAATAAAGATTTTACTACTTCTACTGAACAGTCGCAAATAGAACGATTATTTGAAAGAACATATGCTCGAGCGATCGATATAACCGAGCTGTTTTTACTCGATGTGAAGCAAACCGTTATCAGCTCCACACACAGTCCGCATATTGGGACAATCTATCAAGAAGATAGCAGCTTGCAGCTTGGACTGAGCTACACTAGGCAGTTGAGCAGCCCTCGTCGATGCTTATTTGGGCCTTATAGTGACTCTCTCACCTTAAAGCTAGGAGCGCGTTCTTCCTCTTTTCATGACAAAATGACTCTATTATTTATGCTTCCAATTACGGTAAATGGCAGCTTTGCAGGGACGTTATGCGCGCGTGTGCCGAATGATGTACTAGGAGATTTAATTCAGCGTGAATCGGGCCACGTCTATCCAGATTCGGGTGATAATTATATCTTTATGGCGAAGGCAGGCCTGAATACTCATATAGCGCCAGGGACGGCTTTATCTCGAAGCAGGTTCGAGGATCGAACTTTCACACATGGCGAAAATCTCAAGGATGGCGTAACAACCGATTGGGGCAAAGTTTCGATCAAGGAGCATACAGAGCTTGAAATTGTCTTTAATGATCCGGCAACTGGGCAGCTTCATCCTGGGGTTGCGAATACCATTGCAAACGACAGCAATCTATTCGTTGAATATCCAGGTTATTCAGATTATAGGCATATATCGGTTATTGGTAAGGGAGTGACCTTTCAGCTGCCGCATTGTCCGGACAAATGGGGGATGATGTGCGAGGGAGATTTGGAGGAAGTATACCGCATTCGCAGTATAGGATGGAGACAACGCAAGCTGCAGCTTATATCGATTGCGAGTGTTAGTATTTTGTCGGCATTGCTTATGTTATTTATTGCCGTTCATGCTCCGATCTGGGTGACTGCAACAGCGGCAGGTTTATTCAATCTTGTATTTGGGTTATTATTCAGTTTTGCCTTTCAAAATAAGGAGTCGAAGCGTGTCGTATCGCACCTGCGCCAAATTAATCGTTTTATTCGCATAAATGCAGAAGGAAAGGGCGATCTGACACAGCGCTTGCAGCTTAGTCGTTTTGATAATGATGAATCGAAAGAATTAGCAAAATGGATTAACAATATGATAGATTCCTTGGAAGGCATTATGCTGCAAGTTAAACTTGCCTCCTCTGATGTTCTATCCAGTCAGTTTGTTCTGAACGAATCAGCGGCTGTTACTTCAGCTTCAACGGAACGAGTTAGCGGAAAAGTATCCGATATGATTGGAAGCATCAGATTGCAATTGAAGGATATTGATATGGCGAAGGATGCTGCAGGTGATATGCAGGCAACGCTGAAACAGATCGAAGAGCAGGCAGCTGGGCAGATTGAGGTAGCCAAAGCCGAGGTGGATCGCATCGGGGACAAGATGCTTCACATTTCTGCCAAGGTAGGAGAAACCAACGGTACAATCCATAAATTTATGGATACGGTACAAGAAATACAAGGGGTCTTACATGTTATTGAAGAAATATCTGCACAAACGAATTTATTAGCGCTTAATGCATCGATCGAAGCGGCGAGGGTTGGCGAGCAAGGCAGAGGTTTTGCGGTTGTGGCGTCGGAAATTCGCAAGCTTGCCGATATGACCAAAAAATCGACCGAGGAAGTGCATGAAATTACTCGACACATTTATGATGAAGCGAAACAAGCGTACGTCTCTATGGATGAAGGTACTCGAGTGGTTGAGGAGGGCAATCAACTTGTAGCAGCCGCTGCCAGTACGCTTGCTTCCGCACATGCCGAGGATCATCGCAAGACGCAGGTAGTTGATGAGGTCGTGCAGCTAATGGAGAAAATCGCGCTGGTAAGCAGAGAAAATCGAAAGATTTCTTCCGATGTAGAGAGTAAAGTGCAAGAGCTCATTGGCGAAATGACGAATGTGAGACAAACGTCTCAGAGTGTGGAGTCTATAACGACGCTGCTTCAACAGCTTGTTGGACAGTTTAAGCTGACTGAGTCACGAAAAAGATAAGTGAACGAGATAGGGTTGCAGAAGTCCGTATAAAACGGAGCTGCGGCTCTTTTTTTATGCTTGTACTCTTTAATCATCTAAGTCTCAATACATAATTTTGCCATGGAAGAGTTATCCTAAGCATCAATCCGATTGTGCAACAGAAAGGAGATGGGTAAATGTTCCGAACCTATAAGCAGGGCAATGGCAGCGCTGGCAAAAACGCTGATAAGCGTATAACCAAAGCAGAGATGCATGAAAAGGAGCAGCTTCAGCCTTTTGCGGAGAAGTCCCTTTTCACTTCTCTGGAGCAAAATATGGAGACCATGAAGCGTGAGCTGGGTGAGAGTCAGGATATTATTTATCGTGAACTGACGTTAACGGATAGAGGCCACACGAAGGCGCTAATTGTTTATGTACAAGGGATGATTGACGATGAACGTCTTGACCATTTTGTCATTCAACCGATGCATGGAGGCAAATACCCGGAGGAGGCTAATTTAGAGCCTGCTGAGCTGCTTACATTTATGAAAAACAATTTGCTCTCAACTGGTATTATTAATGATTTATGCGATTGGAAGCTATTGTTTCAAAAATTGTTTATGGGCTATTGCGTCATCATGATAGAGGGTGCAACTCAGGCAATAGGAACCAATGTAGTAGGGGGAGCAAGAAGAAGTGTAGAAGAACCGAAAACCGAGATGGCCATACGTGGTCCTAGAGAAGGGTTTACGGAGTCGATTAGAACAAATACATCGCTGATTCGCAGGAAGATACGAAGCCCGAAGCTGTGGATGGAGCAATGGACGATCGGAGAAATTTCACAAACTCCCGTATGCATCATGTATGTCAAAGATTTGGCGGATGAGAATGTGCTTACGGATTTAAGAGAACGTCTGGAAGAAATACAAATTGACGGCATACTTGAATCCGGTTATATCGAGGAATTAATTACGGATCAGAAGTGGTCGCCGTTTCCTACCATCATGAGTGTAGAGCGGCCGGATGCTGTAGCAGGCAATTTGCTTGAAGGCCGAATAGCGATTTTTGTTGATGGGACGCCATTTGTTCTGATCGTACCCACGATTTTAAATATGTTTTTTCAGGCTTCAGAAGATTATTATCAGCGGTTTGATATCGCAACGTTTCTGCGGCTGCTTCGTTTTGTATCCTTTTTAATTGCGCTGCTTATGCCGTCGATTTATGTCGCAATCGTTGGATATCATCAGGAAATGATACCGACTCAGCTGCTGCTAAAGCTTGCGGCACAGCGGGAGGGCGTGCCTTTTCCCGCCTATTTGGAAGCTTTTATTATGGAATTTGTATTTGAAATATTACGGGAAGCCGTTGTACGAATGCCTAGTGCTGCGGGTAACACAATATCGATCGTTGGAGGTCTTGTTATCGGACAGTCGGTCGTAGAGGCAGGAATCGTCTCGCCAGCCGTCGTTATCGTCGTTTCCTTCACAGCGATTGCCAGCTTCGTATCTCCTAACTATAGTCTTGGAATTGCAGCTAGGCTGCTGCGCTTTCTGCTGCTTCTAGCAGCGTCGACACTCGGATTTTATGGAATTGGATTAGTTGTGCTGCTGCTTCTGCTGCATTTGAGCAATTTAAGATCGTTTGGCATGCCCTATATCAAACCATTCGCCCCGATGTATTTAAAGGATATGAAGGATACGCTGGTTAGGGCGCCACTTTGGATGATGCGGGAACGGCCAGAGAAGCTTGCTTCGAGTAATAGAGTTAGACAAGACATTGAAACGGAGCATAGGAAGGAGCCGCAGCAATGAGCGATGGCAGCGTCAATGCAAGGAAACGGATATTTTCATTCAGGAAAATAGGACGGAAGCTCATTCTTGTATGGACAGTATGTATGCTGGCGCTATTAAACGGCTGTTGGGATTTACGTTATTTGGACAAGCTTGGCGTCGTATACGCCATAGGAGTTGACGATGACCCAACAGGAAAAAACAAGCTACAGTTGACGGTACAGGTCGTATTGCCCCAAAACGTTGCAGCGGAAACCAAAGGGGCCATTGGCGGCACTGCAGTGACGACGTTTACGGAAAAAGGGGATACATTGTTTGAGGCGATTCGAAAAATGTCGACTAAAACATCTAGACGGCTTTTTTTCTCCCACACACAAATGCTGATCGTCAGTGAAAGTATGGCTAGAAAAGGCATCTATCCCTTAGTTGATTTAATTGAGAGAAATCCAGATATACGCACTGATATTTCAGTGCTTATTACACGAGGCATGAGAGCGGAGAATTTGCTTCGATTAACGACGCAAACAGAATCTATTCCTGTTAATCAGCTTCGGGAAATAGTTGAAGTCAATCAGTCTGCGTATGCGTCGAGTTATGTCGTATTAGTCAAAGATTTAACGAGACTATTGGGAAGAGGGAAGCAGCAAGCTGTATTGCCTTCTATTCTGATAGAGGGAAATGAGGAGGTGGGACATTCAAATGACAATTTAAACAGCATTCCTGCAAAAGCGATTCCAGTGCTGTCGACTATGGCTGTTTTTCGCGATGGCAAGCTTGTTGGTTATTTGAAGTCCAAGGATTCAAGAGGTCTATCTTGGCTTCAAAATAAAGTGGAGAGCACTGTCGTAAAGCTTGGATGCCCGGAGTCAGAAGGGGAACTCATTGTTGAGGTGCAGGATACGGCGACCGTGTATAAGGTTAAACAAGATCCGAATGGTCATCCAATTATACAGGTCCATATTAGTGTAGTGGGTGGAATTCAAGAAATCATGTGCCACGGCGTCAACATCACGGAGGAAAGTGTACTGATCAAGGTCGGCAAAATGACAGATAAAGCGATTGAGGAAGAGGTAGCGGGCACGATCAATAGCGTACAGAAGAAATTCCACACGGATGTATTAGGGTGGGGAAAAGAGGTTTATTTTCAAGAACCTAATATTTGGAGGAAAATCGAAGCGGACTGGGAAGATATTTTCCCTCAAGTGAAAAGCGAAGTCATCTGTACAACTCAAATAACAGGCTCAGGTGTACGGGGCGAATCTATATCGAAGTGAGTGATTAGCATGATGGCTCTCATTGTCCTCCTCTTATCTTCCGTTATGGTTGGAACGGCAATATGGAGAAGGAATAGCAAAAATAATCGTCAGCGTGAAGGTGGCTGGGCTTTGGTCATTTTAATCATAGGGGTTGGAATTATGGCAGCAAAGCATATGCATCTACCGATACCCAATCCGGCAGATTGGATTACAGCTATATTCTCACCTGTATATAAACCTATATTAAAGTGGATTGAAAAGGGGGCATAACATAGTTGAGCAAATTTGCGGGAATTAACAATGCCGAGATTACATCGGGGCAATGCGCCAAAATATTGTTTTTATTTGCACTAGGAAGTGCAGCGCTCATATTGCCAACAATGGTGACGTCGATTGCCAAGCAGGATGGATGGATTTCAATGGTGCTCGCAGGACCGTTTAATTATTTCATACTGCTCATTTATCTAGCGCTTGCTGATCGTTTTCCTAAGTTGACTTTGGCGCAATACTCAGAAAAACTGCTGGGGGTTTGGCTCGGTAAGGTAGTAACTTTACTGTATATTTTTTATTTTTTGTTGTTAAGCGCATTGGTACTGCGCAATATATCCGATTTTTTGAATTTATCCGTATTGCCAGAGACACCAGAGTGGTTCATTAACCTCACCTTTATGATTGTTGTTGTATATGGCGTTCTCTTAGGCATTGAGACGATTTCGAGAACGGGTGAGATTTTATTTGGATGGGCGGCCTTAGTTATTGGTATTGTTCTCCTTGCTTTGTTCAATCAATTTAATTTTCAAAACTTTGAGCCTTTCTTGTACGACGGCTGGATAAGGCCGATTAAGGGGATCTATCCGATTCTCGGGTTCCCTATTGCGGAATTCGTGTTTATAACGACGATTTTCCCGCTTGTGCGTCAGGAGGATCGTAAAAAATTAAGAAAAAAACTGAAGCTCTCTGTTTTTGCCATTGCCTTTGTAAGTACGCTGATTACGATTTTTCTGGTTGCTGTTATGGGTGTGCAAGAAGCGAGCAGAAGTCCGTTTGCGGTCTATGATATGGCTAAAAATATTAATATCGAAGAGATATTGGTGCGTGTTGAAATATTAGTTGCGATGGTTTGGATTGGGACGGTCTTTATGAAGCTTGCGCTTTGCGTTTATGTACTGACGGTCTTAACGGCTCAAATGCTTAAGCTTTCTACCTATCGTCCATTGGTCATTCCTTATGCTTTTGTCATTGTGCCTATCTCGCTCATGGTATATCGAAATGCGGCTCATGCGCATGAATTTGGCATAGGAGTATGGACGGTTTACAGCTTGCTGCATGGTTGTGTTGTACCATTATTGCTGCTCGTGGTTGCTGTTATTAGGGGGAAAAAAGATACGAGCGACGGTCGGTTTCAAGATGAGCAGAAGTCCAGCAGCCGCAGGCAAAAAGGGAATGAAGCAGCAGAAGGGAATTCCGATATAACGAACAAGGAACCTGCCTTGGGCACAACTCCATCATAGACGGCAGTGGAAGCATTTGTTATAATTGTGAGGAAAATTGACCAAGCGGCTACCTACTCAAATTTACGGAGGCGATCGTGTGGAACACTACTCCAATAATTATGTCGTCGTGGCTATTTTTATCGTGCTTGGCATTATGCTTCCCGTCGTTGCATTAACTGTAGGAAGACTGCTAAGGCCGAATAAGCCAAGTGAGCTCAAACAAACCACCTATGAAAGCGGAAATGAGCCGGTAGGTGAGGGACAGGTCCGTTTTAACATCCGCTATTACTTGTTTGCACTAATGTTTGTCATCTTTGATGTAGAAACCGTTTTCTTATATCCTTGGGCCGTCGCATATAATAAGCTCGGCTTATTTGTGCTAGTCGAAATGTTGATTTTTGCGGGAATGCTGCTTATTGGTCTTCTATATGCCTGGAAAAAGAAGGTGCTGAAATGGAATTCAGTTTAGAATCAATTTCGTTAGAGGAACGCAAAGAGCTGGAACGCAACGTATTTATGGGCACCTTGGAGCAATTGAAGGCTTGGGCAAGAAGCAACTCGTTATGGCCGCTCACATTCGGCCTTGCTTGCTGTGCGATTGAAATGATGGGAACGGGCGCATCGCATTATGATCTGGATCGTTTTGGAGTGATGTTCCGAACCTCGCCGCGACAGTCTGATGTGATGATTGTGGCCGGTACAGTGACGAAGAAGATGGGTCCCCTTTTACGCAGGCTTTATGATCAAATGCCAGAGCCGAAGTGGGTTATCGCAATGGGATCCTGCGCAACGGCTGGCGGACCTTATATTAAGTCCTATTCAGTCATCAAAGGCGTTGATCAGATCGTGCCTGTTGATGTGTATATTCCGGGCTGTCCGCCTAATCCGGCCGCGCTGATCTATGGCATCAATAAACTGCAGGAGAAAATTCGCTATGAAGCGAAGACTGGGAAGCGGGTGACCAGTCGATGAGTGAAGAGGATAAACCGGTCGCAGACACGCCTCCCGTAGACCCGGAGAAGGAAGCCAAGCTGAAGGCAGCTGCGGAAGCACGCGCAGCGAGAGCGGCAGCAAAAGCAAAGGCCGAAGCAGAAGCGAGTGAAGCAGAGCCGGAGCAGCCGAAAGTGCCTTCGCCAAGGCAGCCTGAGCTTGATGCCATAGTCGCGCTTCTGAAGCAGGAAGTCGCAGAGGCATCGGTTGAGGATGCCTATGTAAATGAACTGAATGGCGATATGCCGATGATTATCTTACGCAATGAACACTGGCGTGAAGCTGCAAAGATGCTTAAGGAGCACGAGCAGCTTCAATTTAATTATTTGCGTAATGTGTCAGGTGTCGATTACGAGACCCACATAGAAGTGGTATATCATATGATCTCGCTTGGAACCAAAAGAGAGGTCGGAATTAAGATAAAGACGGAGCGGGAAGCGTCAGCCGTCTATTCGGCAACACCAGTCTGGGCAACAGCGAATTGGAACGAACGTGAAATTTACGATTTACTGGGAGTTGATTTTCCTGGACACCCCGATATGCGGCGGATCATGATGCCTGATGACTGGGTGGGCCATCCGCTGCGCAAAGATTATGAGTCGATAGATTCGGAGGTGTAGGCAGCCCTTGATTCGTACAGAAGAACTGCTACTAAATGTAGGTCCTCAGCATCCAAGCACGCATGGCGTATTCCGGATTATCGTTAAGCTCGATGGTGAAGTCATAACCGAAGCGACACCTGTCATGGGTTATTTGCACCGAGGCACCGAGAAGATCGCGGAAAACTTAAATTTCACGCAAATCATCCCCTACACCGATCGAATGGATTACGTCTCTGCAATGACTAATAATTATGTTCTCGTACATGCAGTGGAAACGATGATGGGGCTTGAAGTACCGCAGCGGGCGGAGTATCTCAGGCTTCTCGTTATGGAACTGCAGCGTATAGCTAGCCATCTAGTATGGTGGGGAACTTATCTACTTGATATTGGGGCAATGAGTCCGTTTCTTTACGCATTCCGTGACCGGGAAATCATTATCGATTTATTTAATGAGCTGTGCGGCGCAAGATTAACTTACAATTACATGCGAGTTGGCGGAGTGAAGTGGGATGCGCCTCCGGGCTGGCTGGACAAAGTGCGCGACTTTATTCCTTATATGGAGAATAAGCTGCAAGAGTATGATAAGCTCGTCAGCGGCAACGAAATTTTCCTTGCCCGCATTAAAGGGATAGGAAAATATGATGCGGCAACAGCGATTGATTATGGCTTATCTGGAGCCAACTTGCGTTGTACAGGTGTAGACTTTGATATTCGCAAGGCGGAGCCCTACAGCTTGTACAGCCAATTTGAATTTGATGTGCCGCTTGGAAAAGTGGGAGATTGTTATGATCGCTATCGGATTCGGCTGGAAGAAATCCGCCAAAGCTTGCGTATTTTGAAGCAGGCGCTGGAGCAATTTCCTTCTGGCGGGGAGACAATGGGGAAGGTTCCGCGCGCAATAAGGCCCCCTGCTGGCGAGGTGTATGTGCGGATCGAATCGCCGCGCGGCGAAATTGGCTGCCATATCGTATCCAAAGGCAAAGCAGAACCCTATAGGCTCAAATTCAGAAGACCGTCATTCGTTAATTTGCAAATACTGCCGAAGCTGCTTGTAGGCGAAACGATGACAAACCTCATTACGATACTAGGCGGCATTGATATTGTCGTCGGGGAGGTCGATTGCTAATGCAGTCATGGCTTAACCAATCGCTAACTTGGGGAAATGCACTTGTGCTGTTCCTTTGGGCTGTCGTATTTCTATTCATTGTGCTTGGTTTCGTCACGTACGCCATTTATTTCGAGCGTAAAGTAATCGGGTGGATGCAGCTTCGCATCGGTCCCAATCGCGTAGGGCCCTTTGGCTTGCTGCAGACGGTAGCGGATATTTTTAAGCTGCTCATTAAAGAGGACACGATTCCGCGCAAGGCAGATCGGGCATTGTTCATTCTTGCGCCTGCCCTAGCATACATACCGGCATTCTCCGTACTCGCTGTACTTCCCTATACACAAAACTTATATTTCGCAGATCTGAATGTTGGTTTGCTCTATTATGTAGCCCTGTCAGGCATCTCGACGCTTGCCATCGTGCTTGGCGGCTGGGCTTCCAATAATAAGTATGCGCTCCTTGGGGGTATGCGCTCGGCGGCACAAATGATAAGCTATGAGGTACCGCTTGTTATTTCGGTAGTAGGCGTTATTTTACTTAGTGGAAGCTTGAATCTGCGTGATATTGTAGCGGCGCAGGATGGCGGCTGGTTTTGGAATTGGAACTTTATTCCTCAAATTATCGGTTTCATTGTCTTTATTATTGCAGCTGTATCCGAGCTCAATCGTACGCCCTTCGATTTGCCGGAGGCGGAATCTGAGCTTGTTGCAGGTTATCACGTTGAATATAGCGGCTTTCGGTTTGCATTTTTTATGCTCTCGGAATACGTATACGTTTATGCCATTGCTGCATTAACAACAGTATTGTTTCTGGGCGGCTGGCACGCACCGGCGCCATTTCTTGATTTTGTACCGGGCATTATATGGTTTTTGCTCAAGTTTGCGTTTATTGTGTTTTTCTTATTTTGGATTCGTGCTACACTGCCGCGCATACGAGTAGATCAGCTTATGGGTCTTGGCTGGAAGGTGCTGCTGCCGGTGTCGCTGCTTAATGTGTTTCTAACGGCTGTATATTTAGAGCTGTTTATCAAGAACTAGCAAAGGGGAGAAGGAAATGAAAGGAATGCTGCAAGGACTGGGTGTAACGCTCAAATCAATGACGGCTCCAAAAGTGACCACCTCCTATCCTGATGTGCCCTTTGTCATGCCGGATCGCTTCCGTGGTATTCAGCACTTTATCCCGGATTTATGTATCGTTTGCAACCAATGCGCACGCATTTGTCCAACCGACTGCATTACGCTGACCGGCAAACCGAACCCGGACCCTGATAAAAAGGGCAAGGTAATTGATACTTTTGATATTAATTTTGAAATATGCATCTTATGTGATCTGTGCACCGAGGTTTGTCCGACCGAAGCGATCGTTATGTCCAATCATTTCGAGCTGGCAACCTTCAGCCGCGATGATTTGTTCAAGGATGCAGAATGGCTGACAGACAATAATACACTTACTCGGCAGGACAATAACAATATCGGAGCGCCGGCCAAAGGGGGCGCAAAATAGTTGTTCAATATTGATTTTACAGGCGAATTTGTCGCTTTTTTTATCTTCTCAGCCATCATGATATGCGGCGCTGTCCTAATGATCAGCTTAGAGAAGGTCGTACATATGGTCATCTCTATGGCTGCTGTATTTCTAGGCTTAGCCGGAATGTTCGTGCTTCTGGAAGCTGAGTTTGTCGCATTTGTTCAGGTGCTTATCTATGCTGGAGCAGTCTCGATTCTGATGATATTCGGTATTATGATGACGAAACATCAGCCAGGAGAGCGTGAGCCGGTGAAGCCGCTCCATGAAACGCTTGCCGCTGTAGGCGCGCTCAGCTTGTTTGGCCTATTGTTTTATGCGATCCGTTCAACAACTTTTCCAGAGCCGCAGTCTTTTCAAGCTGGAGAGGACAATACGATGGCAATTGGCGAGCTCTTATACACAGGGTATGTGATACCGTTTGAGCTGCTCTCGGTGCTGCTGACGGTAGCATTTATTGGAGCAATCGTACTTGCCAAAAAGGAGGAGGAATAATTACATGCTTCCTTCCTATTTAACGATGGCGGCTATTCTGTTTTGCATTGGGCTATATGGCGCATTAGTGAAAAGAAATGCAGTCGTCGTACTGCTCTCGCTTGAGCTAATGCTGAATGCGGTCAACTTGAATCTTATTGCCTTCTCCAAATATGGTGTTGTTCCGTCATTGACGGGGCAAATTTTTTCATTATTTACAATTACAGTCGCAGCGGCAGAAGCAGCGATTGGGGTAGCTATATTAATAGCATTGTTCAGATTGCGCGGGACAGTTAATGTCGATGAGTTTGACAAAATGAGGAGGTAGCGCGGCGTATGAATATGTACTCACAGACGGCTTGGTTAATTCCGCTGTTTCCGCTGGCAGCATTCCTCGTTTTGACGGCGCTCGGTCGCAGCTATCGACGAGCGGGCGTTATAATCGGTTCGCTTGGATCATTTGGCGCCTTCGTTCTATCTTTGCTTATTATGATTGATCGACTTGGTACCAATGAAGTGGATTATAATTATTCCTTTGATTGGATTGCTATCGGAGATTATACGTTGAAGATTGGTTTCGAAGTGACCAACCTGACAGCGCTTATGCTGGTGGTCGTGACACTCGTCAGCTTTCTCGTGAATGTATACTCGGCCGGTTATATGAAAAATGATGAGCGAATAACCGTGTTTTTTGGTTATGTTGCCTTGTTCACATTCTCTATGCTGGGACTTGTATTATCCGATAATTTATTATCGCTTTATATTTTCTGGGAACTAGTTGGCGTATGCTCGTTCTTGCTCATTGGCTTCTGGTTTACACTGCCTAAAGCGCGAGCGGCGGCCAAGAAGGCATTTATTGTGACAAGAATCGGCGATGTTGGCTTGCTGATCGCTATTATGCTCCTTTTCTGGTATATGCCGGATCATGCCCTTGATTTCACTACGATTCAAAGCGTATTTGATGGGCAATCGGGTGCGATTACGAACGGGATTACGACGTTGATTGCTTTGCTTATTTTTGTAGGCGCGATCGGCAAATCAGGCCAGTTTCCGCTTCATGTGTGGCTTCCAGATGCAATGGAGGGCCCGACACCGATCAGTGCACTGATTCATGCTGCTACTATGGTTGCGGCAGGGGTATTCCTTATTGCACGAACGTATGATATTTTTCAGGATTCTGCAGCTGCTATGGAGACCATCGCATATGTAGGCGGTTTTACAGCTATATTCGCTGCGACGATTGCACTCGTACAAAAGGATATTAAACGGATATTAGCCTATTCTACGGTCAGCCAGTTGGGTTATATGATGATGGCGCTTGGTCTGGGTTCCTTAACAGGCGGCATCTTCCACCTGTTCACGCACGCTTTCTTCAAAGCGCTGCTCTTCCTTGGTGCTGGCAGCATCATTCATGCGGTACATACACAGAACATTCATGAGATGGGCGGACTTGCCTCGAAAATGAAAGTAACGACATGGACGTTCGCAATCGGCGCTTTAGCGCTCGCTGGCATTCCGCCATTATCCGGCTTTTGGTCGAAGGATTTAATTTTGACGGTTGCTTGGGAGACGAATCCATTATTATTTATTGTAGGTTTGGCAGCCGCTTTCTGTACGGCGCTTTATATGTCTCGATTGTTCTTCCTTGTATTTATGGGAAAACCAAACGAGGCCTCTTCTCATGCGAAAGAATCACCAGTTTCGATGACGCTGCCGATGATCGTGCTGGCTGCTCTCGCCATTATTGTTGGGTTTATTGAGACGCCATGGAACGGCGCATTTGGCTCATGGATCACCGATGGGGGAGAGTCGCCTCATAAAAGCGGCATCGCCATTGTTGCATCCATTGCGGTTGGCCTGCTAGGTATCTATATTGGCTGGCTCATCTATGGGAAAAACAGTGTGAACAAAGATGTACTGCAAGAAAAAATGCCTAAGCTAGTCAAGCTGCTGGAAAATAGTTATTACATCGATGAGCTTTATGCCGTTATCATAGTGAAGCCGCTGAAGCTGATTGGCTCTGCGCTTATGGCGTTTGATTCTTATGTCATAGGTGGAATCGTGAGGATGACAGGCACGGCTGTAACCTCGGCTGGGAGAGTGGCTGCCCGTCTGCAGAACGGTCAAGTACAAACCTACGGTTTGGCAGCTGTTATCGGGTTCGTCATTCTTGTGGCTGCTATCGTTGGAAGGAGGTTCCTGCCATGAGCATCCTGAGTGACATTCCGATATTATCACTTATATTACTGGCACCGCTGCTTGGTATCATCGTTCTGCTGCTGCTTCCGAAGCAGCGCAGCAGCTGGATGAAAACAACGGTTGTCATAACCACATTAGTTCCTTTGCTGCTCTCCTTGTGGCTTTATGCTGATTATAATAAACAGCAGGGCGGGGCGGCATATGACGAGCAATATAGCTGGGTGGAAGTGCCGTTAAATAAAGAGGTGCCATCGGGCGTATCTGAATTTAAGTTTACGTTTCAATATGAGCTCGGCATAGACGGCCTGTCGCTTCCGCTTCTGCTTCTCGCAACGCTCGTATCAGCAATGGCTGCACTTGCAGCAGTTCATATCAAGAAAAGATGGAAATCTTTTTTCATATGGTTTCTGCTGCTGGAGCTCGGAATGCTTGGCGTGTTTCTATCGCGTGATTTATTTTTGTTTTTTGTATTTTTCGAGATTACGCTTGTTGCGATGTATTTCTTAATCGGAATTTGGGGTTACTTCAATCGTGAGCGAGCAGCTAATCAGTTTTTAATCTATAACGGAATTGGTTCAGCCATTATGCTGATTGCGTTCGTTATACTCGTGAATACAGCGGGCTTCCGCGTGGATCAAATAGGCGAACAAGTTAGCTTTATTTACAGCGGCAGCTACACTGACATCTTCCGCAACATGGCGGACGCATCCGCTTGGGTTAACCTGACTAGTGAGCAGCTTGGTTCAATTAATCCATTCCAGTTGTCGGATACGATGCAATGGGTGCTGTTTATTATGCTGCTGGTTGCTTTCGGCATCAAGCTTCCGATATTTCCATTCCATACTTGGATGCTTAAGGTGCACACGGAAGCTCCGACCTCGATTGTCATGATTCACTCTGGGATATTACTGAAAATGGGCGCTTACGGATTACTGCGATTTGGGATTATGCTCTTCCCTGATCAAGCGCGACAATTTGCGACAGTGCTCGCTGTGCTTGGCGTCATAAATATATTGTATGGAGCGCTGCTAGCCTTCAGGCAGCGTGAGTTTAAACTAGTGCTTGCTTATTCCTCCATCAGCCATATGGGTATCGTATTGCTAGGGATAGCAGCAATAAATGAGATTGGCTTGCAGGGAGCTGTATACCAGCTCGTATCGCACGGACTCATATCTGCCTTGTTATTTCTGATCGTTGGCAGCATCAATGAACGAACGGGAACGACCGAGCTGCAAGAGCTGGGTGGGTTAGCGCGCTCTATGCCATTTATAAGCGGCGTACTGCTGACTGCGGGGCTCGCTTCACTCGGTTTGCCGGGCTTATCCGGTTTTATTGGGGAGTTTCTATCGCTGCTCGGCCTATTCGAGTCGCATCGCTGGTTGACTGCGGCTGCGGCGCTTGGCATTATTTTGACCGCTGTCTATATGCTTCGCGCTGTACTTAAGATTACATTTGGTCCACAGCGTGAGGCGTTTGGAGCATTTAAGGACGCAAGGCTAATTGAGGCGGCTCCCATGATTGTGCTGCTTGCATTCATTGTGCTTCTCGGCTGTTTTCCTTCCGTCCTTACGGATACTGTGCAGCATGGCATGGATCAGCTGTTCGGACAATTACTTGCATCAAGGGCGGGGGGATAAACCATGTACGAAGGCGTTTCATTTATACCACTGACATGGACGGATATGCTCTACCTTGCCCCTGAGTTTATGCTGGCCGCCATGTTTTTGTTTCTTGTTGTATTGGATTTGTTCTTGCCGAAGCGCGTGAACCGAAAATTCACAGGGTGGCTGACGTTAGCGGGCATTCTTGCATCACTGCTGCTAGTCGTGCTCCGAATGTTGGATATGAATCAGGGCGGAGCATCTGCTGACTCTATCCATCTGTTAAGCAACAGCTACCGCATTGATGATTTCGCCAGCCTGCTGAAAATTGTATTTTTAACGGGTACTGCGCTTATCATCCTGCTCGCAATTGGATCGGATCGGGATGAAGAGGAGATAACAGACAAATCAGAGTATTTCTATTTGGTGCTTCCCGCGCTTATGGGCGCGATGATGATGGCTTCATCAGGAAACCTGGTTACGTTGTATATCGGATTAGAGCTTCTTAGTATTACAAGTTATGTATTGGTTGGCATTAGGCGCAAATCAACTTTGTCTGCTGAAGCGGCATTCAAGTATGTCATTACGGGCGGGATTTCCTCGGCGATGGTGTTGTTCGGCATGTCGTACATTTACGGCATAACCGGATCAGTCGATTTGGGTGTGATTGGGGATGCTTTGCCGCGGGCGATGCAGGATTTCAAAGCGCTTGCTTATGTGGGCTTCCTGTTTATGATTGCGGGATTCGGTATTAAGATTGCAGCGGCTCCGTTTCACGCATGGGCGCCTGATGTATATCAAGGGGCTCCAACGCCTGTGTCGGCTTTTCTAGCGGTCATTGCCAAAGGTGCCGCGCTGGCTGCTATATTTAGGGTTATGTTTAGCACTAGCTTATTCAGCGCAGCGGGAGAAGCGGCAAAAATATCAAATGATCTCTTCCTGGTCCTGCTGGTGCTGGCTGCTGCAGCGATGCTCGTCGGAACGACAGCTGCGCTTAAACAAAGGAACGTGAAGCGATTGCTGGCCTTGTCAGGAGTAGCCAATGCGGGTTACATGCTGGTGCCTATCGGTATTTCAATAACGATGGTTCATAGCAGCAACTTCTCTGAATTTGTTTATTATTTGGTTGCTTACTTGTTTATGACGATCGGAGCGTTTGCTGTCTTTACGGTAGTTAGCCGCGCATCGGGGCATGAGGAGCTGAAAAGCTTCGCGGGCATGTACTACCGAGCACCTTGGACGGCTGCGGCTATGGTAGTGTTTATCTTGTCTTTATCAGGCTTGCCGATTTCCGGCGGATTTTTTGGGAAGCTGTTTATCTTGCTCGGTGCAGCGAATGCTAAAGCTTATTGGCTCGTAGCCGTTATCGTCGTAAGCAGCGTCATTTCTTACTATTTCTACTTTGGCATTGTTCGTCAAATGTTCATGCGCAGCGGAGAAGAAAATAATGAAGTGCGAATATCGGGAGCAACGGGAGTTGTGATCTGGCTGTGTGCAGCAGCAACGATTGCACTAGGTATTTTCCCAGGACCGTTAATGCAATGGATTGATGCCATATTCTCGATCAAGGGCGATTTAATGATAATGGGATAAGCAGATTGTAGTAGAGTGATGCGAAGCATTCGTATTCTAGAGGTGTGAAAATAATAGGTCGTTTAAGTAGATGAGGAGCTGATGTCTATTTAAACGATCTATTTTTTGTTTAATCGATGAAGGGGATTTTCGAGGTGGCACAGGGGAAATAGAAAGTAGTTTATAAGCTAAAAAGCAGCATTATAGTTAAAGTTACTGTTAAGGACACAGACTGTAGCAGCAGTTTTAGATATGATGATAGTAATGGCTGGATTATAGTCATTTCTAGCATATAGCAAGAAGAGAGGAAGCTGTCTGACACTGTTTTAAACAGGGATTATGAGCAGAAATATAATTACAGTGTTTCAGCGGAGAATGTTGCGGGTAATGTGCAGCAGGGGGAGTATAGGTTCATAGTATAGTAGACATGAAGTACTATTCTATCTATGTGAACCAGTGTTGCCGCTCGTCTATATTTACCGGGAAATAATAGTTTGTGCCGAATACTGACGTTCCGAGCTATGGAGCGGGATAGTTGTAGGACTTTTGTCCTTTTTGTCTTACAGAAACAAGGGAATTGATACCTGTAAAGAGAAATTGTAGTTAAGGAATATCCAATTGAAAGTGGGAACAAACCATAACCCGTTTCATACGAAAAGGCAGAAAATGATGAGCACTCAAAAAGAACCAAAGCGATTACGAAATTCACAAATGATTAGTCAGAGCCCATCTGATGATCGACAGGGCTCTGCGCTCAAAAAGCATAAAGCTCGCTTGTCTAGGCAAGCAATCGCCATTGCCACGCTCGCCGCGCGCAAGCTCCTTCGTCGCGCGCTGCCCGCGCTGCTGATCGGGAGCATCACCCTCGGGGGCATAGCCCCCGCAGGGTTCGCTCCCGTAGCGGCGCCTATGGCGCTGGCCGCAGCATCGCCTGCGGCTGAGGGCGCCGAAGGCGCCGATGCAGAGCAGCCGCAAAGCTGGCTGCTCAAATGGCGTGACCCCGCGCTAGCGCATGAGCTGCGCGGGACAGAGGTGCTCCGCCGCCAGAATGAGGCGGCGGTCATGCTCGTACGTCCGGCCGCTGAAGGCGCGGACGTACAGGAATGGCTCGACCGGCTGCGAAGCCTGCCGGGCGTAGAGTACGTGCACCCGAATAATAGGGTGCATATGCTTGCTCTGCCTGCCGGCGAGTCGGAGGACGCAGCCTCGGCAGGCTCAGAGGCCGCGCGCAGCAATGCGCGGCCTACAGGCTCTTCTCCATCCAATGTATCACCGGCAGCTTCTGTACCTAACGAAGTATCGCCCGCAGAGACTCCATCGACACCGCCAGCGGCGCCGCAGGAGTCTGAGGCAGCTTCCACAGCGAAGATTGCAGCAGCAGCTACAGCACTGAAAGCAAATGATCCTGAGTTGTCTAAGCAGCTTTATCTCAGTCAGATCGGCGCGCAAAAGGCGTGGGAAACCGTTCGCGAGCAGCAGCAGCTTACGATAGCGATCGTGGATACAGGTGTTGATTTGGAACATCCGGATTTGAAGCCTAATCTTGTTCCAGGCGCTAATCTAGTGAGTCCTGGTGATTCGCCCGATGATGACAATGGGCACGGTACAAGTGTAGCAGGTGTTATCGCAGCTGTAGGAAATAACGGCATTGGCGTATCAGGCATACTGTGGAAAGCCAAAATCATGCCGATAAAAGCGCTGGATCACCGAGGTGACGGAACAGAGCAGGAGCTCGGCGAAGCCATATTGTACGCCGTTCGCAGCGGAGCAAGCATCGTTGTACTGTCGGTTGGCCTTCATCGATATTCTCCGTACATGCTCGACATTGTACAATATGCGGAAAGCAAAAACGTACTGCTCGTAGCAGCGGCAGGCAATGACGGCGTCACCTTTGGAGAGAAAGCTGCGGTAAAATACCCGGCAGCTTATCCGACGGTACTCGCAGTCGGTGGTGTCAAGTCGAATAATACGGTCGATAGTCGATCGAATCGAGGCACTGAGCTTGACCTTGTCGCACCTTGGAATGTATATACAACAGCCATTGGTGGACTCTATAAGAAAGAAGAAGGAACTTCAATGGCGGCTCCGCAAGCCGCAGCTGCTGCAGCGCTCATATGGGCTCGCTACAAGGACATGAAGCCTTACCAGATACGCGAGCTGCTGCGCCAAACAGCTAAGGATATTGGGCCGCCAGGTGCGGACAGCACGTCAGGCTACGGTGTGCTGCAGATCGACCAAGCGGTACGTTCAACCTTGAAGCCAGACGGCTTCGAACCGAATGAAACCCAATCAACTGCTGCAAGGTTTCAGCTGAACAGCCAAATTTCGGCTTTGCTGCAGGGCGTATCCGACCATGATTGGTATCAAATCGATGCGCCGTATGATGGCACGCTGACCATACAATACGAAGGGCTTGTTCCTAACGGAAAGATTGTTCCGCCTGTTAGGCTCACCCATTACATGAATGGCGTGAAGCAAAGTACGAGCGATACGAAGCTTGCAAGCAGGTCCATTGATCTTGAGGTTAAAAAAGGGCGGCAGCTCATTCATCTGGAGCTCATCAATCAGAGCAGCGACGATGAATTGCCTTATCTGCTGACGTCTACTTTTACGATGAAGCCGGACGATTACGAGAAAAATGATAAATCGTTTGAAGCCTATACATTGCAGCCTCGTACGCAGTCGATTACGGGCAACTTTCATCAAACCGCCGATCGCGACTGGTTTACGGTAACCTTTACGCAGAGCGGAAAGCTAAGTCTTACGCTTAGTACGAATACGGCACGTATTGATCCTGGGCTTGCTATACAGAAGGCAGGTCAGCAATTAATGGTGTACGATGATGAGGGTGAAGGGGAGACTGAGCAGTCACCAGTCATAACTGTGACTCCTGGTAAATATTATATTCGTGTTCACAATGCGATCTCCTCAGAAGCTAGTCCGACCATAGGCACCTACATATTGAAGATGGATTATATGCCAAAATATGATGATCCGAATGAACCAAACGATAAATCGTACGAGGCGTTTATGATTAATCCAGGTACGGAGTACCTTGGTGTAATTAGCAGCTACTCCGACGTAGATTGGTTTCAAATCCGGGTTTCAAACGCCAGCATCATCAGCATGACGGTAAACGGTGTGCCGCTTGACGTTGATTTGAGCCTCTTGCTCTATGATAAACGGATGAAGCAGCTTACGGCATCCAAAACAAAAGCAAGCGGGAAGCTCCAAACCGAAGAAAAGCTGCTGCAGCCTGGTGTGTATTACGTGAAGCTGGAAGCAGATGCTCCTTTTGACAAGCAGTATTATCGCTTAAAGGTGAAATCAGAGGAGTTGATTGCTGGATTCCGTGATATTAAAGGTCATTGGGCTCAAAATGAAATCGTCGCCTTAAACAAAAAAGGCATTATTAACGGAACAGGACAAAATCGCTTTGAGCCTAGACGCTCCATAACGCGAGCTGAGGCCGTTTCCATGGTTGTGAAGGCATATAAGCCAGCTTCATCTAGTCGCGTGCAAGGGAAGCGATTCAAAGACGTCCCATTAAAACATTGGGCGAATGATGCGATTACAAGGGCTGTAGAGCAAGGCTGGGTAAAAGGATTCCCGAATGGTGAGTTCAAGCCGGATCAGCCGATTACAAGGGCGGAAATGGCAATGATTATCGGTTATGCGGAAGGTGTACGGCCTAAGCTGCCTGTTATTGATCCGTTCGCCGATGTACCAAAGTCTCATTGGTCAGCACCCATGCTGTATGCCATGAAGTTGAACAAACAAATTGAAGGGATAGAATCAAATCTGTTCAAACCAAGCCTGCAGGCTAGCCGTGCAGACTACACGGTGCTGCTCCACCGATTTATCGCCTAATATTTTCATCAAACAAAATGGCTTCCAGTTACGTTAATAATATGAAGCAAGATAAATGCTGTTTGTAAAGCTGCTTGAGTTTGAAGCTTAAAACATGAAAAAGCTCAGGAGGCATCATGGACGTTAATTACGGTCTTATAAATGGTTTGCAAAACTACACCGGAATGACCGGGTTGTTTTCTATAATCATTGTTATTCTCAGCATTATTCTGGTGTGGTTTGTACTGCAAGAGGTGAAATGGGAAGCTTTTTTTCGTTTTCCAAAGAGTCCAAAAGCCCGTTTGTTTCAAGTATTTGTTGCTATTATTATGGGTCATTTGTTAGCAAAATTCATCTTGGAATATTGGGGCTACACCGTTCTTCTCAAATCGTTTGTCGAATAACAAAAGCGAAACATGTCAACAATGGGTAATACATGACGGTCTCAAAAAGCCGATGGCTTGCGAATAGGTATAAATCAGGACCAGTAATCGTACCGGGAACGTAGTTTTTTCGTGAAAAAGAGACGTTTTTGGAGAAAAAAGTCATAAAATGCGCTGGGAATGACATGTAAAAAATGGTAATAATATAACGCTTGTCGATTGGTGTAATTGAGTGATAAGATGAAGGTTGGGTAAAGTGAGATAAACCTTTTTTTTCACAAATAGGAAATAGAAAATGCAGTTCGCGGAGGGAACCAAAAGATGACCAAAATTATCGTCCGCGGAGGCCAGCGTTTGAAGGGAACGGTCCGTGTTAGCGGAGCAAAAAATGCAGTACTCCCCATTTTAGCGGCCTCATTATTGGCGACAGAAGGAGACAGCGTCATCTATGACGTACCCCTCCTCGACGACGTTATGACGATTCAGAAGGTGCTTGCCTCATTAGGCGCACAATTATCCTATAATAATGAAACGATGCGCATTACAGCGCAGACCATTACGACTTATGAAGCTCCTTATGAGCTTATTCGAAAAATGCGGGCATCCTTCTTAGTTATGGGTCCTCTTCTTGGTCGGATAGGCAAGGTAAGAATTTCGTTGCCTGGCGGCTGTGCGATCGGCACTCGTCCGATTGATCAGCATTTGAAGGGCTTTGAAGCGATGGGCGCTGAAATTACGCTTGGGCAGGGCTTTATCGAAGCCAGCACAAAGACGCGTCTTAAGGGTGCGAAAATTTACCTAGACGTAGCCAGCGTAGGCGCAACGGAAAATATTATGATGGCAGCTGCTTTAGCAGATGGCACAACGATTCTTGAGAATGCAGCCAAAGAACCGGAAATCGTGGATTTGGCCAACTATATCAATGCTATGGGCGGCAAAGTTCGTGGCGCTGGTACAGGAGTTATTCGTATTGAAGGCGTGGACCGGATGTATGGCGCAGCCCATAATGTAATTCCTGACCGTGTTGAAGCAGGCACGTACATGATTGCGGCCGCTATTACAGGCGGTGACGTATTCGTTGAAGGTGCAATTTCTGATCATTTGACGCCGGTAATCTCTAAGCTGCAGGAAATGGGCGTAGAAATTACGGAGAGCGATAACGGAATTCGTGTACAATCGAGCAAGCAATTGAAATCGGTTGATGTGAAAACATTGCCGCATCCAGGTTTCCCAACAGATATGCAATCTCAAATGATGGCTCTTCTCCTCGTATCTGAGGGAACAAGCGTTGTAACGGAAACGGTTTTCGAAAATCGTTTTATGCATGTCGAGGAATTCCAGAAGATGAACGCTCAAATTAAAGTCGATGGACGTACAGCTATCGTTAATGGCGGTATGCCGCTAACGGGTGCAAAGGTATGCGCTACCGATTTAAGAGCAGGAGCAGCACTTATTTGTGCGGCTTTGCGGGCGGAAGGCGAGACTGAAGTAACAGGTCTGCATCATGTGGATCGCGGTTATGTTAACATTACAGGCAAGCTTGCAGCTCTTGGGGCTGATATTCATCGTATTGAGCTGATTAGCGAGGAAGACACGGCGGCAAGCAAGCCATCCGTTTCGGTCCAAGTTACATCGGCAGTGCGTGATACAGCAGCTGTAGTGGCGATCTCTTCAACGTCTTCTGATGTGGATACAGCTGCTTCCTTTAAGCGTGAGAAAGAGGTTGCGGTTCTCAAAGTTCAGCCGACGTGGGCTTAATTTCCGTTAAGAACAAGATAAAGAAGCTGTTTCAAATAAGTCGCAAAGGGCTTATCTGAAACAGCTTCTTTTTGTTTGGACAATCTATACTTTTGAATTATTTATTAAGTATAATAAGGCTAACCATTTAGCTATAATGGTTACTACTACTGCAATAAGCAAAGGGGCGGCCATGGCAACGATACACGATGTGGCAAAAATAGCGAACGTATCCGTGACGACGGTTTCCCGCGTTTTAAACAATCGGGGTTATATTAGTGAAGCAACGAGAACGAAGGTTTATCAAACGATGGAGCAATTAAATTACCAGCCGAATGAGATTGCCCGCTCTTTACTAAGAAAACAATCTAACGTCATTGGTCTTATTATACCTAGTGTAGCTCATCCGTTTTTCAGCGAGCTCGCGAATCACATAGAAAACTATGCTTATGAGCTCGGCTTCAAAATGCTGCTTTGCAATTCCCAGCTTGACCCGCAGAAAGAAAAGGATTATATCGAAATGCTGAAGCGCAATCGTGTGGATGGCATTATCATGGGCAGTCATACGCTTCAGGTCGATGAGTATAAACATTTGAACTCGCCAATTGTCACGATTGATCGTCAGATCAGCAGTGAAATTCCGTATATCTCTTCCGATAATTATGCAGGCGGGAGCCTTGCGGCACAATTGCTGGTTAGTGAGGGCTGCAAAAAAATTGCGCATATATGCGGTAATTTGGAGCTACATTTGCTCGCAAATCAGCGTACAGAAGCGTTTCAAGCCGTGATGAAAGAGAAGGGGATCGAGCATGTCATCATTCAGACTGATATGAATGTGTTTGATCAACTCCAGTACGAGCAAATTATACATCAGCTGTTTCAGGATCATCCCGATCTGGATGGCATTTTCGCTACGAGTGATATTATTGCTGCTTTTGCAGTTAAGGAGTGTGTGATCGCCGGCAAACGAATCCCGGAGGATGTGAAAATTATCGGTTACGACGATATTAGCGCAGCCAGATGGCTCACGCCGGAGCTGACAACGGTGAAACAGCCGATTGCAGAAATTGGGAAAATGGCGATTGATTTGATTATGAAGCAGATGAACGAGGAAGCTTTCGAATTCGAAAGTATTTTACCGGTTGAACTGATTAAACGAGCTTCTACATAGATTAAAAAAACGTGAAAAACCCAAGTGCAGCAAGGGTTTTTTATTTTTTTAAAAGTTATGTCAATCGTTTAACATGTCAAACGATTGACATACTCTTATTCACAATTATATAATACGTTTTGTAAGCGGTTTACACGATCGGTAAATCGTCTTTCAATCTTTTTCAATCTCAAAAAATTGGGGGCAATCAAATGAAATCATTGAAATGGATGCAAGCGATAGCATTATCGCTAATGGTAGTTATGGTTGTAACGGCATGTGGTAATTCGAATAACGCGGGATCGTCTAATGGAGGTTCTGCAGTAAAGATATCGTTGCTTAACTCGAAGGGCGAGATTCAAGCCCAACTCGAAGAGGCTGCGAAAGTATTTAAAGAGGATAATCCTAACATTACGCTTGAAATTATACCGGTACCGGCAGGACAGTCCCCTTTTGAGAAAGCGTCTGCGCTTTATGCATCAGGAAACCCGGCTACCATTACGATGCTCGATACAGGAGATGTTGAGAAATTCAAGGATCGTGTTCTTGATCTTAGCGGTGAGAAGTGGATGGCGGATGCCGTTGACCGCAGCACGGCGCTAACGACATTTGATGGTAAAAACTACGCTTTCCCGCTTGCAGTTGAAGGTTATGGTTTTATTTATAACAAAGCGGTTGTAGAACAAGCGGTAGGCGGAACATTTGATCCAGCAACGATTAACACAACAAGCGCACTTGAAGAGCTGTTCAAGAAAATCGAAGCTTCGGGAAAAGCGCCGCTTATTATCTCTCCAATGGATTGGTCGCTGGGAGCACATTATTTGCCGCTGGCTTACGCGGGTCAATCAGCTGATACGGCTGCAGTTGCAAAGTTTATAGACGATTTGAAGGCTGGAACAATCGATTTAGCTAGCAATACGGTTTTCAATGGACTAATGGATACGTTCGACGTCATGACAAAATACAATATCGACAAAGCTTCCCCATTGTCCGGCACCTATGAGCGCGGTCCAGAGGTGCTCGGTAAAGGCGAGGTAGGCATCTGGTTCCAAGGGAACTGGGCTTGGCCGCAAATTAGCAGCTTTGATACGGCAAGCGGACAATACGGCTTTCTACCTGTCCCTATAAGCAACAATCCAGATGATTTTGGCAATACACAAGTGTCTTCTGCGGTTTCGAAGCGTTTGGTCATCGACAAGGAAAAAAATACGGCGGAGCAGCAGGCTGCTGCAAAAACGTTTTTGGAGTGGATGGTATACAGCGAGAAGGGGCAAGACTTCCTCGTGAACAAAGCGAATATTATTCCAGCGTTCAAGAACATTACACTTGAAGCGAAAGATCCGCTTGCAAAGTCTATTTCTGAACATATCGCAAACGGCAAAACAGAGGATTCAATCAGCACGCTGCCAGCTGACCACTGGGCTAAGCTTGGCGCATCGATGCAGAAATATTTAGCAGGTGCTTCGGATCGTGCGGAGTTGACGAAAGATATTGTGGAGTATTGGAAGACGGTTAAGTAATCCTTAATAGCTTATAGAAGGCTTACCCCGCCAACCGACGGGGTAAGCTGTTTACTCTTTATCGTTTTTTTGAATTACAAAACCATGCTTGAATGTGAGGGATCATGATGATAACGGAAAAAGGGCTGTGGAATCGATTGCGATTGCGGCTGCTGTTTACCGGACCGACTTTGTTTGCTTTTCTTGCTGTAATGATTATTCCATTCTTGTATGGGATTTATTTGACCTTTACGAATTGGGATGGTATATCGACGACAAGCAGTTTGGTTGGATTTGAGAATTACGTAGCGGTATTCAAGGATGCTGTTTTTTGGAAGTCATTTTTGCTTACCTTAAAATATGTTTTTATTTCAGTTGCCCTTATTAATGTAGTTGCGTTTTTGCTAGCCTATGTATTAACGAGAGGATTGAAGGGGCAAAGTATTTTTAGAGCCGGCTTCTTTATTCCCAACTTGGTAGGCGGCATTGTACTCGGCTTTGTATGGCAATTTATTTTCTCGAATGTACTCGTGTATCTAGGCAAAGAATGGGGTATTCCGTTATTCAGCTCCTCATGGCTGGCTGACCCGGACAAAGCCTTCTGGTCGATGATTATCGTCACGGTATGGCAATATGCCGGTTATATGATGGTTATTTATGTAGCTGGGCTTATGAATGTGCCTAAGGATATTTTAGAGGCAGCAAGTATTGATGGTGCGAGCCTATGGACGAAAATGCGCAAAATGATTTTGCCGCTGATGGTTCCATCGTTTATCGTCTGTATTTTCCTATCACTGCAAAGATGCTTTATGGTTTATGACCTGAACGTTTCACTCACAAAAGGCGGACCGTTCAAAAGTACGGAAATGGTATCGATGCATGTATACGAGAAGGCATTTTTATCGCGGGATTATGGCGTAGGCCAAGCAGAAGCATTTGTCCTGTTCCTGCTGGTGGCGACGATTACCATAGCACAGGTTTATTTTAGCAAGAAGCTGGAGGTTGAGGCGTGATGGAGAAAAAGAACCAATGGCTCGCATGGACGAAGTTCATCGCCCTCTTCGTTATTTTAGTTCTGTTCGTCGTTCCTTTCTTTATGCTGCTCATCAACTCATTTAAGGAAAACAAGGCAATCACATCAAGTCCGCTTTCCTTGCCGGATAGCCTAAGCTTCACGAACTATACAAATGCATTTGAAAAAATGAACTTCATATCGGCATTTATGAACTCTGTAGTCATAACTGTGCTTAGCGTGGTGCTTATCTCTATTTTAGCTGCAATGACGGCTCATTATTTTGTGCGAAATCAAACAAAAACGAACCAATACATGTTTTTCCTTATGGTTGCGGCTATGATCATACCTTTCCAGGCCATTATGATCCCTCTCGTCAAAATATACGGAACCATTGGTCTTCTTAATAGCAAATGGGCCCTTATTTATATGTATGTCGGATTTGGCAGTCCGCTGGCCGTCTTTATTTATCATGGGTTTGTAAAAAGCATACCAGCTGAGCTGGAAGAAGCGGCGCTTATCGATGGCTGCACGCGGACGCAAACTTTCTTCCGTATCGTATTTCCGGTGCTTGCTCCGACGACGGTTACGATTGCCATTTTAAATGTATTATGGATTTGGAATGACTTCTTATTGCCTTCCCTCGTGTTAATTTCGCCGAATGAGCGGACATTGCCGTTGTCTACTTTCTATTTCTTCGGTACGTATTCGGTTGATTATGGACCATTAATGGCAGGGCTTATGCTGACCATATTGCCTGTGCTTGTTGTCTACTTGTTTGCGCAGAAATATATTATCCAAGGAGTCATGCAAGGCTCAATTAAATAATAAGTAAGGGTTGGATGCTTTATTTTGTATACAAGAGAAAATGCCGACACATTTATTGCAGAACGCAAGTATTTGTTGAAAGAGGAATACCGCCTTGCTTATCATTTAATGAGCGAGTTTGGCTGGATGAATGATCCGAATGGTTTTGTTTATTATAACGGTGAATACCATATGTTCTATCAGCATTATCCATATCAGCCCGTATGGGGGCCTATGCACTGGGGACATGCGGTTAGCCATGATCTCATCAAGTGGAAGTACCTCCCGGTTGCTCTTGCGCCCGATCAGGATTATGACCGTGACGGCTGTTTCTCTGGCAGTGCTGTTGAGCGGGATGGTAAGTTGTATTTAATGTACACGGGACATTTGATAACGGGGCCTAATAGAGAGCTTGATTATAGTCAAAATCAAAATATCGCTGTTTCCGACGATGGTATCCATTTTGAGAAGCTGGCTAGCAATCCTGTCATTGGTTCAGACCAAATACCGTCAGGATTCAGCCAGAAGGATTTCCGAGATCCGAAGGTATTCGAGCGCGACGGTATTTATTATGCAGTTTTAGGGTCAAATGATGGACAGGGACGCGGACTTATTTTGCTATATCGTTCAACGGACCTTGTGAGTTGGAGTTTTAGCGGGGAAATCGCGCGCAGTGATGGGAAGCTTGGCGACAACTGGGAGTGTCCTGATCTGTTTGAGCTCGGAGGACACGATGTGCTGGTAATGTCGCCGCAGCGTATGCCAGCGCAAGGAGATGACTATCGTAATCTGCATTCCACTACCTATATGATTGGACGCTTGGATATTAAGCAAAGCAGCTTTCAGTATGATCGGTATGAGCCGGTTGACTGCGGCTTTGATTTTTATGCTCCGCAAACAACAGTTGATGAAAAAGGCAGACGCATTATCATCGGCTGGATGGAGGCATGGGAACAAGAAATTCCGACGCAGCTTGGGCATTACTGGGCCGGCGCTATGACTTTGCCGCGCGAAGTTATTTTGCAGGGTGAGTCGTTATTGTTCAAGCCGCTTGAGGAAATGAAAAATTACCGGAAAAATGCTTATGAGGCAAGCGATATTAACTTATCAGATGTTGTTAAAGATATGGGAGTTAGCGGTGATTGTTATGAGCTGGAGGTCGTGTTCCAGGCAGATCAAGCCAAGGAATTTGGTTTGAAGCTGAGGGTGCATGGCGAAGAAGAAACCGTATTGTCTTATCAGCAAGCGGAAGGTAAATTCCGATTTAATCGCGATAAGTCAGGAATTGGTCTTGGCGGTGAGCGCAGGACGAGTGTTGAACTGAAGGATGGTTTGCTGGCTTTGCGCATCTTCGTCGATAAATCCTCCGTCGAGGTGTTCATTCAAGGCGGCGAGAAGGTGATGACAGGCCGTATTTACCCAGGTACTGAATCTCTCGGCATATTCGCCTACGCAGAAGGTGCTTGTACTATGGTATCCTTTAAAAAATGGGACATCAGCTAGGAGGGCTTAATCTGTCTAAACTATATACGATTGGTGAAGCGTTAATTGATTTTATTCCGGATACTCGCGGCATTGAGCTCAAAGATGTCGTTGGTTTCACGAAGGAAGCAGGCGGCGCTCCAGCTAATGTTGCTTGTGCGGTTGCGAAGCTAGGCGGCAGCAGTGCATTTATAGGCAAGCTAGGTAAAGATGCTTTCGGTGACTTTCTCTTGGAAACGATGAAAGCGTCAGGTGTTGATACCCAGCATGTGCTTCAAACGAATGAAGCAAATACTGCTCTTGCGTTTGTAAGCTTAAAAGCCGACGGGGACCGCGATTTTTCTTTCTACCGAAATCCAAGTGCCGATATGCTGCTTTCAGAGGATGAGATTAACGAAGAGTGGTTCGCTAAAGGAGATATTTTGCACTATTGCTCAGTAGATCTTATTGAGGCTCCTGTGAAATATGCGCATCTCAAAGCGATTGCGGGGATGAAAGCAGCAGGAGGACTCATCAGCTTTGATCCTAACGTGCGCCTGCCGCTATGGGCAGATCATGAGCAGTGCAGACAAACGATACTGCAATTCATTCCTTTGAGCCATCTTGTCAAAATAAGCTCGGATGAGCTTGCTTTTGTGACGGGAATTGAAGACGAGAAAGAGGCTATTGCTTCTTTGTTTGTCGGAGACGTTCAAGCTGTTGTATACACAAAGGGAGCGGATGGTGCGGTGTGGTATACGTCTTCCTACGAAGTATCTACTCCTGGCCAGAAAGTAGCCGTTGTGGATACGACTGGGGCTGGCGATGCTTTTATTGGAGCGCTGCTGTACCAGATGCAGCGAAGTGAAGAAGCGTTAAGCGAAATGAATGCCGATACGGCCAAACGTTTGGTTTCGTTTGCGAACGCCGCCGCTGCTCTTACGACAACAAGAGCAGGCGCGATTTCGTCGCTGCCTGTTTTGCAGGAGCTTCCTCCTTTGTAATCAAAGCTGTATCTATTTAGAGAGTATGTTTTTTCTCGCCAATTCGGGAGAATGAAACATACTCTTTTTTTGAATGGATAACTGAATGGCTATAAGTCCTCGCAAACGTTAATAAATGTGCATGCAAGTGAAAGTTTGTAATTGGGTAAGCACTTGTCATAGAATGAATTAAAATAATGGTTTTGGCAGAACGAAGGGTGTGTTGTCCATTGGCTACGATGAAAGTCATTGTTGCAGAAATCGAAAAAGAATTAGAAGTAAAAGAAATAGAAATTAAGGGAAACATCTATGACGCATTAGATGAAATAGCTGAAGGCAACGTAGAATCTATCACGATATGGAATGATGTTGTTTTATGGTTTAACATGGATTTGCAGTCCGATGGGTCAGCATTCAATTTCCATCTGACCGAGAAATCGCGAATTAGAAACCAAGATGAATACGAGCCTAAAGTATCCGTTATTGGAAATGCTATTTTCACTGGAACGGATGAAGATGGTGAACCCGTTGGAATGACGGAGGACGAAATTAAGGCTGTCATGAGTAACTTCATTGACCGCAAAACATACCACCAATTCACTAGAATATAAAGAATGAGGGCGGAGAGGGATCTCCGCTCTTTTTTAATTCCGTTAATATCGTTATTCAGTAGGAACCCTGTTATTACTGAACTTTTGCTGCCTTACGTAATCTTTTACATCATACGCCTGCTCCCTACTGAACACTAGATGGGGGCTTTTTGTCGTCAAGCTTGTTCATCTTCCGTTCATTTTTGAATGCTATAGTCGATCTCACTAAGACCAATGGAAGGTGGATTAAAGCAGATGAAGAAGTGGACGATAGGGCTCGGCATTTTAATCATTTTAGCCGCGGCTGGAGCAGGTGCCTATTATTTTTATTTTGCTAAGGATAAGGAAGCAGCAGGTGTAATGCCTACGTCTCTGACGGTGCAGGCGACAAAAGGGTCAATCGTAAAACAAATTAGCGGGACAGGTTCGGTAGCAGCTAATTCGAGGGAATCGGTGACTGCTGGCAAGAGCGGCACCATAGCTACTGTGAATGTCAAAAAAGGAGATAAGATTAAAGCGGGACAAATTCTTGTTACCTTTGAGTCTGCGGACGACAATGATGACAAAATTAAATCGATCAATAAAAGCATCACAAAACTACAAGAAACGATTACTGAATACCAACAAAGCTATAAGGAAGCAACGGGCACTGAAAATGAAGAGGCCACGAAGGCATCGCTTCAAAAGAATATTAAAAATGCAAACGATGAGATCGCAGACTACCAGGATCAACTACAAGATATCTATGAAGCACAAGCAAAAGAGGAAAAAGTAGTGACAGCCTCCATAGATGGCGAAGTTACCGAAATGTCTATTGAGGTAGGCGATGAGGTGAATGCCAATACGGCAATAGCTACAATTGTAGATTATACGAAGCTAGAATTTGTGACATCTGTGGATGAGCTTGATATATCTGCTTTAAAGGTTAATCAATCGGCAGATTTGTCCTTAAGCGCGCTGACTGACAAGAAGATCAATGCAACCGTATCGGATATTGCGATGGAGGGTACTTCCAATAACGGTTCATCTTCATTTGAAGTGAACTTATTGCTAAAGAACATTGAAGGCGTGAAGGCGGGGATGTCTGGTGAGGCAGCCATTACAATTGCGTCTAAGGAAAACATCATTCTTGTACCAGTAAATGCTGTCGTCGAAATGGGCACAAGGTCTTTCGTTCGTATTCCGTCTGAAAATGGCGGAGCGGGTACATCGGCAGGCGCTGGACAGGCTGGGCAGCAGCAAGAAGGGGCAGCTGCTCCTGGTGGAGCTGTAGACGGGAAACAAGGAACGGCGACCGGACAAGGCAATACAACAAGCGGAGCACAGAAAGCTCCGACGGGGGGAACGGGAACAGGAGCTGTGAGGCAAGGTGCTCAGGGTGCGCAAGGTAATGGTTCAAGAGCAGTCGCAGGCCAATCCATTGCAGCTGATGGAACGGCTTCAGCAGGTCAATCGGGAGCAGGTCGCGCAGCCGCTGGTGGCGGATTTGCAGCTGGCGGTCGTGGCGGCCGCATGCCGGATGCGCTTGGCGGCCAACTGGTTGAGGTGACCACAGGACTCAGCAATGAAAATTTTGTGGAAATTGTCTCAGGGCTAAAAGAAGGGGACAGTGTGCTTGTTCCGATTGCCCAAGGAACGGCTGGCATGGGCAGCAGCTCTGCGGAGATGACAATGCGGCAGGGCGGCTTTGCTGGCGACGTAATGGTCTTCCCAGGAGGCATGGGCGGAGGAATGCGGACTGGAACAGGTGGTCCACGATGAGTTCAACGCTGAATGCTCCATTAATAGAAATGAACAAGATCACGAAGTTTTATACGATGGCGCGTGAAAAAATGACAGTGCTCCATGAGGTCTCACTTACGGTTGCACGCGGTGATTTTCTAGCCATCGTGGGTCCATCCGGCTCTGGAAAATCGACGCTTATGAATATTATTGGCTGTCTTGATTTGCCGAGCGAAGGAAGCTACAAGCTTGAGGGGCTTGAGGTGACTGGACAAAGCGATAATAAACTGACAGAAATACGAAATAAAAAAATTGGATTTATTTTTCAAGGGTATCATTTGCTTCCGAAGCTCACAGCACTTGAGAACTGCGAGCTTCCGCTTATTTATCGGGGGCTGCCGGGCAAGGAGAGACGTATGCGTGCGATGGAAGCGCTGGATAGAGTAGGGCTCGGTGATCGTATGAACCATCGCCAAAACGAGCTGTCGGGCGGGCAGCAGCAGCGTGTTGGCATTGCACGCGCTCTGGCGACTAATCCGCCCATACTGCTTGCCGATGAACCAACAGGTGCGCTTGATTCTAAGACAGGCATGGAAGTGCTCAATATGATGGATGAACTGCATCGCTCAGGTCAGACTATCGTTTTGATTACACATGATATGGAAGTAGCCAAACGAGCAAGCCGTACGGTCATTATTCGGGATGGGGTGTTGACGGAGCGGGAGCAAGAGAGGAGGGACAGCGATGAAGCTTACGCAAGGTCTCAGGATGGCAGTCAAGAGCGTCTTATCCAACAAGCTTAGAACAATATTATCGATGCTCGGTATATTGATTGGTGTTGCAACGGTCATTGCGCTTGTTGCTATGGGAAAGGCTTCCTCCAATGAAGTGGCTAAGCAGGTATCTTCCCTTGGCAGCCCTAACTCGCTCTCCGTTAATATACTTGGACGTGGAACAGTTACGACGCTGTCAGTCGATGAAGCGAATGAGCTTGGTGATGTTATGAATATTGCGGGTGTTGCGCCTGTGACGAGCACAACAGGATATGCGAAATACGGCAAGACGCAGGTATCCGTTACCGTAGAAGGAATAACCGCCGCTTATGAGGAAGTGAAAAGCTTTCCCGTACAGGATGGCAGGTATATCGCCTCTCCAGATATAACAAACAACACAAAGGTTGCGCTTATTGGTGTGGAGACCGCGAAGGATTTATTTGAGGATGAGAGAGTGGACCCTGCGGCGGCAGTAGGGAAAAAGATAACTATTAACGGTTATAATTTCACGATTGTTGGATTGCTGGAATCGCAAGGAAGCTCACTCAGCGGCTCAAATGACGAGAAAATATTAATTCCGATAACGACGGCTCAGAAAATATTTCAAACAAGCGGCGTTTCTACTATTAACTTAATTGTCTCGGATATAGATCGTATGGCTGCGACGGTTACTGCCGTAGAAGCTGTTCTCTATGAGAAATTCCGAGGCAATGAGAATGCCTACAGGGTGTTTAATCAAGAGGAAGCGATGAAAACATTAAATTCCGTTAATGAAACGATGAACAGGCAGCTCATTTATGTAGCGATCATTTCTCTTATCGTAGGTGGAATCGGCATCATGAATATTATGCTAGTGTCTGTAACAGAGCGAACGCGAGAGATTGGCATTCGTAAATCATTGGGAGCAAAAAAGCGGGATATTATGTTTCAATTTCTAGTAGAGGCGGTGTGCATCAGCGGTTTGGGAGGCGCACTAGGAATTGGACTTGGATATATCGCCTCTTTTACTATTGGAATGATTATGAAGACGGAAACGGAAGTACCTTTAGATACTGTATGGTTAGCTTTTGTCTTTTCTGCCCTCGTAGGCGTTATATTTGGCTATTTGCCTGCAAATAAAGCGGCTGGTCTGCGGCCGGTTGACGCGCTTCGCCATGATTAGACTTTAAGGTTCTACCCTATTATTTGTGCTCATAGAATGAACCATCAGGACCCGTATTAAGAGAGAGGGGGGCGGCGGCAGCTGCTTCCTGCTTCCTTTTTCCGGCCAAGATGGAAGGAGAGCACATGAGGCGAAGAAGAGGGACGTTTTCAATAGTTTCGATGATCGATCGTATACGGACAAGCAGACCGATGGCCTTGTTTGCAATCGGAGCGATGCTTGGTGCTTCTGTCATTCTAGTAAGACTTTCAGTTGATGAGCTTCGCGATGCGCAGGCTGCTAGGTCTTTAACAGACAATGCTGCTATTAAAGCGGGCAGCCAAGCGATACCGAAAACGAGCGTGTTGGATGATGCGGATGCGCTCATTCCATCTTCTGAAAATGATCTTTTAAATCGGCCAACGGCTGGTGATGGGAAGAATGGAGAAACGCTGGATGCGATTGATCGTCTTGTCATTCGTGTTTATTTGACGAAGGAAAAGCGGATAGAGCGAGTTCCGCTTGAAGCGTATGTTCGCGGTGTAGTAGCTGCGGAAATGCCAATCGGCTTCGAGCTTGAGGCGTTAAAGGCGCAAGCCATTGCAGCACGTACGTATATGATTCGTAGAATTTTTCTTGGCAATGACAGCGGAGTTCCGGTAAAAGGAGCGGATGTGACGGACACGACCGATCATCAAGTGTATATTTCAGTTGCAGAGCTTGCAGCCAAATGGCCAAAGAATGAGCAGAAAAACAATATGAGCAAGCTTAATGAAGCGATCTTTCAGACGAAGGGCAAGGTTATCACTTATAAAGGCGAACCGATAGATGCCGCTTTCTTCTCTACCAGCAATGGATTCACTGAAAATTCGGAGGACTATTGGACGCAAGAAATTCCATATTTGCGCAGCGTGGCAAGCCCATGGGACAAAGAGCTGTCGCCGAAATATAAAGAAACGGTCAAGCTGTCACTTAACGAGTTTTACAGTAAGCTAGGAGTATCAAAGAAGAACTCTGCCAAACCTTCTATTCGTGTAATAGAGAAGACGGAAGGAAATCGAATCAGCAAGATGATTATCGGAGACAAAACGTTCACAGGCCGAGAAGTGAGAGAGCTGCTAGGACTTGCTTCCTCTCAATTTATTTGGAATATAAAAGATAAATCGATATCCATAACGACTTTTGGTTATGGGCATGGAGTCGGCATGAGCCAGTGGGGAGCCAATGGAATGGCGCAATCAGGGGCAAAAGCCGAAGCTATTCTGGCTCATTATTATTCTAGCGTTCAAGTGGAACAAGCTTCGAAGCTATCGGAAGTGCTGAGAGCTCGCTCGTAATTTGAACTCTTTCAATATTTCGTATTCACCTCACGTATAAACCTAGCAGATCTGGTAACAATGGCTAGTGAGGTGATAGAAAATGAATGATCAAAATCAAAGTAAACCGAAGCAAAGACCAGAAGAAACTCCCAAAACTGTTCTGGGAGGAACGTCTGCCGCCAAATCTAGCAGTGGATGGAAGAACCTTTTTGCAAAGCGATGGGTATCTCCAGCAATCTTCATGGCCGCGGCAGCAATTATCGTAACCTTAATGTGGATCTATCAGGGGGCGGATACAAAACCGACAGCGACAACAGGAAAAACCGAGCCTTCTGAAGTTACACAAGGGGAAGCGTCAGGAACGCAAGGCAAGGATGAAGAAGTGCAAGAAGTTATTGCTGCCAACGAATCGATCCATTGGCCGCTAGCTGACAAAACAGTGCTTAAAGAAGAGCTTCCATTCTACGATGCAAAAGCAAGTGACGCAGAACGCGAAGCTGCATTGATCCAAACGGGTGACAAGTTCTCTCCTCATATGGGTATCGACTTTGTTGACCCAAATGGAAAAACATTTGATGTGCTTGCAGCATTATCAGGCAAGGTTACTTATGTGGAGCAGCATCCAACTAATGGCAACTCCGTCGAAATCACACATGAGGGCGGTCTAGTGACTGTTTACCAAAGCTTAGCGGATGTAACAGTTAAAGAAGGCGATGATGTTACGCAAGGAACAATAATCGCAAAAGCCGGTCGCAATGATTTGGAACGCGATTTGGGCATCCACCTTCATTATGAAACAAGAAGCAATGGCAAGGCGATAAACCCAAGCTCGTTAGTCCAAGAGTAATACAAGTTAAACCATAACGTCAGGTTAGTAAAAATAGGACTTTAGTCGTACAGGCGGGGAGCAATTCCCTGCCTGTTTTACGTTTTTATGAAAATTTATTCACATTCCTGCCTGTCAAGCTTGGCCACAACGAATATATACGGTGCCTACTCATATAATGTACCAAACTATCTCGAGTAGGGAGGCGGGAACGTGCACGATTACATTAAGGAGCGAACCATTAAAATAGGCCGCTGCATCGTGGAAACGAAGCATACGGTGCGGACGATCGCCAAGGAGTTTGGTGTGTCTAAAAGCACTGTGCACAAGGATTTAACTGAGCGGCTTCCTGAAATAAACCCCGATTTGGCCGATCAGGTAAAGCACATTCTCGAGTACCACAAATCGATTAGGCATCTGAGGGGGGGAGAAGCGACCAAAATTAAATATAAAAAAACGAGTACAAAAAAGCGTGAAGTACTCGCAGCAGGCAAGCATTGAAGTTTTTTCACGAATTATAGAGGAATTTTGTCTTTTTTGGCGAATAATAAACGTTAGCGGTTTCTGTGTCAAGGGAACCAAATGTACGTTTTGTAATTATTATTCGTTGGGGGACTTAAGCCTTATGTTGAGCAAGGATATTGGGATTGATCTTGGTACTGCTAATGTATCCATACATGTAAAAGGAAGAGGCGTTGTTCTCGATGAGCCTTCTGTAGTTGCCATTGAGAGTGATTCAAAACGCGTGCTGGCAGTTGGCGAGGAAGCGCATCGCATGGTAGGCAGAACGCCGGGCAATATTATTGCGATTCGTCCGCTGCGTGATGGTGTTATTGCGGATTTTGAAATTACGGAAATTATGCTTAAAGCATTTATTGATCGCGTGGAGGGACGGAAATGGTTTAGCCGTCCCCGCATTCTTATCTGTGCTCCAACCAACATTACTTCTGTAGAGCAGAAGGCTATTCGTGAAGCTGCAGAACGCAGCGGAGCAAAAGAAGTATTTCTTGAGGATGAACCAAAAGCCGCTGCGATAGGGGCTGGAATGGATATCTTCCAGCCTAGCGGCAATATGGTCGTTGACATTGGCGGAGGCACGACAGATGTAGCCGTTCTTTCTATGGGCGACGTTGTCACTGCCTCCTCCATTAAAGTCGCAGGGGACAAGTTTGACGATGCGATTATGAAGTTTATCAAGAACAAATACAAGCTTCTAATCGGTGAAAGAACAAGCGAGGATATTAAAATTAAAATTGGTACTGTGCTAGAGGGCGGAAAACAGGAAGAGATTGATATTCGTGGTCGCGACATGGTTTCAGGCCTTCCTCTCACATTAACGATTCGTTCAGGAGAAATTCGTGAGGCGCTTTGGGATTCCGTAATGTCCATCGTATCGGCTGCTAAGGCTGTGCTGGAACGCACGCCGCCTGAGCTGTCAGCGGACATTATTGACCGTGGTGTTATTTTGACAGGTGGAGGCGCTTTGCTTGGCGGACTAGATTCGCTTCTAGCAGAAGAGCTTAAAGTGCCTGTGCTTATTGCGGAAGATCCGATGCACTGCGTCGTTAAGGGAACCGGAATCCTTCTAGATAACTTGGACAAGCTCGGGAAGAAGTAAAGACCGTATGCGGCTTATATAATAGATGATTTGCGCGGGTAGGGAGCCTTAGGGGGGCGTAGCCGAGGCGTAAATGAGTCATAGGTCGCATGGACAAGCTATTCAGGCAGCCTTGCTTTCAACCGATAACATATATAGCTAGGATCGATTGGAAGCACTAAGGGGGTAACAACGGATGTTAAGAGGATTGTACACCGCGGCGTCAGGCATGATTTCTCAGCAGCGCAGACATGATACGGTGACGAACAATATTTCGAATATTAATACGCCTGGTTATAAGCAGACAAACGCTGTAACTCGTTCGTTTCCGGAGATGATGCTGTCATTGACAGGCGCTGGTCCGGAAAATTTCACCAAGATCGGTAAACTGACTAACGGTGTATTTGCGGAAGAAAGCTTGTCTATTCATTTGCAGGGCGATCTGACACAGACGAACAACTCGTCTGACTTTGCTTTGATCTCCAACATTGAAGTAGACGGGTTGTCCTTTGACGCTTCCGGTAAAAATATAAGCCCGGACGGAGAGATTACTTTTCAGCCTCAAGCCTTTTTTACACTACAGGATCAAAATGGCGAGGTTCGGTATACGCGGGGCGGGAAGTTTACGCTGACCGAGGATGGCTTTCTTATGGGAAGTGACGGCTCGAGCGTGCTTGGAACGAATGGTCAGCCGATTCGGATGCCTGCCGGTGTAGGTCTAGACAGACTTGTACTGACTGATAATCAGCGCTTCGTTGATGCCAATGGGCAAGATATCGGCGTTCAATTGCTAATTAGCCGTGTTGATAATCCGAATATGCTTGTGCGCGAAGGAAACGGAAGCTTCCGATTCTCGGGAGAGGGCGGCGAAGCTGTCGCTATCGCTCCGAATGAACGCGTGGAAGTGAGACAAGGCTACATAGAACGTTCTAATGTTGATACCGCGCAAGCAGCTATTGACCTTATGTCGGCGCTGCGTGCTTATGAAGCTAACCAGAAGGTTATCCAATTTTATGATCAAAGCTTAAGCAAAGCCGTCAACGAAGTCGGTCGCGTGTAACAACAGGTTGAAGTAGCGGAGGTGCACGAAACATGAACAGTTCAATGATTAACGCTATGGTATCGATGAATGGTCTTCAACAAAAGCTGGATCTTCTAGCGGATAACATAGCTAATGTGAATACGGTTGGTTACAAAAAGAAGGAAGCTACCTTTGAGGATCTTCTAACGAACTTAAGAACTCAGCCGGAAGCTTTCAATCAGCCTGGCCGTAAAACGCCGATGGATTTCACACAAGGCTGGGGCTCAAGAATGACAATGGTTCAGCCTAATTTGTCCCAAGGTCCAATGCAGGGAACCGATAAGGACACGGATATTGCGATCGAGGGAAATGCATTGTTCGAGGTGGAAGTGGACAACGCTGGCAACCGTGCTTATACACGCAATGGAGCGTTTCAGTTGACGGTCGGCGCAAACGGTGATACGATTTTGGCAACGGAAGACGGATATCCAGTCGTAGCTAATGTAAGAAATGCTGTGACAGGAAACGTGGTTGAGGGCAATATCGTAGTACCACAAGGGTACAGTTTACGGGTTAATCCAGATGGAACGGTGCTAGGAGTATCTTCCGAGCGCACAATTCCGCTTGGCAGCATTAAGCTGCTCCAAGCTTCGCGTCCTGCGGCACTAACTGCTGTTTCTGATAACCTGTTTGTCGTTGCAAACGGAATTAATGCTGGTGATGTCGTGCAGCAGACCGTGCCGAACTCGGAAAATAACATTGTGCTGCGTCAAGGTTACTTGGAGCAGTCAAATGTCGAGCTGACGGACGAGATCACCGAGCTTATTAATGTGCAGCGCGCTTATCAATTGGCAGCTAGAGCGTTATCGTCAAGTGATACGATGATGAGTCTTACCAACGGGCTGCGCGCATAAGGATAGGATGATGTGAATGAGTATGGCCGATGAGCGAATGGACCACGAAGCAAGCGGATCCGGGAGTAAAGCGGAAGAGAAAAGCTCAGGGAGGCAGAAGCGCGCCAGTCGCGTGAAGGCTGAAGAGAAGAGCTCCAATAAGAAGCAACGGCCCAAAGGGGTAAGCATGCTGCTGTGGCTTTTGCGCAAAAGCATCGTACCGCTCATAATGATCATTATGCTTGTGGCAGGCTTGTACATTGGTTACGCTGTAATAGGCAAGCAGCCTGAGGATGAGGTTTTTAGCTGGGCTACATGGCAGCATCTCTATGACTTAGTGTTTGCTGAATCGTAATCAATTAAATAGAAGAAGGGATGCCCGCTTTGCAGTGTATGCTGCGCAGCGGGCATCCCTTTTTTTGATAGCCTACATTATTTGTGCAAGTGAGAAACTCGTCGTGTAACGAGATAACGAGCTTCTCACTTGCTGCATTTTTGAACTATTTTACACTTACTCTAATCGTCACGCTTTTACCTGCATAGGTTGCTTTAATGGAGGCGGAACCTTTGCTAACTGCAATGATTTTACCATTAGCCACGGTTGCGACACTCGCTTTGGAGGATGTCCAAACGGCATTGTCGGTAACGTCAGCCGGGTTTCCAGTCGTAAAGTTAGCTTGCAGCTTAGCCGAATAGCTTCCTCCCGGGCTGAGCTGAACCGATTTGCTGGATAGAACAAGTGATTTCAGTTTAGGCGAAATCACGATAGGAACGATGACCGTTTTGCCTTGGTATGAACCAGTAATCTTAGTTGTTCCTACGGCAATTCCTTTAACAGTGGTACTGCTAACGGTTGCGATATTAGGATTGCCAGACTCCCAGTTCATTTTTGAACCTAGTGAAACCTGCTTGCCGCTCTTGTAGTAACCTGTAACCTTAACGGATTTGGATTTTCCAGGGTAAAGGTCTAGAGAGATAGGGTCAACAACAAGCTTGACGATTTCTTCCTCTATTCTTACACGTACCGTTACGCTCTTAGTCAGGTATGTAGCAGTGAGCGTGATGCTTGTCACATCTAAGCCCTTCATCGTCGTTTCTTTCAATACGATATCGTCTGATGAAGCCTTCCATTTCACTCTGCTTGAAATATTCTCTTCTTCTCCGTCTTCATTAATAACGGTTACGGAAGGGAAAGGCGTTTCTTTTCCTAAAATAATGCTAAGTTCCTTAACGTCGGCAATCAGCTTTAACGGCTTCATGTGAACGACTAATTTTACATCCGCTTTATAGTTTTGAAGAGATGCTGTAAGAACGGACTCTCCGAGTGTTTTGGCTGTCCATTGACCATCTTTAATCGTTGCAATCTTCTCATCTGCGGATGACCATTTTACGATTTTGGATACATCTACCTTCGAGCCATCAAATGTTGTTGCCATGACTCTAGGAAGATCCTCGCTAATATCGGTATAACCATCGATAGTTTCCGTTTCAATACTAAGTTCAGTTATGCTCGGATACACTGTAATCTCGATGCTGCGGCTTACACCTTTGTAGCTGGCTGTAATTTTAGCAGAACCAACGGATTTAGGGCTAACCAATCCATTTGATACAGTAGCGACTACAACGTTTGAAGACGTCCAATCGGCTTTATCAGTCACATTTTCAGGATTACTATTAAAATTATCTAAAACATCTGCTCGTACCTGTAGTGGTTTGTCCTGAAGCTGTAGATGGTATTCCTTCTCTGGTGAGAGCTTGATTGATTGGTAAGGTGTACGTATGACCACATCGATCGTTGTACTAACCCCTTTGTGGGATACCGTAATCGTCGTTTTTCCAGCGCTTACCGCTGCGACAACGCCTTTTTTAACCGTTGCTACTTTTTCATTAGAACTTACCCACTTAGCATCGTCTGTTACGGGAAGCGTTCCACCTGTCTTCAGATCGACGGATGCCGTTAATACTTTGTCTTCATCGCCGATGTCAATTTCGACGAGCTTGCCAGAAGTGCCTGAATCGATCGTAATCGACTTGTAAGGTGAAGTTACATTTAATGTAATTGCATCGGATTTGCCTTTATACTTTGCCGTAATTGTAACGGCCCCAACACCTAGCAGCTTAATAACACCTTCATCTACGGTTGCGATCGCAGCATTCGATGTTGTCCAAACAGCATTGCGTGTCTCATTTTCTGGCTCTTTGTTTCCTTTCAAGCCGTTTAGCGTGAAGACCAGATTTTGACCAATCTCGATATCCAGCGTTGTTGGAGCGGTTACTCCGTTCTGCATCAAGCTTACGGAATCATAGATATAGTCTGATGAAGCCTTGATAGAAATGGTGAAGCCTTTATAAGTAGCGCTTATCGTTGCGGTTCCTTTGCCCACACCTGTTAAGACGCCTTTTTCCACTTTGACGAAAGCGGTATTGGATGATTTCCATGTCGCATCGGCAGTAACATCTTTTCTAGTGCCTGAACCTGTTGCGAAAACGGCTAGATTAACCTTATCATCTTCAACAAATGTTTCCAGTGATGATGTGTTGCTGTTGTAATCCGATGGGTCATAGGTGAAATCAAGGCCGGTAACCGTATCTTCTGCTGCGTTGACAATGCCGGTCATGGAAGTCATAACCATTACGATTGCAATTGTAGCTGCAAGCCACCTGCGAGTTATTTTCAACGACTTATTCAAGCGTAAACTAAAATTCACTACATCCCTGTCCTTTCTTGTTTAAAGTAATTGGTATTCTATTTATAACGGTAAGAAGATGGTGAAAATGAATAACGATCACAAAATGTATACATAAAAAAATTGCAAATAGTCAGTTAGAACTAACTTCTGCAATTTGTTCCGCTTATTAGGAACAGCGGATAGTTTTATTTTTACGGGAGGTAGTTGTATAATAGTTGGGAACCATGGTGGACCGTCAGTTATAGGTAGAGGAGCGTGAATAGTTGAATCTGCCGAATCTATTAACATCATTGCGTTTTTTATTAATCCCTGTCTACATCGTGATATTTGCGGAAGGACATATGATTCCTGCCTTTTTGATTATGGTTGCTGCCGGTATTACCGATGTTCTTGATGGTTATATCGCACGCAGAACCGGTCAGATTACAACGGCTGGAATGATGCTTGATCCGCTTGCAGACAAGATGATGCTGATCACTGTTATTGTATCGCTGCTCGTATCCGGCCATATTTCCTGGGCTGCGGCTGCAGCGATGTTTTTGCGCGATTTGGGCATGATAGCGGGGGGATTCTATTTTCACTTCCGAGGGAAAAAGACGGTGCCTGCCAACTGGATGGGAAAGCTGACAACTGTGCTCTTTTATGCAGCGATAATGCTCATTTTCTTTGAAGCGCCGAATGCTCATGTTTATTTGTGGGGCGTTATTGGCTTTTCATTCATTACTTCAATGATGTATATCGTCATGTTTAAAGCGCTGAATAAACACATAACAGAAACACCTACTGGACATTCGTGATCATCAAGTCACTACATATGAACAAAGAGGCTTGGCGGAGGACACTTCGGGTCCAAGCAGCCAAGCCTCTTATCTTAACCTTCATAAACTGCAGTTTATGAGGGATATGTATAGTGTCGTACAGAATGACACTTTTTATACTACCTAACTTAACTATTGAGAGGGGCTTTTTTTCATGTTGGATATTAACCAAATTCAAGAAATCATTCCGCACCGCCCGCCATTTCTGCTAATCGACCGTATTTTGGAGGTTGAGCCAGGCGTACGCGCAGTCGGTCTTAAAAATGTTACGATGAATGAACCTTACTTTGTTGGTCATTTTCCGGGTTATCCGGTTATGCCAGGCGTGCTTATAGTAGAAGCGCTTGCGCAAGTAGGTACTGTAGCGATGCTGATGATTGAAGCCAATCGTGGAAAGCTTGGTTTTTTTGCAGGCATCGATGGCTTCCGTTTTCGCGGTCAAGTTAAGCCTGGCGATACGTTGACGCTTGAGGTCCAAATTACAAGGCTGAAGGGCTCTATTGGAAAAGGACAAGGAACAGCACGGGTTGGCGATCAGATCGTTGCCGAAGGCGAGCTTATGTTTGCTTTATCTAATCCTTCATAAATTAAAATTCATGAATGAAAGAGGCTGCTAAATATGACGAACGAAACGAATGCTAATGTTATTGCTAAATATGAGGCGTGGCTTAATGATCCGTTGATTGATGCAGGAACAAAGGACGAGCTTCGCAGTATTGAAGGACAAGAAAAAGAAATTACGGATCGCTTTTATCGCGACCTTGAATTTGGTACGGGCGGCTTGCGCGGCGTAATGGGTGCAGGAACGAATCGTTTGAATACTTATACGGTTGGTAAAGCAACACAGGGACTTGCAAATTGGCTGCTTGCTGGCAAATCGGCGGATGGAGCGGCTCCTTCTGTTGTTATCGCTCACGATTCCCGCAATAATTCACCTGAGTTTGCACTCGATGCAGCGCTTGTGCTTGCGGGCAACGGCATCACTACTTATTTGTTCACGGCGCTTCGTCCAACACCACAGCTTTCTTTTGCGGTACGTGCGCTGAATGCAGCAAGTGGAATTGTCATTACGGCTAGCCATAATCCACCTGAATATAATGGTTACAAAGCATATGGCGCTGACGGCTGCCAGCTTATTCCTGAGGAAGCTGAACAAGTTATTTCTGCTATCAGTCAAATCGCGGGTTTCGATGAAGTGAAACGGGTTTGCCGCGAAGAAGCGGAAGGAAAAGGATTGCTGCGCTGGCTTGGAGATGACGCCGATCAACAATTTATTGATACGGTTGTTGCTCAGAGCTTGAATGCTGATCTTATTAAAGGTGAAGTTGGAGAAAAAATTAGTGTTGTCTTCACACCTCTACATGGCACAGGCAACATGCCTGTTCGCGAAGTGTTGAAAAAGGTTGGTTTTAAAAATGTACACATCGTACCGGAGCAAGAGCAGCCGGATGGATATTTTAGCACGGTAAAGTCTCCTAACCCGGAAGAGCGCGAAGCGTTCACGCTTGCGATTAAACTGGCGCAGCAGGTGAATGCTGATATCATTATCGGTACTGATCCTGACGCAGACCGTATGGGTGCGGTTGTGAAAAACAATGAGGGCGAGTACGTAGTACTCACTGGCAACCAATCGGGTGCGCTAATGGTTCATTATGTGCTAAGCCAGTTGAAGGAACGTGGACAGCTGCCAGACAATGGCGTAGTGATCAAAACGATCGTAACAAGTGAACTAGGCGCAGATATTGCCCGTTCCTATGGTGTAGCGGTTGAGAACACGTTGACCGGCTTCAAATATATTGGTGAAAAAATGACTCGTTATGAGCAAACAGGAGAGCATACCTTCCTATTTGGCTACGAGGAAAGCTACGGTTATTTAACAGGAACTTATGCGCGTGATAAAGATGCGGTCGTTGCTGCGCTATTAATTGCTGAAGCTGCAGCTTATTATAGCAGTCAAGGAAAAACGCTATATGATGTTCTTTTAGAGTTATACGCTGAGCATGGCTTCTATTTGGAAGGCTTGGAGTCGCGTACACTTAAGGGACTTGATGGCGTACAAAAAATAGGCGCTATTATGGATGACTGGCGTCAAAACCCGCCTACAGAAATCGGCGGCGTCAAAGTGGAGCGTGTGCTTGATTACGGCAAAGGCCAAGATGGCTTGCGTCCGGAAAATGTATTGAAATATTTGCGCGCGGATGGCTCATGGTTCTGCCTTCGTCCATCTGGCACGGAGCCAAAAATCAAAGTTTATTTTGCGGTTAAAAGTGAGTCGAAGGATGCTGCTGTTGAGGCGCTGCAAACATTGCAAGCCTCCGTTATGGAACGGGTAGACTCTACCGAATAGTACAATAATTAACCTGTTTAGAACGGAGGAATTGTGTGTTTTTACGTTGGCAGCAATGGAATCGGCGCGCAAGATTCGCATTATGGATCATTGCAATTATCGGGGTGGCGGCAGCATTGCCGCTCGGTGCCGTTCGTATGGAAATGGAAAAATCGTCGAAGCAAGTAGAATATGTATTTGATTATCGGGATATTATTGAGGTGGCGGAGCGCCAGGCTCGTCCGCAGCAATTTTTAACGGAGAAGCTGGAGATGCTCAAGGAAGCTGGCGTCACTACAATGGCTGTTTATGAGAGCTCTCTGAAGGATCTGCAAATCTCCGGCAGACTTACTTTCTACAGTTCTAGAGATGCTGCATTGCTTCAAAGTAAATTTGAGCCGGTAGGTCAAAACTTTACTTATATTTTGTTCAATGGGCCCAAAGAAGAAGAAATGATTGGTCCGATTGTTCGCGAAGCGCTTGATCGTTCCGAGGCTGTGTATAGCAATTGGTCGTACGGTGGCCGAAATGGCTTAGTTGTTGAGATGCCAATTGCAGAGGCAGTTATGAAGACGATGGATTTTGATCCGATTTCACTTGAAACGATTCATAATGCCGGACTTCAAATATTGCCTCGCTTATCTGACCGTATTAAGCCTTATGATCAGCAGGCAACAGATGCTATGCTTGCGAAATTGAAGGAATACGATGTAGACCGCGTATTGTTCGACGGTGACAAAGTAAAGGGTGCATCCGATCAAGCGATGGATAACAGCCTTTATCAGTTCGGAGAACTGCTCAAAAAATACGATATGGGCGTAGCGACCATAGAAAATTTGAAAAAACCGCAACAAGGCATAAATAAATTAGCTTATATTACAAATTATAATGTAGTCAGATTATATTCATTGTCGGAGAACGACGGTATGACGATGACGCCGGAAGCTATTGCTGATCGTTTTCTTTTAGCGGCGAAGGATCGTAATATCCGGATGTTTTTCTTGAACGGGACAGCTCAGTCCAATACGGATAAAGCAAAGGTGGTTCACTCCTTGGACCGCATTGCTGAGGCAATGAGTGAAGAGGGCGGAATCGTAGATAAACTCTCGGACGCCGGCTTTACGCCAGGCAAGCCAAAACCGTTTGATCATGAGCAGCCTTCTTGGAATAAACCGCTGCGTGCAATCGTTGCTGCGGCTGCAGTAGCACTGATTACTTTGTTAATCGGCGCATTTATTCCAGGCGTTTATATTCCCGTTTATGCGATTGGCTTAGTTGGAAGCGCAGGCTTGTATAAGCTAAACAGCTCGCTTATGGAGCAAGGACTTGCATTAGGTGCTTCAATTGCAGCTCCTACGCTGGCTCTTATATGGGTAATGAATCGGATTTATTCCCGTACCGTTGGCGAGCGTCGTGTTATTGGCGGAACGAAATGGTCAGTAGGAAGAAGCCAGCAAGGGCAGACTCCTCAGCAGCCAGGTGCTGTATATGAGAACGGCAATCGTATGAAATGGATATTCCCTGCCATATCTACGGGAAGACGTTTTGGCCTTGCTCTGAATTGGTTTATTGTGGCGACGCTCATCTCTCTTATGGGAGCGCCGATGATATTCGGATTATTGAACAATATTACGTACAATCTTGTATTGGAACAATTCCGCGGTGTAAGTGTGCTGCATTTGGCTCCGATTATCCTTGTGGCCATTTATGTGTTTTTCTATAACGGTCAAACATCAATCGGAAAGCTGCGCAAGCTGCTTTCACAACCTATTACATTAACGTGGATTATAGTAGCTGGAGTTATTGGCGTTATCGGCTTCTATTACTTGTCTCGTACAGGGAATGGTGGACAAGCACCTGCTATTGAGCTGCTTATTCGCGGCTGGCTGGAAAATACATTCGGCGTACGACCGCGCTTTAAAGAGTTCATGCTTGGTCATCCGCCGCTGCTGCTTGGCTTGTTCCTTGCACTTCGTTATCGTGCGGCATGGCTGCTTGTTATCATTGGTTCGATTGGTCAATTGACGATGGTTGATACATTTGCACATCTTCATACACCACTTCACATTTCGATGATTCGTGTAGCGCTCGGCTTGGGTACAGGTATCATAATCGGATGTATCTTGATTTTGGCATGGCAGATCGTGGAAGGAGCAATTCGTAAATGGGCACCAGCCATCATCCGCAAGTTCGTCGAATAGTAATTTCAGGCTATTATGGCTTCTACAACAGCGGTGATGAAGCGGTACTCAAATCGATATTGCTAGCACTAGAAGAAGAAGGCAAAGCGCAGGGCGTACAAATTCAGCCGATCGTTTTATCAGGTGATCCAGATTGGACAAGCCGTATGTACGGCGTTGAAGCTGTCCGCCGCATGCATCCAGGAGACCTATGGAAAGCATTGAAAGGCAGCGACGGTCTAATAAGCGGAGGCGGAAGCCTCCTGCAAGACGTTACAGGCGCCAAAACGATTCCTTATTATACTGGCGTCATGAAGCTGGCCCAATTGCTGGGTAAGCCAACATTCGCTTATTCGCAAGGGATTGGCCCTGTGATTCGGCGCTGGATGGACCCTATGATTCGCGGAGTAATGAAGCAAAGCGCATATGTATCCGTTAGGGATGAGGAATCCGCTGCTTTGCTTGGACGAATCGGCGTGCCTAGTGATCGGATCGATGTTGTTCCTGATCCGGTCATGGGCTTGCCGCTCCCTGCAGGTTCATCAGCAGTTGGACAAGCTTCCGACCCTACTGCTGCGCCGCTGGTCGGTGTATCGCTGCGCCCCTGGCGCAGTGACGGCGCCGATCTCGAACGCGCCGCCGATGCGCTAGTCGCGCTGTCGAAGCGCATGCCTGTCCGGCTGCGCTTCCTGCCGTTCCACACACCCTCCGACACTGTAGCGTCGGAGCAGGTGCTGGAACGGCTGCGCGGCAGGCTCGGCGACGGTTCCACCGCCGAGCTGGCCGCGCCCGGCGACGACCCCCAGCAAATGCTGCTTGAGGTCAGCCGGTGTGATGCTTTGTTCGGCATGCGCCTCCATGCGCTTATTTATGCCGCCGGCCAAAGGGTTCCCATGCTTGGCCTCTCGTACGACCCGAAGATCGACCAATTTCTGGGTCGACTTGGCATCAAAGCCATCGGCACGACGGAGCAGCTCGATGCCGAAAAATTCGCAGAAGCAGCGGGTTTGCTGCTGTCTGACAAAGAGGGCTGGCAGGCAAAGCACAGGCCAGCAATCGACCTTTTAAAACAACAATCGCAAAGACCGGCGCAACAAATTGTACATTTGCTGCGTCATACATTATCGAGGTGAGTTCCTCTTGTCGAAACAACTACCAACTGTGCCGATATACGGCATACCATTCTCCAAAGTGGGCATGGATGACACAGTCAATTACTTAATAGAAGCGATCGAAGCAAGACGGGTAACCCATGTGATTACCGCTAATCCGATTATGATTATGTCTGCCGTCGAGGACTCCAAGTATAGTGCGATGATGCGGCGCGCAGATCTTATTGTGCCTGATGGTGCAGGAGTTGTATGGGCGGCCAAATACGTAGGACAGCCTGTTGCAGAACGTGTGACGGGGTTTGATCTCCTTCATCGCTTGCTGCATGAGGGTGAAAAGCGTAGATGGAAGGCCTACCTGCTTGGCACCTCACAGGAGATTATTGAAGCGGCGGCAGAGAAGCTGCAGCTGCAATATCCTCAAGTGAAAATTGTAGGTTATCGGAACGGATTTTTTGGCCCTGATCAGGATGAGGAAGTCATCGAAGAAATCCGTGCGGCTGCTCCTGATTTATTGTTTGTGGCACGAGGCGCGGATACGCAGGAGCCGTGGATTGTGAAATACAAGCAAAAGCTGGGCGTACCATTGATTATGGGCGTTGGCGGAAGCTTCGATGTTGTTTCGGGTAAGCTAAAGCGAGCTCCGAATATTTTCCAAAAACTTCGACTTGAATGGTTTTATCGCTTGCTGCAAGAGCCTAAACGCTACAAAAGAATGCTTGTTTTGCCGAAATTCGTAGTGAAAGTGGTTCGCGACAAAGAAAACGTTACAAAACCTCGACCTACACCGTGAAATTCTCGTTAAAACCATCAAAATTGGTTGAAAACGGGGTTGGAGTTTCCTTTCCAATCGGAGTATAATTCACTTCGGTAGAAAGAAAAGGGGAGTTGCACACATGCCGGTAGGCTTGCTGTATTCAATAGGGTTCATAATCGCTCTTGTTCTAGCCATTGCGATGACGCCGCTTGTTAAGAAATTTGCTTTCAAAGTAGGCGCAATAGACAAACCAAATCACCGCAAGGTACACACGCGCATTATGCCGCGTCTTGGCGGTCTAGCTATTTATATTGCATTCGTTGGCGCATTCTTTATTTTATCGCCATTTATACCAGACGGCTTGCTCCGTCCACAAGATTCCAATATGATCAACGCACTGCTAGTCGGCGGTACGATGATTATTATTTTAGGTGCTTTCGATGACCGCTTCGAGCTTTCAGCTAAAGTGAAGCTGCTCGGTCAAATCGCGGCGGCATGCGTAGTCGTTTTCGTCTTCGACGTAAAGATCGACTTGCTGAACATTCCGTTCGGTGAAACGATGCAGCCAATTGCTGGATGGATCAGCATTCCACTTACGATTCTCTGGATCGTCGGTGTAACGAATGCCATTAATTTGATCGACGGCTTGGACGGGCTTGCAGCCGGCGTGTCAGGCATCGCGATTGCAACGATTGTTGTGATGGCATCACTGATGGGCTTCCAACCAGTTATCTTATTGAGTACATTGCTGCTGGGTGGAATTGTCGGTTTTCTCGTTTTCAACTTTCATCCCGCAAAAATATTTATGGGCGACTCGGGCTCGCTGTTTCTCGGCTTCAGTCTAGCAACGCTTTCGATGCTTGGCTTCAAGCAGGTAACGATGGTATCGTTTGTAACACCGCTGCTCATTATCGGCGTTCCGCTTTCGGATACCTTCTTTGCAATCGTTCGCCGCTGGGTAAACAAGAAACCGATATTTGCTCCAGACAAAGGGCATTTGCACCATCGTCTGCGCGACCTTGGCTTCAGCCACCGTCGTACCGTACTTATCATTTGGGGAGTAGCTGCTATATTCGGCGGACTCGCAATCGTGCAATCGGCTGTCGTACAGTCGAGCGCGGCGAATTGGATCACTTTTGCCGTCATATGTATGCTAATGTTTTTCTTGCAGATCGGGGCAGAAGTAACCGGTATCGTGGACAAAACACGCAGACCGCTTATTAATTTCCTAGCTCGAATGAGACTTCGACTCAAGCTGGATGCTGAATCCCGTTCCAAATAAATAAGAGCTCTGAATCCTTTAACGGAATCAGGGCTCTTTTTTTGTTGAAAATCGACCAAATAGCTAAAAAATTGGGAGCCAAAAGCCGATAACAACTGTACAGAACTTTTCTGCGGTCAGAGCGCCTAACTGCATTTGCATCAAAGCTGACTAAAGAGGAAAAGGGAGGAAGATTTATTCAAAGGTAAGCCGCATAGTCGTCAGGCCATTTATCATTCAAATACCCATGCTCGTCATATACATAAAGGAGGAACATTGTTTTGAAAAGATTACTATCATTAGCGCTAACGCTGGCACTGTTGATTACATTGTTGCCGCCGTTCGGAGCTTCACAAACGGTAACAGCTGCAACAGGAAGCTTCAGCTTTCCGACGGAAAAGGAACTATCTACGGAAGCAAGAGTCACAACCGATCCGCGTTTTACATTGAATGGATCAATCACTGGTGTAGATCCTACTTCGGTTTCTTACAGTATTGTTCAAGTTATTAATAACAAAGGCACTGCTGACCCTACAGATGACGATCTTGGCTCCAAACGTGAGAACATAACGAGCAATATTTATATTAGCGGATTTAATATTCAGGTATATAACGTAGAATTATTTCCTGGCTTGAACCGCATTACGTTCAGAGGTATTCAAGGCGGCGGCGAAGTAACAAGCTCGATCTATATTGAGTATCACAACGGGCCTGTATTTTACGATTTAGTTGCCCAATTAGACGGTAACAAATTTGCAATTGAAGAAGTTGGAACAACGGTTGTGCATTCAACGACTTCCGCTGGCAGACAATCCGCTGATATCAGTATTACTGGTTTCGCTCCAAATGCGCAGCAGGTAACGGTGGATGTGAACGGGAGCAGCAAAACCTATTCGGTTAACAGCTCCAACAATTATCAGTTTGCCGCTTCTCCGATTACGGTGAACAAAGGAAAAAACTTGGTTACTATTAAAGTGAAAAACGCGAATCAGACAGTTGAGACAACACGCGAGATCGCTTTTTATAACGGTCAAGTGACCTTTTTGGATGTGAATCTTAATGGTAAAAATGGTGCGGTTGATACGGCGGAGCCTTTAGAGTACAATCCAAACCTACTAGTTACGGATTTGAATTCAGCAAGTGTCACAGGAAGAATTATCGTGCCTAACTTCTTAAAGGATGATGACGGCAACGGCAAGCTTGATCCACATCCTAATCCAAGCAATGACATACCTATCGAATATACGATTACGCAAAATGGAGACAGCACCTTTAAGTTGATACAACCAGCAGGTGCTACCGCTAGTCCAGTAGGAACCTATTCGGGACAGGAAGCATTCTTTATTTATCAATTTACTCGACCAATTGGTACGGATCATACGGGTAAACTGGATTATAATAAGGTCTATAATATTCAATTAACAGCAAAAAATGCAAAAACAGAATCGCTCGGCCAAAATGGCAGTGAAGGTACGGGGCTAATGAGTTTCTCGCTTCGCAATGGAGCAGCTCAGTTCATCGACAATATTAATTATTTAAATGGTTATAAAACAGGGACAGGTGAATCACTCACAGGTACTCCGCTTGAAGGAGCCAATATCTATAGTGTCCCTTTCGCGATGGAAGTGTTGGTTGGTAATGCTGATGTATCGAAGACGGCTAATCTAGTTTCAGTTACAGGGATCAAAAATGTTTCCAATGAAGCTGCACCGAGCAGCTATGATTTCGATGACGTAAGCAATATCAAAAATGTATCGAGTGATTTGATCAATAAATTTGTAAATATTAATGGAAAAGTATATAAGCGTGAAATTCTTGTATTTCACAAACTCCCATTTGAAGGTACTCAAACGGTAACGCTTAAAGTTGGCGGCGTGACGAAAGATGTTAAGTTTACAATGCTCTTCGGACCTTATGTAAGCTATACAAGTGTATTTGATAACATGACTGTATATGATGACACGAACAAGCTGCAATCTGAACGGATCACAGCGGCTATTTCAGGCGCTTTTAGTGACTTTAAAGGTATTATGAACAATATTAATAATACTTCTGAGGTCCGTTACACGTTTAAAGCAAATGAAGCTCAAACAGTATTTTTCTATGTGAATAATACGCCGATTCAGCTGCAGCAGCAAGCGGGCAAGCCTGTAACTAATTTTGAAATTGTTCCAGGACAAAGGACAAATGCGTTCAATGCATTGTTTAGTGGCGAGAATGAGATCAAATTCGTTTTCCAAGGAAGTAAAAACTCTTATGAGAAAAAGATCAAATTGTATTTGATTCCAACTAATCTGCCGGTTATACCAGTAGAAGGAACAAGTATCTATCCTTACAGCAGCAAATATACAGAGCCAGTTCCGAATGATCCAAACTTCGTGAAGCGCGGCGCAATTTTCACGACTAACGAAGCGAACATGAATATTTTTGGTACATTCGATTTTATTGATCTTATAGCCACTGGCAGCACAAACACAGATATTTTGGCTAATATTAAAGCTAATATTCAATTGATGAAAGATAGCGATGAACTTACAGACCCAGGTAATTACATTTTAAAAATTGAAAGCAGCTCACTTAAAACGCCAATTCGTTGGAATTTGAGCAATGAGTTAGTCATTATGAAGGGCGCAACAGTTCTAGGTAAAGTTAATGAAAGTACGACCAACAATATTGCTAACCTAGCTGTACGTTATGATATAGACACCAAGACGTTCTCGTTTGTATTAAACTCACAAGCTTTAAATCCTGACGGCAGTTCGAGTGTGTATACTTTCACTGCATACAACAATGGAGAGACTGGTCCTAAAGCTTCTTATCGTCTTGAAGTGGATCCAACCTCGCTTCCATATACGATTTTGCGTCCGATTTTGCCAAATAAAGCGATCGTAAACCAAAATTTCATTGAGGTTATTATTGATGCTCCAGGTGCAAGCTCGGTTACTATCAACAAGCAAATTGCTGAGAAAATTGATTATGATTCGGATAATAATCCAGCAACTATTGAAGAGCTTTATAAAAACACCTATCGTGTCTATGTAAATAAGCTGAAAGTCGGTAAAAACAAAATTGACTTTATTATTTCAAGTGCAAATGATAAGGTGCAAAGCAGCATTGAGATAACTTATGCTCCAACGAATATTCCGGGTGCTCAATTCATGGAGCCAATGGATAGTAGTCACAAAATTTTTGATGGAGCGCTTTCGTTAAAATTCGAAAAAGGTACAACGTTGATCCGTACAGATTTTAACGTGCCTGCAAATCTGAAGAACCAAGTATTTAGTGGTCATAATTTATTGTTTGCAATTGCCAATCCAGAGGATGGGGTTGTGGATCGCCGTGAATTAGAAGCGTGGCCGCCGAATTTTAATATTATTATGGAAAGCTTCGGGACAAGATTCAGATTGTCTTACCCGACAAGGTTTACAAAGGCAAGCCCTGTTTACTGGATTGATGCAGGTTTGGCAGATGATCCAGCCACGGGTGCATACGATCCTTTGAAAATGGGTGTAGACCCTTATCAATTCCCGAATGCTAAGGGCACGGGCGGAACAAAAATTCCTACTTATGATGATCGCCCTGACAATCGCGAGTTGGTAACTTCTAAGACGGGAACCTTGACGCTTGGATTTGATCCGAACATGAAGGACAGCATTGGAACGATTATCACCGTTTATCGTTACGATGTTAAAGCAAAGTATTGGGAAAATATTGGCGGTAAAGTAGATGTGAAGAAAAACACAATTACAGTTCCGTTCAATAAATTTGGTTATTATGTAGTTGGTAAAATGGTTTATTCCTATACAGATATGACGTCACATCCGTATGCTAGAAACTTCCTTGAAGCAATTTATGCCAAAGGAATTATGAATGCAGCTGGGTTTGATGATTTTGGTTCCAATATTTATATTTCTCGCGGTGAATTTGCAAGAATGATGGTTAAGGCGCTAGATATTCCGCTAAACTATGAGCTTAGCAAGCCGCATTTTGATGATGTACCGGCTATCGTTAATCCAGATGCATTATGGGATTATAGATATGTAGAGACAGCAGCGAGAGAAGGTATCATACGAGGCACGGGTCCACGTACGTTCCAGCCGAGCGCTGCTCTGACTAGGGAAGAGGCATCTGTTATTATTGCAAGAGCACTGGACATGAAACTAGCTACTGATTCCTCGAAGATCGATAAAGATCTTGAGAAAACATTTAAAGATGCTGGCAACGTCAATTTCTATGCGAAAAGTTCTGTGCTTGCTATTGCAAAGAAAAAATATATTCTCGGATCTCCTGTAGATCCAAGCAATCCAAAAGGTGGTTCAGTGTTTGAACCGCGTTCGAATTTGTTGCGCTCTGATGCTGCGATTATCGTAGCTCGAATTTTGGCGGATTTAGGTAAGCTTCCTAAGATCGGTTAAAAGTATAAGTTAGAAAAATCTGGTCGCAGGATTTTTTCTGCGGCCAGTTTTTTTACGGCATTAAAGCATTTGCCTCGAGAGAGAAACTTTATCCATGGAAAATGTTTAGCATCGACGAGCTCTATGAAAACAAGCTATACTAACAAAGCAGGGAGTAGATTACAGTTAGATGTACATAATTAAGAAAAAACGGAAAAAGAAAAAACTTTTAAAGTTTTTTTAAGAACATCGCAACTTTTCATTGTCACGTGCGTTTAAATACATGACGTTGTAACAAACACATGATTTGATGCGCGAGACCTACTCATGCTGGAAACAAATTGGAATGAATTCTCAACTTCCTCTTTACGGTACGACCTGCCCATTGTATAATGTTAAAGTGGTGCCGTGACTCTAGCAATGTTCTCGCATTTTTTACAAGTTTCTACGACATGATTTTACAAATGGGTTTATCATGATTGTAGACATCATTTATATCAAATCTGTGCTCAACTCTGGAAAGGGGGTGAATCGGCTATGAGGGAAAAGAGCAATTCACTATTTAAACAAAACTCTCAACAACCGCACGTATTTAGAGGAGGAGAAATAAAGGTTATGAAGAAAAAAATAGCAGCATTTGTGCTAGCTACTGCGCTAGTACTACCATTATCCGTTCCAGCTTTTGCAGCAACACCATCTGATGTTGTTGGCAAACCGGTACAATCAGCAGTTGAAGAACTAACTGCACTAGGAATCATTGCAGGTTATGAAGATGGTACATTCAAACCAGACAACACAATTACTCGCGCTGAACTTGCGAAAGTAATCGTTATCGGTTCTGGTAACGAAGGTGCAGCTAAATTGATGGAATCTGTTAAACCTACGTTTAAAGATGTTAAAGCAAACGTTTGGTACACAGGCTACATCAACGCTGCTGCAACTAAAGGTTTCATCTTGGGCGACGCTGGTACTAAAAACTTCCGTCCAAGCGATGCAGTTAAGTTTGAAGAAGTTGTTGCAGTATTGGTTCGTTCCCTTGGTTACCAAGAGAAAAAGTTGTCAGGCGTATGGCCTTATAACTACCTACTGAAAGCACAAGATCTTGGCTTGTTCAACAACGTTGATCTTAAAGTTGGTTCAAAAGCACTTCGTGGTGTTGTAGCTCAATTGACTTCTAACACACTTAATGCAAAATTGGTATCATACAATGTTGATGGTAACGAAGTACTTTCTTCCAACACATTGATCTCGAAACTGGGCAACACTTCTTCCGCTGAACTTCTTGGCGCAGCAGTAGTTGACGGTAAAGTAGCTCTTCGTTGGGTTGACGGTAAAGATTCAAACGGCAAAGATATCGTGAAAAACGAATCTGTTGCTACTGCTACTAACTTCATCGTTACTGGTGGAAAATCACTAGTTGACCTTGTTGGACATAACGTAACTGTTGTTAAGAACAAAGATGGTAAAGTTCTTGCAATTACTGATGCTCAAGCTGCTGGTGACATCGTGACTGGTAAAATCGATGGTACTCAAGTTGCTGGTTCAGTTAAAATCAAAGATAAAGCTGCTTACTCAACTGTAGAATCCAGCGTTTACTTTGTAAACAGTGTTAAAGCTCCTAGCCTTACAGCTGCTGTAAACGAAGATGAAGTAACTCTTTACCTTGCTGACGGCAAAGTTCGTGCAGCTGTAGTCGTTCAATGGTCGCAAAAAGATGCTGTAGTAACTTCTGTTGAAGCGAAAAACAACTACCGCGATGCTCGTTTGAACACTAATGGTAAAAACGGTGACGAAAGCGTATTTGCTACTGATGCTACTTCTGTAACTTTGGATGGCAAAGTTGCTACATTGGCTGATCTTAAAGCAGATGACGTAGTTCGTGTAATCAAAGCTGACGGTAAAGCTTCTAAAATCGAAGCTGTACGTTCAACTACTACTGGTAAACTAGAATCAATCGGTTCTACAAACGGTACTGCTAAATTCACAGTTTCTGGTAAAGTATACGATGCTTCTGCAAACGTTAAACTTGCAAACATTGAGCAACTGATTGCTACAAACATCGGTAAAGAATTCTCCCTTGTATTGAACAAAGAGGGTGCAATTGTTAAAGCTAAGGCTCCTGAAGCTGCTGTTAACAAACCATTCGCAGTAGTTACGAATGTTGATAACACTGTAGTAGTTCTTGATGGTAACAAACTTGTTAACAAACAAGAAGTTACATTCTTCAACATTAAAGACAACAAATTGCAAACTGCAATCGTTGATCGTTATGTACCAGCAAGCGGTTCTGTTGCAGCTACTGGTGTAAACTACTCACCACTTCTTCAAACACTTGTTGAACTTAAATTCACTGGTGACGGTAAGCTTGATGGTTACAATGCAGCTACAGTAACTAATGCTGCTGTAGATGGTGCTGCTGTTGTTTCTGTGTCAGCTTCTGATATTAAAGTTGGCGGCACAACTAACCTATTGAACTCCAACACTGTTGTAGTTAACGTTTCAAAAATTAAAGCAGAAAAAGCTGCTGATCGCGTTCTTAATACTGAGGCAATTGCTAAAGTAACAAAAGGCGACTTGGTAGTAGTGTTCGCAAAAGACGGCGTTAACGCTGATTTCATCTTGTTGGTAGACGACAAAGATGGCGTATCTGACAAAAAAGATAACATTCATGGTTTGTACATCTCTTCTTCCAAAAACATTCTTTCTGCAACATCTTCCACTTACTCTGTTAAGTTGAATGTTGCTGGCGAAGAGAAAACAGTAGATATTACTGGTTCTGCTTTTGAAACTCTAGAAGCAGCTGCTAAGAAAAATGACATTATCACATTGACTGACACAATCTTGACAAACACATTGTTTGATAATGCATTTGTAAACAAAACTTACTTTGGTGAAGCAGCTCAAGCTGTTGTAACTCCATCAAGCATCACAGTAACTGATACAGCTAACACATTTAACGACTTCATTATCTCAGGTAAATCGGTTGTCTATGTAATCGCAAAAGACGGCACGCTTTACGCTGGTAACTACGTAGACGTTAAAAACCTAAATGGCGCTGCAATTAACGGTGCTGCTAACTCTGTTGCTGATGTAACAGTTGCTGATAGCGGAACTCGTCTTGGAACTTTCAAAGAGGCTGCTGTTGTGGTAATTAAACTTAAGTAGTATTAATTTTAAATGAAGAAAGCTGAGAGTAATACTCTCAGCTTTCTTTTTTTGTTCATATGTCGTTCATATGAAGATGATATAATCATTAATAATCAAACAAATATTTACTCACATAAATTTAAAAAAGAGAGGATAGTGGCAATATATTTATATTTAGGCGAAACATAACAAGCACTAATAGCGTCTAATATGTATACCAAAAGATACGGAGTGAAAATGATAATGCAAAATTATTCGCGGTTTAGAAGATTTAACATTCTATTATTACTGTTACTGTGTTTATCTTTAATTACAAGCGCTGTTCCAACAAACTATGCAAATGCAGCAGCTCAAGCGGTAAACAAGAAGGTATACATAACTAAAGGATCATATATTCAATTAACTGATGCCAATCTGGTTCCAAGTGGCAATGGGGCTACAGCTAGCTTTACGTTTACGTTTTATAATGGTGATAGTAATGCTATTAATTTAGTGGATTACTGGGCACGTTTGAAAACAAACGGAGGTACAAAGTATACGTTGTCTCTGTTAGATGCAGATAAAAAGAAAAAAGTTTTACCCAATTCATCAACCACTTTGACTTATTATAGTGAAGTAGGCGCGAAAATCACTTTGGATCAGTTAGTGATCAATATAATTAAATTTGATTTTAGCGTAGCTGGATATGAAAGATCTGTTGCTCAATTCACTTTTCCAAAAGGTTACTCAAATTTCGTTGCTGCAAAAGGATACAAAGGGATTCTAATTAATAATTCATCAGTAAACGTTAGAGTAGATCAAATAAATGTGACACAAAAAGATAAGAAACTGAATTTTAATTTAACTTTTGTAGCTCGAAATAATAGTAAATTCGGTGTAGCGCTGCCTCAGTATAATTATTACGCGCAAACATCTAAGGGTCTATATAAATTAGCATTAAGAAACAAAACGGATGAGACACTCGTACTTGAGCCGGCTGTTCTGAATGCAATTCAATTAACTGGCAGTATCCCATCAACCGTTGCAACCACTGGTTGGAAACTTGTAATTACGAATAATGTAGGAGCTGAGACCAACAAAGTCGAACTCCCAGTTGCTATTTTTGATATTCCATTTAAAGTAACAACAACTTCAACATCATCACCAAAAACAACGTTCACAAATAATGATGGCACTTATGAGATCGAATTAAAGAGTGTTCAAAGATTACCTTGGAATAATGAAGATAATGTTATAGCAGAAATGGTTGTAAAAAATAATGGATCTGTATACCTTCCTTTACCAGATCTTAATGGACAATTAGTTATTGATGAAAATATTAAAATTACTGGTAAGGCCATAAAGAAAACCGGTGACATTGGATTGGCACCAGGTGCATCAACTTCAATTAGTTATATCGGATCAATACCTTATAGTTATACATGGAAAAAGTTTAACCTTAAGCTTACAGAGAAAAACGGTGAAACAACCAACGACATTGGTAATTTAACAAACTCCATTGTTAAACCTATTCAAAATGTTAGTGTTGGAAAGTCTTTTACTCAATCAAATAATGGTGCTCCTTTTGAAGCATTAATTACTGATGTTAAAACTTATTCAGGTGAAAAAACAAATGTATATGCTGTTTTTATGGATATGACTAATAAGCAAAACAGAAGTGGATCATTATCCTTATTGAGTGGGTATTTTAAAACAGCAGATGGAAATCTTTATGAAGCTAAAATAGTAAAATCAACAAATAATATTAAGGCTGGAAATAAAGAAAAATTGATTATTTGGGCAGATCTCCCTGTAAATGTAGACCGTACAGGTATGCAGCTTCAAATAGGTGAGGCATTTGATGACAATGGTTTGATCCTAGGTTCAGGCACACCGAAAGGTTATTTACGTGCGGCTCAATTTGATTTACCTGAAGAAAAACAGGCTGGATCTAGCTTTAAAGATTTGAAGGTGGGTCCATATACAATTGATATGACATACTTCAACGTATGGGTTAATGACACGAGATTAGATGTTGATATTGGTGCTGATGTGTCCAAAGATTATAGTTATGATGGATATAGTCAATCTCAACTTTCTTATGAAATTATTCATGAGGGTACACAAAAAGTACTTACTTCTCAGTTAATTGACATTGAAGGTAAGGATGAGAAAAACTTAAATTGGAAGGTTGGATATAACTATCAAGAAGTAAATAAAGAAATGGGAGATACATTGTATTGGAATGAGTATACTCTCCGCGTGTATGAAACATTTAATGGAAACAAAAAAATTCTTGCTAGTATGCCAATAACTTTATCTCCTATGATTAACTGGCTAGACGGAAAGCACTAAACTTATAAAAAAACTGGTTTCTCCTACTTAAATCTAGTATCTTTATAGGAGATGAGAGATAGAGAGGAGACTTCCAAAAGTGAAGAAAAAGGTAATACGCAGTTTAGTTGCAGTTGTTTTAGTAGGAGCAGGTGTGTGGGTCGGCGTAAACTTTGCATCACCGCTTGAAGCGGAATCAAATGCGCTGACTCCGGGCTCTGTAGAAGACCCTGTTGTCACGAAAAGCTATGTGGATGAACAACTCGCCAAGCTAGGCGGAGGCACTCCTGGAGGCGGTACGACGACGCCTGTTGTGGACACCGCGCTAGAAGTTGTCACAGTGCCAGCTGGCAAGACGCTAATGGCTGGCCAAGGCACAGAGGTCATTGTACGTGTAGGCAAGGCAATTGCTTACAGCTCTGACGCAAGCGGTATAGCTGATCTAACTGGCGGTACGGATTTAACTAAAGGGAAAGCTGTTCCAACCAACCATTTATTGCTTTTCCCACGTGAGGGCCGCGGCATATTGCCAGATCCTAATCAAAAGAATGGCTTGACGGTATTGGTTAAAGGGAAATACAGCTTGCAATAATATGGATGGATGTTCAACATTTTACCCGAAATGACAATAGATTATACGCTTTAAAGAAGATGAAAGGATGCACAATACAATTGTGTTCCTACATTCTTTGGAGGTGTCATTTATGAGTCGTTCGAATAAAGTAGTAGTACCAACAAGCAAAGCAGCATTAAATCAACTGAAATATGAAATTGCTGCAGAATTTGGTTTAACCTCAGGCGGCTATGCAAGCGAAGGAGCGGACACTGAGTTTGCTGGCGAACTAGGGGCATCCTCTGGAGCCGGAGGCCAAAGCGTACACTGGTCAGCATTATCAACAAGGCAAGCTGGTTCGGTGGGCGGAGAGATCACCAAAAGGCTGATAGCTCAAGCAGAATCAGTGCTTGGCGGTTATCAATAATTATTGGAAATTCCGGCGTCCATTGACACAAAGCGACATTTTCGGTATCATACTGTTTTAGAAGAGTTGTAAAACAACCTTTTCCTACGGGAAAAGGTTCATTTTTTGTGTAGAATGTCCGCACTTATTAATATTAAGGTTGTAGGAGGTTGATACGGATGTCGGTTAAAGGACGCCATTTGTTTACATCAGAATCAGTTACTGAAGGCCATCCGGATAAGATTTGTGATCAAATATCCGATGCTGTCTTAGATGCATTTCTAGAAGCAGATCCATACGCGCGTGTAGCTTGTGAGGTTTCTGTAGCAACAGGTCTTGTACTTGTTATTGGTGAAATTAGCAGCCGTGCTGATTTTATTGATATTTCTTCAATTGCACGCCGTACGATTAAAGAAATTGGTTATACACGTGCCAAATACGGCTTTGACTCCAGCACATGTGCAGTATTGACTTCGCTCAATGAGCAGTCCGCTGACATTGCGCAAGGCGTTAACGCTGCACTTGAAACTCGTGATGGCAAAGATATGAAGCAAGAAAACGAAGATATCGGTGCAGGCGACCAAGGTCTAATGTTTGGTTTTGCTACAAACGAAACACCTGAGCTTATGCCGCTTCCCATTGCGCTATCTCACCGTATCGCTCGCCGCTTATCTGAAGTACGTAAAAACGAGACGATTGCTTACCTTCGTCCAGATGGTAAAACGCAAGTTACAATTGAATATGCAGATGGTAAACCCGTTCGCGTAGATACTATTGTCGTTTCTACACAACATGCGGAAGAAATCACGCTTGAGCAAATTCAACAAGATATTCTTGAGCATGTTATTAAGCCGGTTGTTCCAGTGGAATGGCTTGATGCTGATACAAAATATTTCATTAACCCAACTGGCCGCTTCGTAATTGGCGGACCTCAAGGTGATGCTGGTCTAACTGGCCGTAAAATTATCGTTGACACGTATGGCGGCTACGCTCGTCATGGCGGCGGCGCATTCTCCGGCAAGGATCCTACAAAAGTTGACCGTTCAGCAGCTTATGCTGCCCGTTATGTAGCTAAGAATATCGTAGCTGCAGGACTTGCAGACAAATGCGAAATCCAACTGGCTTACGCAATTGGTGTTGCTCAACCGGTATCAATTAACGTTGATACGTATGGAACAGGCAAAATTGGTGAAGATAAACTTGTTGATATCATCACTAGCAACTTTGACCTTCGTCCTGCAGGCATTATCAAAATGCTTGATCTACGTCGCCCAATTTACAGACAAACAGCTGCTTATGGTCACTTCGGCCGTACAGATGTTGATCTTCCTTGGGAACGCGTTGACAAAGCGGAGAAGCTTAAAGCAGACGCTGGCGTTCAAAGCGGAGTTTAAGATTCGATATACAATATAAAAGCCTTTATAGGCTGAAAAAGCTGTCCACAAAGTAGTATGACTACTTCATGGACGGCTTTTTTATTATTCATTCGGTACAAAAAAGTAGTTTAACCTAAATTTTTCATGCTTAGAAACCGACAAATAAGGTACGAGTGTAATTTTTTGAGGAGTGAATTGAAATGAATCGAACGAGCAAGCTATCTTCGTTTATCGCTGTCATGCTGTTGCTCCAATTAAGCTTAGCAGGCTGGTCATCGGCCCCGCAGCAAGCGGCAGCGGCGGCTTCTGGTCCCGTCGTACTTAGTTTAAGCCCAGCCGACGATCTAATTAACGTATCGATCTCCGCTGATTTAAAGATGACCTTTGATGAAAATGTAAGCAAAGGCTCTAGTTCAACGTCTATTAATATTTATGACTATGCAACAAGCAATTTGGTAGAGAGTATACCTCTATCGTCTAATCGAATTACTATTGATTCATCGCAGCGTGTCGTGACAATAGATCCGTCTAATAATTTTGCTTTAAACACGAATTATTACATATTGGTAGATGCCGGTGCTTTTGTTAATCAATCCAATGGTGTTGGTTATGCCGGTATAAAAAGTGCTAGCAGCTGGAATTTTCGTACCGTTGCTGAAGTTGATGTAACCAGGCCTTCTCATACGGGCTTGTCGCCATCGGTTGCTCCGATTGCGGTGACTACACCGATTACGATTTCATTTAATGAGCCTGTTTATGTTGCAAGTGGCAACATTCAAATTAGCTCGGTTGAGGACAGCCGTACCATTGCTGTTACATCTAACGCGGTAAGAGGAAGCGGAACGAACCTAATCGTTATTCAACCTCCTGCTGCGCTGCAACCTAATACAGCATACACCGTTACAATTCCAGATACTGCATTTCAAGATGCGGCGGGGAACCTATATTACGGCACATCATGGGTTTTTACAACGGACGCAGCACCGGTTAACGTAGCTGCACCATTTGTTCCGGCAGATAATGCTACTTCCATACCAGTAAACTCAGAGCTGTTTATCACTTTTGATAAAGCTATACAGGCACGTGCGGACAAATATATTGAAATACGCAGAATTAGCAATAATACTACTTTTGAGCGTTTTAGTGCCCTTTCTTCGAGAATTACAGTAACCAAAAATCAAGTAAAAATAACTCCAAGCTCTAACTTTGAACCGAATACAGCTTATTATGTATTAATTGATGCTGGAGCCTTCACCCAGACAGATCCGAATGGATCTCAATGGTATCACGGTATTGCTGGAGCATCCGTTTGGAATTTTAGTACAGACCCGGGCTATGAAACCACTCCGCCTCTTGCAACAGAATTATTGCCGGTAGCGAATGGATCTATCACCAGCTTAAATTCTTTACTCAAAATTAATTTTAATGAACCGGTCTTCCCAAGCAGCGGAGTCATTGAAATAAGAGAAACTGCAACAGGATCTTTGTTCCGTACGATTCCAATTACTTCGGAACGCGTGACTGGCGGCGGTACCTATCAGATAACGATAGACCCCAATAAAGCGATAAACGGAGAGTCTGAGAAAGCTTTCGTAAACAATACGAAATACTATGTAATGATCGGCAATCGCGCTATTCGTGATGCAGCAGGAAATCATTTTGCCGGAATATCCTCATCGACGTATTGGTCTTTTACGGTTTCTCAAGATACGGTAAGACCAACGCTTTCTTTATTGAACCCGCTTAACAATGCGGTTTCAGTAGGGCTAAATCAAGCTTTTACAGCAACGTTTAGCGAACCGATAAAAAAAGGTGCAACGGGTTCAATCCTATTTAACCCAATTGGGGACAAATCACTGCAGCCGATCCCGGCAAACTATTATGTAGATGGCAACAATAATAATGTGTTAGTCATAGCGCCAACACAGCCATTTACTGCAAAAACTTCTTATTATGTAACGATTGATGCGAGTGCAGTAACCGATTTGGCTGGCAATAGCTTTGCTGGAATATTAAATGAATATCAATGGACTTTCCAATCATTTGGTTCTGATACAACAGCTCCTACATTAAGCAAGCTCGAGTGGAGCGGATCAACGATTACGATGACCTATAATGAGGATCTGAATGTGCACGCGGTACCTTCGACAGGAAGCTTTTATACGACAGTTAATGGGGCGCCCCGTTCTGTTGTTGGTGTTCAAGTTCGCGGAGAAACAGTCATTCTAACATTATCGAGCCCTATTGTGGCCGGACAAGTGGTGAAGCTCTCATATTCCAAAGCAGCAGTTAGCCCAATTCAAGATACTTCAGGAAATGAAGCGATTAGTATTGCAAATCAGGACGTATCAGGTGCTAAAGATGTCTCTGCACCAACCATTGTAAGCGGGAATGCTTCGGGTACAGCGATTACTTTATCTTTTAACAAGGATCTAGCGACTGTGAACAGCTACGCCTATTTGCAATTTACGGTTAATGCTGGCGGAGTGAATTACAGTACAACCTCGATCTCAAGCACTGGCGGCAATATTTTGTTAACGATTAATGGATCTATACAAAATTATCAGAACGTCTATGTGACCTATGCTCCGGGCACGTATCCCATTCGTGATACGGCAGGCAACTATTTGGCAGCATTTAATAACTACAGCCTCTATAGTACGCCAGACACAGGTACACCTAATCTTCAGTCCATTAGCGTGAGCAGTAATATCGTTACGCTGAGCTATAATAAAAGTTTAAATCCACAAAGCGTTCCAACAGTGGGGCAATTTTATGTACTGGTAGATAATATTGCACGCTCTGTTATTCAGGTTCGAATTTCTGGAAGCACAGTTTTATTAACCCTTTCATCAGCAGTAACAGGAAGCCAGATTACGGCAGTTTCCTATTTGGCATCCGTAACGTTAATAACAGATCTTGCCGGCAATGCTGCACCTTCGTTTAACAATGTAACCACAGGTGGTGGAGGCAGCGGAGGGCAAAATGGCAACATTTATGGCGTCATTGCAAAAGGCTCTACGCTTACGATTAATTTTGCAGAATCATTAAATACAAGCTACGTTCCTACTACTGTTCAGTTTGCTGTTAACGCAAGTAATTCTGTTAAATCGATATCGAGGGTAGATGTTAGCGGATCGTCCGTTATACTAACGTTAACCTCTCCTTTTGCCATAGGAGAGACGGTTTCAGTAACTTACTATTCAACTGCGTCAGGACTTCGAACAAACAGCGGTTCAACGATCAATAGCTTTACGAACATAAACGCTGCGAACCAAACGACGATACTTGATGGGTTATCAGGTGACTTTGAAACGTCTGATGGCGGCGGCATCGGCTTGAAAACAACGGCAGCGACGACAATGTTCGACGTATCGCCTGCTGGTGTTCAAGCCAACCGATATACCTTATCGAATGATAAGCTTCTTACAGCTTTTCAGACAGCACGCTCTGCTGGCTTAACAAGTCCGCGTGTAGCCTTTAAAGTGCCAGCATCAGAGAGAGCTGCTATTGTAGCTGTTCCAATCAATGCGCTTGACGCAGCGTATCGCTTGAATTCGAATTCGATATTTGCTGTTCAATATGGAGATGTCACGTATGAGCTGCAATTAAATGCTGCAGATTATATGAAAATCAATACGTTACTTAACGGTAATAGCGCGACTGGTCAATTAATCATTCGCATTGACCAAGGGTTATCAACGCTAACTGGAAGTATCAGCACAAAAATTAATAGCTCAAATACGAGCTTGCTTGCAGGTCCTTATCATTTTGATATTAATGCTGTGAGTGGGTCGATTCAAAAGCCATTCAATGATTTTAGCGGTTATGTTTCAAGAACAATCCAGACGTATCAAAATGCAGATTTTAAAAATACTGCCGTAGTATGGTTCGATCCAACAACAGGAGGGCTCTCCTATGTTCCGACCGAGCTTACGACAAGCGGCGGGAAGACGACAGCAACTTTTAAAAGAAAAGGAAACAGCGCTTATGCGCTTGTTAGCAATTCATCCAGCTTCTCCGATCTATCGAAGCATTGGGCAGCTTCTGCTATCCATATCATGTCGCGCAAATTTATCGTGGAAGGGCGCTCGGCAACGAAGTTTGAACCAGAGAAGGCAATTACACGAGGTGAATTTGCGACCTACATCGCCAAAGGGCTTGGCCTAAGCAGCGACAGGAGTGCAGCAGCTAAGTTCAAGGATGTAAATGCCAACACAGCGATGGGGGCGTATATTGGAGCCGCCTCAGCGGCTGGTGTCGTCGCTGGCAATACGGATGGCACCTTCAAGCCAAACAACCCGATAACACGTCAGGAAATGGCCGTTATGATGATTAGAGCGGCGAAGGTGGCTGGTCTATCGGTGCAGCTGCCAGAATCGGCCGCAACTTATCTCAAGAAGTATACGGATCGAGGCAAGGTTGGCGCTTGGGCGCAGACAGACATGGCGAAATCAGTGTACATTGGTGTGATTAGCGGTAAAACAGCAACAACATTGAGTCCGCAAACCAATGCAACTCGCGCAGAAGGAACGGTTATGCTTCTTCGTTTGCTGCAGAAGGTGAAATTCCTTTCATCGTAATAATTGAACCAAAGCAGAGCAGCTCGCCCAAACGGCGAGCTGCTCTTTTTATGTCATTCATTTCCACGATGTACATAGCTGATATCTATCACCCTATAGAAAGCGATAGCAGTCTTCTATCATGCGTAACTTTTCTATTACTCTTGTAGTCTATAACTAATAGATTAATGGATGGGAGAGTTGTAAATCTAATGAGTAAGTTTCAAAAAATCATAGATCGGCAGTCAGAAGGCATAGGAAAACGGGTCATAATCGTCGTATTAGGTGGAGCGTTGCTAGTACAGCCTTTAGCTTCAATCTTGCCTAGCAGCTGGCAGACGGCAGTCATTCAATCAGCAGAGGCAGCTGCTGACCCTACGCTTAAGCTGTCGCAGCAATCATTTATAACAGCAGGTGCCAAGCGCCTTGACTATGTATTCCAAACGACACGCGGCAGCTCCAAGGTGCAAACCGATGTGCATGTCATTGAAATCGATCTTACAAATCCCTACGTATCCATAAATGCGATGAGTGGAAAAAATAATAGCATAGGTCAATTAAATACAATACTTAATATGACAAAAGAAAACGGAGCCGTAGCTGGCATTAATGCAGACGTATTCGTAATGGGTAATGAGGGTGCCCCGCTTGGCGGGCAAATCGCGAGCGGCATGTTTATGTCTAGTCCTGCAAAGCTGAAGGGGATGTACGCATTCTCGGTTTCTAAAGACCGCAAACCGATGATTGACAACTATAGCTTCAATGGCCAAGTAACGGCAGCAGATGGCTCTACCTTCCCGCTAGAAGGGCTTAACCAATCTGCTTATATTCCGGAGACAACAGGCTCTAATTATAGCCATGTCAATATGATGTATATCTATACAAGTGCTTGGGGCGGTACAGAGCGCCCGAAAAACTCAGGCTCCACGCCTACCGAAGTATTAGTTCGCAATGGCGTAATTGAGGAGATTTCAATCGATAAAGCAATCGCAGGTCAAGCACCTGCTGATGGATACATACTCCGGTCACATGGCCTTGCTGCTAATTATGTGAAGGAGCATTTACAGGTTGGGCAAACGATCAATGCGGATTATGCGCTCGTTTCGCAAACGACAGGAGCGAAGGTTGATCCGAACTCATTTGAAATGATGGCAGGCGGTCATACATTATTAGTCAATGCGGGCGCAGTAGCTCCATTCTCACGCGATATTACAGGAGTAAGCGGCTCTTCCTATACTTCTCGTTCAGCGGTTGGTTATTCACAGGATGGCACTAAAGTATATCTCATCACGAGTGAGCGCAGCGGCGGGAACACGGGTGTAAACTTGAAGGAGCTTCAGCAAATTATGCTGCAGCTGGGCGTATATAAAGGTGTCAATCTGGATGGCGGCGGTTCTACAACGATGATCGAGCGTCCACTGGGAACAAATGATTTGAAGCTGTCGCATCCTACGCAATACGGCACCACCCAAAGAAGTGTTGCAAACGGCATAGGCGTATTCACAACTGCTCCAGCAGGTTCGTTGAAAGGCATTTCTGTGAGCGGCGCTAATGTTATGTTTATCGGTCAAAAATCGTCGTATTCATTAAAAGGCTATGATACGTACTATAACCCGTTTGAAGTAGATAATTCAGCAGCCGTATGGAGTACCGAGAAAGCCATTGGCACGTTCAAAGGCAATGAATTCACTGCCACAAAGGCGGGTAAAACGAATCTCACTGTGAAATCAGGAGCGATCTCTACCAAACAAGAAATTGAAGTGATTGGACAGGATCAAATTGCATCGCTCTCCATTGATACGAATGCAGGTGTGCTGGCAAAAGGAGCAACGATTTCTGTTCCGCTTACTGTAAAGCTGAAAAACGGAAATTCATATAAGCTTAGCGCTGACTCCGTGAAGTGGGAGTTTGTTGGGTTTACTGCATCTAGAAGTGGCGACAACTTAACTGTGCAGTCGGTTAACGCAGGTACAAGCACCGGGTATGCCATTGCTCGTTATGATGGTTTTCCGACAATGATTCCATTCACACAAGGGGAAGCAGTGAGCACCTTTGAGGATTTTGAAAAATCGACCTATCCCATTACATCACAGGTCACGCCTGCGACAACAACAGGGAGCGTAAGCTTGGTATCCGATTTCCAAGGACAAGCTTCTTCGAAAGCATTAAAGCTTGATTATGATTTCACAAACGGCACGGGAACTAAAGCATCGTATGTAGTATTTAATACAAACGGTCGCGCGATTGAGGGTTCACCTACTTCCATGACGGTTGATCTTTATGGCGATAACAGCTTGAACTGGGTGCGCGCAGAATTCATTGATGCGGATGGCAAAGCACATCTTATCGACCTTGCCAAACAGCTTGATTGGAGCGGCTGGAAGAATGTGAAGATGAATTTATCCTCTGTAGGGATGAAATTCCCTGTTAAACTAAAAAGAATTTACGTTGTGACGATCGCCGAAGGACAGGATGAGCGTTCTGCAACAGGTTCTATTGGACTAGATAATATGAAGCTTCAATATCCGCCTTCCGTAACGGTTGATTCACAAACTAAGGTCGTAATGACTGTAGGCAAATCTGCTGCGACGGTTAATGGAAAAGCGATTACGCTTGATTCAGCACCCATCGTTTTGAATGGAACAACATTTGTACCTGTCCGGTTCGTATCCGATGCCATGGGAGCGAAGCTGTTATTTGACGGAAAAACGGGACAAGTCACCGTTCTTCGCGGCAATAAGCTGATGGAAATGACGCTCGGCAAAAAGGATCTAATTTTAAATGGCGCTCTGCAATCTTCAGATATTACGCCTATCGTTCGTAATAATCGGACGCTCATTCCGGTCCGTTTATTTTCAGAGAAACTAGGCCTAAAGGTCGGGTATGATGGGAAAGCGAAAAAGATTACCATCGATTAACGATGGACGAAATATATCCAATCTGTGGTATGATAGAGTAGATTAACCTTTAATATAGAAAGGTTGCCGATCTACAGTGGACCACCTTACAGTCGATATAAATCGAGTCATTAAAAACGCAATCGAAGTGATGGAAGACAGCAAATACCAGATTTATGAAATATGTGAATCCGCGCGCACGGAGCTAGAATCACTCGAGCAGGAGCTTGAAATTGTCCTTCAAGAAACGGTGAAGACAATTGACAAGGTTGACCAGCTGGAGCAAGACTATCGCCGTGCGCGTATAAGGCTGACAGAAGTGAGCCGGGATTTCGTGCGATACAAGGAAGATGACATTAAGTCTGCCTATGAGAAGGCTACACAAATCCAGTTGGATTTGATGGTGTACCGCGAGAAGGAATCCTACTTGAAAGCACGTCGAGATGATTTGCAAAAACGTGTTCGAAATGTAGAAAATTCAATCGAGCGTGCCGAAACGATTGCTTCGCAAATAAATGTCGTACTTGAATATTTATCGGGTGATCTTAATCAGGTTACTCGTATTCTTGAGTCTGCCAAAACTAGGCAGCTGCTGGGATTGAAAATTATTTTGGCGCAAGAGGAAGAGCGTAAACGGATCGCCAGGGAAATCCATGATGGTCCCGCGCAATCACTCGCAAATATCGTTCTTCGAACAGAAATTGCAGAACGTATGCTAATCAAGCAGGAATTTGTGATGGTGCAGGAAGAATTAGTAGATTTAAAAGGACAAGTGCGCTCCGGCCTTGAGGAAATTCGCAAAATTATATTTAATTTGCGTCCGATGGCGTTGGATGATTTAGGGCTTGTGCCGACTCTTCGAAAATTCACTCAGGATTTTGAAGAGAAAACAAAAATACATACCGTATTCGAGCTTATAGGTAAAGAAACTCGGATGCCCTCTGCAATGGAAGCGGCGATATACCGCTTAGTTCAGGAAGCTTTTACCAATGCACTAAAACATGCGAGCGCTTCACATGTAATGCTCGAGATTAACTATCAGCCACAGCATATTTCACTCGTAATTCAAGACAACGGCGTTGGATTTAACAGCGATTTAATCGAGCAGGATGCTACTCGAAACGCACATTTTGGATTGGTAGGGATGAGAGAACGCATTGAGCTAATAGAGGGAAGGATGGATATAGACTCAAATCCCGGTAGAGGGACGAAAATTATAATAGATATACCTACTACTGCCGAATCTAGAAAGGAGTAAGATGATGATGATCCAAAGAGCTGCAAGCAATATGAATACAATCAAAATTTTACTTGCGGATGACCACCAGCTGTTTCGTGAAGGACTTAAGCGGATTCTAAATATGGAAGACGATCTTGAAGTTATCGGCGAATGTGGTGACGGCATTCAAGTTTTGGAGTTTTGCAATCATACCATTCCTGAGATTGTCCTGATGGATATTAATATGCCTATAGAGAACGGTGTCGTGACGACTGAACGATTGAAAAGTATGTTTCCTGATGTTAAGGTTATCATTTTATCTATCCACGACGATGAGAGCTATGTATTCGAAACTCTTCGTAAAGGGGCTACGGGTTACCTTCTGAAGGATATGGAGGCAGAATCGCTAATTAACGCCATTCGTTCCGTTGTCCAAGGTCATGCCTATATCSATCCTAAAGTGACAGGCAAGCTCATTAACCAGCTTCGCCGTATGACGTATTTGGATGAGATGGGAATTGTCTCAGGTGCTGCAGCTGCTCAGGAACCGGGAGTTAAGTTCGTTGCTGGCGATGAAAGCCCATTAACACGCCGTGAGGCAGAGGTGTTAAGGCTTATGGCAGAGGGCAAGAGCAATAAGCTCATTGGAGAGTTTTTATTCATTAGCGAAAAGACGGTTAAAAACCATGTGAGCAGCATTTTGCAAAAGATGGAAGTTGATGACCGTACGCAAGCTGTTATCCAATCGATCAAATATGGATGGGTTACACTGTAGTAGCCTTTTTGATCATTACTTACATATCGAGCAAAACCCCGTATCGGTTGATACGGGGTTTTTTGTTTGCATATAAAGTTGCCTTGCAGTGCCTGTGTTAAAGAAAAACACTCCTAAGCTGTATAAAACCAGCCTAAGAGTGCGTGGTGAAACATATAATCTTAACTATTTTCTTTGTTTTTGTCTGCGAAGAGAAATGAATCCCGCTGAAAGGGCAAATGCCCCGATGAGATAATAAGGAACCGGACTGCTTTCGCCTGTTTTTGGCAGAGTAGCAAGCGGGACTTGATCTTCATCTACAGCAACAACAGGATCGATTGGCGGCTCGCCTTCTCCACCTTCAGTAACTCCTCCAACAGGTGGATCTTCATCATCAATTTCAACAATTGGTGTTGCTTCAGGTGACGATGTAGGTGTTGTCGTTACCGTAGTTGTAGCAGTAGGTGTGTTGTTAGGCGTGCTCACAGGTGTGGAAGGTGGTGTAGTGTTAGGTGTGCTCTCAGGTGTAGGAGTTGGTGTAGCTGTAGGCGTGCTCTCAGGTGTAGGAGTTGGTGTAGCTGTAGGCGTGCTCTCAGGTGTAGAAGTTGGTGTAACTGTAGGCGTAGTCTCAGGTGTAGGAGTTGGTGTAGCAGTAGGTGTAGTCTCAGGTGTCGATGACGGTGTTGGAGTAGGCGTAGAGCAGGTTTCGCCTTCATTCACAAGTGAAAGCTCCTTCTCCTTGCCCCAATGGATCTTCAGCGTATTAGGTACAGCTTGTGGATCAGTTGGGCTGACGAGCTCCGTATTTGTTGAAAAGCTTACGGAACCTTTTCCAGGTATTACGCCGTTTCCTGTTTGAGTGGAATTCGGAATTTCCCATGAATAAGAAACCTCGATGTTACTCTCGTTACTTACTTTCCATGTTCTTGTTTTATTTGGATCGGCGGAGCAGGCTGTTTCAAGTTTGAGCTTAGCCGTATTGATAACTGCTTTTTGCACAGAGTTATCTGTGGTTACTACGATCTGCTGGGTAGCCACTAAATCGGTGGTAAAGCCATCTAAGGTTAATTCTTTTAATGTATAGGTACCGATAGGTAATTCGTTGAATTGCAAAATACCGTCACTATTGGTAACACCGCTTTTGACTAATTTACCGTCTTTCCAAAGCTCGAAGGTAATGCCTGCATGAGGAGCGCCCTCGACATCATTTAAATGTTTATTGATGATGATACTGCCCGTACAGCTGTTCGAAAGCTTTAGATTCCATGCTAAAATTTTGTCACCATGAGCGCCGGGACCTAATGTTTTAATTAAATCTCCGCTATAGATATCTAATTGATAAGGCAAACATTTTGGAATGTTAATCGTAACGGAGTAAGTACCTGCTTTTGGATATATAATAGACTGTCCCTCAAAAAATGTTTGCTTGTTGTATGGAATGGTTGTATCGCCGGGTCCAGGTGCCCAGTCAGCAGGGCCTTCATAGCCGGAGAAGCTGACTCTAACACAATCTTTTAGCGTCTGGAACGTAGCGGTAGCTGTTCCGTTATTATTGACTACGATATTGGAATGCGTGGCAATGACATCCTTGCGATCTGATGAGTACTGTGGACAGCTATTCTCATCTACGAGTGCCGCAGCATTCGTACCTTGATTGCTATCACCTTCGGCCATGGCAATGGAACTAAGCGACAACGAAAAAATTAATAACAGAGCCAGGGCTAAACTGATTTTTTTCCTAAAATAACGCATCTTTCACTCTCCTCTTAGATACGTAGTGGGGTTCCAAGAGGGCCGGTTACACTACTAGCTCCATATAATCCAAGTGTCCAATTGTAGATTATACTTCATCGCTTCCCTAGTTATTTTGATTGTGAAAATCCACTCTCCCTTTCTATATGCGTGCACCGGTTAGATATGCATGCTTTCATATTAAAATGATAACATGTATTGGAAATTGCTCAAGGGTGTTTCTTTGTCAGAAAATGACTAATAATCAGCATAAAGCAGGATATAATTTTGGCATAACACACATTTTGTCACCTTGTCCCTTGATTGCGGAACCAGTGGGCTCTTCATGGCATATAGTGTCACAAAGAGGAGGTGGCCGCCATGTTTGAACTTCTACTTCTTGTTATTGGCTGTTATGCTTTGGCTGCATTGTCGGTGCATCTGGCGTATCGAATTTGGCGAGGGCGCCAGCAATCCAGCAAGCATTATGTGCTCGTAGCTGACGTTCAGCAAAACAATATGGAATGGTATGTACGTTCGCTGTTTTCTTTCTCTCGGCGAATGGGGAAAAACGTTCGTTTGACGATCGTAGATCAAGGGGTTACAGAGGAGACACTGGCTATTGTTGAACGATTAGCTAGAAGGGGCGATGAGGTCAGGATTCACTCTAATGGATCTAACCCGTTGTCTGGAAGCGAAGACGGTAAGCGCTCTCAAACAGAGGGTGTGGATGGAACTCAGCTGCTATGGCTGCTCCAGGCAGAAGGAGTTGTGTCGCTTTCCGATCATGCGGTGCTAATTGATTTGCAAAATCCGACAGATTTGTCGAAAATGCCATTTTAGTATATACTCTACGGTAATGAAATAGTCGGAGTGAAGCACACTCAATAACGCAAATGCGTTGTTGGGTGTGCTTTTTTTTGTTTACAGTGCTTGCAATTTGTCTGGGAAGGGAGAGGCTGTATTTAACTTAACAGATGAATAATGAAATTAGTTCTATAAAGTGTCAAGGGAGCGAATAGAGATGAGGGCACAATTGTATGTTGTGAAAGTGAATGGATGCTGGCAGGCTCGACTGACTATCAAAGCAATGGTGGATAAATACTTCTGGATGCATGGAGCGTTTGGTGAAGCGGGATTCTTGAACAACGAGATCGCAGAGGAGGGATGGCTGCTAAAAGAAGAACTGCCGCTCGGGGATGCGTGTATTGCAGTGGAGCTTTGGGATGCGGCTATAAAACGTGGCAATGGCGGCAGAAATAACGCGAGTAAAAGCTTAAATGAGGGGGGACGGAATGCTGATTATGAGGCGATTGAGCTGTTGGCGGCATGTGCGGAGGAAGCAAAAGCTGATGGGGCGGGTGGAGATGCAGCAACTGGCGGGTTGAATAGTAGTAATCAGAAATCTAGCGAGCTGGAGAGAAATTATCGGAAATACAGTGGTGGAGTAGAGCAAGCAGTTCATAATGGCAAGATTAGTTTGGGGAGTCGTTGGCGCTTTTTGGGTAGCCGAGGGAAGCGGAAAGGAGCGTTGGCGATAGAGAGGCTTTTTGGTTTAGTGGAGAGGTGGGAGAAGGTAAGGGGCGCTGTGGTTGGGGAAATCGGAGGAGAAGCGATTGCGAATAATGGTGAAAAGCGTAGCAGCGCTAAGCGTGTGGGTGGCGAGGAGGCGGGAGTTTATAGCGCTGAAGAGCTGGGAGAGTTTGCGGCAGGAGCGAAGCTTGCCGCGGGTATGCTGCAGGGACGTGCGCTTTTGCGAAGCGAGGCGCACGCCCTGTTGTCTAGCGCAAGCTGTCCCGGTGCCGCGTCAAGCTGGAGAGAATTGCTCCAGCTTGCTTCGCTGCTCGGGCAGGTGCGCCTGAGCGGATCAATAGCCGCCGTGGGTGGCGGGCGATTGGACGCTTTGGGGCGCCGCAGGCGGGAGCGCAGCTGTTTGCGCTGTGGGAGCGGCGAGGCGCAAATGCACCGCACGGCATGTGCAGCGTGCGGGAGGCACTGCGCCTATTGCATGGCGTGCATTGGGATGGGGCGAAGCCGGGAATGTGAGCTGCTTATTACGGGGCAGCGCGCGGGGTTGAATTGGGCAGAGACGACGGTTCGCGGCTCTGGTAAGGGGTTGAGGCCGCTGACGTATGAACAGCGGCTTGATAAATGGGGGCTTAGCCCTGCGCAGACAGCTGCAGCAGCTAAGGCGCTGCAGTTTGTGGAAAAGCCGCCGATAGATGCGGCTTTATCAAAGCTGGACAAGCAGCGCCAGATGAGAGAGTTTCTTCTTTGGGCTGTAACAGGAGCGGGCAAGACGGAGATGATTTTTCCGCTTGTGGAGTCTGTCCTGCTGCGCGGTGGAAAGGCACTGATTTCCACACCGCGCCGTGACGTGGTGATCGAGCTTGACCCGCGTATTCGGAGAGCTTTTCCTAAGGCTTCAGTCGTAACATTATACGGTGGTAGTGAGCAGCGCTGGGAAAGCGGAGATATTACGCTTGCGACTACGCATCAGCTGATGCGATTTTATCAAGGCTTTGATCTCGTTGTAGTTGATGAACTGGATGCGTTTCCTTTTGCGGGTGACCCGCTGCTGCATTTTGCAGCAGACAAGAGCTGTGCGCCAGGTGCTGCTCGTTTGCTGCTGTCCGCTACGCCGCCTAGTGAGCTGCAAAGAGCAGCAAAACGCGGGAAGCTCCCTCATGCAAGAGTACCTGTTCGTTATCATCGTCATCCGCTTCCCGTACCCAAGCTTCTACAAACGCCTACAGTAAAGCAGATGCTCCAGCACCGCAAGCTGCCGTCAAAGCTCTTAGCAGCCATGCGGTCATCGCTTGATCGCGGTGCCCAGCTTTTTGTATTCGTGCAGCAAATTGCTCAAACCGAGCCTATGGCGGCTTTACTGCGTGCTGCTCTTTCACATGCTGTTGTTGCGGCAACCTCTTCACAGGATGAAGAACGAACGGAGAAGGTGCAGCGTTTTCGCTCACGGGATATACGAGTTCTAGTCACAACTACCATTCTAGAGAGGGGCGTAACGATTCCTAAAAGCGATGTCTATATTCTCGACGCGGACGGAAGGTTATTTGACGAGGCTTCACTGGTTCAAATGGCTGGAAGAGCAGGCCGCTCTGCGGATGATCCATTCGGTCGTGTGTACTTTTGCAGCCATGATCGCAATCGACCACAGCTGCAGGCGGTACGCCATATTCAAACGATGAACCGCATGGCTCGCAAGCAAGGCTACTTGCTCCCCGCATCAAAAGGAGGCTCGCCAAAATGAACGTCTCGCCAAGAGCATGGCTGCAGCGTCTGCAATCCGCTTTCACCACATCCGCGCAGCTGCTCGCTCCAACGTCTGCCGCATGTCTCCTATGCGGCAAACCGCAAAGCGAGGCTCGCAGCGCGAGCAGCTACAACCACGTGAAGCTGACGACCCAGCTTCGCAAATCCCTTTGCGGAGCGTGCCTCTCCGCAATACCATGGCTGACCCGCATCGCCTGCCGTAGATGCGGGCGCGGCATCCCATGCGAAGACTGCATACGTCGTCCGCATAGCGCATTCATATGCAACCGCAGCGCGGTTCATTATAATCAAGCCATGCGAGCGATGCTCGCCTTGTACAAATATAGGGGCAATGAGCGGCTTGCTCCTTTGCTCGGGGACATGCTCTTGCCTGCATTCGAGGCGATGACCTTTGAAATTATTCAACAGTCTATCGTGGCAAGCAGCAGCAGCCGCAAACCAAAAATATCGATAGCAGACTGCTGGGATGCTGTTACCTACGTTCCTGTAAGTGAAGAACGAGCAGCAGATCGGGGGTTCAACCAAGCGGAGCAGCTCGCCAGCCACATCGCGAGGCGTTTTCAGCTGCCGCTTATGGAATTGCTCATTCGTTCGCGACATTCAGAGAAGCAGAGCTTCAAAACGCGCTCCGAAAGAATGCGCGATACGCAATCTCTTTTTGAAGTGAATACGAACAATTTGAGCTTATTAGCCTCTGAATCCCATAGCAAAAAGCATCTATACGATAGAGCTATTCGTATACTTTTAATCGATGATATCTACACAACTGGAAGCACGGCAGAAGCCTGCTCTAAGGCTCTGCACCGTTATGTGGAGCTTCCGCTCGATATCTATATTTTGACCTGGGCTCGTTCATAATCCAGCTAGGCTGATAGATCTAATAATTAGATTCATAGTGAAAAAGTTAGTGCTATCGATTAGAATGTAACTAATAGCTAGTATGGTTTTACAAAAAAAGGAGGGCTCAGAGCGATGAACCTAGATAATTGTCCTCGCTGCGGTAAGCTTTTTGCAAAAAACTTTAGAGACGTGTGCCCATCTTGCATGCGAGATATTGATAAAGAGTATGAGCTTTGCGCAAACTTTTTGCGTGAGTTTAGAGGCTCAATTATAACTGAGGTATCGGATGCTACTGGCGTTTCGATTAAGCAAATTACGAAGTTCATACGCGAGGGACGCATCTCTATTTTGAATGCACCAAATATGTCATACCCTTGTGAATCCTGCGGAACGCTGATTCGTGAACATCAACTATGTGACAATTGTCGTTTCCGTATCGAGAAGGACAAGAAGCAAATGTTCCAAGATATATCGAGGAAAGAAGATTTAAAGAGTGCGTATAATCCAACGGGTGTTTATAAAGGATTAGAAAAATACAAAGATAAATGATTTAATTTAAAATTTTGTTGACTATAAAATTTCACTTGACTGAAGCCGATAATACTTGTAAAGGTAATCGGCTTTTTTAGTTCCTGTAAATAATGAGGTGGGTAAACAATGAAAATAAATGAGACGAATCGTATCGGAGCACTTAATCCATACCAGAAGCATTCGGAGTCCAGAGTAGGCGGGACAGACAAGGCTAAGCAGAAGGACGAAGTCCAAATCTCTGCTGCAGCTAAGGAATTGCTATCGACAAGCAAAGCAAGCGGAGCGGACAGAACAGAACATATTGAGCAGCTGAAGCGTTCGGTAGCAACAGGCAACTATCATGTGGAAGCTGGCAAGATAGCCGAGAAGCTGCTTCCCTTCCTGAAGGAGTAATCCTCTAAATGAATGAGTACATCCAGCAAATCATCGTGATTTTGCAAGAGCTTTTAGACGAGCACCTGCAGCTAATTGAATACGGCAACGCGAAGACGTCGGCTATTACAGTGAACCAAGTAGAGACGCTCTCGTATATTTCAAGCAAAGAGAAGAAGAGTCTTCAGCGGATCATGGAACTGGAGCAGCAGCGTATCTTTTTGATAGGGAAATATATGCTTGATCAGAAGCTGACTGCCCATCGTTCGTTCAAAATGGAGAAGCTCATACAGGCTGTATACCAAGCGAATGAGAAGCAGCAGCTTCAGGCGATATGGAATGAGCTGTCGGCAGCACTTAAGAAACTTCAAGATATTAACGAATTCAATCAACAGCTCGTAAGGATGACTCTGGAGCATTTGCATTTTACGCAAGATTTGCTGCTTGGTCCGACTGAGGAAGAAGCGACCTATCATCGTGCTGTTCAAGGCATGGCCTTAAATCGTAATGGCCGCTTTAATATGAAAACGTAACAAGAGAGGACAATATACGATGGCATCCACTTTTCATGGCTTAGAAACGGCAAGGCGCAGCTTATTCACTACTCAGTCTGCTCTGAATACAACTGGACACAACATTTCAAACGCGAATACGGCAGGCTACTCACGCCAAGTGGTGAATATGACTGCATCAAGACCGATAGACGCGGTTGGTTTCTCCAAATCAACAGCAGCTGGTCAGCTTGGTACAGGCGTTGAGGCGTCTTCTATCACTCGGATTAGAGAGAAGTTTCTGGATAATCAGTATCGCAATGAATATAAATCACTGGGTAATTTCTCAGTTCAGCTCGACACGCTCTCTAAATTAGAGGGTATCGTTAATGAACCAAGCGACACGGGCCTTAGAACGGTGATCTCGAATTTTTGGAATTCGTGGTCAGACCTCAGCAAAAACCCTGAGAATGCGGATGGCCGCAAAGTCGTTATGGAACAAACGATGGCATTGGTGGATTCTTTTAATTACACAGCTAAGCAGCTCAGCGATTTAAAAGCGGATTTGACGGAAAATGTAGAGATTAACTTAAATACGGTTAATTCGATTACAACGAGCATCGCCCAGTTAAATGGCGAGATTAGACGGGTTGAAAGCTTAGGTGATAACGCAAATGATTTGCGGGATCAGCGTGACCTGATTACAGATCAGCTTTCGGGATTAATCAATATTCGCGTAGAAGACCAAGAGAGCGGCTACCGCATTACGATGGGCGGTACGGAGCTGGTGCAAGGAACAGCTACTGCTTCTCTGGATTCAGCAGCAATTACTACAGCGGTTGCTAATGGTGATTTAAATAGCGGTGCTATTTATGGAACGATATATGCAAGAGATCATTACGTCGAGGGGTACATCGGAGAACTCAATAATCTCGTTCAAACGATGGCGAATGGCGAGTTTGAGGTTACGCTGCCTAAAGGATCTGTTTTGCCAGAAGGAACAGTATTGAATAACGTAACCTATACAGGCACAAATCGTACACTGAACGAAGATACAAAAGTAACGGTAAAAGGTTTGAATGGATTGCATCAGCTTGGATACTCATTGGCGGGACAAGAAGCGGGCTTGCCTTTCTTTACAGATGCTGCGGGTGGAACTACTGGGCTGAATGCCGGAAACATAACACTTAACCCAGCTATTGTCGCGAATTCCAATTTGATTGCCACATCAATGAGAGTGGCTACGAATGCAGATGGTTCAGAGTCAGTTATAAGCGGTAACAACTCTTTGGCTGTCCTTTTCTCACAAATGAGAGATACTCGTTTCGACTTCGACGCAGGAACAGGTGAAAATAAAAACACGGTTGATGCTTATTTCCGTTCTGTTGTGGGCCAGCTAGGTGTACAGGCAGCGGAAGCAACTCGTATGCAAGCGAATCAACAAATTATCGTCGACCAAGTTGAATCCCGCAGACAATCGGTTAGCGGAGTTTCGCTAGATGAAGAAATGTCCAACATGATTAAGTTCCAGCATGCATACAATGCAGCTGCTCGAAATATGACGATGATTGATGAAATTTTAGATAGAGTTATTAATGGGATGGGCCGAGTAGGACTATAATTTTTAAAGCGGAGGTGAGACATTATGTCGTTTCGTGTAACGCAATCAATGATGAATACGCAGTTGCTTCGTAACATTACAAGCAATATGGGACGTATGAATAATTTGCAAAACCAGCTGTCGACGGGTATGAAGATTAACAAACCATCAGATGATCCAGTTGGTATCACTTTTGCACTGCGCTATCGCAGTGAACTTGATTCTAATGACCAATATTCCAAAAATGTAAGTTCTGCTTTATCTATGCTGGAATATACGGATACTTCTATTGGTCAAGCAGGAGATATTATGCAGCGCGTTAGGGAGCTTTTAGTCAAGGGTGCCAATGGAACACTTGAACAAACAAGCCTTGATGCGATTAAAGTTGAAATGTCACAAATGTATAACCAAATGGTTGAAATCGGAAATAGTCAATTTAACGGAAAACAAGTATTTAATGGTGAAATGACCGGTGAGAAGCCTTATCCAACGATGGGGGTAGACGGTACAACTGATTTGACAGTTGATCCGCCTTTGTTAAAAGCATACCAAGTCAGCTCGGATAACGGTTCAATTAAATATGAACTATCCGCAGGAATGAAGCTGGGAATAAACATTACAGGCAACGAAGTTTTTGGGGCGGGTATATCTCCTACGGCAACAAAAGCGGAAATAGAGAGCAGTGACAATGTCTTTTTACTGCTTCAACGAGCAAATGATATGCTTAGTTCCAGCGATCAAGATGGAATTTCTAAATTGATAGGGCAGGTAGAGAGCCGTATGAATACGATGCTTACGAAACGGGCTGAAGTAGGGGCAAAAGTAAATCGCATCGATATTGTTCAAAATCGGCTTTCGGATATTGAAATTAACTTAAAAACGGTACAGGCAAAAACGGAAGATGCAGATATGGCAGAAGTGATTACGAATATGAAGACAGAGGAAAATGTATATCAGGCTTCCCTATCTGTTGGAGCACAGCTTATACGTCCAAGCTTGGTTGATTTCTTGAGATAGGTGGAGATTAACATGCAAATTCCTCAGATTCAGATTCGTACGCAGGATGCCGCGCTCTTTATTGATGCCGATATGGGCAAACAGCGTCTTGAGCAGCCTGCTGCTACTGTAGATATGGAGCAAATCAGGCCAGAGCAACATTTTCAAACCACCAAAGGACGACTTGAAATTAATCAAGATCGAGTATGGGATGCGTTAGCGCTTGGGAACAATTTGCAAACGATGAGCAAAATATATTCAATGGCTTCTGATATTGCATTGCAAGGCATTGCACGGATTGTGGAGAAGGGCGATCAAATGGCCTCGATTCATTTAGGCGGAAATCCCATTGCAGAAATGGCAAGGGATTGGAAACGAACTTTTCCTGAATATGATTTCCGTGGGGAAGCTTCCTATGATAATATTGATATCGAGTATATTCCAGGTGAACTCACGATTGATACCACTCCAGGTCGAGTCGATCTTAATGTTCAAGTGAACAAGCCTATTCATGAATATGAGCGCGGCAAGCTGGACATTTATATGAGCCAATATCCTAAAGTGGAGATTATTCCACCACAGCTCGATCAGCTTATTTAGACGTTACTGTTTTTTTAGACTATAGATCATTTGCGCACGACGCATGAGATCTATAGTTTTTATTTTTAATAAATGAGGAATCCTAATAGGGGGTTATGAAGTGAATACAGAACAGTTAATTTATCAATTTGAACAAGGTATTCCAGGTTTCGAGCATTTGAATGACTTTGTATTCGAAGAAGTAGGAAACGACCTTCCAATGAAGCTTATGAAGGCTTCTGAGGACGAAACGATATCGTTGCTCGTTGCGAGTCCATTTTTATTTTATCCAGATTATGAATGGGAACTCCCGGAAACCGTGAAACAAGAACTAAGTATTAACGGTGAAGAGGATGTCGAGGTTTGGTCTGTTATAACCATATCCACAGATTTTGCTAATGCAACAATTAATTTGCTTGCTCCGATCATTTTGAATAAAAGAACATTAGCAGGCAAACAGCTAATTCTTCACGATAATACATACAGCTCGCGCGCTCCACTCAATCGAACCTAAGGAGGATGAAAAGCCATGCTCGTTTTATCACGCAAAAGTAATGAGTCTATCATGATCGGTGCGAATGTTGAAATCATCGTACTCGGCGTAGAAGGCGATAATGTTAAACTAGGCATACGGGCACCGAAGGAAGTGGACATCTACCGCAAAGAAATATATATGGCGATACAAGCAGAAAATCGTGCGGCAGCAACTAGTGCGGTATCCATTGAGGATGTATCAAAATTTTTTAAAAAATAATTGTTTTTTTAAATATAAGCTATAAACAATTGATGGAGAAATCCGATAAATATAATAGCGCGATAATAGGACGGCCGAACTATTATCGTAAGCTTCCGCAAGGATGCGGAAATACGAAAATTTCAAGGAGGAAATACTAATGATTATTAACCACAATATCGCAGCTCTTAACACTCACCGTCAGTTGTCTACTAACACTGCAGCAACTAGCAAATCCATCGAGAAATTGTCTTCTGGTCTTCGCATCAACCGTGCAGGTGACGATGCAGCTGGTCTAGCAATTTCCGAAAAAATGCGCGGTCAAATCCGTGGTTTGGACATGGCTTCCAAAAACGGACAAGATGGTATCTCTCTAATTCAAACTGCTGAAGGCGCTTTGAACGAAACTCACTCGATCTTGCAACGTATGCGTGAATTGGCAGTTCAATCTTCCAATGACACTAACACTGCTTCTGACCGTGGTGAGCTTCAAAAAGAGATCAACCAGCTTACAGCTGAAATCGATCGTATTGGTACTACTACTGAGTTCAATACTAAGAAACTTCTTAATGGTGGAGCTTCTGTAACAGGTACTGTTGGTGGAGCAAACGCTGCTAACGTTTCCATTCTAGGTGGATCTGGAGATACTAAAGTTGGTAATTTGACAGCGATTACTGCTACTACTGCTGCAACAGCAGCCCAAGGCAACTCGACTGCTACTACCTTTACTACAAGCGCAGTACTTACTGCAGCAAGTGCAATGACTGTAAATGGCGTTACATTCTCATTTGGAACGACTGATACTGGTCAAAATGTACTTGATAAAATTAACGATGCTAATATCGGTGTTAAAGCATCTTTTGTTGGTGGAGCTTTGACGCTGACTTCTTCAACAGTTGGCAGCAAGGCAGAGTTGAGTATAACTGGTGTAACTGGTCAATTTGCAGGTCTTGACACTACTCTAGCTGCTGGTACAGACGCAGCAATTACAATTGCTGGTACTTCATACACGGCTGAAGGTAATACAATTACTATTCAAAGTGGAGCCCAAAAAGGTTTGCAATTGCAAATTAATGGTACAGCTGCTACTACAGCAAACGTATCGGTTACAGCTAATGGTGGTTTGAATTTCCAAATTGGTGCAAACGAAGGTCAAAACATGTATGTTTCTGTTGGTGACATGCGTGCATCTGCTCTTGGTGTTAACCAAATTGATGTTAATAACGCTACATCTGCTAATACAGCAATTACAACAATTAACAATGCTATCGAGAAAGTTTCTGGCGAGCGTTCGAAACTTGGTGCTTACCAAAACCGTCTTGAGCACACAATCAACAACCTTAACACTTCTTCTGAGAACCTAACAGCTGCTGAGTCGCGTGTACGTGACGTAGACATGGCGAAAGAAATGATGAACCAAACGAAGAACAACATCCTTGCACAAGCTGCACAAGCTATGCTTGCACAAGCTAACCAACAACCACAAGGCGTTCTTCAATTGCTTCGTTAATCTCTACTTCCTATTTAAATTGATATTAAGCCTCAAGATCCGCATTTATAATGTGGAGCTTGAGGCTTTCTTTAAGATAATGGAATTACTCGATAAGTTTACATTTCTTTTAAAAAATAGATTCATTCTATTTGAAATGATTATAAATTGGAAAAGGGGTATGTACGTGCTTCAACAGTATAAAAGTCAGTTTTATCATTTGGGTGAAAATATAGTTTGTAAAGAAGGTATTGTAATTGAAGGTATTGATAAAATGTCCATCGGTGACAATGTAAAGCTAATGCCTAATGTTACGCTTTTAGTAAATCCATATTTCGAGAATGACAAACAAGATGTAAAGGTTAGTATTGGAGATAGGTCATTTGTCGGAAGAAACGTTATCATTGAATCTTTTAATCAGGTTGTTGTTGAAGAAGATGTCTTAATTGGTCCTAGAGTATATATCTCGGATTCACAACACACGTATAGTAATCCTCAACTACCGATTCACTATCAGCCATCTAAATCTATGAGTAATAAATTAGTAGTAAAAAGAGGGGGATGGATTGGAACAGGTGCTGTGTTAGTTGGGGGAATTACCATTGGATATGGTAGTGTAATTGGTGCTAATTCTGTGGTTACCAGTGACGTTCCTTCTCACTGCGTTGTATTCGGAAACCCATCTACTGTGCTGAGAATTTATCATTACAAGGAACAACGATGGATTAATCCTACTAGTGAAGATGAATTCATTCAAATTTTACAGGAGCGTGGTGAGTTTCTTGGGTACGATGATAAAATAATATTGGAGCATATGCAATCACAATTAAAAGAAATAAAGGAAACTTCTAAATAATCCGAAGTATATAATAATGTTTACTGATAAGGGGCTTCTTTCGGAAGGCCCTATTTTGTTACTTGTAAATTAAAAAAACGAGAAAAAGATGTTTATAAATGGGTTGCCACAGTAAGTGCTACAAAAATGATGTAAACTTTATACTGCTATTTTATCTAATTTACCAATTCCCCTAAACAATATTCTATTTCAATCCGATACTACTAGTATTATACTCTCGGGATATTGATTTTAAATGAATGAGAAAAGGTAGGAGGATTTTCATGATAAACCCAATTCGTATGGGAGGCTTAGTCTCCGGTCTTGATACAGAATCTATCGTAAAGAATCTAATGAAGGCAGAGAGCGCTCCATTAAATAAACTTCTTCAGAAGAAGCAAACTGAGGAATGGAGACGAGACCAATATAGAGAGATGAACGCTCTCTTATCAGACCTAAAGAACAAAACATTTGATATGAAACTACAAGGAACCTATCAAAAAAAGGTTCTGGCATCTGACAATGATACGATCGTATCAGCAAAACAAAAAGGTAATCCAACCGCTTCTGTATATAATGTTGAAGTAGATGTGCTTCCAACAGCAGCTAAGGCTGCGACTGTGAAATTTTCTGCAGATAATAGTTTGAAGGATGGAACTATTGCACTTAATGAAGAGTATTCCTTCTCTATTGGTTCAGATCCTAATGATATTATTAAAGTGGAAAAAGGGGATTCCATTAACAGTATATTGGCAAAAGTTAATGCTCTTTCTTCGAAAACAGGTGTGACTGCAAGTTATTTGCAGGATGATAAATCCATTACATTTACAACAAAGGCAACTGGGGCAACTGCAGCTATCACGATTAACAGTACTGATTTGCCAGCTAATAACAAACTCGGTTTATCAACAGGAACGGTGAATAGTAATGCAGCAATAACAGGGTTTTCTACAAATAAAGGTTTCCAATCCTCCGCAGATGCTATAGCACAAACTGTGAAAATTAATGGAATATCCTATTCTGTTAATAGTACAACCTTCACGTTTGACGGTGTTGAATTTAATATCAAAAGCAAAGGAACTACTAAGGTCGATTTGAAACCTGATGAAGATGCTATGTTCAAATCAATTAAGGATTATGTAGATAAGTATAATGAAATAATTGATAAAATTAACAAAAAGGTCGATGAACGTACCTACAGAGATTTTAAACCTTTATTAGCAGAAGAGAAACAATCCCTTTCTGACAAGCAAGTTGAGCAATGGGAAGAGAAGGCTAAGAGTGGATTATTGCGTCAAGACACATTGATCTCAACTGGATTATCTCAAATGCGGCAGGCTTTGATGTCTAATGTAAAAGGCAGCGGTATGGATCCTAAGCTTGATAGTCTCACTGAAATTGGAATTACTACCGGTGCGTATAATGAGAATGGTAAACTATATATTAGTGAAACGAAGTTACGTGAAGCTATTTCGAAAAATGGAAATGCTGTAATGGACCTGTTTACGAAGACGAGCAGCTCTACTGATCCTGCTACAAAATTTAATGAGAGCGGACTAGCAGAACGCTTATACAATCAGCTAAATAGTACGATGACTAAGCTTACTGAAAAGGCAGGCAGCAATGCTTCACTTGTAGATAAGAGTATCCTTGGTGAGGGCTTGAAAAGAATTAATTCGGATATAAGCAGATGGGAAAGTCGATTGCAGGATAAAGAAAGTAGATATTGGAAGAAGTTCACTGCGATGGAGACTGCAATGAATAAAGCAAATGCTCAAGGAAACTGGTTATCACAACAACAAGGTTGAGTTAACTAAGCAATAACGAAGTATTCAGTTTATCGAAGCTTCAGAAAGAGAGGGTTAGTGCTTATGAATGCCCCTCTAGATTCTCTGCTCAACGATTTTTTGATATACACGCTTTCGTTAGAGAAGAGAGTATTAGACGAATATAGTGAACCCGAAGAGTGGCTTGAGCTTCTTAGTAAGAGACAAGAGCTTATAGATCATATTTCAGAATTGTTAGAGCAAGGTGTTTCTTTCACAGATACGCAAAAAAAGGTGTATCTTCAGCCAGCCTATGAAGCGGATAAGAAAATTGCTCCGCTCATGGATGTGAGGAAACGAGACCTTGAATCAGACATGGTCAATATGAAGAAAACACAAGCAGTAAATCAGCAGTATGGCGAATACGGCAGTTCCTATTCGGCATACGGTGCGTTTTTTGATAAAAAGAAATAAAGCAATCATGGGCTTCTCCTAGGAGAAGCCTATTTTTATTTCATATATTTAGAAAAAATGACACTATCAAATCACAAGTTTTCATCTAACACAAAAGTGAATAGTTGCCGATATATAAACTAGGACTATTGATGCGGAAGGAATGATAGGAAATGAACACTAATATACCGTCAACAGGGGCGATTAACTCGTTGAGTCGAAGTACTGCTAGTATTGAAAGCAGTAATTCTGTAGTAGAAAAAATAAGTGTTAACGGGGCAAGCGACTCGCAAAATCTATCTAAATTTACTAGCTCAGCAGAATTGAAAAAGGCAGAGGCCCGCGGAGAGCATGTCGCAATTAGCGAAGAGCAGCTAGTTAAGGCTATAGATAGAGCAATTAAGGCCATCGAAGGAAAAAGCACAAACCTAGAGTTTTCTGTACATAAGCAGACCAATATCATTTCAGTGAAAGTACTAGACAGTACATCGGGTGAAGTCATTCGTGAAATTCCTCCAGAGAAAACGTTGGATTTTGTCGCTAAAATGTGGGAAATGGCTGGTATACTTATAGATAAGAAAGGCTAATTCATTATTGTAAGATGATGAACTCACACAGCGCTTAAATGACACATTAATTTAGTTCTAGGAGGATAAACAATGCAACTTCAACAACGTAATAAGTATCTTCAAAGTACGATTCAAACAGCTACCCCAGGACAACTACTTATTATGCTCTACGATGGCGCTATCCGTTTTTGCCGTCAAGGAATTGAAGCGATCAAGGAACAACGCTATGAAGACGCAAATATAAGCCTTTTAAAAGTACAGGACATTATAAGTGAGTTTATCATTACGATTGATCGCTCTAATCCTATTTCAGAAAACTTGCTTAAATTATACGAATACTTTAATACTCGCCTAATTGAAGCGAACATGAAGAAAGATATAGAGCCGGCAGAAGAAGTGCTTGCCCATCTGATTGATTTAAAAGAAACTTGGATGCAGGCTGCTAAACAATACAATCAATTAGCTGCTCAAGCGAATGGCAACACATTCAAACAAACACAATCAACGGTTGTTTAATTAAAATAACGCTTGAGAGCCGCCCAATGGGTGGCTTTATTTTTTCTGTATATGCCACGCCCGGGCAATAAAATCCAACTTTCGACACGATCCGATAAACGGCATAAATAGCTCAAAAACAAAATGTATTCGCTTACAATAAATTGTTTGACAATTCAATAAAGTGGGTGTTATAGTCAAATTGTGGGTTATACAAAGCGATGCCTCACAGTATTTGAAGATGAAGGGAATGTTTGCACATGCAAGGTAAAGTTAAATGGTTTAACGCAGAAAAAGGTTATGGATTTATCGAGACTGAGCAAGGCGGCGACGTATTTGTTCATTTCTCCGCTATCCAAACTGAAGGTTTCAAAACTCTTGAAGAAGGCCAATCCGTCGAATTCGATATTGTTGAAGGCGCTCGTGGTCCACAAGCAGCTAACGTAGTTAAACTGTAATTATCCGGCTGATCCAGCCAACCTATAATTTGGATCATTAAACAAGTAACTTACACCAAGCTCCGGGAAACCGGGGCTTTTTTTTGTTGTCTGAAGTGAAATAGGTGTCCGTGACTAAGTTGTGACAAGTCTAGTAGTTCTATAGTTTTATTTATCTGAATATTCTAAATTGATAAAAAACTATTTTGATTTGAACGCCTACATATGCTATAATAAGACTATGTAAAGGAGGAGTTCCCCATGAACTACAACATTCGAGGTCAACACTTTCAAGTGACAGACGCATTGAGAGACTACGTCGAAAAGAAACTCAGCCGATTGGATAAATATTTTGAAGCACCAATCACCTCCGATATTAACGTAACACTATCCGTCACCAAAGGTAAACATGCAGTTGAGGTGACCATACCGCTCACCGGTGTCATGCTAAGAGCCGAGGAGAAAAGCGAGGATATGTACGCATCGATCGATCTGGTTGCGGACAAACTCGAACGACAAATACGTAAACATAAAACAAAAATGAATCGAAAGTTCCGCCAAGGTAGCGGTGTACGCGTCTTATTCAAGGAAGAAGGCTCAGCAGTAGGCGTTCTAGAGGAAGAAGATGATTTGGAGCTTGTACGTACGAAGCGTTTTGCACTTAAGCCAATGGATGTGGAAGAAGCGATTTTGCAAATGAATATGGTCGGACATAATTTCTTCGTCTTCTCGAATGTGGACAACAAAGAGGTCAGTGTTGTGTACAAACGAAGTGACGGGAAATACGGTTTAATTGAGCAAGGCTAGCAATCATTATACACAACTTTGAAGAGCCTTTTCTCCTTTATGGAGAGAGGCTTTTTCTTTTACAATCATCCTCGTTGCGGCGGTGTCGACAAACTGATACAATTTAATGCAAAGAGGCGTTACTACGAAAGGGGAATTCCATGCTCGGATTAGTGAAAAAGATATTTGGTGACCATAACGAGCGCGAGGTAAAGCGGATCCAACGGACGGTAGATGAAATAAATGCGATTGAGTCAAAATTCACTGCTTTATCTGACGATGCGCTTCGCGCGAAAACTGAGGAATTCAAAGCAAGAATTGAAAAAGGCGAGTCATTAGATAAAATATTGCCTGAAGCTTTTGCAACAGTTAGAGAAGCATCCAAGCGTACGCTTGGCATGCGTCACTTTGATGTGCAGCTGCTTGGTGGTATCGTTCTTCATGAAGGTAAAATTGCGGAGATGAGAACGGGTGAAGGTAAAACGCTCGTTGCGACACTTCCTGTTTATTTAAACGCGTTGCTTGGCAAAGGCGTGCATGTTATCACGGTCAATAATTATCTAGCGCAACGTGATAGCGAGCTTATGGGACAGCTGTATGGCTTCCTAGGCATGACTGTCGGATGTAATCTTCACGGCTTGTCGCATGACGAGAAGCAAGAAGCATATGCATGCGATATTACGTATGGTACAAATAATGAATTTGGTTTTGATTATCTGCGTGACAACATGGTGCTATACAAAGAACAAATGGTTCAGCGTCCTCTTTATTTCTCCATTATCGATGAAGTGGATTCCATTCTTGTCGATGAAGCGCGGACTCCGCTTATTATTTCAGGACAGGCTGCTAAATCAACAGAGCTCTACTTCGCCGCAGACCGCTTTATTAGCCGTTTGAAGCCTGAAGAGGATTTCACGATCGACATTAAGCTTCGCAGCGTTATGCTGACTGAGGCAGGCGTTGAGAAGACGGAGAAGGCATTCCAAATCGAGAACCTATTCGATCATGCGAATGTAACGCTTAACCACCACATACAGCAAGCGCTGAAAGCGAACTTCATTATGAAGCGCGATGTGGATTATGTTGTGGAAGAAGAAGAAGTTGTCATCGTTGATGAATTTACTGGTCGTCTAATGTCTGGACGTCGCTATAGCGATGGTCTTCACCAAGCGATTGAAGCGAAGGAAGATCTGAAGGTTCAGAACGAGAGCATGACGCTTGCGACAATTACTTTCCAAAACTACTTCCGTATGTATCGCAAGCTTGCTGGTATGACGGGTACTGCGAAGACAGAGGAAGAAGAGTTCAAGCGTATTTATGGACTCGACGTTATTCAAGTCCCTACTAACCGTTCCATGATCCGTAAGGATATTGCAGATGTTGTCTACAAATCCGAACTCGGTAAATTCAAAGCGGTCGTAGAAGAGATCGTAGAACGCCACAGTAAAAATCAACCAGTGCTCGTAGGTACAATTTCTATCGAGAACTCGGAGAAATTATCAGATATGCTGAAGCGCAGAGGCGTTACGCACAAAGTGCTCAACGCGAAGTTCCATGCGGAAGAGGCAGAAATTATTTCGCGCGCTGGTCAAGCAGGCTCCGTAACGATCGCAACGAACATGGCTGGTCGTGGTACCGATATTTTGCTAGGTGATGAGGTTGCTGAACTGGGCGGCTTGCATATCATTGGTACAGAGCGCCATGAAAGCCGTCGGATCGATAACCAGCTGCGTGGTCGTGCTGGACGTCAAGGCGATCCAGGTTCATCACAGTTTTATCTATCGCTTGAGGATGAGCTGATGCGCCGCTTCGGTTCTGAAAACATTATGGGTATGATGGATAAGCTGGGACTGGATGAGGATCAACCGATTGAGAGCCGGATGATTTCTAGAGCGATTGAATCTGCGCAGAAACGCGTTGAGGGCAATAACTTTGATATTCGGAAAGTTGTTCTACAATATGATGATGTCATGAACCAGCAGCGTGAGGTTATCTATAAGCAGCGCCGTGATATTCTTGGTTCGGAGAACATCCGCCAAGAAGTTATGGAAATGCTTAAGCCTGTCATCGAACGCATTGTTGAAGCTCACTGTTCGGAGGACATTCCGGAGGAGTGGGATCTTCAAGCAATCGTTGATTATGCGCAAGCGAACTTCCTGCAAGAAGGATCTTTGACCAAGGAAGAGATTTGGGGCAAAGAGAAGGAAGAAATCATCGACTACATTTATGCTGAAGTTGTTGCTTCCTATGATGAGCGTGAAGCAGAGCTTGGGGAAGAAACGATGCGCGAATTCGAGAAGGTTGTTGTGCTTCGTGCGGTAGATAGCAAATGGATGGATCACATCGATGCGATGGATCAGCTCCGTCAAGGTATCCACCTGCGTGCATACGGCGGTACGGATCCGCTTCGTGAATATCAATTTGAAGGCTTCGAGATGTTCAAGGAAATGATCGAGAGCATCCACGAGGAAGTTGCAAGATACATTATGAAGGCACGCGTAGAGAGCAACCTGGAGCGTCAAGAAGTAGCTCAAGGCCAAACGACTACAACAAGCGGCGGCGGAGAAGCTATGGAGAAGCGCCCTGCTAAGCGTGAGGATCGTGTAGGTCGTAATGATGCATGTCCATGCGGCAGTGGCAAGAAATACAAGCAGTGCCACGGCAAGTAAGGAACGGCATCAAATAGCATGGCATAAAATAAAGAATGAACCATTATTTTGAGGTGAAGCGGAAGCTATGATAGACATAACGGTTAAACAAGACCTGCGTGAAATGGCCAAGCGGCTCCAAGAGCTTAGGGGGTCCCTTTGACTTAGATCTTAAGCAAGAAATGATTGCTAATTTCGAGGAGAAGATGACATTCCCTGATTTTTGGGATGATAATGACAAAGCGCAAAGCGTTATTTCTGAGCTTAATGCGGTGAAGTCAGTTGTGGATCATTACGACGGGTTGAACAGCGAGCAGGAAGATCTTCAGATGATGCTGGAGCTGGCGGAAGATGAAGGCGATGAATCGCTTGCATCAGACGTCGTGAGCGGCGTGGAGAAGCTCATGCGCAAGATTAGCGAGTTCGAGCTTCAACTGCTGCTTAATCAGCCTTACGATAAGCTTAATGCGATTCTTGAGCTTCATCCTGGCGCTGGCGGTACGGAGTCTCAGGACTGGGGTTTAATGCTTTACAGGATGTACACGCGCTGGGCGGAGAAGAGTGGCTTCAAGGTTGAGCTTCTTGATTACTTGCCCGGTGATGAGGCAGGCATTAAAAGTGTTACCATTTTGGTGAAGGGCTTTAATGCTTACGGGTATTTGAAGGCAGAGAAAGGCGTACACCGTTTGGTTCGCATTTCTCCGTTTGATTCTGCGGGTCGTCGTCACACGTCGTTTGCTTCCTGTGATGTAGTCCCAGAAATCGATGACAGCATTGAGATCGAAATCCGAACTGAAGATCTGAAGGTGGATACGTACCGCGCGAGTGGAGCAGGCGGACAGCACGTCAATAAGACGGAGTCGGCTATACGTATTACCCACATCCCTTCAGGCATTGTGGTTGCTTGCCAGCAGGAGCGTTCACAAATTCAGAACCGGGAACGTGCGATGAAGATGCTTCGTTCTAAGCTGTATGATCGGAAGATCGAGGAGCAGATGAAGCATTTGGCGGAAATACGCGGCGATCAATCGGAAATCGCGTGGGGAAGCCAAATTCGTTCTTATGTTTTCCATCCCTATAGCATGGTGAAGGATCACCGTACTTCTGTAGAGACAGGTAATGTCGGTGCGGTTATGGATGGCGACATCGACCCTTTTATCGATGGATATTTGCGTCATCAGATTCGTCACGAGTAATTTGCGACCATATACAAATGGATAGCTTCAGTGAAGAGTTCCAACACGGTAAACGTGTGGAACTCTTCTTTTTGCGATAATCGGCTTGCGAGGAGATAAAAAGGGATGAAAGAAAGCACGGCGAAGCGGAGAAAAGGTGGACGCAGTTATAGTCCGCGAACCCAATCCGTATGGAATATTGTTCAACTTCTGATTGGTTCAGCTATTGTAGCGATTAGCTTCAATATGTTCATGGTACCCAATGGAATCGCTTCTGGGGGCGTATCGGGTATATCTATTCTCGTCCAAAGAGCAGCAGGCATTACTCCTGCTGTCACGCAATGGGCGATTAATATTCCGCTGTTTATCGCGGGTTTGTGGCTGCTTGGCAAACGGTTTGGCGCAAAAACAGCGCTAGGATCGATTATTTTGCCTCTATTTGTGCTGCTGTCAAATGGCTGGCCATCACCTACAGACAATCCGTTGCTTGCGGCTATTTATGGCGGTATCGGGGTTGGTTTGGGGCTTGGCCTTGTTTTTCGAGGAGGGGCTTCGACAGGTGGTTTGGATTTAGCTGCGCAAATTTTACATCGCTACACAGGCCTTCCGCTTAGCTTAGCGATCGTTTGTTTCGACGGCTGCGTCATTATTGCGGCTGGAATAATCATTTCTCCTGAGGTTGCGCTATACGCTTTGATTGGTTTATTCGTGACAAGCAAGACGATTGATTTTGTACAAAGCGGATTACAGCTATCTAAGGTAGCATTTATAATCAGCGACCATTCGGATGATGTTGCCGAAGCGATTCTTAATGATTTGGATCGTGGTTTGACGCGGCTTGACGGTCATGGCGGATATACTGGCGTAGGGCGAACGGTATTAATGGTAGTAGTCGGTCAGAATGAAGTGCCGAAGCTAAAGCAAATTGTGAAGTCTATTGACCCTGGCAGCTTTGTGATAATTAGCAATACAGCAGAGGTAATTGGTCAGGGCTTTAAGCTGGACAGCTAACAAAATAATATCCAAACGATACCATTAACGAGTTTTTTGTGCTAAAATAAAACGAGAACATTTGTTCCTGTTATGTTGAAAGCATCTCTCAAACAATTCATAAATTGAGCAAAATTATCATCATTTGTTCGTTGTATTAATATGAATTCGAATGTATAATAATACGAAACAATGTGCGTATTTCCATCAACTTCCGAATGTTGTACAATTATAAGTTGTGGAAGAAAACATCCTTTCCGCGTGCGGAAAGAGCAATAGATGAAGCTGCATAGCAGGGGAAAAGATAGCTTGCAGCATCTAGTTTCGGGGAGAGATTAACATGAGCATAAAGGTGAAAATAGCGATTATCGGTTCAACTGGCTATGGCGGTGTAGAACTCATTCGATTGCTCGCATCCCATCCGCTGGCAGAGGTGACATCGGTCATTTCGTCATCCAGCGCAGGTACGTCAATAACAGAAGGATATCCACACCTCATCGGCATTAGCGAAGAGCTTCTTGATGATGTCGATCCTGCTGCGATTAAAGCAAAGGCAGATGTTGTATTTCTAGCTACACCTGCTGGCGTAGCAGCTAAGCTGGTTCCAGCTTTGCTTGAAGTTGGTTTGAAAATTATTGATCTATCAGGAGATTTCCGTTTGAAATCACCAGCATTATATGAGCATTGGTATAAGAAGCCTGCAGCGGATGAGGCTTACTTGAAGCAAGCCGTGTTTGGCCTTGCTGAAATATACGGCGACCAAGTGAAGGATGCTCCATTTATTTCTAATCCAGGTTGTTACCCAACTGCGACGCTGTTAGGGCTTCTCCCAGCTGTCAAAGAAGGCTGGATTGACCCGTCTACCATCATTATTGATGCCAAGTCAGGCGTTTCCGGTGCTGGCCGCGGTGCGTCGCTAGGCACTCATTATTCAGAACTTAATGAAAATTTAAGAGCATATAAGCTAAATCAGCATCAACATATTCCGGAAATTGAAATGGTTTTATCTCATACGGCTAATAAGCCGGTCGTGACTACCTTTACAACACATCTCGTACCAATGACGCGCGGCATTATGTCTACGATGTATGCTGTCGTTCAAGGCGAGCGGAGCACTAGCGATTTTATTGATCTCTACCGCTCCTACTATGAAGGACGTAAGTTTGTACGTATTCGTCCAGAAGGACAATGGCCGTCTACTAAGGAAGTTTGGGGCTCCAACTATTGCGATATCGGCTTTGCCGTCGATGAGCGTACGAATCGTGTAACTATCGTTTCTGTTATCGACAACCTGGTTAAAGGCGCTGCGGGTCAAGCGATTCAAAACTTGAACCTGATGATGGGCTGGGACGAGACGCTCGGCTTGCAATTCGTTCCCGTTTATCCTTAATTAATAACGAAGACATTCCTACTGATCTTATAACCATACTCATACAGGTGAAGGAGATACGATTTTACGATGGGACAGGATAAAACAGCCTTGTTCTCGGTCGTCGCTGACGGCTCGATAACAACGCCTCAAGGCTTCAAAGCAGGTGGATTGCACTGTGGTCTCAAAAAAACGACGCGTCACGATCTTGGCGCAATCGTATGCGAGGTTCCAGCAGCAGCAGCGGGCGTATATACAACGAATGTATTTCAAGCCGCTCCGCTTCAAGTAACTCGTGAGAGTATCGGCGCTGGCGGCGTCCTGCGTGCTGTGCTTGTAAATAGCGGCAATGCGAATGCGTGCACAGGTAAGCAAGGCGAAGCGGACGCATACGAAATGCGCTCTAGATTTGCGGAATCAATCGGCGTATCTTCTGAACAGGTAGCCGTAGCATCTACAGGCGTTATTGGCGAGCTTTTGAAAATGGACAAAGTACGCGCAGGCATCGATGGCCTGCCTGCTAAGCTGGGCGGAGATCGCGCAGGCGCGGATGATTTTTGCCAGGCGATTTTAACGACAGATTTGGTTCAAAAGATGGTATGCGTAGAGCTTGAGCTGGACGGCAAACGTGTATATGTCTCAGGTGCAGCCAAAGGCTCGGGCATGATTCATCCGAATATGGCGACAATGCTTGGATTTGTAACGACAGATGCAGCCATTGGAAGCGAAGCGCTTCAGAAGGTGCTGCGCCTTGCGACGGATCTGACTTTCAATATGATTACCGTTGATGGAGATACAAGCACGAACGATATGCTGGTGGCTATGGCGAGTGGACTTGCTGGCAATTCGGAGCTGACAGAAGCCCACGAAGGCTGGGCAGCTTTTGTAGCGGCTATCCGTCATGTATGCGAGGTGCTTGCCAAAGCGATCGCCCGTGATGGCGAAGGCGCAACTAAGCTCGTTGAGGTACAGGTGAACGGTGCAGTAAGCGACGATTCAGCACAAGCGATTGCAAAGACGGTTATTGGATCGTCACTTGTGAAATCGGCCGTGTTTGGAGCGGATGCGAACTGGGGACGTATTATTGCGGCAGTAGGCCGTGCAGGCCAGCCGGTTAATCCGGAGACAGTGGACATTCGACTTGGCGATATTTTGACGCTTGAGCAATCCCGTCCTGTTGTATTTGATGAAGAGGTTGCCTTGGAATATTTGAAAGGCGATACCGTTGTTATTCGCGTTGACTTACATAATGGCGAAGGAACGGCAACTGCATGGGGCTGCGATTTGACCTATGACTATGTTCGCATTAATGCGGCATATCGGACATAAGCAAAGTAGATGCTTGGAGGGTATGGAACAGTGACGGAGCAACGATTTGTAATGAAATGCGGAGGCAGTACGCTAGCGGCGCTTCCTAACAGCTTTTTTGACGAATTGCGGGAGCTTCAGCTCTCTGGCATTCTTCCGGTCATCGTACACGGCGGTGGTCCAGCGATATCGGAAACGCTTGGCAAGCTGGGAATCGAGACGGGATTTGTTAATGGTCTGCGTGTAACAAACGATGCTGTGCTTGACGTTGTTGAGATGGTGCTAGCAGGACGTATCAATAAAGAAATTGTGCGTAAAATTCAAATCAACGGCGCGAAGGCACTAGGACTATCCGGGGTGGACGGCAAGCTCATTCAAGCGCAGCCAGTTGCGAATGCTGCCGAGATTGGTTTTGTTGGCGACGTAACCGATGTAAATGCTGAGATTATTGAAGGTGTTATGGGCATGGGTTACATTCCGGTTATTGCACCTATCGGTATTGATGATCAAGGGCAGCGCTACAACATTAATGCGGATACGGCTGCAGGCGCTGTTGCGTCCCATCTTGGAGTAGAGCGAATGATCGTTGTAACGGATGTGCCCGGCATTCTCAAAACAGTAGATGGACAGAAGCAGGTGCTTCCTGTTGTATCCGTTGCTGAGATCGAAGAGATGATAACGAGCGGTGAGATTTACGGCGGCATGATTCCAAAAGTTCGCGCAGCCATTCAGTGCATTCAAGGACGTGTGCGTGAAGTTGTGATCGTAAGCGGCGAGGAGCCAGGTGTGCTGACGAGAGCGGTACGCGAAGGCGGCGTCGGTACACGAATTGTTCAAATCCATGAAGGGCGGGTGTAAGGTCGATGAGTGAAACGAATGCAACAGCTGCAGCTGACCAATCTCTTTTTCCAACCTATGCAAGATATCCAATGGCATTGGTAAAAGGTGAAGGCAGCTGGTTATGGGATGATAAAGGAAATAAATATCTTGATTTTATGAGCGGTATTGCCGTTACAAATCTAGGGCATGCTCCTAAACAAATCAAAGCGGCGCTTGTTAAGCAGCTCGATGAATTGTGGCATGTATCAAATCTGTTCCATATTCCGAACCAAGCGGATGCAGGCAAGCTCATTACGGACAATAGCTGCGCGGATGCTGTTTTTTTCTGCAACTCGGGCGCTGAAGCGAATGAAGCGGCTATCAAGCTTGCACGCCGTTACAATCAGAAGGTACTGAACAATGGTCGGTTCGAAATTATTACTTTTGAGCAATCGTTTCATGGTCGTACGCTAGCTACGCTTACAGCAACTGGCCAGGATAAGGTGAAGGAAGGTTTTGCGCCGCTGCCAGCTGGCTTCAAAACCATCCCGCTGAACGATCTAGCTGCACTGGAAGCGGCGGTATCTGATCAGACTGCAGCAGTCATGCTGGAAATGGTGCAAGCGGAGGGCGGTATTTATCCGGTGGATCCAGACTATATGAAGGCGCTTGTTGCGTTATGCGAGAAGCAAGGCATCCTTCTTATTGTGGATGAGATTCAAACAGGAATGGGACGTACAGGCAAGCTGTTCGCATATGAGCATTACGGTATTGAGCCTGATATTTTCACGATGGCGAAAGGTCTTGGAAGCGGGTTTCCCGTTGGCGCGATGGCAGCAAAGGAAAAGCTTCGCGAAGGCTTTACGGCAGGCAGCCATGGCTCAACATTCGGTGGAACGCCGATTGCAACAGCAGTTGTAAAGGCAACTCTTGAGACAATTGTTGGTGACAATTTATCGGAGCGCGCAGCGCAAAAGGGTGAATATCTCATTTCGCAGCTTCGCGAGAAGCTTGCGGGAAATGAATTTGTCCATGAGGTTCGCGGACTTGGCCTGCTAGTAGGAATTGCATGCGCAGAGCCGATTGCCGATATTTTGAACGAGGCTCAGACACGTGGCCTGATCGCGATTTCGGCAGGACCAAATGTCATCCGCCTATTGCCTAATTTACTCGTTTCGGATGAAGAAATAGATATTGCTGTTGCGTTATTAGTCGAACTATTGGAAGCGAAGCGACCAGTCGTTAAATCATAAATGCTAGAACATTGTTTTAAGCTGAAGGAGGGCTCTACCATGCAAGGAATAGTAAACGAGGATTTGGCGCAAAGCTTGAAGGGGCGCGACTTTCTCATGCTGGTTGATTTTAAGCCAGAGGAAATTCGTTACTTGATCGACCTAGCGATTGATTTGAAGCAAAAACAAAAAGCAGGCGAAACTCACCATATTCTAAAAGGTAAGACGCTTGGCATGATCTTTGAAAAATCGTCTACACGTACGCGCGTATCGTTCGAAGTTGGGATGTATCAGCTTGGCGGTCAAGGTCTATTCCTGAGTGGAAATGACCTGCAAATCGGTCGCGGCGAAACGATCTGGGATACAGCCCAGACGTTGTCCCGTTATCTAGATGGTATTATGATTCGTACATTTGCGCATCGCAAAGTGGTTGAGCTTGCTCGTGGAGCGACGATCCCGGTCATTAACGGTTTGACGGATCTTTCACATCCATGCCAAGCGCTTGCGGATTACCAAACCATTCTTGAGCAAAAGGGTCGTTTGGAAGGCTTGAAAATTGCCTATATCGGCGATGGCAACAATATGACTCATTCCCTGTTGATGGGCGCTGCGAAGCTTGGTCTTCATATGTCTGTTGCGACTCCTGAGGGTTACGAGCCGGATGCGGACATTATTCAGCAAACGAAGGATCATGCTGCTGAGACAGGCTCGCAAATTCATATTTGCCGCGATCCGAAGGAAGCTATTGCTGATGCTGATATCGTGTACACGGATGTGTGGGCGAGCATGGGGCAAGAAGCAGAGCAGAAGGAACGCGAGATTGCTTTTGCGGCGTATCAGGTTAATGAGGCGATTACAAAATATGCGAAGAAGGACTACCTCTTCATGCACTGCTTGCCTGCACACCGCGGCGAAGAAGTGAGCGAAGGAGTAATCGACGGCGATCGTTCGATTATTTTCGACCAGGCAGAGAACCGTCTTCATGCACAAAAAGCGATTATGGCAGCAATTATGTCCTAGCTTAAACGCTATAAATATATGAATTTATTCGAAGGGAAGTAAAACAATACTATGGCAAAAGAAAAAATCGTACTCGCCTACTCCGGAGGCTTGGATACTTCGGTTATCCTCAAATGGTTGAAAGAAACTTATGACGCAGAAATCATCGCATTTACAGCAGATATCGGTCAAAAGGATGAGCTGGACGGCTTGGAAGCCAAAGCACTGGCAACGGGCGCTTCTAAAGTGTACATCGACGATCTTCGCGATGAATTTGCCAAAGACTTCATCTACCCGATGTTCCAAGCGGGAACGCTTTATGAAGGTCAATATTTGCTCGGCACTTCCATTGCCCGTCCGCTTATCGCTAAGCGTATGGTTGATATTGCTCGCGCAGAAGGCGCAGCATATATCGCACACGGCGCTACAGGCAAAGGCAACGATCAGGTTCGTTTTGAGCTGACTGCTGCTGCACTAGCTCCTGAGATCGGCGTTATCGCGCCATGGCGCCTTGAAGCATTCCGTGAAGAATTCCCGGGTCGTGCGGAAATGATCGCTTATGCAGAGAAACACAACATTCCAGTTACAGCGTCTGCTGCGAAGCCTTATTCGACAGACCGCAACCTGCTGCATATCAGCTTCGAGAGCGGCATGCTGGAAGATCCTTGGTTCGATCCTAGCTCTGAAGAAAACGAAAGCATGTATGTGCTAAGCGTATCTCCTGAGAACGCGCCGGATAAAGCAGAATATGTTGAGCTTACTTTTGCAGAAGGCAATTGCACAGCTATTAACGGCAAAGAGCTTAGCCCGCTAGAAATTATGGATACGCTGAATGAGCTTGGCGGCAAGCACGGCATCGGACGCGTTGATATGGTTGAGAACCGTTTCGTCGGCATGAAGAGCCGCGGCGTGTACGAAACACCGGGCGGCACAATTTTGTTCACAGCTCACCGCAAAATGGAATCATTAACAATGGACCGCGAGGTTATGCATCTTCGTGATTCGTTGATTGCAAAATATAGCCAGCTCGTATACAACGGCTTCTGGTTCGCGCCTGAGCGTCTTGCTTTGCAAGCACTTGTGACAGAATCGCAAAAAAATGTGAGCGGCGTTGTTCGCTTGAAGCTGTACAAAGGAAATGTTATCGGAGCAGGCGTACAAAGCCCAGTGAGCTTGTACAACCCTGATATTGCAACGATGGAAGCTGATCCTTCACAAGCATACGATCAAGGGGATGCGACTGGCTTCATCCGTCTGAACGCATTGCGTCTAAAAGTATCGTCGGCAGTTAGCAATAAATAAGGTTTACAAGGGAGTGTTACGAACCAGTGAGTAAATTATGGGGCGGTCGTTTTACAAAAAAAACGGACCAATTGGTAGAGGAATACACAGCATCAATCATGTTCGACAAGGAACTCGCTGAAGAGGATATTCAAGGCAGTCTGGCGCATGTAACGATGCTGGGCAAGCAAGGTATTCTTCCGCTGGATGACGTTGAGAAGATTAAGGACGGGCTGCACCGCGTCCTTCAACGCATCAAACGTGATGATATCGAGTTCTCAATCGGAGACGAAGATATCCATATGAATATCGAAAAGACGCTAATCGATGATGTTGGCTCTGTAGGCGGCAAGCTGCATACAGGACGCAGCCGGAACGATCAAGTGGCGACGGATATGCATTTATGGCTTCGCAAGCGCGTTGTCGAGTTCGTAGATATGCTTTATAAACTTCAATCTGCACTTATCGAGCAAGCAAAAGCTAACATTGATACCATTGTACCTGGTTACACGCATTTGCAGCGTGCGCAGCCGATCCTGTTTGCACATCATTTAATGGCTTACGTATCGATGTTTGGACGCGATATTGAGCGTTTGCAGGATAGCTACAAGCGCATCAATGTACTTCCACTTGGAGCAGGCGCTTTGGCAGGGACAACCTTCCCAATCGATCGCCATTATGTGGCGAGCCAGCTTAAGTTTGACCGCGTTTATGAGAACAGCTTGGATGCGGTAAGCGACCGTGACTTCATTGTTGAGTTTCTTGCGGACGCATCGATCATCATGATGCATCTTTCGCGCCTTAGCGAGGAGCTCATCCTTTGGTCGAGCACGGAATTCCACTTTGTTGAGCTGGACGATGCATTCTGCACAGGCAGCAGCATTATGCCGCAAAAGAAAAACCCAGACGTACCCGAGCTTGTTCGCGGTAAAACGGGACGCGTTTACGGAGATCTTGTTGGCTTGTTGACCGTTCTTAAGTCACTGCCTCTTGCTTACAACAAAGACATGCAGGAAGACAAAGAAGGCATGTTCGATACGGTGAAGACGCTGCAAGGCGCGCTTCAGCTGTTCGCTCCAATGATCGCAACGATGAAGGTGAACAAGGAACGGATGCGTCAAGCCGTTAACCAGGACTTCTCGAACGCAACAGATATTGCAGACTTCCTTGTTGGTAAAGGCTTGCCTTTCCGCCAAGCGCATGAGGTTATCGGCAAAACGGTATTGTATTGCATCGAGCAAAACAAATACTTACTAGACCTGACGCTGGAAGAGTTCAAGAAGTTCTCATCGTTGTTCGATGATCGCATTTATGCCGTACTTCAACCAGAACAGGTTGTTAATGCACGTAACGTTTATGGCGGCACAGCAAAAACACAAGTGCAAGATGCGATTGGACGCGCAGAGGTGGCTCTAGAGCAAACTGCAGCTTGGGTGACCGAGTATCTTGAACGCAGCAGATAATGGAGTTCGCTCTTTAGCGAAATTAGGTTTATAAAATAAAAAGCAGTTCAGCGTTGCCTTGGAGGCAGCGATCTGAATTGCTTTTTTTGCTATATTCGTTAGCAGCCCGCACTTTGCTTGCACCGTTCTCCTAAAAAACGCCGTCCTCAAGTAGCGGCTCTGTCGTTTGCTGTGGCGGAGTCGGTGTTGCCGACGGCCCCTTGCCGCCTTTCATTGGACCAACCTCGATGATTGTTGGCTGAGCCTTGTACGTATCGCGCGACAAGCGGTCACGGGAGATAACCTTGCCGTCACGCGTAAACGTACGGTATGTTTCTACCACATAACCTTGTTTTCCTGATTCCACAGTAACCTTCTGGCCTGGCGATAGGCGAGAATTTGTTTTCTCCTGAATGGCAGGGGCAATCGTTTTGAGCGTTACCGATTCGATATCGTATTTTTCGTTTTCTTTCATCGTACCGAACAGCTTGATTGTCAGTTTGCGATCATCTACTGAGGTGCGAATGATGAGATATTTGCCCGTTGTGTTTTTGAACCGAAAGTTAATCGCACCACCTGCATAAGTAGCATCTTGGCCAATAGGCAAATAAGCAACAGGCAAAGAGTGATTGCGCCGCTCGACAATTTCAAGCCCTGCTCGAAGAATAGCATTATAAAGTGTACTTGACACTTGGCAAATACCGCCGCCGATACCTGGAACAAGCTTGCCGTTCAAAATAACGGGCGCCTCGCGATACTCATATAATTCCTCTGCTCTCGTAATGAGCTTGTCATAATCAAATATTTCATCTGGCGCAAGCACCCAATCATTGAGCGTTTCTGCCGTTACAGTCACGTTATGGGCACGTCCTTCTGCGCTCGTCCTGAAATCAGTGGAAAATGATATGATTTTTCGTTCAATGCCTTCATCCTTCAATTTCTCAAGCGTCACTTCCGGATGAATGACGGTAATTGGAAGCTCAGCTTCAAAAGCCTTCTCAACAGGTGCTCCGATATTCTCCCTTTTTATGATAACCCAATCATTTACCTGATCGGTAAGCTTTCCAGTATCCAAGCGAAAAGCATCGACATGCGGTTCGTAGATGACTTGGTCGGTATCTGTGATCCTTCGGACAGCATTTTTGGTAGCACTATTTTCAATCCAGCTCCACTGCTTGCGAAGTGCGGCATCAAAGGCGTCTGAATTCCAAGCTTGCGAGAGCTCATATTGTTTGGGGAACTGATAGCGGTAAACGGCACGATCCCATATTTCACCTTCGTCCAGTTTCAATAATGCCTCGCGAATGGTTTTGAATTCCGCTTTATACCCAAGCTCGTTTACGGTCCACTGCTTGCTGTCGCCGGCATTAGCAGCTGCATGAATAGTAATGGTGCGCTGCTGCAGCGAGCTCTCATATTCCTCAAGCAGCTTAAGGGCATCTGTTACTTGCATGCCGCCAACAGCGATGCCGCCGGCATCAACCCCATCAGGAACTGTTTTTTGCTGTGCATAATTCCAAATAAAGCCCCAACCTACTGCTGCAATAAGAAGCAGCGATGCTGCGATGATAATGCCAATATGGATACGTTTTATGATACGAAACACTCCTTTCTACGTGTCAAGCAAAAACGCCTTCGGCGACCTCAGGGCGCTGAAGCGGTTTTGACGAAGAAATATAAGCCCTTTATAAGCTAACAAACTTATAAATGCTTATATGTTAAAAAAGCAGTCTTATATGTATATGCTGCTTACTCTGCAATTTTGTCTAATACGTATTAGGAGGTTGATTCGACAATTGCTTCGATTATGAGATTTGTGAAAAATGAGGAAAGCGAGCTCCTTATGAAGGAATTCAGCACAAACTGTCGAAATAGTAGTACTGACTATAAACAGGATGTGATAATGTGATTGAGATGCAAGACATATGGAAAACGTACACCGACGGAACGCATGCGTTAAAAGGCGTCTCTGTTCGTATAGATCGCAACGAGTTTGTTTATCTAGTAGGACCATCTGGTGCAGGTAAGTCAACATTTATGAAGTTGATCTATCGTGAGGAAGTACCGACAAAAGGACAGATTTCTGTTAATGGATTTAATATAGGAAAGTTGAAGCCGCGAAAAATTCCATTTGTTCGACGAAATATTGGCGTTATTTTTCAGGACTTTAGACTATTACCCAAATTAACCGTATTTGAAAACGTTGCATTTGCCATGGAGGTTATAGAAGCCCCAACCCGCGTCATTAAGAGGCGAACGATGGAGGTGCTTGAGCTCGTAGGACTGAAGCATAAGCATGCAAGCCTGCCGGCACAGTTGTCGGGCGGTGAGCAGCAGCGTGTATCGATTGCACGAGCGATTGTAAATAATCCATCTGTTATCGTAGCGGACGAGCCCACAGGCAACTTGGACCCGGAAACGTCGCTGGGCATCATGAACTTGCTTGAGGAAATCAACTTCCGTGGCGCAACCATCGTAATGGCTACACACAATAAAGATATCGTTAACTCCATACGCAAGCGCGTCATTGCAATCGAGAACGGCAATATCGTACGTGACGAGGCTAGAGGGGAGTACGGCTATGAAGCTTAGAACTATACTCCGTCATCTGCGAGAAGGCGCCAAAAACATCATTAGAAATGGCTGGATGTCGTTTGCTTCAGTAAGCTCGATATTTATATCCTTGTTCATTCTTGGCGTGTTTTTATTGCTCGCACTCAACGTCAATTCCATGGCGGCACAGATCGAGAGTCAAGTGCAAATTCGTGTGTTCCTACAGCTAAATGTAGACAAAGCGAAAATAACAGAGCTTCAGAACAAAATCGGCAATTTAACAGAGGTAAAGCAAGTAACATTTGTGTCTAAAGCAGAGGGACTAGAGCTGCTTCGTAAAAACCTAGGTGATGAGAACAAGGATTTGCTGGATGGTTATGAGAAGGAAAAAAATCCGCTGCCGGATTCATTTACGGTAGAGGTTTATGAGCCGCAATCGATCGAGGATGCAGCAAAACAGATCGATGCGATCAATAAAGCAGATGAGCTTATACCGATTGCCAAAATCAAATATGGACAAGGCACGGTCGAGACTCTTTTCAAAATTACGAATGCTTTGCGTTACATAGGTATCGTCGTTGTTGTAGGTCTATCCGTAACAGCAATGTTCTTGATCTCGAACACGATCAAAATGACCATTATCGCAAGACGCAGAGAAATTGGCATTATGAAGCTGGTTGGCGCGACGAATTCTTTTATTCGCTGGCCGTTTTTCATTGAAGGTGCACTGATTGGAATTATTAGCTCGGTGATAACAACGGTAGCTGTGCTTGCAGGTTACTCGCAGCTTGTGAAATTTACACAAATGGAATTATCGCTCATGATGATTAAGCTCGTGACGGTAGAGGAGTCAGGAATGCTGACTGCCACGCTGCTCATCGTACTCGGAACATTAATCGGCATTTGGGGCAGCACGATCTCGATACGCAAGTATTTGAAAGTGTAGGAGGATGCGAAAGTGAAGAAGAGGAAATGGCTGTTATTCACAGTTACGATGATGCTTGCGGTATTTGTTATGCAACCAACAGGAGGAGAAGCTGCTTCTCTTAGCGAAATAAAGAAACAAATAGCTGCCGCTAAGGCGGAAATGAAGGAAGCGGAGCAACGCGCAGCTAAAGCTGAGCGCCAAGCCGCTAATGCTCATAATCAGGCTAAAACAGCAGAGAATGAGAAGGTAACTATCCTTGGGAAAAAAACAGAAGCGGAAGCTTCTATCGCTAATTTGATGGCAGAGATTGATAATGTCGTCATCAACAAAACAAAGATGCAAGCACAAAGCGATGCGAAGGAAGAAGAACTGCTGCAAACCGGCCTTGAGCTGGAGCAGGCTGAAGAGCGTGTAGTGACACGCGATGAGCTGCTGCAATCTCGCATGCGTCTTATGTATACGAACGGTTTTGTATCTTATATGGACGTACTACTGAGTGCGACTAGCTTTACAGATTTTATTGATCGATTCGATGCTCTTCAATCGATTCTGTCGCAGGATCGGGATATTTTGGCGGAGCAAAGAGAAGAGAAGGAGCTTGTTGCTCAGAAGAAAATAGAAGTAGAGAAGCAATTTGCTGAAGTGAAAAAGATTTATGAGAAGCTGGAGCAGTATGAAGCTCATCTAGTGAAGAAAGAGCAAGAGAAAGAAGTTATGATTGCCAGCTACAATACAAATATCAAACAACTGGATAATAAGCTTGTACAAATCGACTCCACGTTAGAGGAGCTCGAGGGCATCAGCAAAGAGCAAGAGGAGCTGCTTATGGCGCTTGCTGCGAAAGTATCGAAGTTGAATGCAGAGAAAAACAAAATATCGAATCCGTATACGGGCGGTAAGCTGGGTATGCCGATAAGGGATAACTATCGCGTAAGCTCAAGCTTTGGCACACGGGTTCATCCGATTACAGGCAAAACACACACTCATACAGGAACGGATTTTGCAGCACCGCAGGGAACAGATATTTTCGCAGCGGAAGACGGTGTTGTACTCGTTGCCCAAAAGTGGAGCACATACGGAAATTGTGTCATTATTGACCATGGTAATGGCTTGTGGACTCTTTATGGACATATTCGTAATGGTGGAATCAAAGTTGAAAAAGGCGAAACCGTCAAGAAAGGCCAGAAAATTGCTGAGGTTGGCAGTACAGGCAATTCGACGGGGCCACATTTACATTTTGAAGTGCGTAAAAACCAAACTCCTGTTAATCCAGGCGGATATTTAAAATAGGCAATCTTTCATAAAATACATCAAGAGGCAGCCCCTGTGGCTGCCTTGTTTAAAATCAAACATAAAATAAATGATAAAGTGATCATTTTTACCGAATAATGCAAATAATTGTAAGCGGCTTGTCATATACTAGTGTGGTCTTAAATCTAAGACCGTGTAAGATGAGAAGGTGGTGTAGACAGGTGCATTTCAAAGGACGGACAGTATTCGCGTTCGTTATGCTAACGATGATTGCATCCGTACTCGTTACGCTAACGATCGCGGACCAAATGATTAAACCGGACAAGCCAGCAGCGCCTGCTCTTTCAGCAGCGGCAGCTGATGACGGTGATCGCTTCAGGCTTAAAAAAGAAGAGCTGACGAAGCTTAATGCGGTGCTGGAATTAATTGAAACAAAATATTATCAGAAGGTCGATCGCATGGAGCTGCTTGATGGTGCTGTAAGCGGAATGATGTCGTCGCTGGATGATCCCTATTCCGTTTACATGGAGAAGGACGTAGCTAAGCACTTTTCGGAATCGATCGAAGGCTCGTTTACAGGTATCGGAGCAGAGGTTACGCTTGAAAATGGACGGGTTGTCGTCGTTTCTCCGATTAAAGGCTCGCCGGCAGAACGTTCCGGCCTATTAGCGAAGGATATTTTGCTTTCGGTTAACGGTGCGAAGCTCGATGGACTGAATTTGCAGGATGCGGTAGCGAAGATTCGTGGTCCAAAAGGAACCAAAGCGAAAATTCAAGTACAGCGTGTCGGTTTTTCTGATCCGATCCAGCTCGTGCTCATTCGCGACGATATCGATGTGGAAACGGTATATGGCAGCCTGCAGCCGGATGGTACAGGCGTCATTGAAATCAGACAATTCTCACTGCATACGGCAGAGCGGTTTAAGCAGGAGCTCGCGAAGCTGGAGGAGCAAGGGATGAAGGGGCTTGTTCTTGATGTGCGCAACAATCCTGGAGGCGTGCTTCCCGTTGTTGTAGAGATCGCTCAAACCTTCCTAGCTAAAGGTACGACAGTCGTACAGGTAGAGGATCGTGAAGGAAACCGGGAAAAAACGCTGTCGAAGGGACAAGAAAAAACGTACCCCATAGCGGTTCTTATGAATAAAGGGAGCGCAAGCGCATCGGAAATATTGGCAGGAGCTTTGCAGGAAAGCGCGGGAGCGAAGCTCGTTGGCGAAACCTCCTTTGGCAAAGGCACTGTTCAAGTAAGCTACAACAAAGCGCTTGGCGACGGAAGCCTGCTCAAGATGACCATAGCCAAATGGTTAACGCCTAAGGGCAATTGGATTCATGAAAATGGCATAAAACCCGATCTTACGGTGCAGCCGCCGGATTTGTATACCGTTGCAAGACTTACCCTATCCGAGACGTTAAAGCAGGATATGCTGGGCGAACAAGTACGGAGCGTTCAAATTATGCTGCATGGTCTTGGATACCAACCTAAGCGTGAAGATGGTTACTTCGGAGCGGAGACGGCAGAAGCCGTTAAGAAATTCCAATCCGAGCATAGCTTGCCGGCCACGGGACAGGTCGATAAGCAAACGGGTGAAACGCTTGAGAAGGAAGTCATTAAATGGATTCAGGATAAAAAGAATGATAAGCAGCTGCTTGAAGCAATTAAGGCTGTAGGCAGGAAATAATACGCGCATGTCGAATGAATAAGAGGTTGACTCTGTTTAACAGGGTCGGCCTTTTATTTTTTTATGTTTATAAGGATATGGGGAACGAGCGAAGGAGTGTTAGCTTTGGAAACGGCGATCGAGTTATTGGAAATGCTCGGGCAAGCGGCTGTCCAATTAGTTGCACAGCCATTTTATTATATTGCGGTGTTATTCATCATTTTACAGTATACAAGGCAAATACGAGTGGAGAGGCAGATGTTTGCAGTAAAGCTACATCATTGGCCAAGCTTGGTTTTTAAGGCGATGTTAACGGGTCTTTTGATTGGTGTAGCGGTTTCCATTGCAGGAGCATTCGTTGGCGTATCGTTAACAGGAGAAGCTGTACTTTGGCTTTGGGCAGTTGCGGCTATCTTAATGCTGATTCGAATTAGATACTTATGTTTTGCGTACAGTGCAGGAGTCATTACTCTTCTTCAGTGGCTGCTCGGGTGGACAACGCTTACGGAGCGGACGGATTGGCTCGGGTCATTGGCTGTCTCCCTTGCAGGAATTGATGCTGCTGGTTTGCTTGTGCTCGTTGCGCTGCTTCATCTTGCAGAAGCCGTTCTTGTTCGCTGGCAAGGTGATCGATTATCGACGCCATTATTTCTTGAGGGTAAACGTGGAAAGCTCGTTGGTGGCTATATGCTGCAGGGCTTTTGGCCAGTCCCGCTGCTTATGCTGGTACCGACTGGGGCGAGCGGATCATCTATGACGGCATTGCCGTGGACACCATTATTTGGAGCAGATTGGTCGCAAGGCTGGTCGTTCGTAGCGTTGCCTATGATTATCGGATTTACGGAAATGACACGTTCTTTATTGCCGCGTGAAAAAGCGAAGCATGCCTCGAAAGGGCTGCTGCTGTACAGCATATGCTTAGCTGTCGCAGCAATTCTGGCTTGGTGGCAGCCTATGCTGCTGCCGCTTGCTGCACTGGTTTCACTGCTGCTGCATGAAGCTATTATATGGAGAAGCCGTGTGAGAGAAGCGGCTTTATCGCCATTATATGTGCATGACTCACGCGGGCTGCGAATATTAGGAATCATGCCTGGCACTCCAGCGGCATTAATGGGGCTTTTGACAGGCGAGATTTTGCACAAGGTTAATGGTGTGCGTGTGCGGACAAAAGAAGACCTTTATGAAGCACTTGTTCAAAACTCCGCATTTTGCAAGCTGGAAGTATTAAATCTTGAAGGTGAATTAAAATTTGCGCAACGGGCGCGATTTGCTGGTGAGCACCATCAGCTCGGGGTCATTCTAGCTCCCGATGAACAGGCCAACTATTATGCATCGGCTGGGCCAGCGTCGTTGCTGCAGCTGCTGCGCAGCTATCATGCTTCTAATCGGCGTGATGCGCAGGCGGAGAGAATGGACAGCTAGTTATAGCTCGAAATAAAAAGGCTCGAAATAACAAAAAGGTGAATCAGGATATTCCTGATTCACCTTTTTTGCATCGTTTTAGTCACTTAGCGTCTTGTTCTTCTTTTGACCACAATTGTCGAAACACCAACAACGATCATAGCTAGACCTAGCAGCTGCATAAGCAGGTAGCTGTTCTCGCCTGTTTTAGGCAATACAGGAACGTCTGGTGTTGTGATTCCGCCGCGAGGCGGATCCTCTACATCGATTTCGAAGAAGATTTCTTCTTCATTGCCATCTTTATCTTTAACGATAATAGAGAATGTATCTTTTCCTTTAAATCCAGGGTCAGGAGTGTAAACCCATTTGCCATCTGGTGTAATGACAACTTTACCATGATCAGGCTTTACGCCTCCAACAGGCACGCTGCCATCAGGGACTTCCACTTCACCTTCAACTGGTTTGTCTACTTCCGTAACTTCCTTTTCTGTAGAAGTAGTCGGCGCAGGCGTCGCAACTGGTGTTGTCGTTGGCTTCGGCGTTGTCGTTGGTTTTGGTGTAGGTGTCGGAACTATCGTTGGCGTCGGTGTTGGCACAATTACTTTGTTATTTTTAACTGTGACCGAATTTCCCGCTGTAGAGTTGATAGTGACACTTACTTCGCCGCTGCCGATTATGCTGTAACCAGCAGGCGCTGAGATTTCCTTCAATACATAGCTGCCAAGTGGAAGTCCAGTGAAGGATACTTTGCCATTTGCAGCCGTCGTTTGTTTGCCATAGCTCACATTAGAGGTGCTGTACAATTCAAATGTAGCGCCAGCAAGAACGATTGTTGTATTCGCACTGTCTACTTTGGTTACTTCCAGTCTGCCAAGAGGATCTCTTGTATTTTTGATCTCTTTAGATACAGATGGCGCATTAATCGTTACGTTTACTTCACCGTTGCCAATCATGCTGTAGCCGGATGGAGCTGAGATTTCCTTCAGCACATAGCTGCCGTAAGGAAGATCTGTGAATGATATTTTACCGCTAGAAGATGTTGTTTGTTTGCCTAAGCTTACATTTGCGCTGTTGAATAGCTCAAACGTAGCCCCAGCGAGAACGACCGTAGTATTATCGTAATCTACTTTAGTGACTTCCAAGGTGCCGAGCAGCTTAGCATTCTTCACTTCTTTGCTTACAGTAGAGGCATTAATCACAACGCTTAACTCACCGCTGCCAATGATGCCGTAGTTGACAGGTGCTGAGATTTCTTTCAGCACGTAGCTGCCATAAGGAAGACCAGTGAAAGTTAGTTTGCCGGTTGAATCAGTTGTCTTTTTGCCTAGGCTGACATTGGCGCTGTTGAATAGCTCAAATGTAGCTCCAGCAAGAACAATGGCAGTATTATCGTTGTCTACTTTCGTTAATTCCAAGGTTCCGAGCAGCTGAATATTTTTAACCTCTTTTGATACAGTAGACGCATTAATCGTAACATTTACTTCACCGTTGCCGATGATGCTGTAGCCATAAGGTGCCGAGATTTCCTTCAGCACGTAGCTGCCGTAAGGAAGAGCCGTGAATACTGCTTTTCCGTTTGCAGCCGTCGTTTGTTTGCCCATGCTTACATTCGCGCTATTGAAAAGCTCGAACGTAGCTCCGGCAAGAACGATTGACGTATGATCATTGTCTACCTTGGTTACTTCAAGGCTGCCTTCTAGCTTTTCATTTTTCACTTTTTCAGATACTACAGCTGCATTAATGGTCACATTCACTTCGCCGCTGCCCATTATTTTGTAGTCTGCAGGTGCTGAAACTTCTTTTAGTACATAAGTGCCGTAAGAAAGGCCAGTAAAAGATACTTTGCCGCTAGTGTCTGTCGTCTTTTGACCCAAGCTTACATTGGCGCTGTTGAACAGCTCGAATGTTGCTCCTGAAAGAACGATTGCAGGATTAACGCTGTCTACTTTAGTGACTTCCAAAGTACCAAATAGCTTTGTATTACCCACTTGTTTCGTAACAACAGAAGCATTAATCGTAACATTCACTTCACCGTTTCCGATGATGCTATAGCCGGTAGGTGCTGAAACCTCTTTCAGTACATAGCTGCCATAAGGAAGGCCAGTGAAAGTTGCTTTGCCGTTTGCGGCTGTTGTTTGTGTGCCTTGGCTTACATTAGCGCTATTGAAAAGCTCGAACGTCGCTCCGGCCAGAACAGTTGCTGCATTAGCGGAGTCAACTTTCGTTACTTCCAAGCTGCCTAAAAGCTTCGCGTTTTTGATTTCCTTCACAACAGGAACGGTCGTTGAATTGATCGTTACTTCGTAGATGCCTGTACCATCAATTGCGTAGCCAGCTGGTGCACTTTTCTCTTTCAAAGTGTATTTACCGTAACGCAAGCCGTTATATTCAAGCTCGCCATTAGCGTTTTTAGATGGTGCGATTACACCGCCGGTCGAATTGCGAGTTAGTTCAAAAACAGCGCCGGACAGCTTGAGCGTTGGATCATCTTTGTCAACTTTAACTACCTTTAAATCGCCTTTATAGCTACTGCCAGTGCCTTCTCCGCCGGATAATGCTATTTTCACCTCTGTCGCATTGTCAACGGGCTTGGAAATACCTCCAGCACCAGTGAAAGTAACCGTATTTGAAATGGTTTCTTTGTCTTTAGCATCAATAATGGATTGGTATTCAAGAATATAAGGTTTGGATATTTCATTGTTGAAGCTGAGCTCAAATGTCTCATCACTTGAAATAGCTGGATCCGTATTTTCCTTGAAAGTTAGTTTATAGCCATGAACCGGATCTGTAGGGCTAATAGCCGAACCAGTTTTGGTTACATTGCCGTTGCTGTTTACGCTTGTAAGATAGAGCTTAAATGATTCTTTGACAAGCGTTTGTTTTTTGCTAGGCACATCATAAATTTTTGCTTCGTCAACAGTGGACTGACCACGGTTAATATAAATCGTCCAATTGACGGAATCATCATTTTGCTGACCTTCTTTGAATACATATTCACCGGCTTTTGGTATCGTCACGGAAGCAGTAAGATCCTTCGTTGTATAACCAGTGCCGCTTAAATAAGCATGATTGTTAATTGTTTTTTCCGTTGCGCCAAGCACTTTTCCATCCACATCCGTTTTGAATGTGATGAGGTAAGGCTCAGTAATTGGATTAGTAAATGCAATCTGCCATTGGTTATTGTTGGCAGTCGTTGGAAGTACAACGCTGTAATTTCCTGTTGGAGCAACGAGTGCACCAGGGGTCGTAGAACCATTGCTGTTCACAGTCAGCTTGCGTACTTCAATCGATCCAGCCACGAGCTGTTGTACCGATTCCAGCGTATCTGTTACGACGGCATTGGCAATTGTTTTGCTATTGTAGTTAATGCCGATGTTCCATGTAATTTTTTTGTCTGTGGCATTATAGCTGCCATTCTTATAGCCGTTGTCCTGTGTGTTCTTATTAGGCGTAAAAGTTGACGTTTCGGATTGATTTTTCTCTGATCCTACAGCAGTCTCTTTCCAGATCAGTTTGCCCGTATTTTTGAAAGAGAAATTTGTATTAGAAAAATAGGATCCGTCCGTATAGTCGTATTCCGTTGTATATGAGATAGTGTAAGTAGAATTGCCATCTGGAAAATCGATTTTGAAGCCTTTTGTTGTATTAGTTGCACCGGCTGGATCATACGTGATGGTATAAAGCGGACTATTCACGACAATACCATTTTGCTTGACGACCAAGGTGCCAGGTACAAGCTTTAAGCCGCCGCTGATGAAAGTATCTTCAAATTTCAGACCAAACAAATTATATTTGTCTCTATTGATTTCAACATTCCAGTCTATCGTTCTATCTTTGTAGTTAGCATTACTATTTGTTTTATGCAAAAAATGCTGCTTAACATCTACGGTGACCGTATTGGATTCTTTACTATCCGAATAAACCGTATTTTTAATTGCTTTATCGTCATACAAATTGCCAACTGGCTTGGTTTGGTAGGTTATTTTATAAGCGCCAGTGATTGGGTTATTAAAGGACAGCTTAAAACCGTTCTTGGTGTTTTGATTTTTTGGATGACTGCTTACATCATAGTCCAGAGTATAGTCGGTCGACGGTATTTCAGTTCCTGGCGTGCCAGCAACCGGATCGGCCACAGGGAATACTTTAATGGAACCTGGTACAAGCTCATGGTCTTTATCGAACAAATCAGTCAAAACAGCGCTTGCTATCGTATCTTCGCCAAAATTGTATTTAATGGTCCAATCGATGACTTGAGCAGCTTCATTATATGTACCTGATTTCTCAAGCAGCTTGCCGCGGCTGTTCGTTATCGTGTCTGAAGCAGAAACATCGGTGATATTGCTGCCCTTTAATGTGGCTGTATTTTTGAAATTTGCTTTTGTGATGTCGGTAACAGCTGTATCAAATACAATGCGATAAACCGAATTTATATTTCCTAAGTCTAGCTGCAATTTATTATCAGGTGAAACGGGTGCAGTCACTTGATAGTCAGCAGGCTCATTTTGTAGTATTGGATTAGACAGGACACCATCGGTGTCTGAAGTCATTTTGTAAACCTTGAGCGAGCCCGGCGTGAAAGTCAGACCAGCAGGAATCGTATCTGTGACAACGGCTCCATTAACTTTTTTGAGATCCTTGTTCACATCAACTGTCCAAGTAATGTTCTCAGCATTAAAACTCTTATCCGGTGTTCCCTTTTTGCTAATTGGAGATGTTACACCTTTAGGTGCAATCGGAATGGTGATGGTATCGCCGATATTAAATTTAATAGGTACTTCCGTTTGGTTGCCGACGCTTACTTTTGTGAAAAAACTCCAGAAACTGAGCGTTCCAGAAGCAGGTGCCCCCCCTTTGATATACTCATTAAACGTGACGGTAACCGTTCGCCCTTCTAACTTATAGGTTCCGACGCTAGGTTCACCATTTGGAGCACTCAGGGCTTTCTCTGTAATATTCCCGCTATACATGACTAGTTCCGCAGGCAGATCAAATATGAACTGATCACCTTCTATGTACTTATGGTTTTCGGGAAGCTCCCACTCGTAGTTTAATGAGAGAATATCTTTGTCGAGGTTGACACGGATTTCTGGATTGACATAATAAACAGAATTATAAACTGAAGCGATAACTGAATTAGGTGTAGCCGTGTTAGTCAAAGTCATTTTAGTAATAATATTATCATTAATAGCAGCTGCCTCTACCGGCTTTAAAATACCGGCAAAGTTTACGTATTGAAAAATTAGCAAAAAAGCGATCATGAGTGCAGTTGTCTTTTTTCTCATTTCTTGGTATCCTCCATCTTAAAATGCTCGAGTATTCATTTATTTCTAGTTATTTGGAGCTAGCAGCAAAACATCATCCCTTTCTTTATTAAAATGAGCTTCATGTAGTGATCGGCCTGCTGTTAGTTGGGAGAGTTATGTATATAAGGGTGCTTTGCGAGAAAAGCGCCGACCTGACAGAGAGGTAGGAGTACGTGATGGCATTTTTGGTTAAAAATGCATGGTAACCGCACACGATTTCGGCATATTACGATCTATTCCAACATAATTCTTATTCTATAGAACAGTACTATACAATTTCTGAACAAGTTAGGTCTTTTTACTCATATATAGTTACAAAAGCATGAATGATTTTGGGAAAAAAGCCGATATGAAAATAGATAAATGAAAATTTCTAATTGTAAACAAATTAGGATGATTGTGAATGTGATAGGAGTGTAGAAAAATGAGGGTTCTTGTAATCGATGATGAAAGACTGGCTCTCGTTCAACTGGAGCGGGTGCTCCGCCAATCGATGGAAATAACGAGCATTGATGTGTTTCAAAATCCAAAACAAGCAGTGGAGCAGGCGAGTGAGCTGCAGCCTGATGTTGTTTTTCTAGATATCCATATGCCTGAATTATCTGGCATTCAAGCAGCTGAGCTTATTCAAGAAATATGTCCGCAAGCCGATATTGTTTTTGTCACGGCGCATGATGAATACGCGATAAAGGCATTTGAGCTGAATGCAGTTGATTATCTGTTAAAACCGCTTCAGAAATCGCGCGTTGAGATAACAATCGAACGTTTATTGAAGCGCAGGAGCACAAAACCGTTGTCGAAAGAAATCGAGAAGCAGGAGCAGACCGTTTTTTGTTTTAAAACGCTGCGTTTTCAATCCTCCTATGGACAGCCTCCGGAGCTGCCGAAATGGCGAACGGCTAAAGCCCAGGAGCTTTTTTGTTATCTGCTGCATCACCGCGGGCAAATTGTACACAAGTCGATACTGCTCGATTTATTTTTTCCAGAGATGGATATGAAGCGTGCGATGACACAGCTGTACACGGCTATCTATCAAATTAGGCAATGCCTTCAGAAAATGAACATGAACATAGCGATTCATAATTCCAGTATTCAAGAAGGTTATATTCTCGATATGGGACAAGTCGTTCTTGATATGGAGCGGTGGGAGCAAGGAATGGTTAAGCTTAGCGGTTCGATTTCTGAGGATCAGGATCAGGCTTTGCGGCTGCTAGGTGAATATGAGGGCGACTATTTACAGGATTACGGATATCTATGGGCGGAGTATGAGCGAGAGCGTTTACGTCAGTTATGGCTGAGTTTGGCGAGGATGTTAGCTGCTTATTATTTAGAGCGCGGCGATCGAACAAGCGATGCATTGCAATTGTATGAAAGAATACAAACGATGGACCCTTACGAGGAGGAGGAGGGGCTGATCGTGATGAGGCTTTATGATGAGCTGGGCTGTTACGATAAGGTGACTTTCCACTATGAGCGTCTTCTTCAAACGATAGAAAATGATCTGGGACTTACCGTTCCTTTGCAGGTGACGGAGTGGTACAAGCAATGGCAGGAGAAGAAAAACGGCAAGGAAATGCTTTTATGAAAGAGGAACAACGGCATAAATGAGAATACATCAGCGCAGGCGAGCAACTGACTATGCTGTACGTATTCTTTTTTTGTTTTCCGACGTTGCGCGACTTTAAGGATAACGTTATAATAGATGGGAACAAACATTCTTATTTTGAAATATCAGATGAAATGAAATGACTATATTTGACTATAATGATAAGAGCATATATTTCGGAATGATGGGGGTGGATGATAGGCGTGAGTGAGCTCGCAAAAGAAACAAGGCTGTTTGAGTTAAAATCGGATTATACGCCGCAAGGCGATCAACCAAAGGCAATCGAACAGCTTATAGAAGGTATTCATGCAGGTAAGAGACATCAGACGCTTCTGGGAGCAACGGGTACAGGCAAGACGTACACAATCGCGAACATGATCGAGGAGCTAAACCGACCAACGCTTGTAATTGCCCATAATAAGACGCTGGCCGCACAGCTGTGCAGTGAGTTCAAAACTTTTTTCCCTGACAATGCAGTAGAGTATTTTGTGAGCTACTATGATTATTATCAGCCGGAAGCATACATCCCTTCAACCGATACGTTTATTGAGAAGGACTCCAGCATAAACGATGAGATCGATAAGCTTCGACATTCAGCGACGAGCTCTTTGTTTGAACGCCGTGATGTGATCATCGTAGCGAGCGTTTCCTGTATTTACGGTCTCGGATCTCCGACGGAATACGGCGGCCTCGTGCTTTCGCTCCGTGTAGGGATGGAGAAGTCGCGGGATGCAATTCTGCATAAGCTGGTCGATATTCAATATCAGCGCAACGATATCAGCTTTACGCGCGGAACGTTCCGTGTTCGCGGCGACATTGTTGAGATCTTCCCAGTCGCCAATAATGAGCGGGCTATTCGTGTAGAGCTCTTTGGTGATGAGATTGAGCGCATTTCAGAAATTGATGTGCTCACCGGCGAAATCATTGGCGAACGCGATCATATTGCCATTTTCCCTGCTTCTCACTTCGTTACTCAAGAAGAGACGATGAAGGTAGCGCTCGTCAATATTGAGAGGGAGCTGGAGGAACGACTCGTCGAGCTCCGCGAAGCAGGCAAGCTGCTCGAAGCACAGCGACTGGAGCAGCGGACGCGCTATGACTTGGAAATGATGGCGGAGATGGGCTTTTGCTCAGGCATTGAGAACTATTCGGGGCCGCTCACTTTTAGAGAGCGAGGAGCAACGCCTTATACGCTGCTTGATTATTTCCCTGATGATATGGTTATTGTTATTGATGAGTCCCATGTATCGCTGCCACAGATTCGAGCGATGTATAATGGTGACCGGGCGCGTAAAGAGATGCTCGTTAATCACGGCTTCCGCCTTCCGTCAGCAATGGATAACAGGCCGCTGCGCTTCGAGGAGTTCGAGGCGAAGGCCAAGCAGCTCGTTTATGTATCCGCAACGCCAGGTCCATACGAGATAGAGCACACCGACAAAATGATCGAACAAATTATTCGTCCTACTGGTCTGATTGATCCGATCATTGATGTCCGCCCAACGAAGGGACAAATCGATGACTTGTTGAACGAGATTCGGGATCGCATTGCGAAGGATGAACGGGTTCTTGTTACAACGCTGACGAAGAAGATGTCAGAGGATTTAACTGATTATATGAAGGAGATAGGCATTAAGGTAAGGTATCTCCATTCCGATATTAAGACGTTGGAGCGATTGGCCATACTGCGTGACCTAAGGCTCGGCGTTTTCCACGTGCTCATTGGAATCAACCTGCTTCGAGAGGGCCTCGATTTGCCTGAGGTATCGCTCGTTACGATTCTCGATGCGGACAAAGAAGGGTTTCTTCGCTCGGATCGCGCGCTCATTCAAACGATTGGACGTGCGGCGAGAAACAGTGAAGGGCGCGTTATCATGTACGGCGATAAGATTACCGATTCTATGGATCGCGCGATCAAAGAAACAGAGCGCCGTCGTACCATTCAGCTGGCATACAACGAGAAACACGGCGTTACGCCGCAAACGATCAAGAAAAAGGTTCACGATGTAATAGAAGCGACGAAGGTAGCCGAGCAGAAAGCCGACTACTTAACCGGTGCCGGCGTGGACAAAATGACCAAGAAAGACCGTCTGGCGCTTGTTCAAAGGCTGGAAGCGGAAATGAAAGACGCAGCAAAAAACTTGCAGTTCGAACGTGCAGCAGAACTGCGGGATGCGCTGCTTGAACTGCGTGCCGAGATGGGCTAAGAAGTAGGAGGAGAAACGATTGGCTAGCGATAAAATAGTTGTGAAGGGCGCTCGCGCCCATAATTTAAAAAACATTGACGTCACGATACCGCGCGACAAATTTGTGGTACTGACGGGGTTAAGCGGCTCCGGTAAATCTTCCCTTGCATTCGATACCATCTATGCAGAGGGACAGCGTCGTTACGTTGAATCATTATCCGCTTATGCACGCCAATTTCTTGGGCAAATGGAAAAGCCGGATGTTGATTCTATTGATGGGCTATCACCAGCTATATCTATTGATCAGAAGACGACAAGCCGCAATCCGCGTTCTACGGTCGGAACGGTTACTGAAATTTATGATTATTTGCGGCTCTTATTTGCCCGTATCGGCAAGCCGCATTGTCCAGAGCATGGGATCGAAATAACGTCGCAGACCGTTGAGCAAATGGTCGATCGGATTATGGAATACCCAGAGAAGACGAAGCTGCAAATTTTGGCTCCGCTTATTTCAGGCCGCAAAGGGGAGCATACCAAGCTGCTCGCAGACATTCAGAAGCAAGGTTTTGTACGTGTACGCGTGAATGGCGAATTGCGAGAGCTCAGCGAGAAGATTGAGCTAGAAAAAAATAAAAAGCACAGCATCGAAGTGGTTGTCGATCGTATCGTCGTGAAATCAGATATTCAAACGAGGCTTGCCGATTCAATCGAAACTGCGCTGAAAATATCTGAGGGCCGGGTGCTCGTTGATATCATCGATCAGGAGGAGCTTCTATTCAGCTCAAATCTGGCTTGTCCAGAATGCGGTTTTAGTATCGAAGAGCTGGAGCCGCGCATGTTCTCGTTCAATAGTCCTTACGGGGCATGCCCGGATTGTGATGGTTTAGGCATGAAAATGATCGTTGATCCAGATTTGCTCGTACCTGATATGAGCAAGTCGATTGCGGATGCTGCTTTCCTTGCTTGGGCGGGCAGTACGTCAAATTATTATCCGCAGTTTCTAAGTGCGGTTTGCGTGCATTATGGCATACCGCAGGATGTTCCGGTATCCGAGCTTGAGCCGGAGCAGATGAAGAAGATATTATATGGAACAGGCGGAGAGCGTGTTCGTTTCCTATATGAGAACGATTTTGGTCATCGCAAAGAGGCCTATGTTCCATTCGAAGGCATCGTTCATAACCTTGAGCGGCGTTATAGAGACACCGCATCGGATATGATGCGCGAGCATATTGAGAACTATATGAGTGCTAAGCCATGTGCAGGCTGTAAGGGACAACGTCTTCGCAAGGAAACATTAGCGGTTACGATCAACGCGCAGCACATTTCCCAAGTCACCTCCTTATCTATTGGAGATGCACAGCGGTATTTTGATTCGTTAAAACTGTCTCAGAAGGAAATAGCAATCGCAAACTTGATCTTGAAAGAGATCAACAGCCGACTAGGTTTCCTTGTAAATGTAGGATTAGAGTATTTGTCATTAAGCCGCGCAGCGGGTACACTGTCGGGCGGAGAAGCACAGCGTATTCGATTGGCAACGCAAATTGGATCAAGCCTTATGGGCGTCCTTTATATATTGGACGAGCCAAGCATTGGGCTGCACCAAAGAGATAATGATCGCTTGATTGAGACGCTTGAGCATATGCGCAACCTTGGAAATACGCTCATCGTCGTTGAGCATGACGAGGATACGATGCTGGCAGCCGATTATATTATCGACATCGGGCCTGGAGCGGGTATACACGGAGGCATGGTCATTGCAGAAGGAACGCCTGAGGAAGTGATGGCGAATGAAAACTCATTGACGGGCCAATATTTGAGTGGACGCAAGTTTATTGAAGTGCCTTCCGAGCGCCGCAAGACGAGCGACAAATGGTTAGAGGTTCGTGGCGCGAAGGAGAACAATTTAAGAAATGTAAATGTGAAGATTCCACTTGGTGTATTCTCAGCGGTAACCGGTGTTTCGGGTTCTGGGAAGTCGACCTTCGTTAATGAAATTTTGTACAAAACGTTAGCGCGTGATTTGAACAAAGCGAAGACGCGTCCTGGACAGTACAAGGAAATGCGAGGCATCGAGCATTTGGAGAAGGTCATCGATATTGACCAATCGCCAATCGGCCGAACGCCAAGATCTAATCCAGCTACGTATACCGGAGTATTTGATGATATCCGTGATTTGTATGCGAGTACGACGGAATCGAAAGTACGCGGCTACAAGAAGGGAAGATTCAGCTTCAATGTGAAGGGCGGACGCTGCGAAGCCTGTCGCGGAGATGGAATCATTAAGATTGAGATGCACTTCCTTCCTGATGTCTATGTGCCTTGTGAGATTTGCAAAGGTAAACGATATAATCGGGAGACGCTGGAAGTGAAATACAAAGGTAAAAATATTGCGGAAGTGCTGGAAATGACCATTGAGGATGGCTGCTCATTCTTTGAGAACATTCCTCGTATTCATCGGAAAGTCCAGACGCTGCTTGATGTAGGTCTTGGTTATATGAAGCTGGGTCAACCAGCTACCACATTATCAGGTGGTGAAGCGCAGCGCGTTAAGCTGGCTGCTGAGCTTTATCGTCGTTCCACGGGCAAGACGCTTTACATTTTGGATGAACCAACAACGGGCTTGCACGTGCATGACATCGACAGATTGTTGACCGTGCTTCACCGCTTGGTTGATTCAGGTGAATCCGTGCTCGTAATTGAGCATAACTTGGACGTCATTAAGACGGCGGATTATTTGATAGATCTAGGTCCAGAAGGCGGCAATGGCGGCGGTATGATTGTGGCAACAGGCACGCCGGAACAGGTTATTAAAGTTGAGCAATCGTATACGGGTAAATATTTAAAACCAATTCTTGAGCGTGATCGCGAACGTACAACAGCGCGTCATAAAGAGAATCTAAAGGTTGCTGCGGCAGCTGAATAATGAAGTGAAAAGAGGGAGCAAGCTGAGTATTCACTCAGTTTGCTCCCTCTTTTTTTTTTTTTTTTTTTGCATATTTTCAACCTAAATAAAATGAAACAACGATTAAGAATAAACGAAAGTGATTAAGCTCAAAAAAACGTGTGAACAGATAAAAAGTAAAATATGTTCCAAAATACAAAGATCTAATTCTTATGAGCCTCTCGTTTTTTTTCTAAAATGAAGCATATAAACAAAGTTTGAAGGAGGAGCTTCATGAGACAGAAAAAAACGTTAGTCCAGCTCAGTATGGGAGCAAGGGAGCAAATTGCAGGCTATTTATTCGTTGCTCCTTTAATGATCGGACTCGTTGTACTTACATTGATTCCTGTATTAGGATCACTGCTGCTTAGCTTTACGAGTTGGAATTTTGTTGCGGGAATTGATGCAATAAAATTTGTAGGTTTTGATAATTTTGAACGACTGTTTAATGACTCTGTTTTTATGAAAAGTTTAGTAAACAATCTCATCTTCATTATTACGGTGCCCATTACGATCGTATTGGCATTGGTGCTGTCGATCATTATTGATAAGCATGTGTACTTGAAGGATATGTTTAAAGTTGTTTACTTTTTACCGTACATTTCTAGTGTTGTTGCAGTAGCTATGGTATGGCAGGTGCTCTTCCATCCTTCGTATGGACCGGTTAACAATTTCTTAATTTCGATCGGATTCGAGAATCCACCGAAGTGGCTTGCCGATATCGACTATGCGATGCCATCGTTGATGATGATTCAAATTTGGATTCTGCTCGGCTATAACATTATTATTTTCATAGCTGGCTTGCAGGGCATACCGAAAGATCTTTATGAAGCAGCTGACATTGACGGTGCGAATACATGGACTAAATTCCGTAAAATTACGGTGCCTTGCATATCGCCAACTACGTTCTTCCTGCTCGTAACTGGAATTATTGGTACTTTCAAAATTTTCGATTTGATTCAAGTGTTAACACAGGGCGGTCCCGCTAACTCAACGACCGTTATCGTATATGAATTATATGACACAGCATTCAATCAATTGAAAACAGGCTACGCATCGAGTATGGCTCTCGTACTTTTTGTCATTTGCCTAGCTATAACGGGCTTGCAGATGCTCGCACAAAAAAAATGGGTGAACTATTAATTCAGGAAGGAGGAATTGGCAATGAAAAATGTGAATGTGTCCAAAATCGTATGGACAATTATTATGGCCGCCTTCGGCATGATGTCGCTGCTCCCATTCTTGTGGATGCTGACCACCTCATTCAAACCGGAAGCAGATGTATTCAACTTTCCAATTGAATGGATTCCAACGAAGTGGCATCTGATCGAAAATTACAAACAAGTGTGGACAGGAGGGTTTCTCCGGTATTACACGAACTCCATATACATTACTTTAACGACAACCGTGATCAATGTATTCGTATGTGCACTGGCAGCGTTCGGCTTCTCAAAACTGCGTTTCCGAGGCAGAGACACGATGTTCCTTCTTGTTCTTGCCTTATATATGGTGCCGCCACAAGCGTCGTTGGTACCGCAATTTTTATTGTTTAACTGGTTGAACCTCATCGATACGCATATTGGTCTTATTCTTATTAACAGCTTTAGTATTATTGGAGCGTTTATGCTCAGACAATTTTTTATGGGCGTAAATAATGAATATATGGAATCAGCACGTATGGATGGTGCAGGCCATTTCCGTTCCTTTTTTCAAATTGCACTGCCGCTCATTCGTCCGGGTCTAGCAACCTACGCGATTCTGCGATTTATATGGACATGGAATGATTACCAGTATCCGCTTATCTTTTTGAAGTCGAAGGATCTATTCACGATTCAGCTGGGCATTAGGCTTTTTGGAGACCAATATGGTGATATTTACTCCCTTATGATGGCTGGCGCTGTATCAGCGATCGTTCCTTTGCTCATTATTTTTGCGATTGGTCAAAAACAGGTTATCGAAGGCATTTCTCTTGGTGGTGTAAAAGGGTAACAAAGTCAAAATAGTTTCTCTTCAGTAAAATATGGGAACTTCGAATCAGAAATGAACGTGGTAGGATTTGTTTGTAGACGTTTTCATAACTAGTCGTGTTATAAATATTAGGAGGGTTACGATGAAAAAGAGATTATCGATGATGTTATTGGGGTTAGCAGTATTCGCATCGGCTTGTTCCGGGGGCAATAATGGTGGAAATTCAAATGCTGGCAGCGCGACAAACGCGACTAATGCTCCAAAAGAGCCAGCAGCAGAGCAAGTAACACTGAAGCTAAGCACGTGGCAAACGGACGGCAAGGCGAAGTGGACGGAAGTTATTTCGGCTTTTGAAGAAAAACATCCGAATATTAAGGTAGAACTTGACCTCTTGAATGAAAAAGGTGATTCCATTGCTTCCATGCAAAAGCTGGATCTAATGGCAGCATCCAATGATCAGCTTGATATTATCGAATTGCCTTACACGAACTATTCACAGCGCGCCGATATTGGATTGCTGGAGCCTTTGGATAGCTATATCGAAAAGGATGGCTATAAATACGAAGACGAGTACCTTGTAGACACGAAGGTAAACGATAAAATTTACGCTTTGCCCTCCTCCATGCAGCGTTGGTTCGTGCTTTTAAATAAAGAAATGCTCGACGAGGCTGGATTGCCTGTTCCAACGGACTGGACTTGGAAAGAGTTTATGGAATATGCGCAAAAACTAACGAAGGGCGAAGGAACAACGAAACGTTATGGAGCTTATTTGCATAACTGGCCGGATTACTTCCAACTGCAAATGATGAGCAAGCCTTCGGAAAATACATTCCTGAAAGCGGACGGTACATCCAATGCGACGGACCCTGTGCTTAAAGCAAACTTGGAAATGATGAAAAAAATGATGTACGAAGACAAGAGCGCTAATATGTACGAGGATATTATTTCGCAAAAGCTTGCTTACCGCAACCAATATTTCAACGGTCTAGCTGCTATGCTGCCGATGGGTGACTGGATGGTAGCTGAGTCCGGAGGTACGGATGCCATTCCAGCTAATTTCGTAACTGCATTCGCACCGCTTCCGAAATTGGATGGCGAAAGCAAACATTATTCCCCAGTACAACCGACTTATATGGGAGTAGCAGCGAAATCGAAAAATAAAGAAGCAGCTTATACCTTTGTAAGATGGTATACCTCTGAAGGTCTTGCTGTCAGCGGCCGTGTATTCTCCGGCTGGGCGAAGTCTGATTCCAGCAAGCTTATCGATACCATTGTGGCGGCTGCAAAAGATCCTTCAAAAATCGATGTAGAGTCATTGAAATATACGATGAGCACTACGGTTCCAGGAAATGCGCCAGTACCTGCCAAATATGCAGATGAAGCGAAAAATACAGTTATTCCAGAAGCGGAATTGTATATCTTAGGCAAACAAGACGTGGATACAACGATTGCGAACATTGATAAAAATATCGCAGAGGTTGTTAAGAATAACGGCAATTAATGACGAGTTTGATTGAAATTGATCTTTCGTATTAAAGGGCTTACAATGTTTTGGGACAGAAAGAGCATCAATTTCTGTCCCTATTCTATTCAGATATGAGGCCTGCACTTGTGTTAATTCGACAAGATTCATTACGGATGAAATTAGTTTGGTCAGCATTGATTTGTTTTGTCATTCCGCTAGCTGTTATTTACCTCGTCACCAACTATTTAACGAAAGATATTATTTTGGACAAAGTGGTCTTGAATGCGGAGGATTCGCTCAAGGTTGCTAAATCTGAAATTAACAGCGTGTTTGAGCAGACATTGAGTTTATCGAATTTTGTGTTAATGAACGCTGAAATACGTCAAATGCTAATGGTCAACAAAGCTGAATTAACGCTGCAGGAGCAAAAGCAGGAATATGCGGTTAATTTCAGTAAGCTGTCGCGAATTTTGGATGATCTTTTTATTCAAAAAAATGATTTTCAAGTTACGATTTTAGGGGTGAAGGACCCCTTTTATACAAACTATTCACACAGTGATTTGAACCCGAGATTGTGGTATGAGAGAAAATGGTTTCATCAATTAAATGAGCTGCCGATATTTTCTACCTATTGGCTTGGCGAACAAATTCAAACAGAAAAGATGACGACAAATTACGTAACGATGGGAAGACCGATCAAGAAGACGGCAAGTATTCCAATTGGCTATATGATCGTTAATATAAATGAGCGCTTAATACGCCCCTATCTTACAACAAACGAAAATCAGGAAATGTTTTTGTTAGACTCAAACGGCGTCGTGATCTCGCAAGCGAACCCATCCAAAATAGGAGAAAAGCTGCTTTGGTGGAAGCCAGAGGGGATGGGTCGTACGATCGAAATCGAAAGAAAAAAATATGTTTATGTCGAGCAAAAATTAGAGAGCAACGATTGGCGGGTCGTTAGCCTTATTCCAATGTCCGCGGCCATTGATAAAAACAAACAGGTGCTGTTCGTTAGCTTCATCGTTCAAGCCTTGTTCTTCTCGTTATTTTTTGTGCTGTTGACGATCCGAATATCTGCATTAACGAAGCCTATTCGTGATTTAAGCGTGTTTGTTACGAAAATTGGACGTGGTCAGCTCGACGAGCGCAATAATATACGCGGGCATAACGAAGTCGGTCATTTAGCGAAAACGATAGATTTTATGCTGGATCGCATTCAAGAGATGTTCGAGCAAATTACATTAGAACAGGCGAAAAAACGAAAAGCGGAGCTTGAAATGCTTCAGGCTCAAATTAATCCGCATTTTATGTTTAATCTGCTCAATTCGATAAGGCTCAATATATTGATTCAAGGGGATCAGGAGAATGCGGAGTTAATCAAATCGCTTTCCTCTTTATTGCGAATGACGATTAATCGGGATAATGAGTTTATTCCTTTGGAGGAAGAGGGAGACACCGTGCTCCATTATGTGAAGCTTATGAATTTCCGACATGCCAATCAAGTAAGAGTCGCTTATAACTTTGAAGCTGGCTGCGAGCAAGCATTGGTTCCGCGATTCATGATTCAACCGTTAATAGAGAATGCGATCATTCATGGATTCGAACAATTTGACGGTGAAATATTTATCGATGCGAACAAAGAGCATGACGATGGACGTGAGCTGCTTCGAATTGTGGTGCGAGATAACGGAATTGGAATGACTAAAGATAAGCTGAAAGAGCTTCAAGCGAAAAGTGAGGATATACGCGACCCGCAGGAAAGCGAAAATAAAAGCTTTTCGGGCATCGGCGTAAAAAATGTGTTTCAGAGGCTGCGGCTCGTTTATGGAGAGTATGTCAAAACCACAATTGAAAGCGAGTCAGGTGTCGGAACGAAGATAACATTAATATTCCCATTCGAGTGTAAGAGAGCAGGTGCGCAGCATGTTGACGGCAATTCTAGTGGATGATGATTATCCGGTAGTACGTTATCTCTCTCAAACTGTTTTGTGGCATGAACTTGATATCCATTTGATCGGCTGTTATTCAAACGGTCTCGAGGCTTGGGAGGCAGCATGCCAGAGTCCGCCCGATATTATACTAACCGATATTGGCATGCCAAAAATGAGCGGGCTTGAGATGCTTGAGAAGTTTTGTGAAATTAATCCAAAAGGCAGAGCCGTTGTTCTGTCCTGCCACAATGAATTTAAATATGCACAGCAAGCGCTGAAATTGAATGTGAAAGATTATATTTTGAAAGAAAGCTTGGATGTCGAGCAATTACAAGCCATATTGAAAAATATCGTGACCGATTTGCAATTAGAGAACAAAAAAGCGACGGATATGGTTTTGTACAAGCAAAAGAATCAATCCGCGTTTAAAGAAAAGTTTTTGAAAGACACCTTGTTTCAATCCTATTGGACAAAGGAAGCATGGTTGGAGCAAGCTCGGACGAACGGTATTTCACTCGATGCCAAAAGCTATATTCCACTAGTCGTTATTATTGATCGCATGTCGACCGTTGCAAGCAACAGGAAGTTGAATGATTATACGATTGCGTTCTCCGTTGAAAACGTCTTGCACGACTTATTGGATGCTTCACGTTGGGTGACCTTTCGTTATAGCAATAAGCAGTTAGTTATTTTGTACGGCAGCAATGATCCAGCCAAAGAGCAGCAAGAGATTTATTATGCGATGCAGGAAGCTATTGCCGTGATCTACAAGTATTTAAAAATATCTGTTTCCTGTATACAAGGAAGAGAAACGAGAGGGCCAAAAGAAATGCAAGGGGTCCTGCTTCCGATGCTGAAAGAGCCGGAGCATTGCTTTTATCTCAAAGAATCGGCAGTACACAATTTCGGAGTGGTGTCATTCTCCAAAGATGATATGTATACGGAGTATTCTCAATTGTTTGCGAGCATCAATCAAAGCATCGCTTTAAATGAACCAGACGAGCTGCGGAAAACGATTGTGGAGTGGACGCATGAGGTTCGAGCAAGAAGGTTTCATCCGAGCAACGTAAAGGAATTAGTGCTGCAGCTGCTTATGGACCTGCAAATGAAAACAAAAGTTACACTGCAGTATCACCCATTCTTATCGGAAGAGAAGCTGTACGATGCGGTGAATGCGATTGAAACATTAGATCATTTGGAAGAATGGATGATCCAGCATTTGAATGAGCTATCCAGAAGGTTAAGTATATATGCGATTAGCTCTAAACGTACGGAAGTGATCAAGGCACAGCAATTTGTTGTATCGCATGTAACGGAGAAAATGACGCTGGAGGATATGGCTAACCATTTGAACTTGAATTCCAGTTATTTTAGCCGCTTGTTTAAAAAAGAGACAAATCAAAATTTCATCGAATACGTCAATATGGTCAAGCTTCAGAAAGCGAAGGAGCTTCTCCAGCAATCCAGCAAAAGTGTTGAAGAGATTTCCGATTATTTGGGTTATGCCAACAAAAGTTATTTCATTAAGTTGTTCAAACGTGAGATGGGCATGAGACCTAGCGAATATTCGGTTTGGAGCAAAGGTCATTTTGAGTGAAACGGAGAGAGCTTTCATGGCAGCAACGAGAGTTTTAGATCAGGTGAGATTACAATCGAAAACAGATTTGCAGCAAGCGGTTAACGAGGCCTTTGAACCGTTGAAGGAGCGATTCACTCCCGGGTACGCTGGTTTGGATCTCGGTGCGACAGGAGCGATTCATAGTGAGGCTATTGCCTTGATGGAAGCTTTTGCGCGTCCATTATGGGGACTGGTTCCGCATGCCTGCGGCGGGGGAGAATCAGATCTGTGGCCGATGTATGTACAGGGCATCATTCACGGAACCGATCCGGATCATGAGGAGTATTGGGGTCATTTCGGAACGAAAGATCAGAGAATGGTAGAGCAATCTATTCTTGGCTTAGGACTCGCGCTTGCTCCCCATAAAATATGGGAACCGCTAACTGACAAGCAAAAAGACAATGTATACCGCTGGCTTAATCAAATAAATCTCGTTGATCGATCCAATCCGAATAACTGGCTGATGTTTACGGTACTAGTGAATGTGGGCTTCCAAAAAGTAGGTTTGCCGCACGATCAAGACATAATGGACAACTACCTGGACACTATTGATTCCTATTACTTAAGCGACGGCTGGTATTCGGATGGGAAGACGGATCAGCGGGACTATTATATTCCGTTCGCCATGCATTATTATGGACTCCTCTATGCCAAGCTGATGGAGCACGAGGATGCGGAGCGGGCTGCGCGTTACCGTGAGCGCGCAAGCCTATTCGCTCAGGATTTCATACATTGGTTTGCTGAGGATGGAAGCAGCATCCCATTCGGGCGCAGCCTCACGTATCGTTTTGCACAAGTTTCTTTCTGGAGTGCGTTAGTATTTGCGGATGTGCTGCCTTTCTCCATGGGAGTGATGAAAGGCATTATTATGCGCCATTTGCGTTGGTGGTTCTCACAGCCGATCTTTACGCCTGATGGCTTGCTAAGTATCGGATATGCTTATCCGAATTTACTGATGGGCGAAGGCTATAATGCGCCAGGATCTCCTTATTGGTCGTATAAAGCATTTCTTATTTTAGCTTTGCCGGATGAGCATCCCTTCTGGCAGGCAGAGGAAGAGGCATTGCCTGAGCTTAAGCCGCTTGTCGCTCAGCCGCATGCACGTATGACCATTAGCCGTCCGGAAGGCCATAAGCATGTCATTGCCTATGGATCAGGTCAAATGGCTAACTTCGATATGTCGCATAGCGCGGCAAAATATTCGAAATTTGCCTACTCGACTTTATTCGGCTTCAGCGTGCCAAAAGGTTACTACGGGCTTACGCAGGGGGCATATGATTCGACACTTGCGCTAAGTGAATGCGATGAGCATTATCGTGTTCGGCGATTTTGTGAGGAGTTTCGAATTCAGGAGAAATCGGTCTACTCCCGCTGGCTGCCATGGGCAAATGTGGAGGTACAGACATGGATTATACCGGCGGGCTTGTGGCATGTTCGTGTACATCGAATCAAGGCGGAGCGCGAGCTTGATGTCGCCGAGGGCGGATTTGCGGTTCAGACGTTGGCAGGTGACGCAAAGGATCAAGCAGTTGTCCTAACGGCAACCGGAGGCGTGCTTGCAAAAATGCCAGACGGAATGAGTGGAATGATTAACATTTCCGGCTTCGAGCAAGCGATAATGGTTTATCCAGAGGCGAATACGAATGTGCTTAAGCCTCGAACGATGATACCGACGTTAACCGCTCGTTTGACACAAGGTGAGCATATACTCATATCCGCTGTCTTTGGTGTGACAAACAGCAAAGAGAACGAGCTGGAGTGGTTAAACCCTCCTAGTGTTGAGCGGGACAGCTCGGGGAAAATGATAATCGGAAATATACTTCATAATGACATTCTTCTGGGGTGATAAATAGTGATGTGGCAAACAGCAATTGACGATGCGATAGTTAAAGTGAAGCAAAATATAGGTAAACATCCAGGCAAGCTGCCGCATATTTCGGAGGGGCAGCGTTATGAGTGGGGAGAGAATGATGACTGGATCGAAGGCTTTTATATTGGCATGATGTGGCTTGCCTATGAATCTAGTGAAGATGTTTACTATAAGGAAGCAGCGGAGTCCTTTTTGCCGAACTTTAAAGACCGGCTTGATCGCCATGTGGCGCTCGATCATCATGATATTGGTTTCCTATATTCGTTGTCAGCCGTTGCACAGTGGCGAGTGACAGGAAGCGAAGAGGCCCGGATGGTGGCGCTTGAAGCTGCAGAAAGGCTCTATTCACGCTGGCGGCCGAGGATAGGGATCATTCAAGCCTGGGGCAAAGAGGATGACCCGGAAAACGGGGGACGAATGATCATTGATTGTTTAATGAATCTTCCACTGTTGTTCTGGGCTTACGAACAGACCGGCGAACAAAAATATTATGATATTGCCTATAAACATGCTTGTGCCAGTCAAAAATTTCTGGTTCGTGGCGACCGATCATCGTATCATACGTTTTACTTCGATCCTAAGACGGGTCATGCGCTTCGAGGCGGGACTCATCAAGGTTATGAGGATGGCTCGACTTGGACAAGAGGGCAAGCTTGGGGCATTTATGGATTTGCACTCGCATATCGCTATACAAAGGATGCCGCTTTTTTGGAGACGTCCAAACGGCTGGCTCATTACTTTATTGAGCATTTGCCCGAGGATCATGTCGCTTATTGGGATTTTGATGTACCGATGGAATGGGATACGCCTCGTGACAGCTCAGCATCGGCAATTGCCGTTTGCGGCATGTTGGAGCTGATGGAGCTGCTTGCTGAAGGGGATGCCGATCTTGCTATATTTGAGAAGGCCATTCATAGCAGCATGAATTCATTAGTTCAGCGTTATGCAACAACAGATCTTCCGAATGCGGAGGGGCTGCTGAAGCACGGCTCTTATCATGTGCGAGGCGATCGTGCGCCGGATGATTATATGATTTGGGGCGATTATTATTATTTAGAAGCGTTAATTCGCATGAACAAAGGCATTAAAGGGTATTGGTAGCCTATGTAGAAGCTTAGAAACAAGCTTAGCTGAATGATCTTGTCCACCCCTATAGAAGAGGCTGTCACTTTAGGTTCATAACCTTTAGCGGCAGTCTCTTTTCTGTGTAGGGAGTCAAGATTCATCTGCATCGCTAGTTTGGCAAAGCGGTTTAGCTGCATTTTTAGCAATAGGTAAAAATTATACGATATCAGTCAAATCTGTTCATTATAGCGAAGTTTGGTTTCTGTCTATAATAGTACAAAGTTTAATTGTAAGTGCTTACATAGAGAGAGGAGGCAAGGACAACGTGAAAGGGAAAAAGCTGTTATTCGTCGTATGCAGCATGCTTATTGTGCTTATTGCAGGAGCATTATCGCTGGGTAACATGCCTGCTCTAAACCCTGCGGATAAGACTGCGTTTACTATCGATAATTACGATGTTTCGGAAAGTGAATTTCAAGCATTTTTACAAAGCAACAAGGCTTTAACGACAAGTTATTTCAAGCGAACCTACAATGCCGGTTATGACAAGGATTTTTGGGCAGCATCGTTCAACGGTGAAAACCCGCTGGAGTATGCGAAGCAAAAAGCTATGGATGAGCTTGTGAAGGTGAAAATGGAGCAAATCATTTTGAAGGAGAATGGTGTCCTCCGTGACATTTCTTACGAAGCGTTCTTGAAGAGCTATGATCAAGAAAATAAGGATAGAGCAAAAAAAGCAGCTAACAATCAGCCTATTTACGGCCCCAAGAAGTATGGGAAAGCAGAGTACTACTCCTATTATCAAAGCATGAACGTTCAGAAGCTCATCGATAAATGGACGAAGGAAGCGCAACGTACGCTGCCCGACCAAGAGCTTAAACTTTATTATGACAAGGTGAAGCAGCAGTATTTTCACAAAGGGTATGAATTCGATTACGAGAAAATTTCCTTGGATAGCAAAGCGGGTATGAAGGAGGAGCTGACACTTAATCTGGCGGAAACCTCCAAAGAGGATACACTATCGCAAAATCTTTACACCCTATTTCTTGGCCTCTCGGAAGGTGAGTATAGCGATATCGATCAATCAGGCGAAGGAATGTATAGGTATAGGCTTCTAGCAAAGCGAGATAAAGGCATGGAAAAGTATGAGGATGTTAAAAACGCCGTCATTCAACTGCATGTGCAGGAGCGGCTAGAAGAAGAAGTGAGCAAGCGATTGAAACAGTCGACGATTGAATTTAATAAGGAGGTGTTTCCTAAAATAACGTTCATGTCGTAAGTCTATCAAAAATAATAGGAGGATGATTTTTTTGAAGCATTATATGCAGCAAAAGCTTGTATCCATGGTTCTATTAGTCGCACTCTTAACGACAATAGCGATTCCCGCTGTTTCAGCACAGGAAACAGGCGTACCGCTGGAGGATTCGCATCCGCTTGCTATAGCAGAGCAGTCGGTAACAGGCTCGACATATTATGTCAGCAATGAGGGCAATGACGATAATGATGGCAAATCGGAGGATAAAGCTTGGGCATCGTTAGAGAAGGTTAATAGCGTAGGCTGGAAGCCTGGCGATCGCATTTTATTCAAGGCTGGCGATGTATGGAATGGCTCATTGAAGCTAAGAGGAATATCAGGCACCAAGGAAGCACCGATCATCTTCGATAAATATGGCAGTGATGATCCTTCAGTAAGACCGATCATTAACGGCAATGGAACAACAACAACTGAGAAATCAGCTATTATTCAAAATTATGCAGGTGTGAAGGATAAAACATTATCCGCTACGATCGACGTTGTGGACGGCAGCTACCTGCAGTTTCATAACTTCGAATTAACGAATAAAAATCCTGATGTTGTCTCGCAGCGGGCAGGCATTAACATTAGAACAGCTTCAACCAATGTAACGGAATGGGAAGCTAACGCGCACCGAGGAATCGTAGTGAAGAACAACTATATCCACGATGTCGATGGCAACCCTACGGGCTGGAAGGTAGGCAGCGGCGGTATTCTGATCCTTGGCAATATTGAGGATGTGCTCGTTGAAGGAAATACGGTGGAGCGGGTCGATATCGAAGGCATTCGAAATGCGGGTCTTTACCGAGAAGGCGATACGAAAGCTAATTTCCCGAGAGTTCTGCGAAATGTGGTGTTCAATAATAACTATGTTGCCGATGTGCAGGGTGACGGCTTCGTTATGAGCAACGTGGGCAGCAACGGCAGAATGGAATACAATACGGTCGTCAGGCATTCGGCGAAAAATGTAGGCAATGTCAATTATGCCGGCCTATGGGTCATTGGCGTGAAGGATATGGTCATTCAATATAATGAAGTGTATGGCGGTATTTATGGCTACAATGATGGGCAGGCCTTTGACGTAGATATGTTTTGCGAAGGAACTCTCTATCAATATAACTACAGCCACAGCAACCGTGGTGGATTCATATTATTTATGAGCGGCTCAACAAACTCTCTCGTTCGCTATAATATTAGTGTAAATGATGGAGATGGTCGATATATATTCCATTATCTTCCTACTACGCTTGGAGATGCTCCATTAATTCATAACAATACTTTCTTTACGGATGCGCAGGTGCAGACGAAGCTGATCAGCGATCCTGGAAAATACTTACGAATGTACAATAATATCTTTTACTCCAAGGCGAATACAACGATTGGACAAGACCGCTTTGCTGGCGGCGAAGTGAAAAATAATATTTTTTATCCGGGCAGCGAGTACAAGGATTTGAAGCTGACTGGATTATCATTGGATCAAAACTTGTTTGCAAGTCCGCAATTCGCAAGAGCGGGTGAAGAGCCCAAAGATATCATTAATGCTAGCCAAAGCACATTTGATGTAGAGAAATTGAACGGATACAAATTGCTGCCAGGCTCACCGGCAATCGATGCAGGGATGGATATGACAGCATTGACGCCATCGGTATGGGCACCTGCAACAAAAGACTTCTTTAATAATGCGATCACATCTGCAGCTAATGTGGATATCGGAGCGCATGAATATTCGAATGATGCGCCAAGCGAGCAGGCACCAGAGGTAATGCCGCAAACGATTGTCATTGACAAGCCTGTGCTGGAGCTTCATGCAAAGCATAGAGGCGAGAAGATGACGGCTTCGGTTGGTCCAGACAACGCATGGTTTAAAGGAATCAAATGGTCGAGCAGCAATCCTGCAGTGGCCGCCATTAATGCGCAAGGTTTTGTATCCCCGCTGCTTGAGGGCGAAACGATCATTACAGCTGAAAGCACTATTAATCCGAATGTGAAAGCTGAAGCGCGAGTCATTGTTCATGCGCCTTCAAAGGTTGTATCCTACCTTGTTGCTTCAGACGGAACGGAGTTATCGGAGGAGAAGACTACGCTGCAGCTAAGAATTGACGGCGTGACAGAGGATCAAAATGCGATTGAATATGCGGATTATCATCAAGTAGAATATGCAACGAATAATGAGAATGTCGTTGTAGACTCGTTGACAGGCAAGCTTGAGGTGATCGGCGATCTAACAGGTGTCACTGAGGTTGAGGTTTCTGCTAAGGTGCAGGAATACAAGGACTTGGTCTACTCGGAGAGCTTCGAGAACGGCTGGAATGACTTCCTGCCAGAGACCGGTACGAGTATTACGACGGGCAGCATTTCGGATAAGGTTGCTTATCATGGTGATCAAAGTGCGCTATTTGTTGTTGGAAACGGCAGCAATGCCATTCAAAAGGTGTTTGGCGGCAAGCAGCAGGGCGTCGTATCGATGATGCTTTATGATGACGGCTCCGAAAGCTCGAAGACTCGGGTTGTCGCGCATGTCGGAAATGCAAGAAGCAGCCTGCTTGCAGGCATGGGCTTATTGTATGACGGCGGCACCTATGGGTCGCTGGAGTATTATTCAGTAAGGGCAAGCGGATCTTCAACCTCATGGGAAGCCACTCCGGTGAAACGAAGCGTCGGATGGCATGAACTGAAGTGGGATTACACATCAGGTACAGATTTAAAGATGTATATCGATGGGCAATTGGTGAAAACAACGACAGCGATTGCAAGCTTCGACAGAATCGTACTCGGTTATTTATGGGATAGTGCAAATGGACGTACATTTGCTTTCGACAATATTAAATATTCTTCGACGGGTGAATTAGTTTCATTACCGACAAAAGCGCTGACTCTTCACGTAAAACAACCAGAGCCAGAGGCGCCAGCATGGGAAAACGCAGTAGTGACCGCTTCGAATGTGACGCAGACGGGAGTAACCTTAAACTGGACACCGGCTGTCGATGCGCCAAGCATCACAGAATATGCCATTTACAAGGATGGCGTCAAACTGGCGAGCGTTGCAGGCAGTGTGTATAGCTACCAAGTAAGCGGACTATCTGCGGATACGTCTTACATGTTCAAGATTGAAGCGGGCAACGCAGGCGGCAAGTGGAGTGAGGATGGCCCAAGCGTTATCGTGAAAACGAACGTGGATACATCATCACCCGGTGGTACACCTGGAGGCGGAACAACCAATCCTGATCCGGTGAATCCAGGTGGAAAAGATCCTGAGAAACCGACAACGGACATTGTACTAACGGACATCGAAGGACACTGGGCATCGGATGCCATACAGCAAGCGATTAAGCTTAAATTTATTAATGGCTATACGGACAATTCCTTCCGTCCAAATGCAAGTGTAACGCGCGGAGAATTTGCTGCAATGCTGGCAAGAGCTCTGCATCTAGAAGAAAAAGGCGACGCTGATTTTGCAGATATCGACATGATTCCTGCATGGGCAAGACCTTATATTGCGAGTGTAGTAAACGCAGGTATCGCAAGCGGGTTCGAGGACAATACGTATCGTCCGGCTCAAGCGATTACGCGCGCAGAGGTGGCAGCTATGATCGTCCGTGCGAAGAAGCTGCCTCTAGAGAACAATGCCGAGCTATCGTTTAAAGATGCTGATCAAATCCCAAATTGGGCAAAACCTTATGTGGCAGCAGCATATAAAGCGGGTCTACTTCAAGGAAGAGACGGCGGCATATTCGCTCCTGCGGATCAGGCAACAAGGGCAGAAGCGGTGACTTTAATTTTAGCATTGCTGAATAGCAAGTAGCTCGTTAAGGATCGGGAAGAGTGAAATACTTCCCGATTCCTTTTTTAGTTATTTTATTATTTCATCAAGAGCATAGGCTCATTCAGCACTGTCAAAATGCTGTTATAGATCTTGGTAGAGATGGACAATTTATAGATGAGGGCTTATTAGTGAATGCCGGCTCTAAGCTAAAGATTCATTTTTTTTAGGAAATCGTGACAAACTTGTTACGAATGAAGATTCGGACTTGCGCCTTGAGCCACAAAAAGCTAACATATAGTAAAATAGGTTACGTGCGAAAAAAAGGAGGTCCCTTCATGTTTTTGGCAGAAGCAGCAGCTCAAACAGCAAGTAAAATTGGAACTTTCGATTGGTTTATGTTGGCCTTTACCGTATTGATCGCAATCGGACTGGTTCGACTACTGACCGCTCGTCCGAAGAAAAACATTTTTGCAATCGGTTTTACAACCGTTTCACTCGCATTGTTTTTGTTGATTGATTTCATTATGATCACAAAGGTTTGGATGGCGTAACAGCATACATAGAAAAAAGGTCTGCCGGACAAGTCCGGCAGACCTTTTTCTTTATGGCTAGAAGTTAAACCCACCACATCTCGCCAAGCGGCTCGCGGATAAGAATTTGTTGAAGATTTTGAACTGCTTTTGTGAAGCCTTCATCAACGGACATTAAGCCGTCTTCATGCTCGATGCTCACAACATAGTCGTAGCCGACTAGACGAAGCGCGCTAAGGATGTCTGCCCATGTTTTGAGGTCATGGCCGTAACCAACCGTACGGAACTGCCAAGCACGGTCAAGCATAAGAGCATACGATTGCATGTCCGTTACGCCGTGGTGATTTACGTTAATCGGATCGATTGTCGTATCCTTAGCATGGAAGTGATGGATAGCTCCAGCGCGTCCAAGGATATGTACTGCTTGAACAGGGTCAATTCCTTGCCACCACATGTGGCTCGGGTCTAGGTTGGCGCCGATTGCATTGCCAGCCGCTTCGCGAAGGCGAAGCATAGTAGCCGGGCTGTGAACGGAGAAACCGCCATGCAGCTCAAGGCCCATCTTCACACCGCTAGCTGTAGCAAGCTTGCCGATCTCAGACCAATATGGAATAACTTTCGCTTCCCATTGCCAGTTCAAAATTTCTTGGAAATCGTTTGGCCAAGGAGCAACCGGCCAGTTCGGATATTTTGCATCCTCGTGATCGCCAGGGCAGCCAGAGAAAGTATTTACAACGGAAACTTCAAGACGGTTAGCAAGTTCAATCGTTTTACGAATAACTTCATCATGCTCAGACGAAATGGCTTTCTGAGGATGCAATGGGTTGCCGTGGCAGCTAAGTGCGCTGATCATCAAACCGCGTGATTCTACTGCATGTTTAAACGCTTTCAGTTTTCCTTCATCCGCAAGCAAACCATCAAGGTCGCAGTGTGCATTCCCAGGGTATCCGCCAGTTCCGATTTCAATGGCATCAAGTCCTTTGGATGCGATGTAGTCAAGTGCTTCCTCGAACGGCTTTTGTGCAAAAAGTACGCTAAATACTCCTAATTTCATTTGTTCATTTACCTCCCGAATCCATCGATATGGATTGATTTAGTAGTCCCGTCTAGTATAACACTTCTATTCTCAGAACACATAACCGAAATCATATTTGGCAAAATCGCATAATAACTAAACAAAACAAGCGCAGTACGAGGAATCGAGATTAATAATTAGTATTTTTTTGGGAGAACAAATCTATCGATTTTCATTGTTGTATATGGGAAATTATGCTATATTACAACGGATTACTACTATTTCATGCATCATAGTTTCTTCATTAAGGGATTGGTATGCATGAACAAAAATTAGGAGAGTGGCTTCATGAAAAGCAGCTTGCTACGTGTCTGCAGCTTCATTGTATTAGGAGCGATTGTTGCAGCAGGAACGGTATGGGGTGCTGGTGCAAGCAACACAGCTACACATACGCTAAATGCTGCGAAAATTAATGGCGAGGTTTATGTCAAAGCAAGCTCATTAACAAGCTCGCTAGGCGGAACGGGTACGTTTGATTCCAAGACAAACACGTATGCGTATACGCCAGTCGATATCCCATCGGTTGTAAAGAAGGTATCGCCTTCCGTCGTCGCGATTATCGGTAAGCCGAAGGATATCGGCTCAGCCGATCCAAGGTATGCATTGGCGCATGGAACCGGCGTTATTATTCGTACAGATGGCTGGATCGTGACGAATGCGCATGTTGTTGAGGATATGACCAATCTGGTTGTCGTTACAGCAGACGGCAAGAAATACGATGCAGAACGCACGCATCACGATGAGGCAAGTGATCTGGCATTAGTTAAGATTAAGGCATCGAAGCTCCCAATCGCGAAGCTTGCCCCGTCACCGCTTAAGGTTCAAGTAGGCGAGACGGTAGTAGCCATCGGCACACCTGTATCGTTCTCCCTTCGCAATACGGCAACAAGTGGTATCCTGAGCGGCATGAATCGGAGTGTTTCTTCGGCATACAACCTGCTCCAAACGGATGCATCGATAAATCCAGGCAACAGCGGTGGGCCGCTTGTTAACATGAAAGGCGAGGTCATCGGCATTAATTCTTTAAAGTTTGTAGAGGTAGGAGTCGATAATCTCGGATTCTCTATTCCTGCGGATACCGTGCAGTACGTAACGAGTCATTTTTTCAAATACGGACATGTGAAACGCGCCTCGCTTGGCCTTGGACTTGAGGAAAGCTGGTCTGCGCTTATCGGAATCCCGACCTCCGACCCGTTAACAGTCAAATCGGTGACATCGGCAGCCGCCAAAAAAGCAGGTATCCAAGCTGGCGATTTGCTTTATAAAGTTGCAGGCAAGCAAGTATCCGCAAAGGTGGAGCTTAATGAGCTGCTAAAAAGTTATTTGCCGGGTCAACAAGTGGAGGTAATGCTGCAGATCGACGGTGACCTGGTTACCCGCAAGCTGACATTAGTAGAAGGTTAGGCGGCAGAGTTAAATTAAGATCAAAGTTATTATTTAATTATAAGGGGATATAGATGATGAGATTAAATATGTTTAAAAGAATGTTAACCATGCTTTTGCCGGTTTTGCTTGTTTTAGCGATGTTGCCGGTAGCTGCATTCGCAGCAGAGGCAGACAATAAGGTTGAAGTACGCTTGAAGGCGGGCAGCAAAACGGTCAAAATTAATGGGAAAGCTACTACGGTAGAGGCTCCTTTTGTAAGCAACGGAACAACGATGGTTCCGCTAAAAGTCATTACAAATGCTTTTGGTGCAGGACTTAAATTGGAAAACGGCAATGTGATCACACTTACTTACAATGACCGCAAGATTGTTTTAACTTTTGGCAGCAAAACAGTAAAAGTGAACGGTGCAGCCAAAGCAGTAGCAGTTGCTCCAGTTGCAGTTAAAGGCTCAACAATGGTGCCGCTGCGCGTTATTGTAGAAGCTTTTGGCGCAAAAATTACAGCTGACAATGCGACTAAAGAAACCATTATTATTGGTGTACGTGCACAATCGTCCGGTACGGGCGGCACTTCTATTGATTCCGAATTTGGTAAAACAAAAATTGGTGACAGCTACCATGGCTGGTCATTAAATTATCCAGCAGGCTTGATTCAAGTGGATCAAAGCGATAACGGCGAATTTATTACTTGGGCAGATACTGCCGATGATTCCAAGGTTGCTGCGCAAGTGAATGTGATTACGGAACGTGTAGGCGATGACAAGCTGTCTGTCGAAGAGCAGAGAGAGCTTATGATTTCCTATTATGATCAAGATGAGATTACAGTAGACAAACGCACGATCACTGTAGGCGGTTTAACCTTCGAGAAGGTGATAAGCTACGCTAAACAAACAAAAATGAACTACGAGTATCGCGGTATTCAAAAAGGCGATAAGTATTACATTGTTATTGTAGGTGCTAAGGGTGCGAATAAGTCAGTTTTGACTAGCTATGATACATTCTTAAATAGCTTTACTCCTTCTTTTAATACAGCAGATAAATCGCTTAAGGATGTTACGAAGGTAAAAGATGGCGTAATCACCTTCAAAGACGAGGATTATGGGCTAACGGTTAAGCTTCCAACGGATTGGAACAAAGATTATGAGAGCACGACACCATCGTTCCAAAACGATAAGGAACTTTTCTTCTTTTCTCTCACTTCATTAACAGCAGGCGTTACGATGGACAATTGGGCACAAAAGAGGGAAGCGAGAATTCGTGAGGATTTTGTTAACTCCAGTGTTCGCAATTTCGTTACAACACCGGTAACTTTGATTGATGGCAAGGCGGTAGCGCTAAGCTATGAGCTTTCGTTAGGTGAGGACGCATGGTTTACCTATAATGAGATTGCTTTATTTTCAGGAAATTACCGTTATTCATTAGTTTATATGTATCCTACCGCTAATAGCGCGAAGAGCAAGCTTACGTACAACCAAGTTTTGGCTTCGGTCGATATTGATACTGCTTTAATTGAGAAAACATTTGGCAATGTTGAGGAAAGTTATGATTTGGCTGATCGCAGCACAAAAACAACAAAACGCAGCTCTACGTATGGTTATTCTATTGAACTCCCAACCTACTGGTATGGTATTCAGAAAAACTTTAACGAAGATGATGTTTTGTATACGTTTAGTGCAGGCAGCTTAAATATTTTTGAGTCGGATACAGCAGCGGCGACCGTTGTGAATTCGCTTTTGCAATATGTGAATTCAGCTGAAGGCAGCGCGCAGGGAAGTACGACGAAGCAATCTAATACGGTTACGATTAATGGAAAAACGGCACAGCATGTCGTTATCCATACATCCAAGCCACAAGATGATATTCCGTATACAGAAGAGTTTTATATTTTTGACTCTGCACAAGGAACTATGGTATTTAGCTTAAACTATTACGATGTGCGTGCTTCAGACAGCAACCTCAAAATCATTAACGACGCAGTGCAATCGATTCGTTTTAATTAGTAGAAGGCCGGTTCCCTTATTGGGGAATCGGTCTTTTTTTCATTTAAATGAGGCGTCAACCGTGAAAGCTTGCGCGATGCCAGTATTGTGTAGTGGTATAGATGTCCGTGGTTTGTTAAGATAGTGGAAGCAGGTTTCAAGAATGAGAGGGATTGATAGTTAAAATGACAGATACAATAATGAGATCGGACATAGAGCTGCTGGCTCCGGCTGGCGATTGGGATTGCATGAGAGCGGCCGTAGCAAATGGCGCGGATGCGATATTTTTTGGCGTGGAGAAATTTAATGCCCGCGCACGAGCGAACAATTTCCGCAGTGAGGAACTGCCGGAAATTATGGCATTTTTGCATACGTACGGGGTAAAAGGTTTTCTCACATTTAATATTCTCGTATTCGAGGATGAGCTGAGAGACGCGCAGAAGTTAATCGAAATGTGTATCGATGCAGGCGTGGACGCGGTAATCGTACAGGATTTGGGACTTGTGAAGCTGATTCGCGAGCTGTCGCCAGACTTTCCAATTCACGGCTCTACTCAGATGACGATCACATCGCCAGAGGCTGTCGAGTTTACGAAGCCGTTTGGTCTTGAGCGGGTCGTGCTAGGCCGCGAAAATAATTTGAAGCAAATTCGTACCATTGGCGAGCAAGCGAAGCTGCCAATGGAGGTATTCGTGCACGGTGCGCTATGCGTATCGTATTCGGGTCAGTGTCTCACGTCCGAGATGTGGGGAGGACGCTCGGCCAATCGCGGTGAATGCGCGCAGGCTTGCCGGCTGCCGTATGATTTGATGGTCGATGGCGAGGTACAGCCGATGGGAGACATCGCGTATTTGCTGTCGCCGAAGGATTTGGCGGCGATTGATATTGTGCCGGAGCTCATCCAAGCGGGCGTTACGTCATTTAAAATCGAAGGGCGGCTTAAGAGCCCGGAGTATGTTGCGAATGTCGTGAGCAAGTATCGGCGCGCGATCGATAAATATTTTGACGGCGACTTGTCGAAGCCGTCTGTGGAGGATGTGCGTGAGCTGCAGCAAAGCTTCTCGCGCGGCTTCACGCATGGTTTCCTGTCGGGAACAAACAACAAGATGCTTGTTGAGGGTACGTTCCCGAAAAGCCGCGGTGTCTACCTCGGCCGAGTAGAGCGCATTATGCGCGATGCGGTTACGCTGAAGATCGAAGCGCCGCTTAAGCGCGGAGATGGCATTGTGTTTGACGCAGGCGACCCGACGAAAAAGGAAGAGGGCGGCCGCGTTTACGATATTCGCCGTCAAGGCGTGAAAATCGAGGGCGAAGCGCAGGAAGGCATATTGATCGAGCTGGTAGCTGGACGGAATGACGTTGATTTGCGCAAGGTTCATGTAGGCGACCGTGTGTGGAAAACGAATGATCCGGCGCTGGACAGACGCCTCAGAGCTTCTTTTGAAACAGAAAAGCCATATCGCGTATTCCCGCTTCATGTTCGAGTGACGGGTGCGCTTGGCCAGCCGATGCGTACATGGTGGACAGATGTGCAGAAGGGGACGACGGTTGAAGTCGCGTCAGAGATCGATTTGGAGCAGGCACAGAAGCGTCCGATGGATGCAGCGCTGCTTGAGGATCAACTGGGCCGTCTGGGCGGCACGGTTTATCAGCTTGAGAAGCTCGAGGTAGAGCTGCAAGGCGATTTGATCGTACCGATTCGTGAGCTGAACAGACTGCGCCGTGAAGCTGTCGAGCTGCTTGCAGGCGAGCGTCCGAAGCCGCCTGTCTATGTGAAGAATGCGATATACGCAAGCGAGGATGCTGTTTTGGCTGATGTGGTGAAAAAAGATATTTTGGCTCCTCAGAGCGGAAAAGATGCAAACTTGATCGCACTATGCCGCACCTTGGAGCAGGTGCAGGCAGCAGTCAAAACCGATGTCGCTTATGTATACGCTGATTTTGAATTTATTAAACAATTCCCTGCAGCGGTAGCCGCTGCCCGTGAAGCAGGCAAACCGATTGCTCTGGCTACGCCGCGCATTCACATGCCTGGCGAAAATGGCTACCATGCGAATATATTAAAGCTGCAGCCCGATGCCGTACTTGTTCGGAACACTGGAGCACTTTATTACTACTTGCGCGCTCGTGCAGCTAATCCGGACAAGCCATTTCCTAAGCTGATTGGCGATTTCTCACTGAACGTAGCCAATCATAAGGCAGTGAAGCTGTTTACCGAGGTTGGTCTTGATCTGATAACACCGTCGTATGATTTGAACATTCAGCAGATGGTTGATTTGCTGGAAAGCTCAGATACGTCGATGCTGGAAATGGTTATCCATCAGCATTTGCCGATGTTCCACACGGAGCATTGCGTATATTGCACCTTTATGAGTGAAGGAACTGACTTCACAAACTGCGGACGTCCTTGTGAGGAGAAGCGTGCTTCCCTGCAGGATCGTATTGGCATGGCGCATCCTGTTCGCGTAGACGAAGGCTGCCGCAACACTGTGTACAACGCAATCGAGCAATCGGGTGCTGAGTACATTCGCAATTTCGTAGGAATGGGCGTATCCAATTTCCGTGTCGAGTTTCTAGAAGAAACACCGGAGAAAGTGCTTGAAGTGTTGTCTCTTTACCGTGATGCGCTTGATGGCCGTATTAGCGGCACGCAAGTATGGCGCAGCCTGAAAGCCATTAACCAGCTTGGCGTTACGCGTGGTCAACTGGTCAAATAAATCTAACGAAATTTCAAGCGATACCGTCTTCTCTGTGAATGGGAGGGCGGTATTTTTTTTGTTGTGAAATTTTATAAAGGCGGATTTGCAACCTTTTGCGCTTCAAACCGCATCTTTACTTATATAGAGAGCAGGTGAATGGATGAGTGCGGAGCAACAAGCGATTGAACGACTGAAAGGTGGTGACGGCTCCGCCCTGAAGTGGCTGATGGAGCAGTATGGCAACGATATTTTGCGGACAGCCGCCTTGCTGCTGAAGGATCATCACTTGGCAGAGGATGTGAGCCAGGAGGTATTTATAACCGCCTTTCAAAAAATAAAACAATACCGCGGCGATGGAAGCCTGCGCGGCTGGCTGCTGCAAATGACGATTAATCGCTGCCGCAGCAAGATGCGGCTCGCTTCATGGAAAAGGCTGCTGTTTCGAGCGGAAACAGGAGAAGAAATGAGCGTACATAACATGATGTTTAAATCGCCGACCGATGCGGGAGTTGAACAATGGCTGCTGGCCTCATCGCTTCGTGAATCCATTGAGGTTATGCCTTTCAAATATCGTGAGGTCATCGTTCTTTATTATTATCAAGAGCTGACCATTAAAGAAATCGCGCAGGTGCTCGGTGAGCCGGAAAGTACCATTAAGAGTAAGCTGCTGCGAGGACGGCGACAGCTTAGGCAGCAATTAGAGGAAGGAGACTGGCAGGATGAAACAAGAGCATGATACAAAAAGCATTCGTGAAAATTTGGATATAGAGCTGGCGGGTGTTCAGTTCACTGAACAGCTTCAAAAGACTGTTTTAGACCGAGCATGCCCTCCTTCATTTTGGAATCGGGAGCTGCGTATACCTGGGATTGCTGTCGTTTTAGTCCTATGCATGTGTATCGCTGTACCCGTAATCGGCTGGCAGCGTTTAACGTCAACTGTTTATTCTCCGCAAACGATGGATGCCAAGCCCCAGCCTGAAAGCAGCGATCGGTTAATTATGATTGCAGGCGGCGTTTATTATGAATCAGAGCTGCTTGAAGGGTGGCCGAAGGAAAAATGATACGAATGAAAGTGAAAACGATGGCAATGCTGCTCGCTTTTCTTATGATTGTAGCGGGAGCTTGTTATTTTCTAATTCCCTTTTTCCTTTTTCATACGGAGAAATACGATGTTTTGTGGAAGTGGTTTCCTAGAACCGAGAGCGCGGAATCTGCACTTTTATTAGCGTCTGAGGCGTCCGAGCTGGTTACGGATTCGAACGGCGACGATCATATATTTATTTTCCCGAGCAGCAGCTCCTCCAGCGGAGGAGAACGAACGGCAGAGGAACGTATGCGCGAGATAAACCGGCTCGAAAATTTGGTGGAGCAATATTCAACGTCGTCATATATTTATGGGGTTAAATTTAATTTGGGCAAACTTTATATGTGGAACAAGGAGTGGGATAAAGCAGAACGGCTTTTTGCAGAGCTTGACGCAAATGTGAATACCGGTACATTCCATGCGGATGAGGAGCTGCGAACCTATCTAGCGATTTTGAGTACAAGAACGGCGATACCTGATAAGCAGGCTGCTATAACAGGGAAAGTTAAGATTGGCGAAAAACCGGCTGCGAATGTGTTTGTTATATTGCACCGCAAGGATGCAAGCGGATGGAGCACGCCGCCTTATCTTCATTACCCGGTAGCCATTACAGATGAGCAGGGTGTTTATCGTTTTTATGACGTGGATGCTAATGAGTATGAGGTTGGAGTCGGTGTCACTCCTGCTGAGGTAAATGGATATTACTTAACGCAGTCTGACCGAGAGTATGTGAGCGCTCTAGAAGGCAAAACAGAAACATACGATTTTCAATTTGTACCACAAGTAAGTGTTATATCACCAGTTAATAAAGAGCAGCTAACCGGGGATAAATTGTTATTCGAATGGAATGCCTATCCGGGTGCGGATTACTATACACTTTCGATAACGTCCATTTTCCGCATTAAAGATGGGAATACTGTTAGCGCTAATACGGTACAGCTTTCGGATGAGCGCTTTAAAGGAACAACAGCGGAGTACAGCTTGAAGGAATTGAGAGGAAATACGCTGGGATTTGGCAAAAGCATGGACTCGGGAGGAAATGTTGCTTTGTCTAATATCGGAGTGCTTGGCGCGGTTTATCCCGGGGGAGATTTCATATGGTCAGTTGATGCTTATGATGCGGGAGGGCGCAAAATATCGAGCTCTAGCGGCTATTACACAGCTCTAATCCAGAAAACCCCGTTTTTCACGATGCCAGAGGAAGGGATGCTTGCTGGAGACAGGCTGGTCATTAAAGGGGAATATGAGGAAGCCATCGCGTCTTACAAGTCAGAAGGGGATAACGATGACGCACTGCGTCCGCTAGCTAGACTGATTTATTATGGCATTACGAAGGCAGACGGCGATCCAGAGGAAGCTTTGACTTATTTAGAGCGGGTAAGAGTTCCCAATGTTAGCGACAAGGACCTAATGAAGCAAATGAAAGAGAAGCTTGAAGGAGAGTAACTGTTTGACACGGATTTCTCGCTGACATAGCATAGAAGGAAAGCAATTATGCGACAATTGATTTATGACAAAGCGAGGCGTGATCATTCATGAATGAGGTTTGGTTTTCAAGCTGGAGGCATGTGTTTAAGCTCGACCCTGATCGAGAAATTTCCGATGAACAGCTTGACGCGATTTGTACCTCGGGTACCGATGCGATTATTGTCGGAGGCTCCAGCGGCGTTACTTTTGAGAATACAGTGGATCTTATGGCACGAATTCGCAGGTATGCGGTGGACTGTGCATTAGAGGTTTCTACTTTAGAGGGAGCGGTTCCCGGCTTCGACGGCTATTTTGTACCGCTTGTCCTTAATACGAGCAGAGCAGAGTGGATTACCGGACGGCAAACCGAAGGGCTAATAGAATATGGCTCTTTCGTTCCTTGGGAGGAAACAGCGGCGCAAGGCTATATTATTTTGAATGAAGAGGCTACTGCTGCAAAAGTTACGGGTGCGCAAACGGAGCTGACAGAAGCAGAGCTCACCGCACATGTGCGAATGGCTGATCGGCTGATGCGCCTGCCGGTTGTTTATTTGGAATATAGCGGACGATTCGGCGATATGCAGCTGGTGAAGCGGGCAAGAATGACAGCCACGCAAGCACGGGTATTTTATGGCGGAGGAATTGACAATGCAGACAAAGCTAGTCAAGCGGCTGAAGCTGCTCATACCGTCGTTGTAGGAAACATTATTTACAGCGATCTTGAAGCAGCGTTATCGACAGTGGCAGCTGTTAAGAATGTCTGATTTGTTCCTGTTTTGCCTATAGCCATGGTCTCAATGAAAAAAAGCATTCGCTGTATCTGATCCTGTTGCACATAGGTGACAATGGGACAGAACGGCAGATGCTTTTATTTGTTTATAGCGTTGACATACTTTCTGTCATAATTCAAGCTAATTCCTATATTCTCAAATTGACACAGCGGTAGCCGTTGTCTACACTGGTGAGAGGCGAACATATGCGAACAAAGGAGTCTGAGCATGTTGAATTATATGAGTATCGAGCAGGCGGTACAGAAGCTGAACCCGCCGCAGCGTGATGCTGTTCAAGCGACTGACGGGCCGCTTTTGATTATGGCGGGAGCGGGCAGCGGCAAGACTCGCGTTCTGACACATCGAATTGCTTACTTAATAGAAAAGAAGCGTGTGGCGCCATGGAGTATTTTGGCCATCACCTTTACGAATAAAGCATCACGAGAGATGCAGGACCGGGTCAGTGCGCTTGTTGGACCATCAGGGCGGGACATTTGGGTATCTACCTTCCACTCGATGTGCGTGCGTATCCTCAGAAGAGATATCGATCGGATCGGTTATACATCCAGCTTCTCAATTTTGGACTCTTCGGACCAATTGTCGGTTATCCGCGGCTGTATGAAGGACATGAACATCGATACGAAGAAGGTTGAGCCGAAGGCGGTTCAAGCTGCAATAAGCGGAGCGAAAAATGAGCTGATCACGCCGGAGCAATTCGAGCAAAAGGTCGGCGACTATTTTGAGGGCATCGTTGCTCAAGTGTTTACGAAATACCAGAAAAAGCTGAGAAGCAATAACTCACTTGATTTTGATGATCTTATTATGATGACGATTCAGCTGTTTAAAGATGTACCAGAGGTGCTTGAATTTTATCAGAACAAGTTCAGATACATTCATGTGGATGAGTATCAGGATACGAACAGAGCACAATATATGCTGACCCGCATGCTTGCGGATAAACATCATAATATATGCGTAGTAGGTGACAGCGATCAGTCCATCTACCGCTGGCGTGGAGCTGACATTACGAACATCTTGAATTTTGAGGGCGATTATCCAGAGGCGCGGACGATCATGCTGGAGCAAAACTATCGTTCAACAGCAAATATTCTCGATGCAGCAAACGCGGTTATTAAGCTGAATACAGGGCGCAAGCCGAAGAAGCTGTGGACGGATCAAGGCGCGGGTGATCTCATTGCACTCTATCAAGCAGATACTGAACATGATGAAGGATATTTTGTAACGGGGGAAATTCGCAAAAATGTGAATAACGGCTATAAATTTGCCAATCATGCGATATTATACCGTACCAATGCTCAGTCGCGGGTTATAGAGGAAATTTTGATTAAATCGGATATTCCTTATCAAATCGTTGGCGGCATTAAGTTCTATGATCGCAAAGAGATTAAGGACTTGCTCGGATATTTGAAGCTCGTTTCCAACCCGGATGATGATATAAGCTTGGTTCGTATCATTAATGTGCCGAAGCGGGGGATTGGGGATACAACGGTTGGCAAGCTTGCGGATGAAGCTGCGAGAAGAGGCACTTCCATTTACCGTGTATTGAACAACCTCGGCGAGGTTGAGGTGAATGCTCGGACACGGACGCTATTGCGCGAGTTTTATGAGATTATCGACAATCTTACACGGATGGTTGAATATCTATCGGTAACGGAGCTTACAGAGAAGGTGCTGGAGCTGTCGCAGTACCGGATGGAGCTGCATCAAGAGAACACGCTGGAGTCGAAGGCGCGTCTTGAGAATATCGATGAGTTTCTGTCGGTGACGATGGATTTTGAGAAGCGCAATGAGGATCGGACGCTCGTGGCGTTCCTAACTGATTTGGCACTCATAGCCGACATCGATTCCTTGAACAAGGATGAAGAAGAAGCAGAGAAGAATAAAGATGCGATCACGCTGATGACCATGCATAGTGCTAAGGGACTTGAGTTCCCTGTCGTTTTCATTATCGGCATGGAAGAGAGCGTATTTCCGCATAGCCGTGCTCTTGCTGATAATGAAGAGCTTGAAGAGGAGCGGCGCCTTGCATATGTAGGGATTACCCGCGCGGAGAAGCGGCTTTATCTGACATGTGCGAGGATGCGGACTTTGTTTGGCCGTACGAGCAGCAACATGCCTTCGCGTTTCCTGCAGGAAATACCAGAGAGCGTAAGAGAAGGCGCTTCTAGCGGCAGCGGCGGTTATTCACGTGGAAGCGTGGGCACTCGCAGCGGCGTTAGCGTCACGGGCGGTACTGGTGCGGCTGCGCAAGGCGCGAGCCGCGGGTTTGCCGGTCGCGCGCCAGCTGGCGGTGCGCCCGGTGCAGGCAGCCGTTCCCCAGGTATGGGGGGAACGGGCCCGGCCGCGATGGGCGGCAGAGGAGGCGGCGTGCGTGTCAGCACGCCGCTGCAGGAAGCCGCTCGGGCGGCTCAGGGGAGCAGCGCGGCGGGCGATGCCGCGCCTGGAACATTTGCGTCAGGTGATCGCGTGTCGCATGGCAAATGGGGAATTGGCGTTATCGTCTCCGTCAAAGGGACGGGCAAGGATATGGAGCTTAACATCGCATTCCCGGCTCCGGTTGGCATCAAGCGATTGCTTGCCGGCTTTGCCCCGATAACAAAAGTATAAGGTTGATCAGCCATTTTTGACGATTAGAAGGAGGAGCCTTCCGTGAACGCTCAATTAGAGAGAATGCAGCAGCTTGTTGCGATCATTGCAGAGCATAATTATCGCTACTACACGCTTGATCAGCCTACAATAAATGATACGGATTATGACAAGCTCTATGATGAGCTTGTCGCTTTGGAGAAGGAGACGGGCGTGTTTTTGCCTGAGTCGCCGACACAGCGAGTAGGCGGCGATTTGCTCAAAGGTTTTGAGCCGTACAAACACCGTGCTCGTTTATGGAGTTTGGATAAAGCTCAAAATACGGAAGACTTGCTTTCGTGGAATACAAGATTGCTTAAAGCAGTCGCCGATTATAATGCAAAACATCCGGAAGAAGAGCCTTTGCCGCAGCCTACTTATGTCGTTGAGCTGAAGTTTGACGGCTTGACCCTGAATCTGACCTACGAGGATGGACAGCTGGTTCAAGCAGCTACGCGCGGAAACGGTGCGATTGGCGAAGGGATATTGCAGCAGGTTCGAACGATACGTTCTGTTCCGCTCACAATTCCATGGGCTGATGGTATTGTTGAAGTGCAGGGAGAAGGCATTATGCAGCTTTCGGTGCTCGCCAAATATAATGAAACGGCAGCTGAACCGCTCAAAAATGCACGGAATGCCGCAGCAGGCGCACTGCGCAATCTTAATCCGCGGGTTACAGCCGAGCGGAAGCTGAACGCATTTTTCTATAATGTCGGCTACGCTGACGGAGTTTCTTTTGCAGATCATCATGAAATGCAGAAGTTTCTGAACGACAACCGCTTTAAGGTGAATCCATATGTAACGTATCAAAATACGATCGAAGAGGTTCAAGAAGAGTTGCTGCGTGTAACAGAAAAACGGGAGCAGCTGGATTTCCTCATTGATGGTGCTGTAATCAAGGTTGTAGATATGCGGACGAGGGAAGCACTCGGTTATACGGATAAATTCCCTCGCTGGGCGGTTGCCTTTAAGTTCGAAGCGGAGGAAGCAGCAACAGTACTCGAAGCCGTGTCTTGGGAGGTTGGCCGTACCGGCAAAATAACCCCAGTCGCGCGTGTCGAGGCTGTTGAGCTCGCTGGTGTTACTGTACAAAACTGTACTCTCAATAATATTGGCGATATTGAACGCAAAAACCTCAAGTTCGCACTAGGGACACTCGTTACGATTCGCCGCTCAAATGATGTTATTCCAGAAATATTGGGCAAGGCCGATGATGTGCCTGGTGAAGAAATTGTGTTTCCAACGGTATGTCCATCATGCGGAACGGAGCTCGAGCAGCGGGGAGCTCACCTATTCTGCAATAATAAGCTGGGCTGCCAGCCGCAAATTATCGGCCGGATCACTCATTTCGCGTCTCGGGATGCAATGGATATCGATACGTTCAGCGTCATGACAGCAGAACAGCTATACAAAGATTGCGGAGTACGTGATCCTGCTGATTTGTACGCACTTACTTACGATGATCTGATTGGACTCGAACGATTCGGTGAGAAGAAGGCGCTCAAGCTGCTTGCCGCATTTGAAAAGTCCAAGGATAGAGAGCTTGCGTCATTCTTATTTGCTCTAGGCATTCCGAACACGGGCAAAGCAACAACGAAAATGCTGGCTGATCATTATGGAAATCTAGATGCTATTATGCAGGCGGAAGCTGCAGAACTTATTACGCTTCCGGATGTTGGCTGTATTGTTGCTGAGAGCATCGTTGGATTTTTTCAAGATCCCATTATTACTGCGAGTATTGCCAGAATGCGCGAGCTAGGTGTGAAAGCTGAAGCGGAACAGCAGCTGGTTGCGAGAAATGATAGTGTATTCAGCGGGAAGACAGTCGTACTTACAGGTACGCTGCCGACGATGTCTAGGGATGAAGCTGCAAAGCTGCTCGAAGCTTGCGGAGCCAAAATCTCGGGCAGCGTATCTAAGAAAACAGATTTTGTTGTAGCTGGCGAAAGCGCCGGAAGCAAGCTGACGAAAGCTCGCGAGCTTGGTATTACGGTTATAGAAGAGGAAGCTGAGTTATTGCGCCTTTTGGGTGAAACCGTTATATAGTAATAAAACGTCATTCAAAGCATTGTTTTGAATGCTTTAATAAGAAGGAGCTGTCCCTTAAGGTTATAGACCTTGAGGAATAGTTCCTTTTGTTTTTAGTTAAATGATGATGGATTACTATCCATAAACCAGAATAAAGAGTGCGTTAAGATAAATTGTAATTGTCATTTTTTTCAACTTGTATTCTGTTTGCGTAAGTGATATATTATTTCTTGTCGCTTCTGAGACACGGACAAACAATTGAATGACTCACAAACATTTGTGAAACAAACGGTTGACAACGTTGGACGAAGATGATAATATCATTTCTTGTCACGACAAAATGTGACAAACAAGTTCTTTGAAAACTGAACAAATGGATCACGTCGATCCGGTAATGTTTTAAAATAGCTAGTTAAGTATTGAGCAAGTCAAACAACCAATTTGGAGAGTTTGATCCTGGCTCAGGACGAACGCTGGCGGCGTGCCTAATACATGCAAGTCGAGCGGAGTTGATGAGGTGCTTGCACCTCTGATACTTAGCGGCGGACGGGTGAGTAACACGTGGGTAA